>CALVYT010000010.1 GCA_944372345.1 uncultured Clostridia bacterium
CGAAACGATCTTTTACATCGCAATTATCAAACAGATTAAGCTGCTCGTTGCCTCGCCACTCGCTCGTTACCGTTCTCGTTCCCGAAGGATATATCGCCATTACCCTTGCCGCTATACGCTCCGCAAGGTCTTTGCTTTGAATAAGTTCGCAATAGGGATGAGTATGTCAAAACAAGCGAGTTAAAAATTTTTCAAAAAATTAGAACATATGATTGACATATGTTTGTTATTAAGGTATACTATCCATAAAGAGTATTCTTATCGGAGGTTTCTCATGGCGGATAAACTCAAAGGTACGACAAAAAAAGTTTATGATTATATCATTGAGTATTCGGATGAGCACGGATATCAGCCGTCGCTTCGTGAAATCGCCGATAAAACGGGAATAAAATCCGCCTCGACGATATTTTATCATATCGGAAAGCTCGAACGTCTCGGGCTTGTGAAAAAATGCGCGCTGAAAAATCGCGCCATTGAAGTGACTGCAAGGCGGACGGTCGCGCCGCGAGAAGAAACGTATTCTTCGTCAATGAAAAGCATACCCGTTCTCGGACGCGTCGCGGCGGGCGTTCCCATTCTTGCCGTTGAAAACGTGGCGGATAATATCGAAGTTTCCGCCAATGTGTTCAGGGGCAATTCCCTGTTCTTCCTTAATGTCAGGGGCGACAGTATGATAAATGCGGGAATACTCGACGGAGATCTTATTGCCGTAAACAAGCAGGACGATGCAAATAACGGCGATATAGTGGTGGCAATGCTTGACGGTGAAGCGACCGTGAAACGGTTTTACCGCGAGCCCGATTGTATCAGGTTGCAGCCGGAAAACGACGCATACGATCCCATCAGACGGCGCGATATTACCGTTGTCGGGAAGGTCGTGGGGCTCATAAGGAGCAGCGTTTGATAAATCTCGTCTATCTTAAATTGAACTCCGAAGTCACTTTGTATCTTCGGGATTTGGTGGTGACCGGCTCTTATCGCTCCGCGTCGTGGGGTATTATTACTTTGGTAGACTGTACTATTGCTCATATCGACGGGCGTATGGTGGAAAATGCCGGCAACAAAAAAATAAATA
This sequence comes from uncultured Clostridia bacterium, assembly GCA_944372345.1. Lineage (GTDB taxonomy): Bacteria > Bacillota > Clostridia > Christensenellales > Pumilibacteraceae > Protoclostridium. The sequence goes on from CALVYT010000010.1 coordinate 1,076, forward strand.
TCGCCGATGTCATTGCGGTCGGCAATACGGGTACTTTCGGTCATGCGCAGCGAAGCGACCTTTGCTGGGAAGTGGACATTATCGACTACGAAATCAATTTCAAGAATAAATATACCGAATACAAATAATATCCTGTTTGTGTTCAAATGCCGCTCGTTTGCGGCATAACAAGGTTTTGTTATAGAGGGCTTTAGGCACACCCCCCTATAAGGCAATACGAATTCCGAAATTTTCGGGTTCGTATTGTTTTTATGTTTTGCGCAATATATATGCAAATGCAAATTATCCGTTCAGCGAGTCAAGGCACCGGCAAAGAGCTATTTTGGCGTGCTCGTAGGTCATTCCGCCCTGGATATATAACGAATACGGCGGGCGCACGGGCGCGTCGGCGCTGAGTTCGATGGAAGAACCCTGCACGAAACTCCCCGACGCCATTATTACTTCATCGTCGTAACCGGGCATTGCCCATGGATCGGGACGCGCGCATGCGTCCACGGGAGACGCCGCCTGGACCGCGCGGCAGAAAGCAAGCATTTTATTTTTGTCTCCGAAATCCGCAACGCGTACTATGTCGCCCGTTTTGTCTGCCGCGGGAGGAAATACGGTATATCCGAGTTCTTCGAGCGCGGCGGCGAACAGCAGTCCCCCTTTTCTCGCCTGCGCCACAATGTGCGGCGCGAGGAACAATCCCTGAAAGAACATGCGGTAGGTATGCTCGTATGAGCCTATTTCCGCGCCTACGCCGGGCGCGGTCAGCCGCGCTTCCGCGGCTTTGATGAGCCGCTCTTTGCCTGCTATGTAACCGCCCGTGGGGGCTATCGCTCCTCCCGGGTTTTTAATGAGGGATCCCATGACCAGATCTGCTCCGACTTCCGTCGGTTCGGCGGTTTCGACAAATTCGCCGTAGCAGTTATCTACGGCTATCGGCGCATCCGAATATTCGCGCACGAATTTTATTATTTGCTTTATGTCGCTTACGGAATAGGCTTTTCTGCGTTCATATCCGGGACTGCGCTGAATGTATATCAGTGCAAATTTTTCCGATGACAGGCGGCGCGCTATCTCATCCTTGTCGAACGCTCCGCAGACTGTCGGGATCGTGTCGAATTTGATCCCGAAATCGGCGAGCGAGCCGTTGCCTTTGCCGAATATAACGTTTTTAAGCGTGTCGTACGGCATTCCCGATAAAGAAACGGCTTCGTCGCCCGGGCGAAGCAGCCCGAACAGCGCACACGCTATTGTGTGCGTACCCGATGCGAAATGCGGAGAAGCGATCGCAGCTTCCGTGCGCATTACGGACGCGAACAGCTGCGACAATTTGTCCCTTCCCATATCGTCGTAACCGTACCCCGTGGTCGGAGCGAAATGCCCCGCGGATATCCTGCATTCGATGAATGCGTCAAGCACTTTTTCCTGGTTGACTTCGCCTATCTCGTCTATTTCGCGGAACCGATCCGCATACTTCCGTTCGATTTCGTTTATGAGTTTCTTCGTTTCCATTTTTCAGCCGTTTTGTCCGCTGCGAACGAATTTGTCTATGCATGCGTCCGCTGTCGTTCTTTCCCAATTATAAAGCGAAACTTTGTTTTTCCATTGCAGCCAACGGAAAAAAGTTTGCTGTTTTTTGATCAGTCTGTGATAAGATATCTTCATATCCTCTTTGATCTTGTCCTCGCTCCTGCCGTAAGTTATCCCGTCTGCGACCTCTCTGTACCCGACAGAGTCCATGCACCTGTTTCCAAAATAGTCACGCAAGCCTTCTGCTTCTTTCATAAGCCCTGCGGCGAACATTTCCTCTATGCGGCGCGCGGCTCGTTCGTCGAGTTTTTCCCTGTCTGCGTCCATAATCACAAGCACTGCGTCATATGCGTCGTAATATACGGCTGTCGTGTCGTCGCTGTCGCAGTGCGGTGAGAGCAGCAGTTCAAGCTGTCTTATGATCCGCACGAGGTCGTTTTCGTGGACAGTAGTCCAAGGGGTGATTTTCACGAGTTTGTCGTACAGATAGTTATTTTTATGTTTTGCCTGTAATGCTTGCAGCCTGCGTCTTAATTTATAGTTCGGGCCCGAGCCGCCGCAATTATATCCGTGAAGAAGAGCATTGATATAAAAACCGGTTCCGCCGACGATTATCGGCAGCTTTCCGCGCTGTATTATGTCTGTAATAGTATGCTTTGCGCGTTCGATATACATTGCGACGGAAAAGTTGTTTTCGCTCGGATCGACTATATCCAGCATATGATGCGGCACTCCGCGCATTTCTTCCGTCGTTATTTTGCCCGATCCGATGTCGAGCCCGCGGTAGATCTGTACGGAATCGGCGCTTACCACTTCTCCGCCGTATTTCAGTGCGACGTCGACGGCATATTCGGACTTCCCTACGCAGGTCGGACCGCCGATCACGATCACGCGCTCTTTCGGAGATGTTAAACTATTCGTTTGAACCATTTCTCTATTTCCGTTTTTTTGAGTTTTACGGCGATCGGTCTCCCGTGCGGGCAGAACAGTTCGATGCGTTTTTCGCATATCCTGCGCACGAGCAGTTTCGCGTCGTCGTCCGTGATATCCGTCTCCCCTTTTATCGCGGCTTTGCACGCGCTTTGCATCAGCGCGCTTTTGACAAACGGGAGTTTGTTTATGTTCCCGCGTCTGATTATCTCCGTGAGGTCGGTTACGAAATACGTCAGATCCATATCGCTGAGTATGAGCGGCACGGACGACAGCGAGTAAGAGTTGCCCGAAAGTCTGTTCAGCCCGAATCCGATGGACCGTATTTCGTCGATATTCTCGTCGATAAGAACGGCGTCGCGGTGGTCTACGTCGAAAATATATGGCAGAAGCAGATCCTGAACGGTATTTTTGCCGTTCTCGAGATTTTGCACGAGTTCTTCGTAGAGCAGTTTTTCGTGGGCGGCATGCTGGTCTATCAGTACCACTTCGTCGCGGTTTTCAAGAAGCAGATATGTATTGAACAGCTTGCCGCAATACTTATGTTCGGACAGGTCGTCGTATCCGTCTTTATCTTCGTCCGAGCGCTCCGAAAGTATGTCTTTAAGCAGCGAGTATTGCTCGCTTTGCGGCTTTTTCGGCGTTTCGGAGAATTGCAGAAGTCCCGTTCTTCCCTGCACCGCTCCGACCGAATGATATTCTCCGTATCGCTTTCTGTCGGGCTTATGCGGAATATCTGCAACGTCGGTAGCTTTTTCTTCGGCGGGATTTTGCCTGACTGCCGTCAGCGGCGTTTCGCTTCTGAATGCTATCGCGCCTTTTTCGTTTGACACGTCGGGATCGAAAACTATATCCACGGTCGTTTCGGCCGCCGAGCGATCGGGCGCAGACGCGTCGTTCGGCGTTTCTATCGTTTTCGGTTGCGCGGCTGCGCGCGCGAGCGATTCGTTGAGCACAGACGAAATCAACCGCTTAATGCGCCCGAGATCCACGAATTTGACTTCCATTTTGCTCGGGTGCACGTTTATGTCGACCATATCGGCGGGGACGTTCAGAAATATGACGTATGCCGGATACTGCCTTTTCATAAGCAGATGCGCGCAGCAGTTGTATATCCAGAACGAAATATCCTGATTTACGACATACCTGCCGTTTACTATGAGCGTCTGGTAAGAGCGGTTGTGCTTGGAAAATGCGGGCTTATTGATATAACCGTAAAGCTCGATCCCCGGCATTTCGCCGCATATGTAGTCGTACTCTTTGAGAAAAGACGGACCGTATACCGAATATACGGCTTCTTCTAGCCCCTTTCCTTCCGTGCGGAAGATCTCTTTGCCGGAGATAGTCAGCGAGATCGCAATGTTGTAATTCGCGATCATTACGCGCTGCATAAGCGAGGATATCTCGCCTTCTTCGCTTCTTGCGGAGCGGAGAAATTTCAGACGCGCAGGCACGTTCGCGAACAGATCTTCGACGAGGACGGTCGTACCCGCGGGTGCGCCCGTCTGCGTTTTTTCGATGACGTTGCCGTTTTCCGTGATTATGCGTCCGCCCGTTTCGTCCTCGCGTCTGCGCGACGTTATCGTGACGCGCGCGACCGAAGCGATACTCGGCAGAGCTTCGCCTCTGAATCCGAGAGTGAGTATGGCGTCAAGGTCGCCGAGATCTTTGATCTTGCTTGTAGCGTGCGGCATAAGCGCGACGGAAAGGTCGTCGTAGTCCATTCCGCAGCCGTTGTCCGTCACTTTGATATATCTGCCGCCGTTTTCGACAGTGACGTCGATAGCCGTCGCGCCGCTGTCTATGGCGTTTTCGACGAGTTCTTTGACGACGGACGCGGGTTTGTCCACGACTTCGCCCGCGGCTATGCGGTTGAATACCGAACTGTCGAGTACGTTTATCCTGCTCATGATAGCGTTGCTTTCTCCTTGAGGTCCGCGAGTATGTCGTATGCCGCTCTCGGGCTTATGTCGTCTATATCGAGATCGCGGAGTATTTTGATTATCTCTCCCGAGCCGTCCGTGTTGAATATTGACATTTGTTGATACGGACTGTCGTTCTGGCGGGTTATGTTCAGTTTTTCCAGCTGCTTGAGATGCGCTCTCGCGCTCTCTATGACCTCTTTCGGCAGCCCGGAAAGCCCGGCGACTTCTATTCCGAAACTGCGGTTCGCGCTGCCGCGCAGCAGTTTACGCATAAATACTATGCTGCCGCCCATTTCCTTGACGGTCATTTTGTAGTTTTTTACGCCGTTTATCGAGCCTTCGATGTCCGTCAGTTCGTGGTAATGCGTGGAAAACAAGGTTTTTGCCGCGAATTTGGAGGTAATATATTCGACGATCGCCCACGCGATACTGAGCCCGTCGTATGTGGCTGTTCCCCTGCCCACTTCGTCGAGCAGGATCAGACTTCTGTCCGTTGCGTTTTTGAGGATGTGGGACACCTCGCTCATCTCGACCATAAACGTACTTCTGCCCGTGTGCAGATCGTCGCTCGCTCCCACGCGTGTGAATATCCTGTCGGTTATGCACAGTTCAGCGCTTTCCGCGGGCACGAAAAATCCCGCCTGCGCCAAAATAACAATGAGCGCGACCTGCCTCATATAGACGCTTTTTCCCGCCATGTTCGGACCGGTTATTATCATCATGCGGCTGTCGCCGTCATTTATGTATGTGTCGTTGGGAACGAACGTTTCGCCGCTCATCCGCTCTACCGTCAGGTGGCGTCCTTCCTTGATCTTTATCTCGTGAGAGCTTGCGGAAACGGTCGGTCTGACGTATTTGTATTTTGCGGAGATCTCCGCATTGGAGCATATAACGTCCGCTTCCGCGATCAGACCCGCCGTCGTCAGTATTCTGTCGCAGTAAGCCGACAGCGTTTTGACAAGTTCGGTATACAGTTTCTGTTCGAGCGCGAGCGCTTTTTCCTCCGCGTGAAGTATCTTGTCTTCGAGGACTTTGAGTTCTTCGGTGATATATCTTTCCGAATTTGCCGTCGTCTGTTTTCTGACGTATTCGTACGGAACGTTCTCGGTCTGCGACTTGGGGACTTCTATGTAATATCCGAATACGCTGTTATATCCGATCCGCAGATTCTTTATCTGCGTGCGTTCCTTCTGTGCCGCTTCTATCCCGGCAAGAAGGGATTTCGAGTTCCCTGAGACCGCGCGGTATTCGTCCAGTTCTTTATTGTATCCGTCCCGTATCACGCCGCCGTCTCTGACGAACGTCGAAGGATCGTCGGATATTGCAGAACGAATGAGTGTCGATACGTCGTCGAGAGTATCGAGCGCGCCGTGCAGCGAACGGAGCAGCGGCGACGCGCATTTTCCGAGCACCGCTTTGAGCTGCGGAAGGCAGCCGAGCGATCTCGACAGAGAAACGCATTCTTTAGGGGTTATGCTGCCGTACGCTATACGCGCCGCGATGCGTTCTATGTCGGATATTTCCGATAGCGCTTCTTCGGCTTCGCCGCGCAATATTTTATTGCCGAGCAGTTCCGTTACGCCGTCGAGCCTTGCGTTTATCACGTTTTCGTCGGCGGACGGCGCCGTTATGCGCTTGCCGAGCAGACGCGCGCCCATTCCCGTTTTGGTGCGGTCTATCGCGGCATAGACGGAGCCGCTCTTCTTTCCGCCGCTCGATACGAGCAGTTCGAGAGTGCGCGCCGCTCCGCTGTCTATCAGCATCGTTTCCCCTTCGTCCTTGCCCGGGCGGATATAGTTCAGTTCGCGTTTCTGTGTACTGCGGATGTAATCGAGCAAAGCGCCGCACGCTCTGACGCATACGTCGTCCTCTTTAAGGATGTTTTCGGCGTCCTTGCACATTTTCGGAATGATACCGCGCGCTTTATCGAGGTCGAATTCACTTTCGTCAAGTTGTCTGAATTCGCCGAGCCCTCCGTATTTCACGGCGGATAAATCGCGGCTGTGCGTTTTCATTTCGGGATTGCATAATATTTCCGCGGGAGCTATACGCAGCAGCAGATCGTTCAGCCGCATATTTATCTGCGCGTCTATGGTCGCGCGGTTGAATTCTCCCGTGGAAATGTCCGCCCAGCAGACCCCCGCTTTGCCTCCGCCGAGGCAGACTGCAAGAAGATAATTGTTTGCGTCGGCTTTGAGCATATCGCTTTCCATCACGGTGCCCGGAGTTATGACCCGTACCACGTCGCGGGTCGCAAGTCCTTTTGCGGGGATGTTCATTTGCTCGCATATCGCGACGTTATGCCCGTTCGCCACGAGTTTTGCGATATAGCTGTCTACCGAATGGAACGGAACGCCGCACATAGGCGCGCGTTCGGGCAGGCCGCAGTCGCGGCTCGTGAGCACGAGGTCGAGTTCCTTGCTCGCGAGCTTCGCGTCGTCGAAAAACATTTCGTAAAAATCTCCGAGACGGAAAAACAGCAGACAATTCGGGTTCTGCTCTTTGATCTCGAGATATTGTTTCATCATTGGTGACAGTGCCATATCATTTTACCTTGCCGTACAATTTACTGTTCTTTGCGTGAGTGACGATTACGTCGGTAAACTCTCCCGTCCGCGCTTCCCCGTCGAATACTATCACTCTGTCGTCGCTCGTCTTTCCCGTGTGCCGTCCGCCGTCAGAGTCGTCGCAGAGCACGCGGTAAGTTTTGCCGACGCATTTTTTCGCCGCGGCGTTAGCTATCCCCGCCTGAATGTCTATGAGCCGCGCTATGCGTTCTTTCTTGACGGGCTCGGGGACCTGTCCGTCCATAACGGCGGCGGGCGTTCCCGTCCGCTTCGAGTATATGAACGTGAAAAGATTGTTGTACCCGACGCGCCTGACGGCGTTTTCCGTCGCTTCGTAGTCCTCTTCCGTTTCCGTCGGGAAGCCGATTATTATGTCGCTCGTCAGTCCCGCCTCGGGCATAAGCTCGCGTATGAGGTCGATCTTGCGCATATACGACGTTATGTCGTACTTCCTGTTCATCAGAGCAAGTATGCGGTCGCTGCCGCTTTGAAGCGGAAGGTGAATGTATTTTGCGAGAGCGGGGCGTTCCGCTATGATCTTTATCACGTCGTCCGAAAGATCTTTCGGGTGCGACGTCATAAATTTTATCCAGTAGTCTCCGGGGAGCGACGAGAGTCTGTCGAGCAATCCGCGGAAATCCGTGTCGCCGTCGTTATACGAATTGACGTTCTGACCGAGCAGCACTATTTCGCGGCGGCCTTCGTCTATGAGCCTGCGAACTTCACATTCTATGTCCGCGGCGTTTCTGCTGCGCTCTCTGCCCTTTACATACGGTACGATGCAGTAAGTGCAAAAGTTGTTGCAGCCGTACATTATATTCACGAACGCGCTTGCGGGCGTGCGGCGCATGGCTTCGTTTGCGCCGCGCGGCACGCTTTCGTCCTTTTCGAGATCGAGGATAAATATCCCTTCTTTCTCCGCCTTTTCCGTCATCTCCGGCAATCGGGATAATTTATATGTGCCGGTAATCACGTTTACGAACGGGCAGCGTTTGTGGAGTTTTTCCGCAACGTCTGCTTGCTGCGTCATGCAGCCGCATACGGCAACGATCAGACTTTTATTGCGCTCTTTTAGTTTTTTGACATAGCCGAGATTGCCTATGACCCGGGTTTCCGCGCCCTCTCTGACGCAGCAGGTGTTGAGTACTATGACGTTCGCTTCCTCCGCGCATTCGGCGGGAACTGTCCCGCGTGCGGCAAACGACGCGTACAGTTTCTCCGATTCGTGAACGTTCATCTGGCATCCGTAAGTTTTTATGTAAACGCTTCTCACACAAGATATTATAGCAGATTAAAACGAATTAGGCAAGTAAACCCGCATTGCAAAAACCCGTGTCGCCGCATTAAATCCCGAGGCGTAAACAATAATATAAACGGAGGCTTCGAGTGAAGATCGCAAGACGTATCGTAAGGTGTGCAGCGCTTGCCGCGATGATAGCCGCGGCGGCGGTTTGCTGCGCTGTCTATATCGCCACCGATCCCGACTTCGGCGGCGCTTCCGTGAGTATGTCGCCCACGGAAAAACTGATGCAGACGCGCACGATAACCGACGGCGAAGGGCGGGAACTTTTTAAAGTAAACGGCTTTGGCAGGCTGTCCGCAGACGTCGGCGAACTGTCGGAGCACACACTGAACGCCTTTATTGCGGTCGAGGACGCCCGTTTCTTTAAGCACGACGGATTTGACGTTAAGCGGATCGTCGCCGCAGCGTTCAAAGACGTCGCGGCGATGCGGGCGAAAGAGGGCGCGTCAACGATCACGCAGCAGCTTGCCAAAAATCTGTGGCTGAGACCCGAAAAAACGCTTTCGAGAAAGATAGATGAGCTTCGTATTGCCCGCAGGCTCGAAAGAGTTTATTCCAAGAAACAGATACTCGGTATGTATCTCGATACCTTGTATTTCGGCGGCGGTGTTTGCGGCATAGAAAACGCCGCCCGCAGGTTTTTCGGAGTGAGCGCTTCCGATCTCGATATAGGTCAGAGCGCGTTGCTTGCGGGCGTTATCAATAATCCGTCGCGTTTCGATCCCTATCGCTGCGGCGAGCGAGCTGAAGCCCGTAAGCGGCTCGTGCTGTCGCAGATGCGTAAACAAGGGTATATAAACGCCGATGAACAAAGGATATTCTCTTCGCCTACTCCCCTTTCACGGCAGATTGTAAACGGAAGTATATTCGCCTCCTATGCGTCCGAGTGCGGGTGCGTGACGGCTTATTCGCCCGAAGCGCAGTCTGCTGCCGAGAGCGCGATTGCAATGTGCGGCGGGGATCATTATTTGTCCGTCGTCGTCATTGACGCACGAACGGAACGGCTCGTTGCCGCCGCTGCCAATACGTTCGAGGACATATCGCGCTCCCGCCGCCAGGCGGGCAGTATCGTCAAGCCGATATTGTGCTATGCCCCTGCGCTCGAAGAAAATATCATCACGCCCGTAACGCCGCTGCTGGATAAACCGACGAACTTCGGCGGGTATTCTCCGCGGAATTATAAAGGGCTGTATTACGGCTGGGTCACCGCAACGGAAAGTCTCTGCCGCTCGCTGAACGTCCCCGCGGTCAGACTGCTCGATATGGTCGGCGTCGAGCGCTCGAAAGCGTATGCCGAAAGATTCGGGCTGGAATATTCCGCTTCGGATAGCGGGCTGTCTCTCGCTCTCGGTGCGAGCAGCCGCGGGGCAACTCTTCTGTCGCTCGCAAAGGCATATTGTAATTTTGCAAGGTGCGACGGCAAGGCGGTAGGTCGCGAAACGGCATATCTGATAAACCATATGCTGCGTAAGTGCGCCGAAACGGGAACGGCAAAAGCGCTTGCGGGGACGGGCGCAGCTGCAAAAACCGGGACGGTCGGAAGCGCGTCCGGCGATACTGACGCGTATTGCATCGCATATAATCCGAAGTATGTCGTAGCCGTCTGGGCAGGAGCGAAGGACGGCGTACTGCCGGACGGAGTTACGGGCGGCGGGCTACCCGCGGAAACGTGCGCGCGGATATTAAAAAACTCCGCGCTGGAAGGCGGAGCTTTCGTCAGACCCGATACCGTTGTGGACGTCGAGATAGACGGAGCGGAACTCGGGGAATATCACCGTATCGTCCGTGCGGGCGCGTATACGCCGCAGCGCGACAGGATAAACGCGCCGTTCAGCGTTTACAATATGCCCGAAACGCGCATTGCCGGCGATATGCAGTCAGGAGATTACGACAACTTCCGCATCGTCGACGGCTTCGTCGATTAGTTCCGCGTAGTTTTCGATTTTGTTTTCGTTCGCTTCGCTGCGTCTTATCGTGGGCTTGGTTGCAGGACTTTCCGGAAGAAATACGGTGCAGCAGTCCTCGTAAGGTTTGATGGAAGTCTCATATGTGCCGATCTTTTTGGAGATCTCAATTATTTCGTTTTTGTCGAAACCGATGAGCGGACGGAACACGGGCAGATCACGGATGACCGAATTGGTAACGGTTATGCTTTCGAGCGTCTGGCTCGCGACCTGACCGAGGTCTTCCCCGTTTATGATGCAGCCGCAGCCTCTGTTCTTCGCCACTCTTTCTGCGATGCGCATCATCGCTCTTCGCACGAGCGTTATCATATAATTGGGTTCGGCGTATTTGTGGATGGCTTCCTGCACTTTTGTGAACGGCACGATAACGAGTTCCGTGCTGCCCGTGAATTTGCGCAGTATACGCGCAAGTTCTATGACCTTGTTCTTGGCTTCTATGCTCGTGTAAGGATAAGACCAGAAATGCAGTTCGGTGAGTTTGAGTCCGCGCTTTGCCATCATATATGTGGATACGGGGCTGTCTATCCCTCCCGAAAGCAGACTGAGCCCTTTTCCCGCGCTGCCGACGGGCATACCGCCCGCGCACGGCAGGCTGTCGGAAAATACATATGCGGTATTCTTGTCACGCACGTCGATATATACGATCGCGTCAGGCGAATGCAGGTCGACTTCGAGCGCCGGATAGCGTTCGAGCATCCTGCCTCCGATCTCCGTTGCGAGCATGACGGACGTGTAAGGCAATGTCTTGTCTGCGCGGCTCGCGGTGATGCGGAATTTGCCTGTTTTCGGACATATCGCAACGGCGGCTTCGGCAATGTCGTCCGTATCCGCCGTGGTGCGTAACGCGCGGCTCAGGCTGAACAGTCCGAATACCGTGCGCAGCTTCGCGATGATATCCGCTTCGTCAGACGGATCGTAATCGCTCACGACGTATCTGCCGTATGCGAATTCCGTGCGGCAGCCGACGCCGTGCAGTTTTTCGAGTATGTTGCGTTTGAGCAGGTTCTCGAAAAAAGCTCTGTTCTTGCCTTTTAAGTGTATTTCGCCGTATCTTAAAATTACTACTCTGTCCATATTTCGTTTCCGTTTATCTGCCCGTTCTTTGGCGCAGATCTTTCGTTATTTCGTCCAGCGCGTCGGCTGCCGTCCGCGCGTCGTCTTCCGTGGTCCGCGGCGAAAAGCTGATCCTGACGCTGCCTTCCGCAAATTCTTTCGGCACTCCCATCGAGCCGAGCACGCGGTTTGATCTGATATGCGTCGAACATGCCGAGCCGAGTCCTATCATTATCCCCCTGTCGTCCATTTCGTGCGCGATTATCTCGCCTTTCAGCCCGCGGAATGATATTGAAACGATATATCCCGAATTGGGCGAACCTCCGTTTATGCGCGATAACTCTCCGCTGCCGAATCTTTCGACGAATATGTTACGCAGCGCGTTTGCGTCGAACGACCTCGCCGCGTTACGGTAAGCCGCGGCAGCTGCGGCAAAAGACATTATCCCGCATACGTTTTCCGTGCCCGACCGCCTGCCGTCCTGTTGACCTCCGCCGGCGATGAACGGCTGCATGTTAAATCCGTTTCTTATATAAAGCGCACCCGTTCCTTTCATTCCGCCGACCTTATGCGCGCTCATACTGTAAAGGTCGACGCCGAGTGCTTTGACGTTCACGGGTATTTTGCAGAACGCCTGGACACCGTCCGAATGTATGACGGCTTTCGGCGCGATCGCTTTTACCGCCGAGGATATCGCCGCTATGTCGTTAATCACGCCTGTTTCATTGGAGCAATGTATGACGGACACAAAAGCGGTATTTTCGTCGACAGCCGCGGCGATTTTTTCCGCGGTCACTCTGCCGTTCGGATCGGGATCGACTATCCTCACGTCCGCGCCTTTGCTTTTGAGCCGCATTGCGCTTTCATAGACGGAAGCATGCTCGACGGCGCTTATCACGACGTTCCCTTTTTTGTTCTTTACGCCGCAGGAAAAAACGTGGTTGTTGCTTTCCGTGGCGCACGAAGTAAATACGATCTCGTGCGGATCTGCCCCGATGACGGAGGCAATGACCCCCGCTGCGTCGGCCATGTCGTGCCTGACTTCGAGCGCGGCGCGGTAACCCGCCGACGGATTGTAATATTTTTCGCGCGCGTATTCGAGCATCGCGTCTGCCGCGGTTTGTAAGACGCGCGTCGTAGCTGCATTGTCGAGATAGATCGTTTTCATGATACGTATTCCCCGCTTGCGACGAATTCTTTTACGAAATCCCCGAATTCGTCGTGCATAATGGCGTTGCGCACTCGCGACATAAGATCCGCCAGGTATGTTATGTTGTGAAGCGACAGCATTCTCCCTCCGAGTATCTCGTCGCTCTGTACGAGATGACGGAGATATGCTTTGGAGAAGTTTCGGCAGCAGTAGCAGCCGCACTTTTCGTCGAGCGGAGAAAAGTCTTCGCGGTATTTCAGATTGCGGATGTTTATCTTGCCCGACGACGCGTAAGCCGTTCCGTTCCTCGCCGTTCTCGTGGGCAGCACGCAGTCGAACATATCTATGCCGCGGAGTACGCCTTCTATCAGGCAGTCCGGGCTGCCCACTCCCATAAGGTATCTCGGCATATTTTTCGGCAGCCGCGGTTTCAGCACGTCGAGGATGTGGTACATGGTTTCTTTGTCCTCGCCGACGGACAGTCCTCCGATTGCTATCCCGCATTCGGCGTATTCCGCCGAATAGTCGAGCGAGCGCAGCCGCAGATCGTCGTACATATTGCCCTGGACTATCGGGAAAAGCATCTGATCCTTGCGCTTGTGGTGCTCGCGGCAGCGTACGAGCCATCTCGCCGTAAGTTCCATTACCCGTTCCGCTTCCGCTCTGTCCGTACCCGCTTCCGAACATACGTCGAACGCCATTATGATATCCGCGCCGAGCGCGTTCTGGATGTCTATGGCGATTTCCGGGGAAAATCTTTGCAGAGAACCGTCTATGTGTGAACTGAAATCCACTCCGTTTTCATCGATCTTGCGGAGCTTTGCGAGAGAAAACACCTGAAATCCGCCGCTGTCCGTCAGTATCGGCTTGTTCCATCCCATAAATTTATGCAGACCGCCCGCCTTTTCGATCAGTTGCTCTCCCGGTCTGAGGTGCAGATGATATGTGTTGGAAAGGATGATCTGCGCTCCCGACTTTTTAACTTCTTCGGGTGACAGTGATTTGACGGTCGCTCTCGTCCCTACGGGCATAAATACCGGTGTGATTATTTTTCCGTGGGGCGTGGTGAGTTCGCCCACTCTTGCGCCTGTCTGCGCGCATTCGTGTAATATCTTATATGAAAATTTCATTTTTTATCGTAAAGTCGGATACCGTCTATCCGTTGTGTTGTGCCGCATACGGCTTATGATGCTTCCTCGTATCGGCTTGCGGAGCAAAATACGCAAGTCGTCACAAGATCAGCATTGCGTCTCCGAAGCTGAAAAATCTGTATTTTTTTTCTACCGCTTCTTTATAGAGCGCCAGTGTATTTTCTCTGCCGCAGAGCGCCGAAACGAGCATAATGAGCGTCGATTCCGGCAGGTGGAAATTCGTCAGCAGCGCGTCTACCGCCTTGAACTTATACGGAGGATATATGAAAATTTCCGTATCACCGTGCGATTCGGCGAACGTGCCGTCCCGACGCACTGCGCTTTCGAGCACTCTGACAGACGTAGTACCTACACAAATTACACGTTTTCCTGTGCTTTTTGCAGCATTTAAGCGATCCGCTGCGTCTGCGGACAGCTCCCAGTGCTCGCTGTGCATTTTGTGGCTTTCTATATCGTCCGTTTGTACCGGGCGGAATGTCCCTAACCCGACGTGCAGCAGTACTTCGATTGTTTCTGTCCCGCCCTGCCTTATTCTTTCGAGCAGTTCGGGTGTGAAATGCAGTCCCGCCGTCGGCGCCGCGCAGGAACCGTCGAATTTTGCGTAAACCGTCTGATAGCGCGAGCCGTCCTTCGGCCTTTCGTGTATGTACGGCGGCAGCGGCATTTGCCCGACTTTATCGAGAGCCGCTTCAAATGAACCGACGAAAGTAAATCTTACCGTTTTTTCCCCCGCTTCACCCGTTCCGATGACGGTGCAGGATAATCCTTCGCCGAAATCGAACGTATCGTTTTCGCGCGCCTTTCGTGCGGGTTTGCACAGCACCTTCCAGTCGGTCAGATCCAGCCGTTTATGCAGCAGAAATTCCACCTTGCAGCCCGTTGATCTTCCTATGCCGAATATCCTTGCGGGTATTACTTTGGTGTTGTTCATTACGAGAACATCGTTTTTGCCGAGATATTCGGTTATATCGCGGAATATGCGGTGTTCGATCTTGCCCGTATCCCTGTGATAGACGAGCAGGCGCGATGAATCGCGCGGTTCCGCCGGGTGCTGTGCTATCAGTTCGGGCGGAAGTTCGTAGTAAAAATCCTCTGTTTTCATTGTTTTGCGGTATTTTCGGGCGGTTCGATCCCGAGATGCTCGTATGCGAGCGGCATTGCCATTCTGCCGCGTGGCGTTCTCGAAATGAACCCGAGCTGTATAAGATACGGTTCTATGACGTCCTCTATCGTGCCGGCATCCTCGTTCGTGGCGGCGGACAGAGTGTCTATGCCGACGGGCTTGCCTTTGAATTTGACGGTCAGCGCTTCGAGCACGGTGCGGTCGTTTTCGTCCAGCCCGAGTTTATCCACGCCGATATACCCGAGTGCTTCATTGGTTATATCAAGGGTTATCGTTCCGTCGCCGAGCACTTGCGCGAAGTCGCGGACGCGTTTGAGCATACGGTTGGCGATTCTCGGCGTTCCTCTCGACCGCATGGCAAGTTCGTTGCACGCGTCGTCGTCTATATTTACTTTCAGTATATTTGCCGAGCGTCTGATTATGGTCGCAAGCTCTGCCTGCGAATACATTTCCAGGCGGCAGATGACCCCGAATCTGTCGCGCATCGGACCCGTCAGCATGCCCGTGCGCGTGGTCGCTCCGACGAGAGTAAAGCGGTTCACGGGGAGTTTTATCGTCCTCGCTCCCGGTCCCTTGCCCTGAACGATGTCGAGCGTAAAGTCCTCCATTGCGGAGTAAAGCGCCTCTTCTACCGTTTTGTTTACGCGGTGGATCTCATCTATGAATAGAATATCGCCTTCTTCTATGCCCGTCAGTATAGATACTATGTCAAGCATAGAACTTAATGCGGGGCCGCTCACGACCTTGATATCCGCGTCCATTTCGTTGGCTATGATATGAGCCACCGTGGTTTTGCCGAGTCCCGGCGGACCGTAAAGGAGGACGTGGTCGAGGCATTCTCCGCGTTTGCGGGCGGCATCGATATATACCGCAAGATTTTTTTTGACTTTTTCCTGACCGATATATTCGGACAGCGTGCGCGGGCGCAGCGTCAGATCGAGTTCGGTATCAAGTTGGATCTTTGTACTTGTGATAAATCTGTCGTCCATAGTGTCACCTGCCGGTCATATATCCGAGAGCCTTGTGTATTATGCGGCTGGTAGTCATGCCGTTTTCGTAAACGGCTGCGACGGCGTTTTCTGCTGCGTCGGGCTTGTACCCGAGCGCAACGAGCGCGTCGACGGCTTCCCTTGCCGCGCCTTCCGGCAGCGCTTTTATGTGAGCGGCTGCGATCCCCGGTGCGGCGTCCACTTTATCTTTCAGCTCCATTATTATGCGTTCCGCCGTTTTTTTGCCTACTCCTTTGACGGCCGACAGTGCGGCTGCGTTTCCGGCCGCGATATTGCTCCGAAGCGCGTCTGCGCTCATTCCGCCGAGAATAGTCACAGCGCCTTTGGGACCTATGCCGCTTATCCCCGTCAGTTGCAGGAACAGTTTCTTTTCCTCTTTCGACGCGAACCCGTACAGCGATATGCCGTTTTCCGTCGCCGACAGATAGACGTAAAGCGTTGCGTTCTCG
This sequence comes from uncultured Clostridia bacterium, assembly GCA_944372345.1. GTDB lineage: Bacteria > Bacillota > Clostridia > Christensenellales > Pumilibacteraceae > Protoclostridium. Next base: position 17,219 of record CALVYT010000010.1, read on the forward strand.
CCCGTTCTGAGTCCGGAGGCGGACTGCGCCGAAATGCGCATTTCATAGCCTATCCCGCCCGCTTCGATCACGGCGGTATCTTCCGTTATATCGGTCACGAGACCCGTTATATACGCGTACATAATTTATTTGACCTCTCTTTTTGCCGAGCCTGACATATTGGCATGGCATATCGCCGCCGCCAGCGCGTCTGCCGCGTCGTCGGGCTTGGGAACGGAAGCGAGCCGCAGCACCATTTTCACCATATACTGCATCTGATGCTTGTCCGCTCTGCCGTTTCCCGTCAGAGCCTGTTTTATCTGCAACGGCGTATATTCGTAAAGTCTGCCGCACGTTTTTACGGCATTGAGGAGTATTACTCCCCTTGCGTGCGCCACTTTGATCCCTGTCGTAATGTTGGTGTTGAAGAAGAGCTCTTCCACCGAAACGCAGTCGGGCGAAAACTTTTCCATGATCGTAGTCATGGCTTCGTCTATCATTGCGAGGCGTACCGCTATCATTTCGTCAGGCGGCGTTCTGATTACGCCGTAGTCGACCGCGCGCAGACCTTTTACGGTTTTTTCGACGACGCCGTAACCTATCGTGGCGTAGCCGGGGTCTATTCCCAAAATTATCAAAACGCACTCCCAAACAGTTGATTATTTATGCAACAAGTAGTATAATTATACTCGGTTACGGGATCCCGCCGCGGCGGAACTTACCATAACATAATATAATAAATCGATATAAAAAGTCAAGTGATTGAACATTTGAAAGGAGTGCATATGAAAGAGAAGATCGTTCTTGCCTATTCGGGCGGACTGGATACCACGGCGATAATACCGTGGCTTAAAGAAAATTACGATTACGACGTGGTATGCGCATGCATAGACTGCGGACAGGCGGAGGAACTCGACGGGCTGGAAGCGCGCGCGCTTTCCACCGGCGCCTGCAAGTGCTATATCATCGATGTGGTCGACGAACTCTGCAACGACTATATCATGCCCTGCGTCAAGGCGGGCGCCGTATACGAAAACAAATATCTGCTCGGTACGTCTATGGCGCGTCCGCTCATTGCGAAGAAACTCGTCGAAGTAGCGCGTAAAGAAGGCGCGACGGCGATCTGCCACGGAGCGACGGGAAAAGGCAACGATCAGATACGTTTCGAACTCGGAATAAAGGCGCTCGCTCCCGATCTTAAAATAATCGCGGCGTGGAGAAGCGACAAGTGGAATATGAATTCCCGCGAAGAGGAGATCGAGTACTGCCGCAAACACGGTATAGATCTTCCCTTCTCCGCCGACTCGTCTTACAGCCGTGACCGCAACATCTGGCATATCAGCCACGAGGGTCTCGAACTCGAAGACCCCGCCAACGAGCCGAATTACGAGCATCTGCTCGTGCTCGGCGTGACTCCCGAAAAAGCGCCCGACAAGGAAACGGAGATCGAGATCGCGTTTGAGCGCGGCGTGCCCGTGGCTCTTAATGGGAAAAAGATGAAAGTCAGCGAGATCATCGCGCAGCTCAACGAACTCGGCGGCAAAAACGGTATCGGTATAGTCGATATAGTGGAAAACCGCGTCGTCGGAATGAAGTCGCGCGGCGTGTACGAGACCCCGGGCGGTACAATTCTTATGGAAGCGCACTCGCAGCTCGAAGAACTCATTCTTGACAGAGAAACTATGGAGGTCAAAAAGGACATAGGCAACAAACTTGCTTCCGTCGTATACGAAGGCAAGTGGTTCACTCCCCTTCGCGAAGCGCTTTGCGCCTTTGTGGATTCGACGCAGCAATACGTTACCGGCGTGGCGAAGATGAAGCTGTATAAAGGCAATATCATCAGAGCGGGCACGACGTCGCCTTATTCGCTTTATAACGAATCTCTCGCGAGCTTCACTACGGGCGAATTGTACGATCACCACGACGCGAGCGGGTTCATCACTCTGTTCGGACTTTCGAGCAAAGTGCGCGGGCTCAAAATGCAGAGTGTCGAAGGTAAAGACAAGAAATGAAGCTCTGGCACGGCAGATTTCAACACGAAGTAAACAAGGCAGCGGACAGTTTCAACAGTTCGCTGTCCTTTGACAAGCGGCTGTATCGCTGTGATATCGAAGGCAGCAAAGCGCATTGCACTATGCTCGGCGAGCGCGGCATAATCCCGAAAAGCGACGCCGAGCTTATCGTAAAAACGCTGGACGAAGTTCTTGCGGACATAGAAAGCGAAAAATGCGTCATATGCGACGCCGAGGATATCCACTCTTTCGTGGAGAACGAACTCGTTTCGCGCATAGGCGCGACCGGCAAAAAGCTGCATACGGGGCGTTCGCGTAACGATCAGGTGGCGCTCGATCTGCGCCTTTATCTGCGCGACGCCGCGGACGATCTGATCTCCCTGCTTCGCGCTTTCGCGCTCACGCTGACGGACATTGCGGAACGTAATCTCGATACCGTTATGCCGGCGTTCACTCATTTGCAGAAAGCGCAGCCTACGACGCTCGCGCATCATCTCGCGGCGTATGCGGAAATGCTCTGCCGCGATATATCCCGCTTCACGGAAGCGAAACGCCGCATAAACGTGATGCCTCTCGGCAGCGGAGCCTGCACGTCCACCCCCTATCCCATCGATCGCAGCCGCGTAGCGGAGCTGCTCGGATTCCCCGCTGTCACGGGCAATTCGATGGACGCCGTTTCTGACAGGGATTTTGCTCTGGATTTCCTTTATGCCTGTTCCGTCGCGATGATGCATCTTTCGAGATTTTCCGAAGAGATCATCATTTGGTCGTCCGACGATTACAAATACGTCGAACTCAGCGACGGTTATTCCACGGGTTCAAGCATAATGCCGCAAAAGAAAAATCCGGATATGAATGAACTCATCCGCGGAAAAACGGGCAGGACTTACGGCGATCTTATGACGTTGCTTACAGTGATGAAAGGTATTCCTCTCGCGTATGATAAGGATATGCAGGAGGATAAGGAATGCGTATTCGACGCTTACGATACGCTTCGCGCCTGTCTTGTAGTGTTTGACGGACTGATGAAAGAAGCCGTGTTCGATAAAAAGCGCCTGCGCGAATGCACAGAGGGCGGATTCACGAGCGCGACGGAGTGCGCCGACTATCTCGTCGGCAAAGGCGTCCCCTTCCGCGACGCGCACGCCGCGGTCGGCGGGCTCGTAATATACTGCATAAAAAGCGGCAAAACACTGAAAACGCTTTCTCTCGAAGAATATCGCAGATTCGGCGATTTCGATGAAGACATATATGCCGCGATAGAACCCGAAACGGCAATACTCCGCAGAAAGGCGGACGGCGCGCCGTCGCCCGACGCAATGAAAAAAGAGATCGCGGACATCCGCCGCCGTGTTTCGGTAAATTAAGGCAGTTGACGGTAACGCAAAAAGAGCAACAAGCACGTCCCGAAACGATCGTTTCGGGACGCGCTTGTTTTAGTTTATTTTTTCTTCTCTTTTCTTTCTGCCTCGAAGCGGCGTATCGCGTCGTCCATATACGACTTGATCTTTTCGTTGCTGAACATTTTGCGGATCTCTTCTTTCAGTTCCGCGGAATCTGCTTCGTTCAGGATTACGCTGTTTGCCATATCATCGTTGAACAGCGGTCGGCGTTCGCTCAAATACTTATCGATATTTATGAACGGTGAGCAGAGTTCTATCAGATCTTCGAGAAGGTCGTTCATATAGAAACTGAAATACCTGTTCGCGTCGCCGCGGATAATATGATCCGTTACTGTTATACCGAGCGAAGCGAGAGTTATTATCACGACGCAGGTAGCGGCAAGGTCGTTCATTGACGGGTACATATTATCGCCCGGATGATTGTGGAAAATTATCACTTTCGACGCTTTGCATGCGGCGGAAAGACGGTACAGTACAGGTATGTTTACCGTTGCGCTCGTTCCGTCGCCCGTGCTGATCTTTGCGGAATTTCTGACACGTCCGTTGATGTCGAGGAATATCGCGCCGACATACTCCTGCTTCGGATCGAGAGACATACCGGAATGATCGACGTAATACCGCACTTCGGAATAGGTATTGAGCGCGGCGTTCTCCGCTTTACTATCCCTTAAATACGCGTCCGTTATCGGCAATATCGATTTTATGAGATATGCGGCGGTCTCAGGCAGTCCGGGGAATGCGATAAGATCTTCTATGTCTGCATCGAATACCGCAGACAATGAGCCGAAAGCGTGTATCAGTTTATGGGCGAGTTCGTTGGTGTCTTTTCTCGGCACGGCGTAAAACAGCAGAAATTCAAGCACTTCGTGCGGAGAAAAGGATTTCAGTTCGGGGTCGGCAAGTATGCGTTTGCGAACCCGTTCTCTGTGTCCTTCGTGAAAATTTATTCGTTCCGAATCTTTTTCGCCGTTCTTTTTCATTGCGTCAGATCACTTGCGGCATTGACCGTTGCCGTCTATAACGTATTTGAAACTCGTCAGCTGTTCGGGACCGAGAGGACCTCTCGCGTGCAGCTTTTGAGTGGATATGCCGAGCTCTGCGCCGAAGCCGAACTCGAATCCGTCCGTAAAACGTGTCGATGCGTTGACGTACACCGCCGCACTGTCTACTTCCCTACGGAACATATCCGCCGCCGCTTCGTCGCGGGTCACGATCGCGTCGCTGTGGTGAGTACCGTATTTGTTGATATGGTCGATAGCTTCGCGTTCATTTTCCACGACTTTGCACGAGATCTCATAACCGAGATACTCGGTTGCATAGTCGGCTTCCGTCGCGGACGCTATTTTGTCCGCAAATTCGGGGCACGAAGCGATCGTTTTCTGGCAGCCGTGAACGGTAACGCTCTTTTCGATAAGCGCCTTTACGAGTACGGGCAGCGCTTCTTCCGCGATGTCTTTATCTACGAGCAGGCTTTCGAGCGCGTTGCATACTCCGGGACGCTGCAGCTTGCCGTTGAGCAGGATGTCGAGCGCGACCTTTATATCTCCCGTTTTTTCCAGATAGAGATGACAGTTCCCCGCTCCCGTTTCGATAACGGGGATCGTAGCGCTCTTCTTTGTGGTGCGGATGAGATTAGCCGAACCTCTCGGAACGAGCACATCGACGTAGTCGTCCATATGCATAAATTCGGCGGCGCCTTCTCTCGTGGTGTCTTCGATAAGCTGAATGAATTCCGATTCAAAACCATGCTTTTCGAGTGCGTTTTTCATTACGCGAACAAGGCATTGATTGGTTATGAATGCGTCTTTGCTGCCGCGGAGAACTATCGCGTTACCCGTCTTTATGCAGAGCGCGGTGACGTCGCAGGTCACGTTGGGACGCGCTTCGTAGATGATGCCGATCACGCCGAGCGGCACGCTGATCCGCCTTATGGAAAGCCCGGCGTGATTGACCCAGCTTGCGAGCACTTTGCCGACGGGATCGTCCAACTTTATCAGCTGTTTTATCCCTTCCGATATGCCGGCGATGCGTTCCTCGGTGAGGCGAAGCCTGTCTATGAGATATGCCGGCAGGTCTTTGCCGTTTTCTATATCCTTTGCGTTCGCAGAGAGAATTTCGGACGAGTTATCGGTAAGCGCGTCGGCGATCGCCGCAAGCATTTCGTTTTTCTCTTCCGATGTGAGCAGCGCGGGATATGCCGCGTGCTTTTTCGCGAGTTCGCAGGTTTCGCGTACGGTCATCGTTTATTCCTCCCCGTCCTCGTCGTATTCCGCGTTATGATATACTTCCTGAACGTCGTCATTGTCCTCGAATGCGTCGAGCATTTTGAGCAATTTGTCCCTGTCCTCCGCTTCCAGACGGATCGTATTCTGCGGGATGCGGCGGATCTCCGCCGACGCGTATTCTATGCCCGCAGTGCTGATAGCGTCGCGGACGGACGCAAAATCGGAGGGAGAGGTTATTATTTCATAATAATCGTCGTCGGCGTCGAAATCTTCCGCACCCGCGTCGAGAGCCGTCATCATCATTTCGTCGTCGTCCATTCCCGCTTTTTTCTCTACGGTGATCACGCCCTTCGTGTCGAACATATAGGACACGCAGCCGGACGTTCCGAGACTGCCGCCAGCTTTGTCGAATATGTGGCGGACTTCTCCGCCCGTGCGGTTCTTATTGTCCGTCAGCGCCTCTACGATGACTGCGACGCCGTTGGTGCCGTATCCTTCGTAAACTATGCTTTCGTAGTTTATGCTTCCGAGTTCGCCGCTTGCCTTCTGTATGCTCCTGTTTATGTTGTCTTTGGGCATATTGTTGGCTTTGGCTTTATCTATCACCGCGCGGAGAGCCGCATTGGAAGCGGGATCGGGTCCGCCCGCTTTGACCGCGACGGCGATCTCTCTGCCGATCTTGGTGAATATCTTGCCTCTTGCCGCGTCGGCTTTGCCTTTTGCCTGCTGTATGTTATGCCATTTGGAATGTCCCGACATATGTTTATACCTCGCTGTATCAGATTATTTTTCCGTTTATGAGTCCGTACATCAATACGGCGCCGCTTACCGCCGCATTGAGAGATTCTATGGAGCCCGTCATAGGGACGGACACCTTTTCGTCGCATAGTTCCATCACTTCTTCGGATATGCCGTTCGCTTCGCCGCCGATGACCAGACAGAATCTACCTCTTTCGGGCGGGCGTCCGAATACCGATTTTCCGTCCATATCCGCGCCGATGATACGGTAGCCGGATCCCGAAAGATCCCGCAGCAGCCTCGCGTCCGCTTTTATGAGGTTTACCTTAACTATTGCGGACATAGTGCTTCGTACCGTTTTTCCCGAATAGGCGTCGGCGCAGTCCTTGACGTAAACGTCGTTATATCCCGCGGCGCACGCCGTTCTTATGAGCGTTCCGAGATTTCCCGGATCGCGCAATCCGTCGAGCAGCAGTGCACGGTCGCATCCCGACGGTTTTCCGTCCGGCTTTTTCAGGATCGCCGCGACGCCCTGCGCCGTTACCGTTTCGCATACGGCGGAAAGCAATTCCGGGGAGAACACCGTTGCTCCGGGGTATTCGTCCGCAAGCGACGGGACCGTAACAATCTCTCTGACGAGTTCGGGAGCGAAGCGCAGTATGTCGTCTACCGAGCGCTTCCCTTCCGCAACGAAATATCCTGTCTTGTCGCGGTATTTCTTCTGCGACAGGGATGAGATCAGTTTTGCGGTCTTGTTGGATCTCGAAGTGATGATCATTGTTTCAAACCAAAAACAGAAGCCGGTCAGCTTCTGTTTTATCAATTATTTCGCAGCCTTCGCCTTTTCCGCGAGCTTGGCAAACGTGGCGCTGTCGGTCACCGCAATGTCCGCGAGCACCTTTCTGTTGAGGTCGATGCCGCAGACTTTGAGTCCGTGCATAAATTTGCTGTACGAAAGACCGTTCAGTCTCGCCGCGGCATTGATCCTCGCGATCCAAAGTCTGCGGAAATCTCTCTTCTTGCGGCGGCGTCCGATGAACGCGTACATCTGGGACTTCATAACGGCTTCGCGTGCGATCCTGTAAGAACGCGACTTGGAACCGAAATAGCCCTTTGCCAGTCTCATTATCTTTCTGCGCTTTTTAAGTGCGTTTACGCTTCTCTTGATCCTCATCTGCGATTACCTCCTGCCCTGCAGCATTACTTTTACGGTCTTGGATTCCTCTGCGGAAGCAAGGTATGCTCCCTGGCGGAGCTTCATCTTTCTCTTACTGTCTTTCTTGGTCAGAATGTGGTTCTTATTCTGATAATTGCGTTTTACTTTGCCGCTCTTGCTGACGCGAAAACGTTTTTTCGCGCCGCTGTGGCTCTTCATTTTAGGCATTTTGTATATGACCCTCCGTAAAGTTATTTTTTAGGTGCGAGTATCATGAGTATGTTGCGTCCCTCTGTAGTCGGAGCTTTCTCTATGACGCAAACGTCCTCTATGATGGAATAAAATTCGTGCATTACTTCGACGCCCAGTTTCGCGTGTGCCTGCTGGCGTCCTTTCATTCTTATGGAGACTTCGACCTTGTTCCCCGCGACGCAGAATTTTGCCGCCGAGCGCGCTTTTGTTTCGAGGTCGTGCCTGTCGATGGTCATCGAAAGCCAGATCTTTTTGAGTTCGTTCTGCTTCTGGTTCTTCTTGGCTTCCTTTTCCTTTTTGGATTTTTCGAACTTGTATTTGCTGTAATCCATCAGCTTGCATACGGGCGGTTTCGCCTGTGGGCTGATCTTGACAAGATCGAGGTTACGTTCGTCCGCGATCTTGTTCGCCGCTTCCGCGCTCATTATCCCGAGCTGTTCGCCGTCTTCGCCGATAAGGCGTATTTCGCGGTCGCGGATCCTCTGATTGATTTCCACCTCAGGTTGCTTGTTTATGATAGTGGACCTCCGAAAAAGAATGAGCGTGAAAACAGACTTCACGCTCATACCGGAAAAACTAGACCGATGAAATTGCGTTACCGTTCCGAGCCTGCCCGAACGGTGAGATAAAATCTGCTTTCAACGCAATAATTATATGTCATACGGCATATTTTGTCAACTGTTTTTCATCAATTTTCCGACGAAAATGTTTCGATCTCGTGTTTTATGCGGCTGACGAACTCGTCGAACGTCATACTTCCGAGATCGCCCGTCTTTCTGCCGCGCACGGACACTTTGCCTTCTTCCGCTTCGCGGTCGCCTATTATCAGCATATACGGCGTTTTTTCGAGCTGCGCTTCCCTGATCTTGAACCCGATCTTTTCGTTGCGCAGATCCGCGGTAGCGCGCAGTCCGTGGGCGCGCAGTTTTTCCACCGTTTCTCTGCACTTATCTGCTGTCCTGTCAGTGAGCGCAAGCACTTTGACCTGATTGGGCGACATCCACACAGGGAACGCTCCCGCGTATTTTTCTATGAGCATAGCGATCGTTCTTTCGTAGCTTCCTATCGACGAACGGTGTATGATCATCGGGCGTTTGCGCGTTCCGTCCTCCGCGACATAAGTCATATCGAATCTTTCCGCGGCGGCAAAGTCGAGCTGGATGGTGATTATCGTATCTTCTTTACCCCACACGTTGCGCGCCTGGAGGTCGAGTTTGGGGCCGTAGAACGCTGCTTCGCCGTCGGCTTCCACATAGTCGATTCCTATGTCGTCGAGTATCTTTTTCATCAATGCCTGCGTTTCAGTCCAGGCTTTGGGATTGTTGATGTATTTGGACTTCTTTTTGGGATCCCACTTGGAGAATCTGAACGAGATCTCGTCGGAAATGCCGAGGCACTTTTCCATATACAGTATGAGATCGAATACTCCCTTGAATTCATCCTCTATCTGTTCGGGTGCGCATATGATATGCGCCTCGGACAGAGTGAACTGCCTGACTCTCGTCAGCCCGTGCATTTCCCCGCTGCTTTCGTTGCGGAAGAGCGTGGAAGTCTCGTTATAGCGGCACGGCAGATCACGGTAGCTCTTTATGCCGTTCTTATATATTAGATACTGGAACGGGCAGGTCATCGGGCGGAGCGCTATGACTTCTTCGTCCATTGCTTCGTCGCCGAGCACGAACATTCCGTCCTTATAATGGTCCCAATGCCCGGAGATCTTATACAGGTCGCTTTTAGCCATATACGGGGTCTTTGTGAGCATATAACCGCGGCGTTCTTCTTCGTCCTCCACGAAGCGTTGAAGGATCTGGAACAGTTTTGCGCCGTTGGGCATAAGCAGCGGGAGCCCCTGACCGACGAGCTCGTCGGTCATAAATATGCCGAGTTCTCTGCCCAGCTTGTTATGGTCGCGTTTCTTCGCTTCTTCGACGGCTTCGAGATATTCTGTGAGTTCCGATTTTTTTTCAAACGCGGTCCCGTATATGCGGGTGAGCATCTTGTTCTTTTCGTTGCCCTTCCAGTATGCTCCCGTGATCTGTGTGAGTTTGAAGCACTTGACTTTGCCCGTGCTCATCAAGTGCGGTCCCGCGCAGAGATCCGTGAAATTGCCCTGTGAGTAAAACGTGATCTCGCTGCCGCGCGGCAGATCCTCGATAAGCTGCAATTTATATATCTCATCGAAACCGCGCATTTTCGTGACCGCCTGTTTTCTCGTTACGACGGTGCGTTCTATGGGGAAATCCGCCTTTATGATGGATTCCATTTCCTTTTCGATACGAGGCAGATCGTCCATCGTTATGGGCGTGGGAAAATCGAAGTCGTAATAAAATCCCGTTTTGATAGCGGGTCCGATCGCGAGTTTTGCATCGGGATACAGGTTCTTGACTGCCTGCGCGAGAATGTGCGAGCAGGTGTGGCGATATGCGTTTTTGCCCTCTTCGTCTTTGAACGTGAGCAGTTCGAGCGTGCAGTCCTCTTCTATCGTGCGTCCGAGTTCGACGAGTTTTCCGTTCATGCGCGCTATAAGCGCGTTGCGAGCAAGTCCCTCGCTGATCCTTTTGGCAACGTCGATAATGCGTTCGCCGCGTTCGGCTTCCATCGTCGAGCCGTCTTTGAGAGTTACAGTCATAATGACCTCCGTTTATGTCGCTGCGCGCCGTGCCGCAGCCGTCTTAATAATATCCGCAAAAATAAAAATCCTTAAGAATAGCTCTTAAGGACGATCTGCAAAACCGTGGTTCCACCTTAATTCGCCGCATATCGCGGCCTCGTTTATGCGCCTGCGCGGCGCCGCGTTCCGTTCGCGGTGGTTTCGTTCGGGCGGCGCGTGCATCCGTTTCAGCCGAGCGGACGCTCTCTTCTCCGTGCCGTTATCCCTCTCTACTTGTCCGGAAACATATCGGAAATCGTTTACCGATATATTTTAACTCATATGACCGTGCTTGTCAAGCGTTGGCGGCATATTTTCACGGCTTTTCGCAAAAATAAAACGGTTTCAGCCGAAAACTTCGGAAGAAACCGTTTTCCCCGTATGTATTTTTGCGCTGGTGTGGGACGCCTGCCGCTGTGTTCGTTCTGGCAGACGCAAATGTTCGGCGCCTTTGCTACGCTTTGATCGAGGCGTAGTCGTCGAGCATCTTTGCCGCGAAAAGGCAGATGAATTCGCCCGAACGAATGGGATACTTGTCCGAATAGACCGAGTATCCGAAATAATCGTTCAGCTTGTTCATCCTTCCTTCGTTCACGCACTTGTTGATGATGTTTCTGATGGCGCGCTCGACGGCAACTCCCGATTTATGAGCCGATTTCCCGACTTCGGCATACAATTTGCATATCGCCAGCCCGTTGACTTTGTTGAGCGCGGCTATGTAAACCGAATTGAGCAAATGCGAAAAGCCCGAAGTGTTGGGATAGATCCCGATGCCGACCAGATATGCCGACATTGTTTTTGTCACAAAATCCTTGAAATTGTCGTCCATAAACGTTTCTCCTCAGTATATATTTCCCCATTGGGGATTATTGCGTGGAAAATTATATCATAGATTTTGCGATTTGTCAACAAATATATTTAATTTCAATTAAATTCGTTATTTTTCGTGCGTATAAACCGATTTTCGACATCATTCGACCGTTTTATCGCTTTTGCATGCCGCCCGATACCGAAAAAATTGTCGGATCGGTGCGTCTTGAATGCATAGATCACTTTATCTCGACTATCGTTGCGCCCATATCGCCTTCGCCGTATCTGCCGTAACGGAAGGATCTTACTGCCGGGTGCGAGCGCAGATACGCCTGTATGCCTCTGCCGAGCGCTCCGGTACCTTTGCCGTGTATTATGCGCAGTTCCGTCGGTCCGCATTTGGCGGCGTTTTCCAGCCACGGCTCTATTTTATCTATCGCGTCGGACACGGTTTCGCCGATCACATTGATCTCTTTTTCCGCGGGAGAAAGCGTTGTTGCCGCAGACGGCGAAGTTTTTCTTTGCGGGGCTTTTTTGGGCGAGGCGGTCATACCGATCGGCTTTGCAAGATCGGAGAAAGCCGCGGTAATGCTTTTGCCTTCGCAATTTATCACCGCTTCCTTTTTTCCCGGTCTGACTTTTGCGACATACCCTTTCGTTCCGAGGCTTCTGACAACGACTTCCGCTCCGGGGATTATCGCGCTTTCCGCTATCGGCTCGTTGAGCACGCTTTCGGCAGTCTCTTCTCCCGCATACGCGAGCGCTTCAAGTCGTTTCAGATCTCTCTTTGCTTGCAGCAGAGCGCGTTCGTCCGCGTCTTTGAGCTCGCGCTTGATCTCTTCGAGCAGTTCGTCGGCTTTTTCTACGGTTTTACCGACGAGCCGTTTTGTCTCCGCCTGAGCGTTCGCGTTGATACGGGCGAGCGCTTCGCTTGTTTTTCTTTCGTTTTCAACCGCTTTCGCCAGCCGCTCCGCCGCTTCGCGTTCGGCGTTTTCGGCTTTGGCGAGTTCGGCTTCCGCCTGCGCCTTTACGGCGAATGCTTCGGTGAGCAGTGCTTCGTAATCTACCTTGCGGTCGAGCGCGCGCTTTGCCGCTTCCGTGATCGCCGGAGCGAGTCCGAGCGCGCGCGCCGTTTCGAGCGCGTTGCTCGAACCGGGATAGCCCATCAGAAGTTTGTAGGTGGGTTGAAGCGTGTGCGGATCAAACTGCATCCCCGCGTTCATTACGCGGTCGCTCGTCATGGCGTATTCTTTCAGTTTGGGATAATGCGTGGTTATCACCGCCTTGGCTTTCGTCGCGGCAATGTATTCTATGACTCCTATTGCCAGCGCGGAGCCTTCGTCCGGCGACGTGCAGCTGCCTATCTCGTCGAGCAGAATCAGGCTTTCGTTTGTGAACGACGAGGTTATCTCGCGCAGGTTGGCGATATGCGACGAGAAAGTGGACAGATTGCGGCTGATATTCTGATCGTCCCCTATATCGCAGAATATTCTGTCGAAAACGGACATTTCGCTGCCTTCTTTGCACGGCACCGGCATTCCCGCGCACAGCATGCACGACAGCAGTCCGACGGTTTTCAGCGACGCCGTTTTGCCTCCCGTGTTCGGACCGGAGATGAGCAGTATGTTGCATTTGCCGCCGACTTCAATATCTATCGGAACGACGCGCGCCGGGTCTATCAGCGGGTGGCGCGCTCCCGTCAGTTTTACTCTGCCGACGCGGTTGACCTTGGGAACGATCGAGTTCGTTGCCGACGCCATGCCGCCTATCGCGAAATACATATCGAGAAGCGCGAGCCGTTCCGCCGCATCCGTTATGTTGTCGGCTTGTGCGAGCACACGTTCGGAGAAAGCTCCGAGTATGCGTTCGATCTCCCGCTGTTCGTCGCCTTCGAGCTTTACTATATCGTTGTTCATCGAAACGATCTCGAAGGGCTCGATATAAAGCGTGGAGCCCGTTGCCGACTGGTCGTGAAGCAGTCCCGGCACGCTGCGGCGGTATTCGCTTTTGACGGGCAGAACGTACCGCCCGCCTCTCACCGTATAGAAATTGTCGCGCAGATATTCGGAATATTCGTTGCCGCGCATATACGACGACAGTTTCTCGGTAAGGCGGTTTTTCATAGTGCGAAGGCGCACTCTTATGTCACGCAGAGTATCGCTTGCCGTGTCGCTCATTTCCGTATCCGAGATTATATCGCGCGAAATATCGTTTTCCAACGCTTTGTCGGCAAATATCCGCAGCGCAATATCCTTGATTCCGTCGACGTCGTCGGGATATTTGTCAAGCGTATCTTTTGCCAGTCTGGCACTGCGAAGCACTCCGGCAATATCAAGCAGTTCGCGCATCGAGAGCGTTGCTCCCGTGCGCGCTTTTTCCGTTATGCCGTCGGGATCGGCGAAACTTTCGATGCCGCCGTAGCGATAATGCGAGAGCAGCTTTTCCGCTTGTCCCGCATATTCAAGGCGCGACAGCACTTCGTCGTAGTCGCCCGACGGTCTGAGAGCAAGTACGTTGTTCTTTCCTTTTTCCGACGAGGCGTAAACGGCGGTTGCCGAAAGTATCGAGTCGAATTCGAGAGTTTTTATCGGATCGTTCATCTTATTTGACTCCTTTGCCCCATCTGCCCGACGTGTCCGTTTTTGCGTCGAACGGGAAGTTGTACGGATCGTTTGTGACCGCGATCACGCTTTTTTCGGGCAGACCGCGCGCGTCGACAAGCAGACGTGTGAGATGCCGCGGCAATTTGCGGCAGATGTTTCTGATTTTTGAATTGAGCAGTTCGAAATAGCAGTACGAAAGTTTCCTGCGGCGCAGCGGCATTATCGCCCCGCTTTCGTCGGTAAGCGTAAAATTTTTCGTTCCTTCGCATTTCTCGCACGTCAGACCGAGTTGCCGTCTCGGACAATGCGTCAGGTTCATCAATATCTCGCGCCCGTATATCTGTACTATGTCGCCGCGTTCTGCGGCGGCGGCTTCCTGTGACGCGATGCGCGCTCCTGCCGCAAAGTCGGAAAGCAGATTCATTTCGCTTCCCATTACAAGACGTTCGCCTGAAAACATTTCAAGCGCATATATATTGTTTGCGACATATCCGTCGAAGTTTGCCGCTTGTCCGATCTCTTTGAGTATGTCGAGATCTTTCCCTCTTGCTTCGACGGGCAGTTCGAGAAGTATCGGCGGTTTGAGTTTAAGTCTGCCGAGAAATACCTCTATACTGCGTGCGGAATATTCGAGCGGAGCGAATATCACGGCGTCGGCGCGGTCTGCAACGGTCGGAGAGCACGATTCGTCCATCCTGACTATCATACATTTTTCGGGAAATTCATAGTATTTGCATACTATGTCTGACATACTACTGTGATTTTTTACGGGAATTTTGTGATATTCGGTGATTTTGTGCGGCTTGTCGATTTGCACGGCGTGCCTGATACTTTCGCTTATTTCCGCGCTTCGCGTCAGCCGAAGTTCGTCGCCGGGTCTTACGTCCCCTTCTGCGCATATTTTTCCGTTACGGCAGACCGCGCTGCCTGTTTCTCTTCCGCGACGCAGTACTTTGAACCCGTCTCCGTTACGGGCGCGGAACGCGCCTTTGACAAATACGGTTCCGCTGCGCACGGCGGCGACCGTTGCCGCGAAAGAGCCTATATTGTTTTGTGTTTTCGGATAAATTATATCCGGGCGGTCGGTCGAAATATACGCTTCGGAATACTCGCCGCGGTTAAATACCGTGCGCACGGCGGTGCGGTCGGGATCTTTGCCGCGAAGAGCTGCGGCATACGCCGAAGTGACTGTGCCGACGTATTCCGGACTGCGCAGTCTGCCCTCTATTTTAAGAGAATCCACTCCCGCCTCTTCGAGCGTGCGCAGATTGCCGAGCAAGCAGATGTCTTTTGCCGATAGTATATATCCGCGCGCCGTTCGTCCTTCGCCCGCGAGCGTATATTTTTTACGGCACAGCTGCAGGCATTTGCCGCGGTTTCCGCTGTAACCGGAAACGAGTGCGGAAAAGTAGCAGTTTCCCGAGAACGAGACGCAGTGCGCGCCGTGAACGAACGCCTCCGTTTCGAGTCCCGTTTCTCGTTTGCATTTTGCCATATCTTCCGGAAGCGCTTCGCGGGAGAATATTATCCGGTCGAAGCCCGCTTTTTTCGCGAATATCGCGCCGTAGACGTTATGTATCCCCATCTGAGTACTTGCGTGGAGGGGCATATCCGGAAGCTCCTTGCGAAGAAGCGCGGCAAGCGCGAGGTCCTGCACTATGAACGCATCTACCCCGCAGTCTGCCGCTTCCCGAGCGGTTTCGAGCGCGCGGGCGGTCTCGCGGCTTTTTACGAGCGTGTTCAGCGTAAGATAAACGCGTACTCCCCTTTCGTGGCAATAGGAAACGGCAAGGCGGAGTTCGTCGGTGCCGAAATTATCCGCCTTGCTTCTTGCATTGAAGTCTCCCGCGCCGAGGTATACGGCGTCGGCGCCGCAAGCGACCGCGCTTTTGAGCGAAGTCATGTTTCCTGCCGGGGAAAGTAGTTCCATTGCTTTTCCTATATCAGCGGAGCCGCGCTTCGCGTTCGTTTTTCAGCGCGCACACGGCGGCGTCCGTCAGTTTTTGTATGTCCGCGTCCGCAAGCGTTTTTTCGAGAGAGCGGAAGCGAAGCGAGAACGCCACGCTCTTATATCCGCTTTCTATCTGTTCGCCCTTATATACGTCGAACAGCGCGACGCTTTCAAGATCCTTGCCGCAGGCTCGTTTTATCGTATCCGTCAGTTCGCCGACCGAGCATTCGTCTTTCACCACGACCGCGAGGTCCCTGCAAACGCAGGGGAACTTGGATATGGGCGAATATCTGACGGGAGAACGGTCGAGCGCGAGCAGAGCTTCGAGGTCGAGTTCTGCGACGAAGACGTTTGCCGCGATCCCGTAATTTTCCGCGGCGGTCGGATGCAGCCGTCCGAAACTGCCGACGGGTTTGCCGCCGAGAATAACGTCGGCGCTCATCCCCGGGTGGAGATAAGGCTGTCCGCTGCGATTGAGTTCTGTTTCCGCGCCGAAGAAACGAAGGGTTTCCGTAACGGCGTTTTTCAGCGTATAAAAGTTCTCTTTGTCGCCCGCATAGACCATAGAGAGCCGCATGCGTTCATGGGGCTGAACTCCGTCGCCTGCCGGAATAAAGACCTTCCCGATCTCGAACAGTCTGAACGCGTCGTTCCCTCTCGACAGATTGAGCGCGGCTACCGTGAGCGCGCTGTGTGTAAGCCGGGTGCGAAGTTCCGACGTGTCTTCGCCGAGCGGGTTGAGCAGTCTTACGGTATTTCTGCGCTCGTCGTCGGGCGGCAGTATC
Organism: uncultured Clostridia bacterium; assembly: GCA_944372345.1. Lineage (GTDB taxonomy): Bacteria > Bacillota > Clostridia > Christensenellales > Pumilibacteraceae > Protoclostridium. The sequence goes on from CALVYT010000010.1 coordinate 33,783, forward strand.
AGCATATCGGCGGCCTTGCCGCTTATGAACGAATAGTTCGTCATTTCGTATAAGCCCATGCCGCAAAGCACGTTTTTGAGGGAGAGTATCGCTTTGTCCCTTTCGCTCTCGCCGCCGGCAGTGCACGCCGCGCTTTTGAGAAACGTAGGCTCGAGGTTGTCATAGCCGTAATAGCGAATGACTTCTTCGGAAAGATCTGCGAAATCTTCTATGTCCTCGCGGCGGAGCGGCACCGTGCATACGAGCGCGTCGCTGCGCGCTTTCGTTTCCGTTGCGATCCCGAGCGAACGAAGTATTTTTTCTATCGTTTTTGCGGGTATGTCTATGCCGATTACGGAGCATATCTGCTTTGCAGACGTCCGTATGACGCGTTCTTCGGGACGGTCGATCCCCGCATCGGAGCGCACGTCGACTATCCTGCCCGCCTTGAGTTTATATATGAGCGCGAGAGCCCTTTCCCTGCCTTCGTCCACGCTCGTATAATCTACGCCTTTTTCGTATCTTGCCGAGGAGTCCGAGCGCAGTCCGAGGCGGCGCGACGTAACGCGTACGCTTCTTCTGTCGAAACGCGCGGCTTCGAGGAATACGGTTTCGGTGTCCGACATTATGCCGGAGTATTCGCCGCCCATTATCCCTGCGATGGCTATCGGTTTTTTACTGTCTGCAATGACAAGCATATCGTCGCCGAGAGTGTACTCTTTGCCGTCGAGAGCGGTGATCTTTTCACCCTTTTCTGCGGTTCTGACGACGATGCCTTTGCTTATGAAGCGTATGTCGAACGAATGCAGCGGCTGACCTGTTTCTATAAGGACGTAATTGGTTATGTCCACTATGTTGTTTATCGAGCGTATACCGACAAGACGGAGCCGACGCGCCATCCATTCGGGCGAACGTTCTATCCTGACGTCGCGTATGAGTCTGCCGGTGTAGCGCGAGCACAGCTCCGAACGGATCTCCACGCCCGGCATATATTCGCCGTCGTATTCGACCGTTTTATATTTGTTTACGGGCGGAGTGAACCTGACGTCCATAGCCGCCGCGACTTCGCGCGCAAGTCCGATTATCGACTGGCAGTCAGGTCTGTTGGCGGTAACGGAAACGTCGAGAATGTATTCGTCGAGTCCGAGTATCTTTCTTATGTCCGTGCCGAGCGTCGTATCCTTGGGAAGCTGGAGAAGCCCGTCGACTTCCGCGCCCTCGATGATCGTATCGTCCACGCCGAGTTCTTTTCCGCTGCACAGCATACCGTAGCTCGTCACGCCGCGCAGCTCGCCCGGTCTTATCTCTATCCCTCCGGGCAGCTTTGCGCCAGAGAGCGCGCAGGGCACCACGTCGCCCGTTTTTACGTTGGGCGCGCCGCAGACTACCTGCAATATCTCCTTTCCCGTATCGACCATACAGACGTGAAGGTGGTCGGAGTCGGGATGCGGTTTGCAGTCGATGACTTTCGCGACTACTACGTTTTCGATCTCTTCGCCGGCGTAGATCATCTCTTCCACTTCGAATCCGACGCTGAGGAGCGCTTCGGCGACTTCTTCGGGCGTCGCGTTTCCTATCGCCGCATATTCTTTAAGCCAGCTTATGGGTAATTTCATCTCCGATCATCTCCTTATCTGAACTGTTCGAGAAACCGTATATCGTTCTCGTAGAGAAGTTTGATATGCGGTATGCCGTGAATAATATTCGCTATGCGGTCTATGCCGAAACCGAATGCGAAACCTGTATATTCGTCGGGGTCTATACCGCAGGTGCGCAGCACTTTTCTGTTCACTATGCCCGCGCCGAGTATTTCTATCCAGCCCGTTCCCTTGCATATTTTGCAGCCTTTGCCGTGGCACATAGCGCAGGACACGTCCACTTCCACGCTCGGCTCTGTGAACGGGAAATACGACGGGCGGAATCTCACTTTCGTATCTTTGCCGAAGAAGTGCTTCGCGAATTCGTCGAGTATACCTTTGAGGTCGCACATAGTTATCCCCCTGTCTACAACCAGTCCTTCGAGCTGATGGAATACGGGAGAATGCGTCGCGTCGTCGTCGTTACGGAATACCCGTCCCGGCGAGATCATTTTGAGCGGGGGCTTGTGCTCCTCCATATATCTCACCTGCGACGCGCTCGTCTGCGATCGGAGCAAAAGATTGCCGCCGAGGAAGAACGTATCCTGCATATCGCGCGCGGGATGATCCTTGGGAACGTTGAGCGCTTCAAAGTTATAGTAATCCGTTTCCACTTCGGGTCCGTCCATAACGTCGAAGCCCATAGATACGAAGAAATCGACGAGTCTCTGCCTGACCGCGCTGAGCGGGTGGAGCCTGCCCGTGCGGCTTCCCTCGTTTATCGTGATGTCGATCTTTTCCGACGCGAGTTTTTCGGCAAGTTCCTTTTCGTGCAGCTGTTTGCCTTTTGCCGCGAATTCCGCTTCGAGCGACGCGCGGGTCTCGTTGACTATCTTGCCCATAACGGGACGCTGTTCGGGAGCGAGGTTCCTCATTCCTTTCATAAGTTCGCTGATAAGTCCGCTCTTTCCGAGAAACTTGACGCGGACCGCATACAGCGCGTTTTCCGAGCCTGCGGCGGAGATCTCTTCTCTGCACTCGCGGGCAAGCCGTTCGATCTGTTCTTCCATATTGCCTCCGTAAAAAATAAAAGCCGCCCTCAAAAAGGGCGACCGAGGGTCGCTGTACCACCTTTCTTCGCGCGCTTACGCGCGCCTCGTTCCCGCCCGTAACGCCGGCGTGCGCGTGCTCCGTTATTTGCATATCCGCGTTCGCGGAGCAGGCTCGGCAGTGAATATCTTTCCGCCGCTCCGGCTTTCTCGCACCTGCCGAAAGCTCTCTGAACGGGTTGTGGCGGACTCTTGTGCTGCGTCGTCGCTTTTATTATTTTTTAGTATTATAACCTTTTTTCCCGATGTTTGCAAGCGTTTTAAGGCACTAATTCGCTTCCTATATCGATCTGTCCGAGCGGCACGTCGCCGGAAAGTATATTTTCGCATATGATCACCCAGCTGGAATTATCGAAAGCGAGCGAATATCCCGGCAGTACGATCTTCATATTCACGACTACCTTCATATACAGCCGGTGCAGTGTTTGATTGATTCCCGCGCTCGTGAATTCCGAATGAAATTCCGCGTCCACGACTCCGAGATTGAGCACGTTTAACGTGATAGCGGGTCCGAGATCGGAAAGCAGCGGGATGCCCGTCGCCGTGCCTATCGGTATATCGACGCCGGCCTGTTCGAAAGTTTCCATTTCTCCGCGGATAAGAGAGGTCACTCTGCGGGCAAACAGATTGACGTTCACGCTGTTTATCTGTACGAATACCACTTCCCCGTCCGAGTCGTAGCGCGAAATGACGAGATCGTCGTACGAAACTTCGTACAACTGTTTTTCAGTCATGTCGTCTATGGATTCAGATACGCGCATACGCGTCGATTCCGTAACGACGTCGGTTATGACGGGAGCGATGCGCAGATAGTAATACGCCGCTCCCGCCGCGATTATCGCCGCTGCCGTAAGGACAATCTTCGGCAGGCGGCGGGTTTTCAGCTTGCGGACGCGCACGATAATATATATTCCGCGTCCGCCGCCGAGTTTCGTTATTTATTTGCTTTTAGGCTTGAACACCACTGAAACGACGTAGCTTGCCGCGACGGCGATCCCCACGCCGTATGCCGTTTGTATGAGCCCGCCCGCAAACGCGCCGAGTGGCCCGTCGGAGAGCGCCGTTTCTATCGCACCCTTTGCGAGCGACGCTCCGAATCCCGTTATCGGCACGGCTATGCCCGAGCGCAGTACGGCGGACAGAGGTTCGTATATCCCGAGCGTCTGCATTATTATCCCCGCAATGAGGAACAGAACGAGTATGCGCGCTGGAGTCAGTCTGGTCCTTATTATCAGGATCTGCGCGAGCGCGCACAACAGTCCGCCCGAAGCGAAAACTATAACGTAGTCAAGCAGCCATCCCCACCAAGTATCCGGTAATATCATAAGTCGTTCTCCAAAATGATCCCGTGGCATACCGACGGTATGCTCTCGCCCTGAAACGACGTCGTCGGGCTCATCAGCGCGCCCGTGGCGAGCAGCAGCACTCTGTCATACTCGCGGGCGTTCATTTTGCCGAGTATGAACGAGTTCAGCACGCTTGCGCTGCAACCCGCTCCGCTTCCGCCCGAATAGCATTTCTGCTTTGCGGAAAACATCATTTCCCCGCAGTCGGAATACCTCTGTCCGAGTTCGGCGCCTTTTTCGCGGCAGAGATCGCGCATTATCTCCGAGCCCACTCTGCCGAGATCTCCCGTAAATATCGCGTCGTAATCTTCGGGAGATGTTTCCGTATCCACGAATACTGCAATAGCCGTATCCATTGCGGCGACTGCCATTGCTGCTCCCATATTGTTAGCATCCGTTATTCCGTAGTCGACAACCCTGCCGATCGCGGCGTGAGTGACGGCTGGTCCGTCGCCGTCCGCGGATATTATCCCGCATCCCGCCGCCGTGACCGTCCATTGCGCGTAAGGCGGACGCTGACAGCCGTATTCGAGCGGAAAGCGGTACTGCCGTTCGGCTGTCGCGAAATGCGACCCGGTGGCGCACGCCGCAGTTTCGTAATATCCCGCGTTCACGCATGCCGCCGCGAGCGCGACCGCTTCGGTCATTGTCGAACATGCCGAATACAGCCCGAAATACGGCACGGGCAGATCGCGCGCGGCATAGCTTGACGACACGAGCTGATTGAGCAGATCGCCCGCGAACAGCGCTCCTATATCGGATATTTTCAGACCCGCTTTGGCTGCCGCGCCTTCGACGGCTTCGGTGAGCATTGCGGTCTCGCCCTTTTCAAACGTGTTCTTCCCCATTTTCGGATCGTCCTCGATCCTGTCGAAGTATTTGCCGAGAGGTCCGTCGCCTTCTTTTTTTCCGACTACGCTCATTCCCGCTATGAGTTTGGGACGGTTCTCGAAGACGAGCGTCTGCGATCTTCTTTTCATATCGTCCCCCATATGAGCGCGACGATATACCGCAGTACGCCCGCCGCCGCAGACCAGACCACTCCGTTCACCACAACGGGGCCGACTACGCTGAACATTTTGACTGCCGTTCCCGTTATCAGCCCTTCCGCACGGAATTCCATTGCCGCGCTCGACATGGCGTTGGCAAAACCCGTTATTGGCAGAAACGATCCCGCTCCGCCGTGGCGGGCTATTGCGTCGTATACGCCCAGACCTGTCATAAATATCGCCGCAACCACGAGCAGGACGGAAGCGAACACCGCCGCCTGTTCGTCGGTAACGCCGGGGATCATCCCGAGCAGATTGCGCGCGATCTCCCCCGTCACGCACGTCAGTCCGCCTGCAACGAACGCTTTGACGAGAGAGTGCGTGTAGTCCGTTTTCGGCGAGATCCATTCGACGTACTTTCCGTAGCGCGCGTTGCGTTCCGCGTTATCCGTCATGTCGCACCTCGCCGCGCAGGATCTCGTAATCCTCGATGTTCTTTTCTCCCCCGTCTGGGAAGTCCTTTTTTATCATATGGGTATTATGCGCCGCGCCGCGTTTTCATATGTAAAAAACGGACGCATTCGCATCCGTTTATGCTCTCGATCCTTGGATCGTATTTCTGCGCTTGAACGCCTCGGCGATCATACCGAGCACCCGTTTCTTGTCCGCCGCCCATTCGGGAGCGACGAGCAGTCTTTTTGGCGGGTCGCCCGTCAGGCGGTGGATCACGACGGACGGCGGCAGAACTTCCACGCAGCGGCACAGCGTTTCCGTATATTCCTCCCGCGCCAAAGGGCGGTATTCGCCGCGTTCGTACATTTCCGCGAGTCGCGTACCTTCGAGCACGAACATAAGCTGGAGCTTGACGCCGTCGGATATTTTCCCGACGTAAGTCGCCGTTTCCTCCGCCATATCTGCGGATTCCCCCGGTAGTCCGAGGATGATATGCGTTATCACGTCCGCTCCGACGGAATGCAGTTTTTTCACCGCGTCGCGGTATACCGGCAGAGCGTAACCTCTGTTGATCTTCTTCGCGGTATCTTCGTGTATCGTCTGCAAGCCGAGTTCGACGTACAGCGGTTTTATCTCCGCCAGCTTTCCGAGAAGTTTCACGGTATCATCGGGCAGACAGTCCGGGCGGGTCGCAACGGAAAGCGCCGCTATGTCTTCGCGCTCCGCCGCGGCGAAAAAGACTTTTTCCATTTCACCGATCGGCATATAGGTGGATGTGAAACTTTGGAAATACGCGATATACCGTCCGTTTCCGACTTTCGAAGCGACGCGTCTTTTCGCCGCCTCTATCGCGGCGTCGACTCCTTTTGCGCAGCTTTCTGCGAATTCCCCGCTGCCGCTCCCGCCGCAGAATATGCAGCCGCCCGTTCCCGCCGTGCCGTCCCTGTTCGGGCAGGTCCGACCGAACGCGAGAGCGAGTTTGTATATCTTTTCTCCGAACCGCCGCCTGTAATGCTCGTTTGCAGAATAAAAGCGGTTCAGCATTTCTCCGCTATCGTGTAAAGCAGTTTTTCAGTATCTTTCCAGCCGAGGCAGGGATCGGTTATGGACTTGCCGGGTATGCCGCCGCCCACGGGCTGACTGCCTTCTTCGAGATAGCTTTCTATCATCACGCCTTTTACGAGCCTTTTCAGTTCCGACGAGCAGCTCCTGCTGTGCAGCACCTCTCCGACTATCCTGATCTGTTCCCTGTATTTCTTGCCCGAGTTGGAGTGGTTGGTGTCTATTATTGCGGCTTTGTTTTTCAGATCCGTCTTTTCATACATATCCGACAGCCTTATCAGATCTTCAAAATGATAGTTGGGTATGTTTGCGCCGTACTTATCTACGCCGCCGCGGAGGATGACGTGTGCGTATTCGTTGCCGTCCGTCGTTACGTCGCAGCCGCGGTATATGAAATTGTGCGGGCGCTGCGCGGCATATACGGAATTGAGCATAACGGTAAAATCTCCGCTCGTCGGGTTCTTCATTCCCACGGGTATGTCCATACCGCTCGCCGTCAGCCGATGCTGCTGGTCTTCGACGGAGCGCGCGCCGACCGCTTCGTAAGACAGCACGTCGTCGAGGTAACTTCTGTTTTCGGGATACAGCATTTCGTCGGCGGAAGTGAGCCCGCACTTCTCCATGACCGCAAGATGCAGCTTGCGGATAGCTATTATGCCTGCTTCGAGATCGGGCGCGTCGTCGGGACGGGGCTGATGCAGCATGCCTTTATAGCCTTCTCCCGTGGTGCGGGGCTTGTTGGTGTATACGCGCGGGACGACTACGAGTCTGTCTTTCAGTTTATCCGCAAGCACGGCGAGCTTTTCGATATATTCGAGTACGCAGTCCTCCCTGTCCGCAGAGCACGGACCGGTGATGACGAGGAATTTATCCGATCTGCCGGATATGACGTCTTTGATCTCGCGGTCGCGTTTGTCTTTCAGCTTTTTCAGGTCGGGCGTGAGCGGGTATTTTGCTTTGATCTCGTCGGGACCCGGAAGCGTTCTGTTTATCTTCATTCCCATATCAGGACTCCGCTGTGTTATTTGGAATAGCATACAGCATAGCGGGGCGTTTAGTCAAGCGTTCGCGGCGGAATGAACGCGGAAAAATTTTCGGCATAACGCAAAAGCACACTTGCCAAACGCGGGGATATATAGTATAATATAAAAATAACGGGGAAAGCGCACGACTGCGCTTGCGCCGGAGGACAGATGAAAAGTATTTACACTCACTACAAAGAGCGGCTGATAGAGATCAGCGGCAGAAACAGAAGCCTTTACGTCCGTTCTTTCAGTAAAAAAACGGGCTACGATATCGGCAGGCTCTTGTCCGTCGACGGCGAAGCAGCGCAGGAATTCGTCGATTTTCTCTGGGCGGGCGGAAAGGATAAATTCACGGTCATATCACCGAATATCGCGTCTTTGAAAAAACTGTTCGGAAGCGAGGAGAACGCCGATCCCGCGGCTCGCAAAGCGGGCAGACCGGGGCTTGCGCTCTCCGCCGCGCTCGAAAAAGAAGCGTCCGCTCTCAGAGCCCTTAAACGCGAGACGGAAGACATAGAAAAGGAAACGGGAAGATACGAGCTTTTCGTGGGTTATCCTTTCGTCGTGGGCGGACTGCGCGACGTCCTGATAAAGGCTCCCCTGCTGCTGTTCCCCGTGGAAGTGGAGATAACGGAGAGCAATATCGTCCGCATAGGCATAAAGCGCAACGAGAGCGTGCGGCTCAACAAGGCGTTCGTTTTTGCATACGCGCAGGCAAAGAGTCTCGACATCGAGGAACTCGAAACGGAGTTTGACGGTCTCGCCCGTAACGGTTACAAGAGCGTGGAAGCCGTGCTCGCCTATCTGAAAAAATTCGGCATCCGTCTGCGCTATGCCGAAGGCAAAAACATCCTCGCGTTCGACGGCGTTTACGAGCCGAAACTCCGCGACGCGCTCGAAGTGCGGCGTATGTGCGTGCTCGCGAGATATTCGCTCGCAAGTTCCATTTATAACGATTATTCCGAACTCGAACGCAGCCGTATCACAAACGACGCGGTCGAGGAACTTTTCGAGCCGCAGAAAGCGCGGAAGAAAAGCCGTAAAAGCGCGAAGAAGGAGGATTGCTTCTTTATAAGCGATCTCGACTACGCGCAGCGCAACGTCGTGGAAAAAGTGGCTGCTTCGGGAAATATGGTCATATACGGACCTCCCGGAACGGGCAAATCGCAGACGATAGTCAATCTAATTTCCGACGCGCTCTGCAAGGGCAAACGCGTGCTCGTCGTATCGCAGAAAAAAGCCGCGCTCGACGTCGTGTACAACAGGCTTGCGGAGCTTTCGGAAAAGGCGATGTTCATAGTCGACCCCGTCAAGGAGCGGCGCACGTTTTATTCGCGCTGCCTGCTTCGTCACGAAGAAGTGCTGAAAAAACAGCCGCGGGATTATTACGAAGAATACAACGAAACGGCGGAGCAGCTGGACGGCGAGATCGCCAAACTGAAAGAGATCTCGGATACTTTCGAGGCGGACAACGGCTTCGGGATAAGTCTTATGGATATGTATTACGGCTCGTTCATTCCCGGCAAGAACAGCAGCGAGTACGCCGTATACACCGAAATGCTCAAAGACAAAGTGCTGCGTACGATGGACTACCCCACCATGCGCGGCGCGATCGACACTCTGCTCGAACACGACAAAATAGACATTTACTATAACTTTGTCGAAAACAAAAAGTTCAATCCTTTCATTCAGCACTTAAAGCCCGATCTGCCGATAGATACTCTTTCGTGGGCGCGCAATAAATTTTCCGAACTGACGGGTTCCCGGACGGCGGTATTCGACGAAGCGGATTATCCGTATGCGCGGCAGATCATCGCGCAGTACGACAAGCTGTCCGTTCCGCGCAACGAGAAGATGTTTATCCGCATGCTTGCCGGTTTCGAATATCCGTCCGCGTATACGTTTCAGCAGACGTCCAAGGTGCTGTTCCCTCTTTTCCCGTTCGCAAGATACAATATGTATCGCAAAGAGCTTATCGTGCGTGAAAAGTACGAAAAGACGAAAGCGGCGATAGAGGAATTCGTCAGCGAATACGACTTTCTTCGCGAAGTGCTTACATACGAAGGCTATGCTATGGCGCTCGGCGGTATACTCGAAGGTAACGAGAATACGCTGAACAATCTCAAAGCCGCGCTTGCAGATTACGTCAAGGTCAGCGACGTATCGCTCAGTCTGCACAATTTTTCGCAGCCGGAAAAGCATATCCTCAATTTTGCGTACAGAATGACGAACGACTATGACCATTTCAAGGAAGTTATCATCAAACTGCTTCCTCTCCGCGTTTATCACGAGATAATAAATTGCGAAAAGACCAAGAAAGCGGAACTTTCCGCGACCGTGGATTTCGAAAACATCAAAGCCCGTATAAACACGCTAACGGGCGAACTTGCCGCCGTCAGCCGCAAGATATGCGCGCACAGTTTCGTACCCGAATACAAGGAAATGTTCGGCGGCAGAGAGGACGCAAAGGACTATCTGTATCAGATATCCAAAAAGCAGAATTTCTGGCCCATCCGCCGTACTATGGAAATTTACGGCGACTATCTTCTGACGCTGTACCCCTGCTGGCTGCTTTCTCCCGAGAACGTATCGTCCATACTTCCGCTGCGGAAGAATATGTTCGATCTCGTACTGTTCGACGAGGCGAGCCAAGTGTTCATAGAAAACACCGTTCCGTCCATAATCCGCGGAAAGAACGTGGTCGTCGCGGGCGACGCGAAACAGCTTCGTCCCACTACGACGTTTATGCGGAGATATATGGGCGGCTCGGACGAAGATACCGACCTGACGCTGCAAGCGGCTCTCGAAGTGGAAAGCCTGCTCGATCTCGCCGTATCGCGTTTTGACAGCGCGAACATAACGTATCACTACCGCAGCCGCAGCCGCGGGCTCATCGACTTTTCCAACAAAGCGTTTTACGATGATATGCTGCGCATTTCGCCCGACGTTACCAAATCGCTCAAAAACAAAGCGATCGAACGCATTATGGTCAAAGGCCGATGGCAGGACAGAAAGAATCAGGCGGAGGCGGCGGAGACCGTGCGTCTGCTCAAAAAACTGTTCAAAACGCATTCGGGCGAAACTGTCGGCATAATCACATTCGGTATGGAGCAGCAGTCCTGCATAGAGGACGCGATAGACCGCGAATGCAAGCGCGACGTCGAGTTCCGCACGGCGTACCTTAAAGAATCCAACCGCAAAGAGGACGGGCAGGACGTGAGCCTGTTCATCAAGAACATAGAGAACGTGCAGGGCGACGAGCGCGACGTGATCATATTCAGCATAGGCTACGCCCGCAACGAGAACGACAAAGTGAACGCGCATTTCGGCTCGCTCTCCGTCGAGGGCGGTGAGAACCGTCTTAACGTCGCCGTCACCCGCGCGAAAAAGAAGATATACGTCATCACGAGCATAGAACCGGAGGATCTCCGCGTGGACGGATCCAAGAACAACGGTCCCAAGCTGTTCAAGGCATACCTGACTTATGCCCGAGCGGTATCGGGCGGCAATCGGGCGGAGATAAACGCTCTGCTCGACGGGCTCTGCCCCGCCCGCGTCGCGCCGCGCCATGCGGAACTGACCGTTCCCGTGGAGCAGCAGATCGCGGCGAAACTCCGTTCCCTCGGCTACGACGTGGACACCGACCTCGGCAGCGGTACCAACAGGATCTCGGTCGCCATATACGATAAGAAGAAAGACAGATATGTGCTCGGCGTTCAGGTGGATAAGATACTTTACTCGGAAGACGAAACGCCACTTGAACGCGACGTATACGCCTGCCGCTTCCTCGAACAGAAAGGCTGGAACATAATGCGCGTATGGAGCCGTGACTGGTGGCATAATGCGCACGACGTTATCGAACGCATACGGCACCGCGCGGATTCCGTTCTGACCCCCGCGCCGGCGCCGCGCCGCACGTCGAAACAATAAATATCATATCGCAACGACAAAAAAACTCCGGTTGTTCCGGAGTTTTTGTCATATACGAGCCGACGGTTATATTGCAACATAGCCCGTTTTTTCTATCAGTTCTTTTCCCTGCCCGCCCGTTATCCATTCGACCAGCTTTGCCGTATTTCCGGTCGGCTCGCCGCGCGTCACCGCGTAAAATTCGTATACGAACGGATAAGTTCCGTTTTTAATATTGCTTTCCGTCGGTGCAACACCGTCCACGGAAAGGAGTTTCGCGTCGGGGTTCGGATACATCGTTTCGGCGAAAAAGCGGTATGAATATCCGAGCGCGGGCTGCGTACCGTTCCATTCGACCGTGACCTGTTTCATCAGGCTGTCCGTACCGATCAGGCTTTCGTCCGGCAGCGGGCGCGGCGCGGCAGTCGGCATATCGCCCATAAGTTTTTGCAGACCCGTTTCGCTGCCCGATCCTTCGGGACGTCGGAAGGCTATTATATCTCCGCCGTCCTTCCAGCCGAGAGTTCTCCATTTAGACGTTTTCCCCGAATAGATATTGCGTATCTGCTGTGAAGTGACGTTATCGACAGGATTGCTTTCCGCTACGACGAACGTGAACGCTTCAAGCCCTATCGGCGTGAAGTGCAGTTCTACTCCCGCGTCGTCTGCGGTTTTTCGCTGCGATTCCGACGGCTCGAATACGAATATCATATCGACGTCGCCGGCTATGAGCGAATCGTATGCCGCGATCGTCTTCGTGCAGCGCACGCTGTCGGGATCGGCTTCATATGCGTCTTTGTCAAATACCGCCTGCGCGAACGAGGCATATATCGGATAGAACGCCGTCGCTCCGTCAATGACGGGCAGATCGGACGTCAGCGTAAGATCGGGGGCTTCGTCGAGTACGGCGGTCTGCTCGCCCGTAAAAGGCGCGTAAACGGACAGGTCGGGTTCGGCTTCCGCATTGCCCGTGTTCCTGCCTCTCCACCAGTTTCCGCGCAGCGCGGTCGGAAAAAGCGCGGATGTTATCACCAGAACAACGGCACAGACTATGGCAACGGGGATTGTCGGTTTTCCGTATTTTAGCCACGCTAATACGGCGGCGCAGCCCGCTATGACGAACGCGAGCGCCACGGGCAACATACCCGTTGCATTGTCTATCTGCCCGAATTGCGAGATATATTCGTAACGCCAAAGCAGATATAAACAGACCGCGGCCGCCGTGGCGGTCGCGCTTATCCGCGCGGAGAGATATAACGCTTTCTTTGCCCGTTCGTTCATACGCGCCTCACATAAGCGAGATAACGGCGACGCCCGAACCGAAAAGTATGGCGAGTACCGCAACGGACGCGACGGGCAAAGCCGCTCCGACGATCGAAAGTGCGAGCCAGCCTTTGCTTTTCTTCGCATTGAGAGTTATCCCGATGATTCCGAGTGCGAGCGCAAGCAACGGAAGCGCAAGCGCAACGATAAGCAGCAGCCCGCCTATGACATAGACGAAGAAGACAATACTAAGCCCGGCGAATAAAAAAGCCGGAGTAAGCAGATATGCGACAACGGAAAATACGGGAACGAGCGCATTCGTCCGCAATTTATGTTCGCGGGTATATGCGAACCGCCGTATCAGCCATATGATCAAAAGCACGATCGCCGCACAGGCGCACATTATGGCAAGCACGGCAAGAAACGGATCTCCGAGTATCAGCGCGGGAACGAGTATCGCGAGTCCCGCGGCAAGGGTTATCGCCGCCGCAATGAGCAGTTTATGCGGTTTTCGCTTCGCTTCCGCTTCCGGCGGCACGCTTTCGCGGTCCTCGTTACGCATTTCGTTGTCGTGCATCTTTCCCTCCTTTTATCTCGCGGTTTTGCTCACGCCGCGGCATGCGGTCACAGCAACGCTTTACAGACGGATATGAACCATATCCAGAGCTTCGGTACGTTTGCGTCTATCGCCGCCATAAGCGCGTCGCGGTCGTACGAGAGCGTATCTGCCGAAGTTGATATGAATGTCGCGACGCTGCCCTGGCCGTGCGTCATTGCCACTACTATCCCGCCGTATGCGTGTTCGCCGACTGCGACGTAGCCGCCTATGCTGAGCGCTCCGAACGCGAAGCCGCCGACGGAAATCGCGCCGAACGTCATTCCTCCGACGGCTATCGCTCCCGCGGCGATCAGCCCGAGCGCTATCGGCCCTCCCGAGAATAGTCCCGCCGCGAGCATTCCTATCGCGAGCGCGCCCGCCGCAAGTACGCCTATCGACAGCAGTCCGACGGCGATGATCCCGATAGAAACGATCCCCGTGGCTATATTGCCTATCGCTATGACGCCTTTTGCGCGGTATACGCCGTACCCGACGTTGATATGCACGAGCGGCAGTCCGAACAAAGTGCGCTTGCTCTTATATTCGTATCGGTACATACCGAACGGCAGCGGGAACATAAATCGAACGTCGTTGCGTTCCGCACTGTTTTCGGACGGCGTTTCGCTCTGTTCGCCTTTCAGCAGATAGTTTAAGTCAAGATCGAGCAATTTTGCGAGTCTGACGAGATTTTCCGTTTCCGGATATGCCGAGCCCGATTCCCAGCGCGATACGGCTTGCCTTGTGACTCCGAGCGATTCGGCAAGAGCTTCCTGCGTGTAGCCCTTTTTCCTCCTCGCTTCGGCGATGATCTCGCCCGTTACGGTTTTAGGATCTTTATCCATATATCATATAATAACATACAACGGGAAAAGTGTAAATGCTTTTCCCGTTGCTTATGTGTAACTTTTCGGTTGCGGGTGTCATTCGGGTCAGGCGTTTATTACTTTTTGCAGCCGTGATTGCCGTGACCGCAGCCGTGAGCGCCGCAGGAATGCTCGCTGTGCCCGGCGTGGTCGTGATGGTCGCAGTGCGCGGTCGGGTCGAACGTAAGATTTCCGTCCGCGAAAGCGCGCGCCGCTTCGTCGGCGTTTCCCGTTACGCCCGGGTATACCGCTATCCCCGCTTCCGAGAGCGCGGCAAGCGCCCCGCCGCCTATTCCTCCGCATATCAGCGCTTCCGCGCCGCGCTCCGCGAGGAATCCCGCAAGCGCGCCGTGACCCGTGCCGTTCGTGGGCACTGTCTGCACGGAAGTTATTTTACCTCCGTCTATGTCATATATCCTGAAGGCTTCGGTGTGCCCGAAATGTCCGAATACATTGCCGTTATCGTAAGTCACCGCTAATTTCATTCTGCCCTCCCGTTTGTTTTTTATAATATTGTACGCTCCTCCGGCGATTTTGTCAACGAATATCGCGCCGACGTCGAGCTTTTCGGTTTCTTTCCGTGAACTCGGTCAGCCCCTGCGCTCGGGAACGAAAAATCGGGACATATCCACGCCTTCGTTTTTGAGTAGTGCAAATTTTTTGTCCGTGCCTCCCGCATATCCCGTCAGACTTCCGTTCGTTCCCACTACTCTATGACACGGTATTATGACGGATATGCGGTTGCGGCCGATCGCTCCGCCGACGGCTTGCGCGGAAACGCGTTTGCCCGTTTCGCGTTCCATCAGTTTTGCGATATTGCCGTATGTTGTCGTCTGCCCGAACGGGATTTCAAGCAATATTTCCCAAACTCTCCTGCGGAAAGGAGAAGCGTCGACTGTCGAGATCGGCGGAACAGGACCGGGATCCCGACCCGAAAAATAAATATCCAGCCATTTTGCGGCTTGCTCGAAAACGGGCAGATTCTTTTTGGTATGCTCTTTGGGCAGTCCATCGGCAAAGTATTTCTGTCCGTCGAACCAAAGCCCCGTAAGGCTTTTGCCGTCGCTTGCCAGTGTGATTCCGCCGAGCGGCGATTCGTATTTGCCGATGTAATGCATTACTATGTTCTCCTTATGTTATAAAAATGCTTTGCGCTTCGTTTTTGAGAATTAATCTGTAATTTGGATTTGTATCGCCGTACATTTTTTACTGTTACAATCGCTTTCGGAAGCACTGCATGCCGCAACGCTTATTCGCACGTCATGTTCGGCTTTTAATATTATCCGGTTTCCTGCTTTCGACAGCGGTTTCTCGACGGAAATATTGCCGTCGGTATCGATCTTGGTATTCATAAATATGTTTACGGGAGTTATGATCGGACGTTTTTCATTAAGCGAATTGTTTATATTGTCTAAACAATTCGGATGCCCTGCTCCGTTATTGTAAAAGAAATCATACATCTCCGGTCTGCAACATGGGTGCAATAAGTCGTGCTTGCCGACATCGTCGTAAATTACTTTGAACATTGGTTTGTATAGATTTGAATAAATATTGTCTCCCGTATGTAATTGCAATGACATATTTCAGTCGATGGTCACACCTGTTGAAATAAATTCGTCGGGATTATCTTTTATTTCTGCAAAAAAATCAACGACTTGACCTCCCTCGACATCTATTATGGTTATCGTTTGACCTTTGCTTATATTTATCGACATACCTTTGCATGGATTTATAGTGTAACGTTTTATCATATATCAAGGGATTCTCGGACGCGATTCATTATTGTAATAATACAAATAGTGATAAAGAGAGTATTACTACGTTATAAAAAGAAAAATCTAAAACGGCTTCACCTAATGGTGGACGTTTTAGATTTTTCTGGTGGACGGGGGTGGATTCGAACCACCGAAAGCGGAGCTGGCAGATTTACAGTCTGCTCCCTTTGGCCACTCGGGAACCCGTCCTTATGTTATTGGAGCTGGTGATGGGACTTGAACCCGCAACCTGCTGATTACAAGTCAGCTGCTCTGCCAATTGAGCTACACCAGCACGTTCCCCGATATCCAAGGCTCGGATACCGGGAAATCGCTAATGGTGCCTTAGGGCGGAATCGAACCACCGACACAGGGATTTTCAGTCCCTTGCTCTACCGACTGAGCTACCAAGGCATAAAAATGGCGACCTGGATGGGACTCGAACCCACGACCTCTAGCGTGA
>CALVYT010000011.1 GCA_944372345.1 uncultured Clostridia bacterium
GGATTTTCAGTCCCTTGCTCTACCGACTGAGCTACCAAGGCATAAAAATGGCGACCTGGATGGGACTCGAACCCACGACCTCTAGCGTGACAGGCTAGCGTTCTAACCAACTGAACTACCAGGCCAAATAAAGCAGTTATATGAAAATCAAGTGGTGGGCCTTCAGGGACTCGAACCCCGGACCGACCGGTTATGAGCCGGTTGCTCTAACCAACTGAGCTAAAGGCCCTTGCCTTTCGGACTTGCTTGATTACTATACTATATTTGGCGTTCCGTGTCAAGAAAATTTCCGCGGTTTTTGCAAATTTTGCAATAAAATTTTGCCTTGAAATTTTCGCCTCTAATTCCCCGTTTTCGTCAAGGTATCGTATTATTCTTCAACTGCGGCGGGGTACAATGAATTGACGCGGCGGAGGTCGTCTTCCGCCGCCCGCGAGGTGAACATATGGAAATACTATACGACCGTTCGGAAAATACGATGAGGATCACGTTGTTCGGAGAACTGGACGAAAGTTCGGCGGAGAGCGTCAGAAATTCTCTCGACAGGAATATCGTCCTTTCGGACGCGGCGCGCGTCATATTCGATTTCTCGCGTCTGTCGTTTATGGATTCTTCGGGCATAGGCGTGCTGGTCGGCAGATATAAAAAATTCTCCGGACGTCCGGTGAGCTTTTTCATATCTTCCCCGAACCCGACCGTGGATAAGATCTTGAAACTTTCGGGCATATATACGATCATGCCCGTAGTGGAAACAGCATAGGAGCGTTAAATGGAAAACAGTATCAAAGTCATTTTGCCTGCGATCAGCCGAAACGAGGCTCTTGCACGGAGCATCGTCGCCTTTTTCGCCGTGGAACTCGATCCGACGATAGACGAACTCGGCGATATAAAGACCGCCGTCAGCGAAGCGGTCACGAATTGTATCGTGCACGGTTATCCCGACGGCAGACCGGGCGACATAGAGATATACGCGGACATACGCGGCGACGCCATACATATAGAAATATCCGACAGCGGCGTAGGCATAGCGGACATAGAAGCCGCGCGCCGCCCGTTTTTCACGACGGCGCAGGGCGAAGAGCGTTCCGGAATGGGTTTTACCATTATGGAGACGTTTATGGATCTGCTTGCGGTGGAAAACCGCGAGGGCGGCGGGCTCAAAGTCACTATGGAAAAATCGCTGCGGAGAAAAATAGGAGTGCAGTCGGCGGATGCTTCAGCAGGATGAAACCGAAAATCTGATCAAACTCGCGCAAAACGGCGATGAGGACGCAAAGGCGCGGCTCATAACGGAAAATTCCCCGCTTATAAAAAGTATCATAAGGCGGTATAAGGGGCGCGGTATAGAATACGACGATCTGTATCAGCTCGGCTGCGTCGGATTCCTAAAAGCCATAAAGAATTTTTCTTTTGATTTCAACGTGCGTTTTTCAACATATGCCGTTCCGATGATAACGGGCGAAGTTAAGCGCTATCTGCGCGACGACGGGTATATCAAAGTCTCGCGGTCGGTCAAAAGCGACGCGGCTAAGATAAACGCATATATAGAAAAATTCCGCGGAGAAAACGGCGAAACGCCTTCCGTGGACGCGCTTTCGGCACACTTCGGCATAGAGCCGCAGGAAATAGTTTTTATCCTTGACAGTGCAAAAATGCCCGTTTCGCTTTATGACGGAACGGAGGACGACGGCAGCCGTCCAATAATAGAAAAACTGACGTCGGCGGAAAACGAGGACGACAGCATAGATCGCATAATGCTCAAAGATATGATCCGCACTCTCCCCGAGCGCGACAGAAAGATAATTCTTCTGCGGTATTTCAGAGGCTCGACTCAATGCGAGGTCGCGCGTATACTCGGAGTATCGCAGGTGCAGATCTCACGGCTGGAAAACCGCATACTCGGTATGATGCGCGAAAAATTCGAGAGCATGTGAGGGCTATCTCGCGCGTATGCCGCGCAGCTTCGCGATATAGTCTTCGTCGGGATCGTAAGTCGCGGGTTTGTCGCCGCGGCTCGTGGCATATGTCAGAACATAGACCGCTTTGGCTTTCGCGGCTTTGAGGATCTTTGCGCATTCGGAAGCCGTCGCGCCCGAAGTGAAAACGTCGTCTATCAGGAGCACGCGCTTTCCTTTTACGTCCGCCGTGACCGCGAACGATCCGGCGAGCAATTTTTCTCTGTCCGATTTGCCGAGCTTTGTTGCGGATGTTTTGGTAAAGACCGTCTTTTTCAATGTCGGAACGAGCGGCAATCCGGTTATTTCGGATATGTGCCGCGCCAGCAGTTCGGATTGATTGTATGTGCGCAGGCGTTGTTTTTTCGGGTGCAGGGGGACGTACGTCATAATATCGGCTTCGATGCCCGATCTTCCGAGCAGTTCCGCCATCGGCGGAGCCATAAGTTTTGCGTAGTACGGCTGTTTTCCGTATTTTAAGTTCCATACGAGCTTATGGACGCTCTCTTCTTCGTAAGGATACGGCGCTCTCGCGAGATCGAACGTATTGTCGTTTGATGTGAGTTTAAGACATCTGTCGCAATATTCCCTGCCTTTTTCGTGCAGCACAGTGCCGCATCTGGCGCAGCAATGCCGCACGAAAGGAACGAAGCAGTCGGGACATAATCCGTTCCGACTGCTTTCGTCGAGTTCGCTTTCGCACACGGCGCAGGTCAGTCCCTCGGGATAGACGAGCCGACTTATCGCCTTTTTGATGATGTCGAACGCTTTCACTTCCCTTTCGTCAGGCGGAGCGTTTCTCTCGCAATGACGAGTTCCTCGTTGGTCGGGATAACGTATACGAGGACTTTCGACTCCGGTGAGGACAGCCTGACGACCTCTCCGCGCGGGCAGTCGTAATTGAGCTTTTCGTCGTACTTTATGCCGAGATACGACATTCCGTCGAGCACACGCTCTCTGACTTCGGGCGTGTTTTCGCCTATTCCCGCCGTGAACGCTATCATATCGACGCCGTCCATAGCCGCCGCATATGCACCTATGTATTTTTTGACGCGGTACGCAAACATATCGATCGCGAGTTCTGCGCGCATGTTTCCCGCTTTCGCTGCCGCGGTAAGGTCGCGGAAGTCGCTGCTCACGCCGCTGATGCCCTTGACGCCGCAGTTTTTATTGAGATACGAGATCGCCTGCGATACGTCCCAGCCTTTTTTGTGGGTCAGGTACTGTACGACGGACGGGTCTATATCGCCGCTGCGCGTTCCCATGATGAGACCTTCGAGCGGAGTGAATCCCATCGTGGTATCGATGCACTTCCCGTTCTTGACCGCGGAAAGGCTTGCTCCGTTGCCGAGGTGGCACACTATGAGGTTGAAATCCTTTTTTCCGACGATCTTCGCGGCTTCTTCGGATACATACTGATGGCTTATGCCGTGAGCGCCGTATCTGCGTATTTTGAATTCTTTATAGTCGTCGTAGTCTATGCCGTACAGCTTTGCCACATCGGGCATCGTGCTGTGGAAAGACGTGTCGAACACGAGCACATGGGGCACGTTGTTCATTACTTTGCGGCAGGCGTCTATGCCCATCAGGCACGCGGGCATATGCAGCGGCGCGAGTTCTATTATATCCCTGATCTTTTCGCGCGTTTCGTCCGTTACGAGCGCGCTTTCGGTGAAGTATTCTCCTCCGGCGACGACGCGATGACCGACGGCGGCTATTTCGTCCGCGCTCTTTATGACCCCGTATTCGGGATCGGTGAGCACGTCGAGCACCACTTTGATCGCTTCTTCGTGCGTGGGAAGATCCTTTTCGATAACGGTCTCTTTCTTTCCCGTGTGTTTAAGGAACGAATTGCCTATTCCTATCCTGTCCGCGACGCCCTTTGCGAGGACGCTTTCCGTCTCCATTTCAAAAAGACGGTATTTCAGCGACGAACTTCCTGCATTGATAACGAGTATTTTCATGTTTATTCCCCTTTGCGGTTTTATGCGCCCGCCTGAAGTGCGGTGACGGCGACGGTGAGTACTATATCGTCCGTGCAGCAGCCGCGCGAAAGATCGTTGAGGGGTTTCGCAAAGCCCTGGCAGACAGGCCCGACGGCGACGAAGCCGCCCAGTCTTTCCGCGATCTTATATCCGATATTGCCCGCGTTTATGTCGGGGAATACGAACACGTTCGCGCTACCCGCCACGCTGCTGCCGGGGGCTTTGATCGCAGCGACTTCGGGCACGAGCGACGCGTCGAACTGGAATTCACCGTCGAGCGTAAGTTCGGGCGCGGTCTCTTTCGCGAGTTCCGCGGCTTTTCTGACGCGTTCGACGGTATTTCCGAATTTGGCGTCGTTGCCCGATCCCTTGGTGGAGAACGACAGCAGGGCGACCCTCGGCTCTATGCCGCCTATGACTTTTGCGGTTTCTGCGGAAGCGCGGGCGATCTCGACGAGCTGCTCGGACGTCGGGCATATATTGAGAGCGCAGTCGGCGAATACGAACACGCCGTCCTTGCAATATTTATTGCCGCCCTCCGGCGCGATCATTATAAAACAGCTGGAAACGAGTTTCGTACCCGGCGCGGTCTTTATTACCTGCAGTCCCGGGCGGAGCGTGTTGGCAGTGGAATGGCATGCTCCCGAAACGTATCCGTCGACGTCACCCGCTTTGAGCATAAGCGCGCCGAACATAGTGCGGTCTTTCGCCGCTTCCGCCGCCATCAGCTCGGTCATACCCTTTTCTTTACGGAGTTCGTAAAGCAGAGCGGCGTATTTGCCCGTAAGTTCGCTCGTAAGCGGGTCGATCAGTGTGATCCCCGTAAGGTCGATCCCGGGGGCAACGCGCATGCATTCTTTCTCGTTGCCTACGAGAACGATCTTCGCGATTCCTTCGCGCGTGATGCGTGCCGCAGCTTCGACCACGCGCTTGTCCTCGCCTTCGCACAAAACGATCGTTTTACCGAGTTTTGCCGCGCGGCGTTTGATATCGTCAAGATAAGAGGACATCTCCATTCTCCTTGTTTTTTGTTTTGAAATATGTTATCATTATAAGCGATAAAGCGAAAAAAGTAAATCGATTTCGGTATGCGTGGAGAAATTTATGAAGTATTGCGCGGTGATATGCGAACTTAATCCGTTTCATAACGGACACGAATATATACTCCGCCGTGCGCGTGAAACGAGCGGCTGTGACAAAGTGATCGCACTTATGAGCGGTCCGTTTGTCCAGCGCGCCGTGCCGGCTTCGCTCAGCGAGCGGGCACGCGCGGAGTGTGCTCTTCGCTGCGGCGCGGATATGGTCATCGAACTGCCCGTTGTCTACGCTTCGGCGTCGGCTGACGCGTTTGCGCGCGGCGCAATAGGTATTCTGAATACTATATCAGACATAACACACCTTGTAATGGGGGCAGAAAGTGATGATTTTCAGCTTTTATGGCGAATCGCAAAGGTAAGAGCAGAAAACGGCGAGGCATTTTCCTCGGTGCTCAAACGTGCTCTTGACGGCGGGATTCCGTATGCGCGCGCGCTGACGCGCGCCATATGCACTGCTCTCGGCGAAGACGAAGAGGAGACCGCGGCTCTGCTCACCCGACCGAACAACATACTTGCGATATCGTATGCGCAGGCTCTGATCGAAAGCGGAAGCAGGATTAAGTTTTCTCCCGTACGGCGCGCCGAAGGCGACGAATATGCTTCCGCCGCTGCCCTGCGCGCTGAGGCTTTGCCGGATATGATGAAATTTCTGCCGCCGTCGGCTGACGAGATATTCGTCTCGGAAGCGGCGGAAGGAATGCTCCGCGACTACGGATTGCTGACAATGGCCGCGCTGCGGATAGTCGGAGCGGAAAAGATAGCTCTCGCTCCCGATTGCGCGGAAGGTTTTGAAAACAAACTTGCATCTCTTTTCCGCACCTGCCCCGACTTCGAGACTTTGCTCAAAAAAGTCCCCACTTCGCGTTTTACGCGCGGGCGCATTATGCGCATATGTTTACACTCTTTGCTCGGGATAACCCGTGAAATGCAGAATTGCGGATATTCCTGCTCGCGGCTTCTCGGAATTCGCTGCGATTCCGTAGATATGCTTCGGACGCTGCCGGAAAATATCATAGTCGGCAAGCGCGGAGAGCGTGCGATACCCGAATCCCACCTTGCTTGCTACGCGGCGGAAAAGCGCGCTTCGGACGTTTGGAACGCTCTTGCGCGGAAGCGGTGCGATTTTTATTCCGAACTTCTCAAAGTCTGAATTTTCCGCGTTGTTTTTAGCGGACGCATTTTATGACCGAAAAAGCTCTCCTTATTCGTTTCGGAGAGCTTTTTAGCTGACGAAATCGATTAGCGTCGATATTTTTCTGCCGCGTTTATGAGCCGCATTGGCTGTGGCTTGAACGCGCTGCTGCGTCTGACCGCGGGATCTTACATTTCTGCAAGTTCTTTGATGAGCCGTTCGGTCTTTTCCCATCCGAGGCACGGATCCGTCACGGATTTTCCGTATACGCAGCCGTCTATGCTTTGATTTCCGTCCTCGATATAGCTTTCGACAAGCAGTCCTTTTACGACCTCGTTGAAATTATCGTATTTCATATTGCCGAACACTTCTTTCGCGATACGAATCTGCTCCGTTGCGTTCTTGCCGCTGTTGGAGTGGTTTGTGTCTATTATTATCGCGGGATTTTCGAGGTGCTGTTTGAGATAGAGTTCGTAAAATTTGATGACGTCCTCGTAGTGGTAGTTGGGTATGTTGTTTCCGTAGACGTCGACTACGCCGCGGAGCACGGCGTGCGCGTATTTGTTGCCCGTGGTCTTGACCTGCCACCCGCCGTATTTGAATTCGTTGGGGATCTGCGCCGCGTAAATGGAATTGAGCGTGACGGAAAAACTGCCGTTCATCGGGTTTTTTATGCCGACGGGAACGTCTATCCCGCTTGCCACGAGCCGATGCTGCTGGTTTTCGGTAGAGCGCGCTCCGACGGCTATATATGTGAGAAAATCGGAAACGTAATCGAGATTGTCGGGATACAGCATTTCGTCGGCAGCGGTAAGCCCGCTTTCGCGTATCGCGCGGATATGCATATGCCGAAGATTGCATATGCCGTTCTGAATGTCCGTTTTGCCGGTGTGCGGGTTGGGACTATGGAACATTCCCTTGTATCCCTCGCCTTTTGTGCGGGGTTTTTCCGTATATATCCTCGGCACGAGCATGAATTTGTCATTGACTTCTTCGGCAAGCCTTGCGAGCCTCGTGACGTAATCCACGACCGCGTCCTCGTTGTCCGCGCTGCAAGGCCCGATTATGATGACTTTGCGCTTGTCGCGTCCGTCGATTATCGCGCGCAGTTCTTCGTCGCGCCTGGCTTTGATCGCGACGAGATCTTCCGTCATCGGTATTTCCGCTTTCGCCTCTTCGGCGCTCATTATTCTGTTGATCTTTTCAAACATATGTCTTTCCTCTGTGATAGTGTCGTAAGTTTATGTCCGTCGGTTCATACTTTGCCGTAGACCCGCACGATGTCGTCCTTTGTGCCGGGACAAACGTATTTGTCGAGCTTGTCCGTTTCGCCGTTTTCGATGAGCCGCCTGACTTCGTGCGACGAGATAAGCGGCAGATCTGCGTCGTAATATGCGATAGATACTCTCGGCTCGGATTTTTTGTATACTTCCGCGATATTTTTTTCGTAAGCCCTGTCCGTTTCGTTTCTTATGCCGCGAACGACGTCGAAACAGCCGAGCTGCGTAAGATAGTCCGTCAGCATGCCGTCAAACGTGCGCACTTCCGCGCCTTCGGTTTTCGATATTGCTTTATCCGCGATCTCCGCCCGCGTTCCGCACGGCGGCGCGCCGTCCTTGTATATTATTTCCGCGACCGCCACGATAACTTTTTCGTAGTCGCGCAGCGCTTTGTTCACGACGTCGAGATGCCCGAGCGTGAACGGATTGAATGCGCCGGGAAACACGCAGAGAGGTTTTTTTCGTTTCGGGCGCAGAAATGTGACTGCGGTGTCCGAATATCGCCGTCTGTCCGCGTCGAAATCGTCGCAGTCGAATGCGTTTGCCGCCGCGTGTTCGACGACTATGCAGCCGCCCTCCGCGAGCAGATCTTTTTCGATTATCGCGTCGAGCAGTCTGCGTTCTTCTTTGGCAGCATACGGCGGATCGAGAAATATCACGTCGAAGCGAGCGCCTTCGAGTTTTCGGACGGCGACCTTCCAGTCGGTGTTGTATACTCTTGCCGTATTCGTTCCTATCCCGAGCGACGCCAGATTTTTCCTTGCGACGGCGGCGGCTTCGGGATTTTTTTCCACGAACACCGCTTTTTCTGCTCCGCGGCTTATAGCTTCTATGCCGAGCGCGCCCGTCCCCGCAAACAGATCGAGCACTTTTACGCCCGTATGTCCGCGGGAAGAAAGAATATCGAAAATGCTTTCCCTTACTTTGTCCGATGTCGGACGCGTGCCGCGTCCGTCGGGTGCGAGCAGCCGCTTGCCTCTGAATTGTCCGGATATTATCCTCATTTGCGCAGGATCCTCGTAGGCGTTATTATGAAATCGAGCGGTACGTCCGTTTCTTCGGGCGTCAGATCGTCGCACTGTTGCTCGTCGAATGCGATACCGACGGAAACGGTTTTGTGCTTTGAAAGGTATCTGTCGTAATATCCCCCGCCGAATCCTATCCTGTTGAGCTGCGAGTCAAACGCGATGAGAGGCACCACCGTGTAGTCGCACTGCGAATCGGAGATACTGCCGTCCGCGCGCGAAACGAGATCCATTTCCGTTCCGCGGACTTCGGGCACGAATACTTTCGCGAACGAGGATATTTCATCCAATATCCTCGCGGTGGAAACCTCGCCGGGCAGGGATTCGTAACAAAAGACCGTGCGCGCGCCTTGGACGAACGCGAGCAGCTTTTCCGTTATCAGCGACTCTTTTGCTTCCCTGTTGTCGACGCGTCTGCGGCGGTCTTTGTATATTGTCCTTATTTCTTTTTTTGACGTCGGTTTCATATGTATCCCTTTGTTCTTCCCGTGCCGAGAGAAGTAAAAACTTCATATACCGTCGCTCCGAACGAACGTGCAAGCTCGTGCGGTGAAATATGCTCTCCGAGCAGTTCCGCCACGTCCCCGACGCAGGTCCGACTGTCGCATTCGACGATGGAACAGTCCATACATATCGCGAGGACTTTACGGAACTTTCCGCCGAGGAACACGCGGCGCGTTTTGCCCGATCTGCGATATCCGTGCGCATAGCCGACGTCGATGACCGCGGCGTATGCGGGTCTTTGCAGGATTGCCGTGCCGTAACCGACGCCCTCTCCGGACGGCACGGACCGCACTTGCAGCACTTCGGCTTTGACTGACATAGCTGGGGCGAACCCTGACAAGCCACCGTACAGCGCGATACCGCATCTTGCCGCGCCGACGGGACATTTTTTCTCTCTGCCGAGCGCGCCGCTCGCCGCAATGTGTTTGAGGACGTTGAGCCCTGCGGTCATATGTGCGAAGTTTTCATATTGCCGCTCCGTCGTTTCGTCGTCCGACGGGTCGCGCAGATGCGAATATACCGAATGAACGTGAGTTTGCTCACTCGCTGCCGATATGAGGTCGCGCGCGTCATTTTCGTCCGCTCCGAATCTGTTCATTCCGGTGTTCAGCTTGATCGCCGTGCGTCTGCCGTGAAAACGCGGCGCGTCTTCGGCGCGGACGAGCGAATATACGATATTCTGCGCCGATAATGCGGGTGTACAGCACGGGTGGAGCACTATGACGTCTTTTTTTATCCCCGCGTCGAGCAATGTCTTTGCTTCGTTTTCCGTCGCTACTGCAATGCATTCTGCCGTGCGCTCGACTGTCTTTGCCGCGGCGACGGCTCCGTGCCCGTATGCGTCCGCTTTGACTACCGCGATGAGCGGCGTGAAAGCGGAAATTTTTTCCGCGTTGCGCAGGATGTTTCCGCAGTTTATCTCGATCTTCACATATAAACTATATGCATTGCGGTCGGATAAAAGTCAATAGCGCAGATAACTGTCAAAAGCGTTTTGGATGTGTTCGATTTTCCCCGTGTCCAATCTGACTTCGATGACGTCGAAGCGGGCGGGCGCGCCGAACAGCATATTTTTTTCTATGTATTGCGACGCTACCATGCTCAGCTTGCGCTGCTTGGCAAAGTCGACCGCTTCGGACGGCGCGCCGAAATCATCGCTCATTCGCGACTTGACTTCGACGAATACGAGGTATGCGTCGTCGGTCGCCACGAGATCGAGTTCACCCGTGTCCGTCGTGAAATTCCGCGCAAGGATGCGGTATCCGTTTTTGCGCAGATACTGCTCGGCGGCTCTTTCTCCGCGGTTACCCGATATTTTGTTTTCACGTTTGCTCATTTACGAATTTCCCTATGAACGAACGGCGGTGTATCTTGCACGGACCGTATGTCCGAAGCGCTTCAATGTGCGCTGCGGTGCCGTATCCTTTGTGCTTTGCAAATCCGTATTCGGGATATATGCGGTCGTAGCCGCGCATTATCCTGTCCCTCGTTACTTTGGCGATTATGCTCGCCGCGGCGACCGCATAACTTTTTGCGTCGGCTTTTACGAGCGCAAGCGATTTACACGGCATTTTAAGTCCTTTTACTGCGTCTATAAGTACTATGTCGGGCATAATACTCAATTTTTCGGCGGCTTTTTCCATTCCTCTCTTTGTCGCCGCAAGAATATTTATCTCGTCGATCGTCTTTTCGTCTATGATTTCCACGGAGTAAGCAAGGCATCCGGCGATTATTTTCTCGTACAGCGCCTCTCGTTTATTCTCCGCTATGCGTTTGCTGTCGTTTATTCCGTCTATCATTTCTCTTCCGGGAATGCAGCAAGCGACTACCACGGGACCCGCGAGCGGACCTCTGCCCGCTTCGTCTATGCCCGCCACCGTTTCGCCGTAAGCCTTGTCGAATTCAAATAGTGCGCGCGTGTCGGTCATGCTTTTTCAAGGATGAGTTTCCCCATCCGCCCCTTTCTGAAATCGTCGATGACGGCGAGCGCGGCTCTGTCCGTATCCGTTTCACCGCCTTTAAGAAGAAATCCCCTTGCGGCGGCGATCTTTTCCAGCATTGCAGCGGCGTCGCCCGTTTCGGGAATTCCGTATCGCTTTTCCAGCGCGCCGCTTCCCGAAAGCCGTCCGATCAGTTCAAGAGCGAGTTCGCGCATATCGAGCACCTCGTCCCTGATGCTTCCGATGAACGCGAGATTAAGCGCCGCAGTTTTATCGTCCAGCCGCGGGTACAGCGTTCCCGGCGTATCGAGCACTTCGAGCTGCGGGGTTATCCTCACCCACTGTTGCCCGCGCGTTACGCCCGCTTTGTTCCCCGTCTTGGCTTTCGATTTTCCGCAGAGGTTGTTTATCAGCGTGCTCTTCCCCGAGTTTGGCACTCCGACCACCATTGCTCGGATTACTGCGTTAATACCCCGCGCGCGCTTCTTTTCGATCTTGTCCGCACATACTTTGCGCAGCATATCGGCGAGCGTTTTGGACGCGTTCGACGCCGTCGAATTGAGCCTGACTGCAAAGCGCCGTTCGCCTTCGAGTCTGGTTATCCATCCGTTGAGATCGCGGCTTTCCACGAGATCGGATTTATTGAGTACGAAAATTATGGTTTTCCCTTCGGATATGCGGTTCAGTTCGGGATTGATACAGGAAAAAGGCGCGCGGCTGTCGAGTACATATACTACTGCGTCCACGAGCTTGATCTTTTCCTCCATCTCGCGAAGAGATTTCGTCATATGTCCGGGAAACCAGTTGATAATCATTTTTTAAGATCCGGTCGGCGTGCCGCCGTGAGTTCTTCGGACAGTTGCCTGCGCCATTTCGCGATATTTTCGTGATGTCCGGAAAGCAGGATTTCGGGTACCGGAATGCCCTCGAATACAGCGGGGCGCGTGTACTGCGGATATTCGAGAAGTCCGTCCGAAAAACTCTCTTCTTCCGTCGAGCTGTCGCTGCCGAGCACGCCCGGAACGAAGCGCAGAAGAGCGTCTATGACGACCATTGCCGCAAGTTCTCCGCCCGTGAGGATATAGTCGCCGATGGAGAGTTCTTCAAAACCGCAAATGTCTATCGCACGCTGATCGACGCCTTCGTAATGCCCGCACAAAAAGAGCAGCCGCTCTTCCTTTGCGAGTTCCGCCGCGATTTCCGTACTAAAACGCCGTCCGCGCGGAGACATATATATGCGCCGTGCCGCGTGTTCCGGATCGACGGCTCTGACGCAGTCGACGATAGGCTGCGGAGTCATTACCATGCCCGCTCCGCCTCCGTAAGGAACGTCGTCGCATTTGAAGTGCTTGTCCTTCGTGTGCAGCCTGATGTCCTCTGCGGCTATGCTGACTATGCCCGCCTTCTCTGCCCTGCCCGTTATGCTGCCGTGCAGCGGCGCGAACATATCGGGGAAAAGCGTGAGTATGTCAATCTTCATAGCAGCATACCTCTTCAAAGCGCGCTTTGTCTATCGTAACGGTCTTTGCCTGCCCGTCATACGACAATCCGAGCCTGCGCAGGAACGGAAAACGCACGGTGCGGTCGCCCTTTACGGTGAAAATATCCGCTGAACCGAAATTGTCCACGCTGTCGAGCACGCCCAGGGGCGTGCCGTCCGAAAGCAGAACGCGGCAGCCGACGAGATCGACGATATAATATTCGTCCTTTCCTATCGGCGCTGCCTGTTCCCTGTCTATCTCGATGCGTTTTCCGACGAGCAGTTCCGCCGCGTTGCGATCGGCTATCCCGTCGAAAAGAAGATAGACGAAACCGCCGCGGATGCTCGCGCCGCGCACTTTCAGCGGACAGCCGCCGACGAGCAGCGAACGGTGGCGTCCAAACTGCGCGGGGTCATCGGTCAGCGGTCTGACTTTGACTTCGCCTTTGATGCCCTGCGCTTTAACGATTTCGCCTATTGTCAGTTTCAATTCAGATCTCCGTCAGCTCGACGGTATAGTTTTTACCTTCTTTCGCGCCGGCGGCTTTGACTATCGTCCGCAGAGCTTTTGCCGTTCTGCCCTGCTTGCCGATGAGTTTGCCCATATCCTCTTTGGATACGGTCACGTTGATCACGTCTCCGCTGAGCTCTACTTTGAGCGCGGACTTGTCGTCAACGAGCGAGCCGACCAAAAATTCGACGAGTTCGAGCATTCTCAGCCTTCTTTATCCGTCTTTTTCTTGCCGGTCTTTGCGGGCGGACGTTTGCCTGCGGGGATTATCTCCTGCTGAACGAACAGCGCTTTGACCGTATCCGTAGGCTGCGCGCCGTTTTTGAGCCACTTCTGCGCCTTTTCCGCGTCTATCTTGATCTCGGCGGGGTTCGTGAGCGGGTTGTAAGTACCGACTATGTCGATAAAACGTCCGTCTCTCGGAGCGCGCTCGTCGGCTACCACGATGCGGTAAAAGGGAGCTTTCTTGTCACCCATTCTCGTAAGTCTGATCTTGACCATTTTTTATGTTCTCCTTGTTTGTTGTTTTTATCAGAAAGGCAGTCTGCCTTTGTTGTTTTTCATCTTGCGCATAAGTTCGCGCGTCTGCTCGAATTGTTTGAGAAGCTGATTGACGTCCTGTATCGTCGTTCCACTGCCCGCGCTGATACGCCTGCGGCGCGACGACTTGATGATCTCGGGATGCTCGCGTTCTTTTTTCGTCATCGAATTTATTATCGCCTTGAACCGCTCTATGCGTTTTTCGTCTATGTCTTTGTCGCTGATGTTGAATCTCCCCATGCCCGGGAGCATCTGCATTATTTCGCTTATCCCGCCCATTTTTTTGAGCGAGTCGAACTGTATGAGGAAATCGTCGAGAGTGAACGTCGCGTCCTTGACGCGCTTTTCCATTCTCTTCATCGTTTCTTCGTCCATGGCTTCCTGCGCGCGTTCGACGAGAGATACCACGTCGCCCATTCCGAGAATACGACTCGCCATTCGGTCGGGATAGAACGGCTCTATGTCCGCGATTTTTTCACCCGTTCCGCAGAATTTGATGGGCTTGCCCGTTACGGCGCGGATGGAAAGTGCCGCTCCGCCGCGCGTGTCGCCGTCGAGTTTTGTCAGGATCACGCCGGTAATATCCAGTCTGTCGTTGAACGCCGTCGCGACAGTAACGGCGTCCTGTCCCGTCATGGCGTCGACCGTGAGCAGTATTTCCGTCGGTTTGAGCGCTCTTCTGATGTCTTCGAGTTCGCGCATCAGATCGTCGTTTATGTGCAGCCGCCCCGCCGTATCGATGATAACGGTATCCATTCCCATCGACAGCGCGTATTTGACCGCCTGCTCCGCCGTTTTGACCGGTTTCTGCGTGCCTTTTGCAAACACCTCCGTCCCGGCGTTTCTGCCGACGACTTCAAGCTGGTCGATAGCTGCCGGGCGGTAAATGTCGCACGCGACGAGGAGCGGTTTTTTACCCTGTTTTTTGAGCAGCGCGGCGAGTTTTCCGCACATCGTGGTCTTGCCCGCACCCTGAAGTCCGCACATCATTATGACCGTGGGCGGCTTGCTCGCAACGTCGAGCTTGGCATTTTTCGTGCCCATAAGTTCGGTCAGCTCGTCGCTGACTATTTTGACGACCTGTTGCCCGGGAGTGACGCTCTTTACGATCTCCTCGCCCTTTGCGCGTTCGCTTACCTTGGCGATGAAATCCTTCACTACGCTGTAATTTACGTCCGCTTCGAGAAGAGCGATGCGGATCTCGCGCATGGCTTGCTTTATTTCGTATTCGTCGAGCTTGCCTCTGTTCGCGAGCTTCCCGAATACATGTTTGAGTTTTTCTCCGAGTCCGGAAAATACGCCCATTTTCACCTCATATCATAATTCCGCAAGCAGTTGTTTCGCCGCTTGCAACGCCTTGTCCGCATCGCCTTCGTCAAGCGATCCGACGATCGAGAGCACTTGCTTTCGGAGCGATTCGCGTCTCTCGGCGAGTTTCAATGTTTCTTCGTAACGGCAAAGCGTTTTTTCCACAGTCTTTACCGAGTCTGCGACGGCTTGCCGCGAGATACCGCACTGCTCGGCGATCTCTCCGAGCGAAAGATCGTAGTCGAAATAATCGCGCAGCATATCGCGCTGCTTTTCCGTCAGCAGTCCGCCGTATATATCTCCGAGCATTGATATCCGCAGATCTTTCACGCCGCCCCCTTTTTTGTACGCCTGTAAAGCCGTTTGACTTTACAAGTATATTATATACGAAAAAATATGTCAAGCGTTTTGCCCGACATATTTTCTGTTCCGATTTGTATTCTGTTCATCTGTCGCCGACTATCGCGTCGACGAAATCCGCCGCGTCGAATTTTTCGAGGTCGTCTATGCCTTCGCCCACTCCGACGTAAACGACGGGAACTTCCTCTTCCCCCGCGATCGCGAGGACGACTCCGCCTTTCGCCGTACCGTCCAGTTTCGTCAGGATTATGCCGTCTATGTCTATTGCTTCGTTGAACAGATCCACCTGCGACAGCGCGTTCTGCCCCGTCGTTGCGTCGAGAACTATGTAATTGAGCCGCATCGCCTGCGGAAATTCGCGGTCGATGACGCGGTCGATCTTTTTAAGTTCCTCCATAAGGTTGACTTTGTTGTGCAACCGCCCCGCCGTATCGATGATAGTGACTTCGGTGCCTTTGCTTTTTGCGCTTTGCAGAGCGTCGTAGACCACGGACGCCGCGTCGGAACCTTCCGACTGTTTGACTATCCGCACCCCCGCGCGCTCCGCCCATATCGTGAGCTGATCTGCGGCAGCCGCACGGAAGGTATCTGCCGCGACGATGGTCACGCTTTTGCCCGCGCGCTTGTAATTCCTCGCAAGTTTGCCTATGGAAGTGGTCTTGCCTACTCCGTTCACGCCTGCGACGAGGATCACGAGCGGATAGGTCTCTTCGGGCAGTTCGAAATCGAGTATCTCGCACATAATGCGTTTGAGCTCCGTTCTGATCTGTTCGGGCTTGGTCAGCATTTTTTTGTCTGTAGCCTTTTTCAGATCGTCGAGGATGCTTTCCGTGGTCTCGCTGCCGATGTCGGCGGAGAGCAGGATCGATTCGAGTTCGTCGTAAAATTCGTCGTTGAGCACGCCGCCCGTAAACAGCTTGCCGAGTCTGTATGCTATAACGTCTTTTGTGCGTTTGAGCGCGTCTTTTATTTTTGCGAAAATGCCCATATCGTCCTCCGTTATTCGGCGAGTTTGACTGCGTCTGCGAGTTTGACGGACACCATTTTGGATACGCCTTTTTCCTCCATCGTAACGCCGTATAACGCGTCCGCAAGTTCCATCGTCGGCTTTCTGTGCGTAATGACGATGAACTGCGTTTCCTGACTGTACCGTTTGAGGTATTTGGCGAAGCGCAGTACGTTCGCGTCGTCAAGCGCGGCTTCGATCTCGTCGAGCACGCAGAACGGCATTGGACGGAGTTTGAGTATCGCGAACAGTATCGCGATTGCTGTCATGGCTTTTTCTCCGCCGGACAGCAGCGAGAGCAGCTGGAGTTTTTTCTGCGGCGGCTGAGCTTTGATCTCCACCCCGGCGGACAGTTCGTCCTTGCCGGGTTCAGGCTCCGTCAGCGACAGTTCCGCCGTTCCTCCGTCGAACAGCTCGCGGAAGATTACCTTGAAGTTATCGTTGATCTGCTTGAATTTCTCGGAGAAAGTGGTTTTCATCTCCTTTGACAGATCCGCGATGATCTTGACGAGATCGCGCTCGGCGTCCGATAGGTCGTCGCGCTGTTTTTCCATTTCTGTATATTCGTTATACAGGTTTTCGCATTCCTGTATCGCGTCGAGATTGACGTGACCGAGATTATCTATCCTGC
This sequence comes from uncultured Clostridia bacterium, assembly GCA_944372345.1. Lineage (GTDB taxonomy): Bacteria > Bacillota > Clostridia > Christensenellales > Pumilibacteraceae > Protoclostridium. The sequence continues at coordinate 16,755 of CALVYT010000011.1, forward strand.
GCCGCAGTTTCTGCGCTTCCTCTATCCCCGCTTCGACGTTGAAGTTCTCCGAGCGGAGGGGCACGCACTCTTCGTACGTCAGTTTATAGACCTCGCTTATGCGCTGTTGCATCTGTTCGAGATCGGTATCCACGCGCTGTAATTTGAGGTCTTCCGCGTTGCGCAGTTCGGTCAGCTCGTTGAGTTCGGCGGCAAGCCGCATTCTGTCCGCGTCGCAGCGGTTCAGATCCGCCTGGATCTTCTGTTTGTACTCGGCAAAGCCGGAAATCATTCGTTTGAGTTCTATGACGCGGTTGCTGTCGCTCTCGCTTATCGCAAGGCGCAGTTTTTCCGCTTCCGCGCGTTTGCTTTCGGCAAGAGCGGACTGTTCTTCGTATGCCGCGCGCAGCCGCTCGGTCTGCTCTTTGTAAGACGCGGCTGCGTCAGAGAGCCTGGCAATATCCCTCTCCGCATTGGAAACTTCGTTTTCCGTATTGGCGGTCTCTATACGCAGTCGAGTGAGTTCGGCGTGGAGTCTGTCCGAATCCGCACGCAGTTCGGTTATGAGATCGGAGCTTTGCTCGCCTTCGCCGAGAGCGCTCTCCTTTTTCGAGCGAACGAGATTTTCGAGCGCACCCACCGAGTCTATGTCTTTGGTTATCTCGCCGACACGCGTTTCCCATACGAGTATCTGCGCCGACTGCTCGCCGAGCGATGCGTCCGTTTCGTTCGTTTCGCCCTCGAGTTTGAGATATTGCTGTTCGTGCGCCGCTATCGCCACGTCGAGATCGTGGGATTCGGCGGAAAGGCGTTTGATCTCGAGCGACAGAGAGCTCTGTTCTTCCGTCAGCTTTTCGATCTCCTTTTCGTATTTCTCCGTTTTCTCTGCGATCCCGGCAAGCTGTTCTTCCATTTCGCGCAGTTCGCGGTCGTAAGCGAACACATTGGCGACGTCCGCTTTTTTACTGCCTCCTGTTATCGAACCCGCGGGATTGATTATATCGCCGTCGAGAGTGACTATCCTGAACGCGTATCTCGACGCACGCGCGATGCGTATGCCCGTTTTGATGTCGTCCACTATGACGGTCGTGCCGAGCAGATAGCGCACGATATTGTCGTATTTGGCGTCATAGGAAACGAGGTCGGCGGCGACGCCGAAGCAACCGTCCGAAGCGAGATAGCCGCGCACGTCGTCGCGGAGGTTTCTCGGTCTGATAGTGGACATCGGAAGGAACGTCACTCTGCCGAACGAGCGGCTTTTGAGCACGTTGATTATGTAAGTGGCTTCGTCCTCGGTTTTTGTGATTATGTTCTGCACCGCGCCGCCGAGCGCCATTTCCACCGCGGTCTCATATGCTTTCGGAACGCGTATGATATGCGCGACCACTCCCTCGATGCGCGACGAAAGTTCCTTATCCGATTTTGCGGCGGCAAGCAGACGCGACACGCTGCGCTCGAAGCTGCCGTTCTCGTCGCGCAGTTTGGTGAACAGATCGCGGCGTTCGAGCATAGCCGAATATTTGGAAGTTATCTTTCCGAGTTCTGTGTTCAGAGCGGACAGACGGGAAAGATTTTCGTTGTTCCTTCTCGATCTGTCGTCGAGCAGTCGGCCCGTTTCCGCACGCCTCGATCTTTCACCGTCCAGTTTCGCTCCGAGCGCTTCGAGAGTCTTTTTGCGATCGGCGTTCGCGGCTTCCGACGAGGTCATTCGTCCGCGGAGATCGTCTATCTGCCTGCCGAGCGATTCGCGTTCGGTCAGCAGTTTGCTCATATTGGCTTTGATCTCCGTCAGCTTTTCCATCGCGTCGATGAGTGACTGATGACTCTTCTCTTCGTCACCCTCGGACGCGGCTATCCTGTCCATTGTGGCGCGCCATTCCGCGTCCGTTGCGGAGGTCTTTGCTCGCAGCTCGTCGAGCAGGGCTTTCTTTTCGTCGCGGAGACTTTTGCCCTTTTCGACGGCTTCCTCCGCCGCGCGTATATCCGCTTCGTATTTTGCTATGTCTGACAGATAACCGTCGCATTTTTCGGTAATGAAACCGATCTCGCTCATAATGGTATCTATCTGACCGCTGTTCTGCGCCTGCGCGACGGACAGTCCGACGAGCTCCTCGTTGTGCTTGGATATATTCTCGTCCGTGCTGTTAAGTTCCGCCATCGTGCGGTTGTATTCTTCTACGGCTGCCTCACCCGCAGCGCGGCACTCGTTCAGTTTTTCTATGAGTTCGTTGCGCCTGGCGGTTATGAGGTTTTTGGTCTCCGTCGTGGTTTCGTATTGGTGGAGATATATATCTATCTCGTACTGTTTGAGTTCGTCGCGCAGTTCGAGATATTTGCGTGCGTTCTGCGCCTGTTTCGTCAGCGGCGCGAGCTGCTTGCTCTTTTCCGAAAGAATGTCGGTGATACGCGACAGATTGTCGCGCGTTCTGACAAGGCTGCGCTCGGATTCCGCTTTCTTGGCTTTGAATTTGGATATGCCCGCCGCTTCGTCGAAAATGCTGCGGCGGTCCTCGGGCTTGGACGAGATCAGTTCGTCTATCTTGCCCTGTCCTATTATCGAATATCCCTCTTTTCCGACTCCGCTGTCGCGCAGCGCGTTGATTATGTCCGTTCTGCGGCAGGGCGTTTTATTTATCAGGTATTCGCTTTCGTTACTGCGGAAGAGTTTGCGCGTTATCACGACTTCGTCGAAGTTCAGGTCGCGGAAGATATGCTCGGTGTTATCGAAGTACAGCGAAACTTCGCAAAACGATTGCGATTTGCGTTTTTCCGTCCCGCCGAAGATGACGTCCTGCATATTGCCGCCGCGAAGCGTTTTCGACGACTGTTCGCCGAGCGCGAAACGGATCGAGTCCGCGACGTTGCTCTTGCCGCACCCGTTGGGTCCGACTATCGCGGTGACGCCCGTGCCGAACTTAATATCCGTTTTGTCGGCAAAGGACTTGAATCCGTTTATTTCCATTTTTTTGAATTTCACGTCAAGAAAACCTCAATGATATTATATCACATACTCCCGCCGAAAGCAATATTATTGCGGGCGTTTGCGGAGTTTTTCGAGCGCGGATTTTGCCGCTTCCTGTTCCGCATCGCGCTTGCGCCTGCCCTCTCCCGTGGCGGTCACGCCGCCTGCGGAGACCCGTGAAACGAAATACGGGCGGCCGTCGCGTTCTTCCTCGGACACGAGTGTATATTCGACGCCGCCGAGCTTGTCCGCCTGGCAGTATTCCTGCAAAAGCCCTTTATGATTTATCTGCGGCGAAGATACCGCGCGGCTTATCGCGTTGCCGAGATGACGGGTCACGAATGCGACGGCGCTTTCGTATCCGCCGTCGAGGTAGACCGCGCCGAGTACGGCTTCGAATACGTCGGCGTGTACTTTACTGTCCGTATGATCCTGCGTGCGCTCGCCTTTGCCGTACTGTATAAATTCGTCCAGCCCCATTTTTTCCGTAGCGTCTTCGAGCGGTTCGGACGAAACTATCCTGCTGCGCCGCACGGTCATCACGCCCTCGTCGCCGCTCCCTTCGTACAGCAGTTCGGCAACGACGAGCCCGAGCACTCCGTCGCCGAGAAATTCGAGCCGCTCGTAAGACTCGACGTTGTTCTCGTTCGCATACGACGAATGAACAAATGCGCGTTCAAGCAGGGTCTTGTCCTTGAACGCGTATCCGATTATTTTTTCCGCTTTTTCCGTTTGTTTGCCGTTCATCGGGAATTATCTATTCCTTCCTTTATCGCGTCCGCCACTCCTCCTGCTTTTATCGCCAGGAGCTGGTTGACGCACTGCCTGATCGCCTGCGCGTTGGACGAGCCGTGCGCTTTGATCACGGGCTTTTTCACGCCGAGGAACGGTCCGCCGCCGTAGTTGTTGTAATCCATCGCGGCGCGCAGTTTCCCGAACGCTTTTTTCATAAAAAGATATCCTATCTTCGCCGACGTAGAGGACATAATGGTTTGTTTGAGCAGCTTCATCACCATTCTGACCGCGCCTTCGCTGCTTTTGAGGAGTACGTTGCCGTTATATCCGTCGCATACGATGACGTCGTACTTTCCCGTGAGCGTGTCGCGCGCTTCCATATTCCCGACGAAATTGAGCTTGCTTGCCGCGAGCAGCGGGAACGTGCCGTGCGTCAGTTCGTTGCCCTTGTGATCCTCGGTGCCGACGTTGAGAAGGGCTACCGACGGACGCTCTTTGCCCGTTACCGCGCTCATATATGCGCTGCCCATTACCGCAAACTGATACAGCCATTCGGGCTTGGAGTCCATATTGGCGCCGCTGTCCGTAATACAGACGCTGCCGCCGTCCGACGTCGGGAGCTGCGACAGGAGCGTGGGGCGGTAGATGCCGTCCATTCTGCCGATCATAAGCGTCGCGCCTGTGAGCACCGCGCCCGTGCTGCCCGCGGAAACGAGTCCGAGCGAGTCGCCGTCCTCTTTGAGCATATTAAAAGCCCTGACGAGAGAACTGTCTTTCTTCGTTCTTATCGCCATTGCGGGAGCGTCGTCGTTCGTTATCGCGTCGGTCGCGCCGACCGTTTCCGTACCGAACGACTCCGCGTTCGCGTCCGATACTGTCCTGCGTATGAGCGCTTCGTCACCGACGAATACGACGCGCGTTTCGGGATGATCTTTCGCCGCGAGCAGACCGCCTTCGATTATGCGGGAGGGGTCGTCGCCGCCCATTACGTCGATATATACCTTCATCTTCACCTAAACAAATGACCCTTTGCTTGAAAGGGTCATGAGAAATTATTTCTTGTCTTCTTTCTGCTCTATTACCTGCACGCCGTCGTAGTAACCGCACTTAGGGCAAATCTGATGAGATTTCTTAAGTTCGTGGCACTGGGGGCACTCCGTAAGCGTCACCGGGCGTACTTTCCATTGAGCATATCTGGTGCTGCTTCTCTGTTTCGATTGTTTTCTTTTGGGTACAGCCATTTCTACGCACCTCCTTCATTTCGTCACTTGCCAAACTATTATATTAAAATCGCTCGGTTTTGTCAACGATTTACACTCTGTTTTTCAAAGTTTTACAACTTTCGGCGGCATATCCGCCGTTGTCATTTGTTTTTCTTGGGCTTGGCTTCCCTTGCGGGGGTGTCCGCGCCGCAGTCGTGGCGGTTTTCGAGGACTTTGAGAGCTTTCGTATAGTCCGTTCCTCGCGCATGCATAAGCACGAACAGATGATAGAAAAGGTCGGCGACCTCGTTGTCGAGTTCGGCGTTATCCCCTTTCATAGCTGCGATCACGGCTTCCGTGGACTCCTCGCCTACCTTTTTGCATATCTTTTCCACGCCTTTTGCCAGCAGATAGTCGGTGTAAGACCCCTCTTTGGGGTGCTCCGCTCTGTCCTTTATCGTGTCCGAAAGGACGCGCAGTACGCGGGTGTTCCCGGGTGCGTCGCCGAAGTCGGCGATCTTATTGAAGAAGCAGGAACGGCTGCCCGTGTGGCAGGCAATGCCTCCGATCTGCTCGACGTAAAGCAGCAGGCAGTCGCGGTCGCAGTCGGCGTATATCGACTTCACTTTCTGGAAGTGCCCGCTCTCTTCCCCTTTGTGCCAGAGTTTTTTCCTGCTGCGCGACCAGTAGTGCGCTTCGCCCGTTTCCAGCGTCTTTTGCAGCGCTTCTTCGTTCATATACGCCTGCATCAGGACTTCGTTCGTTACCGCGTCCACGGCTATCGCGGGGATAAGCCCGTCGTTATTGTATTTAAGATCGTACATAGTCAAGTGCCTCTTTGATGTCTATTTTGTGTTCGTAATATGCTTTGCCTATTATCGCGCCGTATATCCCGGCGTCCGCGATTGCGCGTATGTCCTCCTGTCCGGCGACGCCGCCGCTGGCGATGACGCATGCGCCGAGTTTTTGCTGTAAAGCCGCCGTGGCTTTTACGTTGGCTCCCGTCAGCATTCCGTCGCGCGAAACGTCCGTGAACAGAAAGTACTTTGCACCCGCGGCTTTGAGCGTTTTCCCGAGTTCTTCGGGCGCGATTCCCGCGCTTTCTTTCCAGCCGCGTATGGCGACTTTGCCGTCTTTGACGTCCAGCCCGCAGACGATCCTGTCGCCGAAGCGTCCGAGCAGTTCGTTCGTAAGGCGCGGATCCGTCGCGCAGATAGTGCCGATGACGACGCGTTCCGCTCCCGCCGAAAACAGCTCTTCCGCCCTGCGTTCGGAACGCACCCCGCCGCCCGACTGCACTTTGAGCGCGGTCCGCGAAGCTATCTTTTCGATGATATCGAAATTGTCGCCCGAGTTCTCCGCGCCGTTGAGGTCGACTACGTGCACCCATTCCGCTCCTGCATCGGCAAATATCTTTGCCGTGTCAACGGGGTCGCCGTAAACGGTAACATCCGAATAACTGCCTCCGCGAAGCCGCACGGCTTTGCCTCCGTACAGGTCGATCGCGGGAAATATCGTCGTCATAAGCTGCCCTTCGTGCTGGGGATATTTCCGCCCGTGACCGCTACCGCGGTTTTCAACGCGCGCGCGAACGCCTTGAATACCGCTTCGCAGACGTGGTGGGTATTCTTTCCGCGCAGTTCGTCTATGTGCGCGCAGATGAAGGCGTTGGAGCATACCGCGGCGAAAAATTCCTCGGTCAGCGACGCGTCGTAGCCGCCCGTCATTCCCGTAAGAGAGGGCGCTTCGAACCGAAGATACGCTCTTCCCGAAATGTCGAGAACGCACCTTGCGAGAGCGCCGTCCATGGGAACGTAGGAGCAGGCGAATCTCTCTATACCTTTTTTGTCGCCGAGGGCCTGCGCGAGCGCTTTGCCGAACGCGATCCCTATGTCTTCGACGGTATGGTGTCCGTCCACTTCGAGATCGCCCCTGCATTTTACCGAGAGGTCGAGCCCGCCGTGCACGGCAAGCGCAGTGAGCATATGATCGAAAAACCCGATGCCCGTATTTATATCCGCGACGCCTTTTCCGTCGAGATCGAGCGTAAGCTCTATGTCCGTTTCTTTCGTCTTTCTGACGGTAACGGCTTTTCTCATATGTCTTTCTCCTTTCTGATCGCTATCGATTCGGCGTGGGCGCGGAGACCTTCCGCTTCCGCGAGCGCCGTTATATCGTCCGCGCATGCGCGGAGCGCTTCTTTTTCGTATTTGATAAGGCTTATGCGTTTGACGAACGTCGAAACGCCCAATGCCGAGAAATATCTCGCCGTGCCGCCGTTCGGAAGAACGTGGTTCGTGCCCGCATAGTAATCGCCGAGAGGTTCAGGTGACCAATGCCCCATAAACACCGCGCCTGCATTATGCACGAACGGAAGCAGGCTTTCGGGGTCGCCGACGCACAGTTCGAGATGTTCGGGAGCTACCGCGTCGGAGATCTCGCAGCACTCTTCAAGGCTGTCTGCCGTGATCACCGTGCCGAAATCGTCGATCGATCTCTTCGCGATAGCGGCTTTGGGCAGTTTCTTTACGCGGCGTTCCACGGCTTCGGATACTTTTTCCGCAAGTTCTTTGTCCGTGGTGACGAGGATAGCCATCGCCATTTCGTCGTGCTCTGCCTGCGACAGCAGATCCGCGGCGAGGAATTCGGGATCTGCGCTGTCGTCTGCGATGACGAGTATCTCGCTCGGACCCGCGATCATGTCTATCCCGACGTCGCCGTATACAAGACGCTTCGCTTCTGTCACATACATATTGCCCGGTCCGCAGATCACGTCCGCCTTCGGGATCGTCCGTGTACCGTATGCCATTGCGGCGATCGCCTGCGCTCCGCCGACGGCGAATATTTTTGAAACTCCGCATTCCGCCGCGGCGACTATCGTAAGGGGCGACGTTCCCGGAGTGCACATTATGATGTCCTTAACGCCCGCTATCGCGGCGGGGATCGCCGTCATCAGCACGGAACTCGGATACGACGCCTTGCCGCCGGGGACGTATATCCCCGCTCTGCCTACGGGGCGGATCATATAACCCGTCGACGCGCCCGGCGAATTTTCTTCCAGCGCGCCCGGAAGCAGCTGTTTTTTGTGATATTCTTCAATGTTGGCTTTCGCCCGCCGCAGAGCGCCGAGCAGCGCGTCCGGCACGCTGTCGTATGCCGCGGCAATGTCCCTGTCGGTCAGCTGCAAACTGTCTGTCGTCAGTTTCACTCTGTCAAACTTTTCGGTGAGTTCGATCAGCGCGTCGTCGCCCTTTTCCTTTACGAGCGATATGATCTCTTCCACGCTCCTTTTTGCTCCGTCCGAGAGGGCGGACCTGCGTGAAAAAATTCTTTTAAGTCCTTCCGTTTTGTTGGTTATAAGCATAGTTCTTTACCGCCGCGCCGCTGCGGCGCGATTTATACGTTCTTTCCGATCTTGTCGAACAGCGACGAGAGTTCTTTTCGCGTTTTGAGACTCACTCTGTTCACCACTACGCGCGCGCTGCACTTGCAGACCTCTTCGAGCACGCAAAGTCCGTTGGCTTCCAGCGTTTTGCCGCTTTCTACTATATCGACGATGACGTCCGAAAGTCCCATTACGGGCGCAAGCTCCACCGAGCCGCTGAGCTTAATTATATCCACGGTCTTTCCGCGCGCGCCGAAATACTCTTTGGTGACGTGCGGATATTTCGTTCCCACGCGTAGTATGCCGCCCGCTTTTTCCAGCGAATCGGGATAGCCGCATACGCATAACCGGCAGGCACCGAATCCGAGATCCATGATCTCGAATATGTCCTTGTCCGCTTCGAGGAGAGTGTCTTTCCCGACTACCCCGAAGTCGGCTACGCCGCGTTCGACGTATGTCGGAACGTCCCCCGGCTTAACGAATACGAAGCGGTAATCCCCGCTGCCGTCCTCGAGCACGAGCTTTCGCGTTTCCGTTTTGAGTTCCGCGAGATCCAGTCCGCATTTTTCCAGCAGTTCTATTGATTTCTGGGCAAGCCGCCCTTTTGCAAGCGCTACCGTTATCATATTTTACTCCCTTTCGGAGATATAGTCAACTCAATGGGCGCCCCGTCGAAAAGAACGGCGCGTGAGATCCCTTTTTCGCGGCAGTAGCCGATGAGTTCGTCCTCGCCGCCGAATATGCGGACGACTATGTTTTTTCTGCGCAGTTTGTTCACCGTCTCACGGACTACGCTTTCGTCGCAGTCCGCGACCGCGTATGCTATGTCCGCTTTGGGCGCTTTTTCGCGCTTACCCTGGTTTTTAAGCGCAGTCAGCAGACGGCGCGTACCGATCGCGAAGCCGACGGCTTTCGCAGGGCTTCCCCAGCGCGCGCAGAGCGAATCGTATCTTCCGCCGTCGAGTATGGAAACGCCTATGTCCTTGCACAGCCCTTTCATTACGAGCCCCGTATAGTAATTGTTTGCCGATACCATTCCGAGGTCTATGGAAAAATATTTTCCCAGTCCCATACGTCCGAGTTTGCTCATCAGGCGGTCCAGCCTTTCTATCGCTTCCTCGCTCCTGCGCCCCGAGCAGAGCGCGGCGGCTTTGCCGAGAATCTCTTTCCCTCCGAAGAGCGCCGGCAGCGAGAGTATGCTCTCTTTGCTCTTTTCGCCGAGTCCCGAGTCGCGGAAAAACAATTCGACTCCGAGCATATCCTTTTTATTGATCAGCGCTTTCAGCTTGCGCGCCGCGTCCTCGGAAAGCCCGAAATCTTCCGCCAGTCCGTCGAAATATCCGACGTGCCCGAGTTCGACCGTATAGTCTTTCAGCCCCGTTGCGGCGAGAGCGTCGGCAGCCATTTCGAGGACTTCGAGTTCGCCGTCCTCTCCGGTGTCGCCGAGCAGTTCCACGCCCGTCTGCGCGAATTCCCTGTCTCTCGCGCTGTTGGAGTCGTCGAGATATTCGTAGGAGTCGAGCGCGTAGTACATACGCTGAACGCCCGTCATGCTCGTGACGTACATACGGCATATCTGCATCGTGGCGTCCGCGCGCATAGCCAAAAGGCTTCCGTCTGAATCCGTCAGTTTGAACAGGCGCTTTTCGGATATCGCTCCGCCCGCAGTGAAGAGTTCCCCGTATTCGAGAGTGGGCGTGCAGACGCGTTTATATCCGTATGAGGAGAATACGCCGCATACGGCATTCTCCGCTTTGGTCTTGTTGTAACAATCGTCGGGCAGATAATCCTGCATTCCGAAAGGCAGTTGAACTTTACTCATTTTATCTCCGAAGTCCCGCGGGACTTTACTTTAATGCTTTATCGCGTTAAATCGTTGAAGTAATTATATCAGAGCGGCGGGCGGCTGTCAAGCGAAAATACGAATTTTCATAAAGTATGTTTACGCTCAGTTCAACGAAAGAGAGCGTATAAATTCCTCTTTGCTTTCCACTTTTTCCGAGAGCGCTTTCGCTACCTCTTCGTCGGCGAGGAGTTCGGACGACAGTTTCTCCGCGCGGCGAAGCATTTCCGCTCCGATCCTGATCCCCGCGAAGGTTTCCGACGCGCCGTGCTGTCTGGTGCCGAGAAAGTCCCCCGCACCGCGCGTATCGAAATCGTATTCGGCAAGCGCGAAACCGTCCGAACAGCCGCATAGAAATCGCAGTCTTTCGTCTGCGTCGTCGGATACAAGAAAGCAATAACTGTCCTGTCCGCGTCTGCCTACCCTTCCGCGGAGCTGGTGCAGCTGACTGAGTCCCAGCCTGTCGGCTCCGAATATGACGACGGTTGTTGCCGCTTTAACGTCTATGCCGACTTCCACCACCGTCGTGCACACGAGCACATTGGTGTCGCCGGATGAAAACGCTCTCATTTCCCTGTCTTTATCCGCGGGGCTCATCCTGCCGTGCAGAAGTCCTACCGGGATATTTTTCATCGCGCCTTTTTTCAGTTCGCGATACAGCGAAATTGCGGATATATCGTCGTCGCCGTCTATCCTCGGGCATACGATATAGGTCTTTTCACCGCGTCCGGCTTTGCGTAAGATGTAGCCGTACATATCGCGCAGCTTGTTTTTCGATACTATGGCTGTCGTAATACACGAATTATTTTGCGGTTTATGCCGCAAATTTATTGTTTTAAGCTGTCCGTACAACGAAAGAGCCAATGTGCGCGGTATGGGAGTCGCACTCATTACGATATTGTCCGCACCCGCCGTTTTGTTTTCCAGACTGCCGCGCTGGCACACTCCGAACCTGTGCTGTTCGTCCGTTATCGTCAGCCCCGCACGGAAAAATTTCACGTCTTTTCCCGTGAGCGCGTGCGTTCCGACGACCACCGACGCGCTTCCGTCCGCTATCGACGAAAGGATGCGTTCGCGCTCCCCCGCCTTTGTCGATCCCGTAAGGCATACGGTCGTGACATTGAGTTTGCCGAAAAATGCGGACGCCGTTTCGTAATGCTGCCGCGCGAGGATCTCCGTGGGCGCCATCACGGCGCACTGATGGCCGCCGCACACCGCGTAATAAGCGGCGAGAAAGGCAACTATTGTCTTGCCGCTGCCCACGTCGCCTTGCAGCAGAATGTTCGCCCGTTCGTCCGACGACAGACATTTTATTATCTCGTTTACGGCGGTTTGCTGATCGTCCGTGAGCGTGAACGGCAGCGTCTTTATCGCTTCTGCAAGGCGCGCCCTGTTGTCGGGGTAGACGTTCGTGCGCGCCGAAACGCCGTATTTTGCAAGGCGGTAAACGGAGAGAGTATATGCGAGCGCTTCTGTGGCGGCGCTTTCTTTGGCTCTTTCCGCCCGTTCGACGCTCGTCGGGAAATGTGCTTCCGCTATCGCCTCTCCTATTGGGATCATACCATATTTTTCCGCAAGCTCCGCGCTCACATATCCCTTTACGCCGACGCCCGCGATAGCCGCCGCTGCGGCTTCGTACATAAGTTTCTGATTAAGTCCTGCGGGTAGCTTATATATGGGGACTATATCCCCTTCCCGCCTCGAGATGATGCGCGGCGCGGCGATCTCTGTCCCGCTCTTCGTGCGTTTGAGTTTTCCTGCTATTATGAGAGAGTCGCCGACGAGCAGCCTGCGGTAGACGTAGTCCTGATTGAACCATGTACAGACGACGCGCGTCCCGAAGGAAACGAATTCGGCTTTGACGTAGGACAACCCGCGCCTGATCCGCTTTATGACGGGCGGAGCGGCGGGAGGAGCTTCGAATATCACGTCGCTTCCGCTCGGGAGCGCGTCCCAGACTATCGCGGCGTGTCTGTCGAAATACGCGCGGGGAAACAGCAGGAGCAGATCGAGCGGGTCGCATATCCCTCCCGCGTTCAGCTTTTCTATGCGCTTTTTCCCCAGTCCTTTTATGTCTTCAAGACGCATGGCAAAACAAAAGGGCGGCGCGAGCCGCCCGTCGTTAAAGTCACTCGAGCGCGATTATATAGTAATACAGCGCCTGCCCGCCGTTGTGGACGTCCACGTCGCAGTCGGGATATTTTTCCGCGATCTTTTCCGTCAGCGCCTGAGCCGCGTCCTCTTTCGTCTTATAGCCGTAGTAGAGCGTTATCGTGCTGACGTCGTCCGTCATCAGTTTGTCTGCTATTTCTTCGGCAACGGCTTCGGGATCATCGCCCTTTGCGATGATGCTCTTGTCGCTGAGACCGATGATGTCGCCTTCGTTTAAGTCAAAGCCGTCTATCGAAGTCTTTCTGACAGCAAACGTAACGCTGCCGACTTTGACGGCGCTCCGCGCCTCTTCCATATTTTCGAGGTTATCCTCGACCGTGTCCTGCGGATTGAACGCGAGCACCGCGCTGAGTCCCTGCGGCACGTTTACGGTAGGCACGACGTGTATGCTGCGTTTGCATATCTCTTTCGCCTGCTCCGCGGCGAGGATGATGTTCTTGTTGTTGGGGAATACGAATATATCGGTCGCGTTGATCTTGTCGCAGGCGTGAGCTATGTCGTCCGCGCTGGGATTCATCGTCTGACCGCCTTCGATGATCTCGTCCACCATAAGATCCTTGAATATGGATGCCATCCCCTCTCCCGAACATACGGAAACCATGCCGAACGGTTTGAGCTCCACTTCCTCGCGGTGAGCGAGCAGCACTCTGTTCTGTTCGAGCATGTTCTCTATCTTGATCCTGTCGAGTTCGCCGAGTTCGAGCGCGTAGGAAAGCGCCTGACCGGGATTGTTCGTATGGACGTGGACCTTGACCATAGACAGATCGCCGATAACGAGCACGCAATCGCCTATTTTCATAAGTCTGTCTCTGAAAACGTCTATATCCGATTCTTTGGTAGTTTCTTTGAGGTTGATGACGAAGAATTCCGTGCAATACGCGAATTCTATGGAGTCCAGAGTCGTAAGGTCGGCGTGGAACTGTTCGTAGTTGTTCGCGGGACGACCTTCGGCGGCTTTTTTGATGCTGTCGTCGAAATCGAGGTTGACTTCCTCTTTGCCCGCAAGGCTGTTGTAAAAGCCCTGGAACACGATGAGCAGTCCGCGTCCGCCCGCGTCGACGACGCCCGCTTTTTTGAGCACGGGCAGCATCTCGGGCGTTTTTTTGAGCGCGTCCTCGCCCGCTTTCAATACCGAGTCGAAGAAGTCGAGCACGTTGCCGCCCGATTTTTTCGCGTATTTCGCCGCCTGTTCGCTCATCATCCTGACGACCGTCAGAATCGTGCCTTCCTGCGGTTTGGTGACCGCTTTGTATGCAATCTCGACGCCTTTGTCCATCGCCGCGGCGAGATCTTTGACCGTTATCTCTTCGCTGCATCCGGAGAGCACCGAAGTCATTCCTTTAAGTATCTGACTCGTTATGACGCCGCTGTTACCTCTCGCGCCGCGGAGCGCGCCTTTCGCCACGGCTTCGCACAGAACGCCGAGATCGTTGTTTGGGCAAGCCGTTACTTCTTTCGCCGCCGAGATGAGGGTCAGCGACATATTCGTTCCGGTATCGCCGTCGGGCACCGGGAATACGTTCAGAGAGTCTACGTGTTGTTTATTATTGTCAAGGAGCTTTGCGCCGTTGAGTATCATTTTACGGAACGCAGCGCCGTTGATAGTTTTAAGTACCATAATATATAATCCTCCGTCCTGCGCGGTGCGCAAGTATCAGAACGATTTTCAAAAATCGATTGTATGCGGACCTATGAGGCAGTATGTTTTTCCGCCATAATCCCGTCTTTTCGGGCGCTCGCAATACATATTCTATTTTACTCCAAAGCGCGATAAATTGCAAGAGATTTTATCTGCTTCCGCGAATTTTCATTCGCAATTTGTGAAAAATTTTTCACAAATTTTATAAAGCGGCTCAAAACACTTGCTTTTATTTTCCGTCGGTGGTATAGTATTACGGTAAAAAGAAAACGGAGGCAAGTCAAATGAGTAAAGTATGCGCGCTGTGCGGAAAAGGAAGGACCGCAGGTAAGAACGTCAGCCACTCTAACAGACATACCGTAAGATCTTTCAGCGCCAATGTTCACAAGATGAAACTGGATATCGACGGTCAGGTCAAGAGTGTGTATGTATGCACTCGCTGCAAGAGAACGCTGAACAAGGAAAACTGATCACGGAAAATCATGCCGGCTTAAAGCCGGCTTTTCTTTTTGCCGCAATAAATATTATACGGCGCTTTCCCTGAAATATATCGGATCTTTTGTTTTCGCGGTTGTCTTGCCGACAACAAAAAGACGAAGCCGCTTCGCTGCAGCGAAGCGGCTTATTTCATCGCCGTTCTATTCCCCGGCGTCGCGCTCTTTCCTCTTTCCCGACAGAAGCCTGAGAAGCGGTCTGAGCGCCGCGGGAGCTTTTATGCATATGATCTTAGGCATCTTCGTTCCCTCCCTTCCGATTATATGCGGCGGAGCGAGCGGCTGTGAATCAGTTGCAGCGGAACGCGGCTATCACCTTTTCGGGTTCGGGCGAAGTGAACGCGCAGCTTCCGGAAACTATCGTGTCCGCTCCTGCCGCGGCTATTTCCGCTACGTTTTCTATGTTGGCTCCTCCGTCCATTTCTATCTCGACGGAAAGATTCCGCCTTATTATCTCGGCGCGCAGAGCCTTCATCCTGGCGGTAGTTTCGGGAATGTATTTCTGTCCGCTGAAACCGGGATGCACACCCATCACTATCACGAAATCGCAGCCGTCCAAAAGGTCATATAGTCTTTCGAGCGGCGTTTCGGGACATATCGCCAGCCCGGCTTTGAGCCCGCGGCGGCGTATTGCGGCGAGATTATCCGCGGCGGCAGCGGTCGCTTCGATATGGAAGCTCAGTCTGTCCGCTCCCGCGTCGATGAATTTATCGAGATAGCGTTCGGGGCGTTCTATCATCAGGTGCACGTCGAGCGGTATGTTTGCGTGACTGCGTATGTCGGCTATCATTTTGGGACCGAACGTCAGGTTGGGGACGAATACCCCGTCCATAACATCGCAGTGTATCATATCCGCTCCCGCTCTTTCCATTCTTTCCGTTTCTTCGCCCATACGCGAGAAATCTCCGCTGAGTATGGACGGCGCGACTTTTGCCATTATTTTTCCTCCGATCCGTATTCGTTTTCCGTATATCTTCGTTTCAACTGTCCGCATGCGCCCTCTATCTCGTCGCCTAGCGAGCGTCTTATCGTGACGGACGCGCCGAGTGCTTCCAGCTTTTTTCTGAACATTATCCCCTCTTTTGCTCCGACTCCGCGCAGTCCCGAGTCGGTATCGTTGAGCGGGATCAGATTTATGTGGCACGGGAAGTTTTCCGTAAGTCTGCGCAGCTCCCGCGCGTCTGCGTCGCCCGTATTGAAGCCGTGCATCATTGCGTATTCCACGATGATCCGTCTGCCGCTCTTTTCAAAATAATATTTCGCCGCGTCCATTATGTCTGACAGCTTGTATTTTTTCGCCGTCGGCATTATTTTAACGCGCTTATCGTCGAAAGCCGAATGCAGCGACAGGCACAGCGTGACGGAAAAACCGTCGTCCGCCAGCTGCCTGATGCCGTCCGTGAGCCCGCAGGTGGACAGAGATACGCTTCTCTGCCCGATCAGTCCGTCTGCGGACATAAGACGGATAAATTTAGTTACGTTATCATAATTATCCAGCGGCTCCCCGCTGCCCATCAGGACCACGTTGCCCACTCGTTCGGTTCCGAGGAATCTGTTGGCACATATGAGTTCGGAGAGCATTTCCCCCGCGGACAGATCGCGGACGAGCCCGTCCCTGCCCGACGCGCAGAACGCGCACCTCATACGGCAGCCTACCTGTGTTGAAACGCACAGCGTTCTGCCGTATTTGTATTTCATCAGCACACCCTCGATGAGTTCGCCGTCGCGCAGACGGAACAGGAATTTCACCGTCCCGTCCTTTGCGCTCACGGATCTTGCGATCTCCGCGCCCGAAGCGTCGCACTCTTCCGCGAGTTTGTCGCGCAACGCGGCGGGCAGATCTGTCATCTCCGAAAACGGGATTCCGGATACGACCCTGTCATATAGCTGCTTTGCGCGGTAACGCGGCTGTCCCGCCAGCGCGGGCAGCGCGGCTATTTCGTCTTTTGTCAGATCCGTCAGAAGAGTTCTCAATTTTTCGTCATCCTCGAAATGTAAAAGCCGTCGCAGCTGTCCGTGTCCGGAAACAGACGTATATTGCCGTTTCTTTGGCTGCCTTTTGCGGATTTTCGTTCGGCGGGAGTAAAAACCGCGTTTGTCGATATGAATGCGTCGGTAACGTCCTCGTTTTCTTCGCGCAGCAAAGAGCAGGTAGAATAAGCGAGCCTGCCGCCTTTTTTGACGTATTTCGCGGCGGTCGACAGTATTGCCGTCTGCGTCTTTCCGAGCGGGATCAGATCGTCCGCGCTTTTGCCGAGTAATATGTCCGGGGACGTGCAGAGCAGTCCGCTTCCCGTGCACGGAACGTCGCATATAACGAGGTCGAACGCTTCTTTCCATTCCGGGCGGTACACCGCCGAATCCGCGCACAGTGCTTTTACGTTTGTCGCCCGCATGCGCCCTGCATACGCTTCTATGAGCCTGACTCTGTGCGGATGCACGTCGCACGCCGTGACGCGTGACGAAGGCAGTATCTGCGCGACCGCTATCGCCTTGCCGCCCGGAGCGGCGCAGAGATCGAGCACGGATATGCCGTCCGCAAGCCCGTCCGTATATGCTTCCGCGGCGTATATCGATGACAATGACTGTGCCGTAAATTCCTCGGGGCGCAAGCGGCGCAGCGTGCCGCGCGTGACATAGTACCCTTTGTCCGTGCGGATCGCATCCTGCTCTCCCGACATTACTTTGTCGAAGGCATCTTCGCTTATCACGGCGGGGTTGCGCCTGATATGCGTCATACGCGGGAGCTCCGCCGAAAGGACGGAACGGGTCCGTTCGAGCCCGAGCTGACCGATCATTTTTTCGATTATCCATTTCGGTCTCGAATAAAACACGGACATTGAATTCGCATCACCGCCATCCACGGGCAGCGTGACATTAGCCGATGCGCGCAAGACCGCGTTTACAAAGCCCTGCATACCGTTCATACGCGTTTTTGCAAGAGCGACATATTTATTTACTACGGCATACGGCGGTTCGCTTCCGAATTTCATTTCATACAGTGCGAGTTTAAGCAAAACAGCAGTAGTCGTTTTGGGCGGTGTTTTTACAAGTTCGGAAAGAATGAAGTCGAGCGTGATGCTTTTATCAAGTACACCGTAAACGAGCGCGGTGGTTTTTGCTCGCCTGTCCTCGCTTACTCTGTCAAGTGTTCTGTCGAGTTCTACGGACGAATACGCTCCGTTTGTAAAAATACGTTTCAACGTATCAAACGCAGCGTTTTCCGCTTCTGTTGCCGTCCGCCCGATCATCCGAGCATTTCTCCGTTCGTCATTCGGCACCCGTTGAGGAAGTCTGCGCACTTCATCCGTTTTTTGCCTTCGAGCTGCACGTCCGTAAGCACAAGCGAACCTTTGCCGCAGCAGACCGTTATTCCGTTCTTATCTGCGGACGCTACCGTGCCCGCCGGCAGTTCGTATGCCGCGTCCGACGGATACGCGCGGTGGATCTTCAACATTTTCCCCTGCCTGAACGTATACGCGCCCGGCCACGGGGTAACTCCGCGTACAAGGCAGTCTATTTTATCTGCCGGCATCGTCCAATCGATCTTTCCGTCAGCTTTGGAAAGCATCGGATAGTAAGAGGCTTCGTTTTCGTTCTGCGCTTCAGGTATAATTTCGTTGCGTGCAAGTTTATCAAGGCATTCTATGAGAGCCGCAGCGCCGAGTTTTGCCAATTTAGCCATAAGCGAAGCTGCGTCGTCATCGGGCGCGATCGGTATTTTTTTGCAGAGAAGTATGTCGCCGGTATCCAGTCCCTCCGCGGTCTGCATGATCGTCACGCCCGTTTCCCTTTCACCGTTCATTATCGCGCGCTGCACGGGGCAGCTGCCGCGGTAAGCGGGAAGAACGGACGCGTGCACATTCAGAGTGCCGTATTTTGCTATACCGAGTATCTCCTTGCTGAGGAGCTGTCCGTAAGCCGCCGTCACGAAAACATCGGCAGTGTAAGAGCGCAGTTCGTCGACGCCTTCGCTGCGCACTTTTGCGTACTGTCTGACGGGTATCCCGCGGCTTTCAGCATACTGCTTGACGGGCGGTATCGCCGCCGCGCCGCGGTTTCCGCACTTATCGGGCTGGGTGACGACGCATACCACTTCGTGCTTTCCAGACGAAACGAGAGCGTCCAGCACGTCGAGCGCGAAAGCCGGCGTTCCCATAAATACGATGCGCATCAATTACTTCTCCTTTTTGATCAGTTTGTCTATGAACAGAACGCCGTCAAGATGATCGAATTCATGGCAGCAGATATCGGCAAGAAAGCCTTCCGCGCGGAGAACGAATTCGTTTCCGTATCTGTCATAGGCTCTGACGACCACTTTTTTGGGGCGCATTACTTCCCCGCTGACGCCGGGCACGCTGAGACACCCTTCGCGGCATTTTTGCATTCCCGAGCTTTTTTCGATCACGGGATTTACGAATTCGTAGAAATTCTTTCCGTCCGGGCTTATGACCGCGACCCGTTTGAGCACGCCGACCTGCGGTCCGGCAAGTCCTACGCCGTCTGCCGCAGTCATTGTTTCAATCATATCGTCAAGCAATGCAGCGAGTCCGTTGTCAAATACGGTAACCTCTTTAGCCCGCTTGCGGAGTATATCCTCGCCTATTTTGACTATTGTTCTTCTTGCCATTTGTTTTCCTCGGTTAAGAGAGTTTTATCGGATTTGTTTCCGCATAGGAGGTTATCCCCTGTGTTTTGCATTCGTCCACCGCGGTATATATGCCGTCCTCAATGTCGTTCGCGTCCACCGTAAGCCGCGCGAGTATCTGCATACGGAATTCGTCCATTATCTTTTTCACTGGAGAGCGCATATATGCGAGATAAATGAATTTCTCGGGGTGTGCTTCTTTCAGCGCGCCCACTTTTTCGTATATGTTTTTGAGTACTCCGCTCGCTTTTTTATCGTCCGTACCGCTGACGAGCACTCGTATGATTTTCGCGAACGGAGGGTATTTGGTGACTTCGCGGAGATTGATCTCCTTTTCGTAGAATCCCTTGTAATCGCCCGTACGGACGTAGTTATACACATAATGGTGCGGCGTATACGTCTGCAATATGACTTTGCCCGGCAGGCTCGCTCTCCCCGCCCGCCCCGCGACCTGCGTCGTAAGCTGGAAGGTGCGCTCTACGCTTCTGTAATCCGCGATATGAAGGCTCATATCCGCGTCCAGAATGCCCACGAGCGTCACATCCGGGAAATCGTGGCCTTTCGCTATCATTTGTGTTCCTACGAGTATATCTGCTTTTTTCGCGCCGAAATCGCCGAGGATCTTCGCGTGCGCGCCTTTCGTACGAGTGCTGTCGTTATCCATACGCAGGACTCCGGACGACGGGAACATTTCGGCGAGCACGCCTGCGACCTTTTCGGTGCCTATGTATCCCTCTTTGATGAACTTGCTGCCGCATTCGGGACATTCGGAAAGAGGCTCGTAGAGATTGCCGCAGTAATGGCATTTCAGTCTGTTTTCCTCTTTGTGATAGACGAGCGACACGTCGCAGCGTTCGCACTTCGCCACAAATCCGCAGACTCTGCACATTACATACGACGCATAGCCGCGTCTGTTGAGGAACACCATAGCCTGGTTCCCGTCGCTCACGCACTTTTTCAGTTCGTCTCTCAGTTCGTCGGAGAATATCGAACGGTTGCCGCGCCTGATCTCCCGGCACATATCGACGACCCTCACTTCGGGAAGAGGTCTGCCGTTCACTCTGCCCGTAAGTTCGAGCAGCTTTATTTTCCCGCATTTCGCGGCGTAATAGGTTTCTATGGACGGTGTGGCGCTGCCGAGCACGAGATTGGCGTTATTCACCGTCTTGCGCCATTCCGCGACCGCCGAAGTGACGTATCTCGGTTTGCGTTCGGAAACGTAACTCTGATCGTGCTCCTCGTCGATGATGATCACTCCGAGGTTTTTCAGCGGCGCGAATATCGCGCTTCTCGCGCCGAGCGCAACTTTGGCTTCCCCCGTCAGGCACTTGCGCCATTCGTCGAATTTTTCGCCCTGTCCGAGTCCGCTGTGGAGTATCGCGACTTCGTCGCCGAACCTGTCGCGGAAATTGCGCAGCATTTGCGGAGTGAGCGATATCTCGGGTACGAGCATTATAGCGGTCTTTCCGAGATCGAGCGTATGGCGTATGCAGCGCAGGTACACTTCCGTTTTGCCGCTGCCCGTCACGCCGTGAAGCAGAAACGTCTTTCCCGCGGAGGAACATATTTCATCGCATGCACGTTTCTGTTCGTCGGTCAGCACGATCTGCGCGACGTTTTCCGAAGCGGGCAGATCCGAATAAGGTACCCGACGTTTTTCCGCGTCCACGATACGGACTATGCCCCGCTCTGCGAAATTCCGCAGCGCGCTCGCCGACATTATTTTCGTCAGCTCGCTTACATATTCCCCGTCCGGCTTATCGCAGGTCAGGTAGTCGTACAGTTCTCTCTGCGCCAGCGCGCCTTTTCTGATAAATTCGTCGGGATCGCGGTCGCGGTATTCCTCCGCTATGACCGCAAGACGGCGCGTCAGTTCTTTGACTCTGCCGCCGCGCATAGCCGCGGGTATGAACAGCCGCAGTATGTCGACGCGCAGCAAATGCATTTTGCGCCGCATATATTCCATCAGGTCGAACATTTCGTCCGTGATGATCGGGGCGCGGTCGAGTACGGCGGAAACGGCTTTGATCTTTTCGGGAGGAACGTCCGTGGTATCTTTCAGTCCGATTACGAACCCTTCCGTCCGCATCCTGCCGAACGGTACGGATACGCGCATTCCCCGTTTAATATCAAAACCGCCGCAATCGTAGTCGAAGATACGGTCGACTTCTGCGGCAGCTATATCTATTATGACTTCTGCGTACATTTCAGATTACGGATATTCTGTCAAGTATTACGTCGGCGAGTTCGCGCTTGCTCATCATCGGCAGCGGCTCGCAGCCGCTCGAAGTTACGAGCGTCGCGACGTTCGTGTCCGTTCCGAAACCCGCTCCTTCCGCCGTAACATCGTTGGCAACTACCATATCCGCGTTTTTGGATATGAGTTTCTTTTTTGCGGATGGAATGAGGTCGCGCGTTTCGGCGGCGAAAACGACAAGCTTTCTGTTGCCTTTCGCTTTCCCTGCCGCGGCGGCTATGTCCTCCGTTTTTTCCAGTTCCAGCGTGAGCGCGCCGTCCGACTTGATCTTGTCCGTTGCCTGACGCGCGGCCCTGAAATCGCAGGGCGCGGCGGCTTTGATCACTACGTTCGCGCGCGGGAGCAGCCCCATTACGGCTTCGTACATTTCACGCGTGGTATCGACGTTTACGCGCTCGAAACGGCTGTCGTCGGCGCTGACCGAAATCTGTCCGCAGACGAGGATGACTTTCGCTCCTCTGTCGGCTGCGGCTTTCGCTATCGCGATACCCATTTTACCGCTCGAACGGTTGCAGATATATCTGACTGGGTCTATCGGTTCGCGCGTGCCGCCCGCCGTGACGAGCACCGTTTTTCCCGCGTAGTCGCGCTTCGGGAATAGAATGTCCGTTATCGCTTTTTCTATGACGGACGGTTCCGCAAGCCTGCCGTCGCCTACGTCGCCGCAGGCGAGTCTGCCTTTCTGCGTTTCCACGAATTTGAAGCCGCGCTCTTTGAGCGTCTTTTCGTTGGCGCGGTATGCCGCCGAAGCGAGCATTGCGGAATTCATTGCCGGTGCGATCAGTATAGGGCAGGTGCATGCCATAACTGTCGTAGACAGAAAATCGTCGGCGATACCCGCCGCGAGTTTGCCGGCGAAATCTGCGCTGCACGGCGCGATGACGCATATATCGGCGCGCTTTGCGAGGGAGATATGCTCGACTTCCCATTCGCGGTTTCTGTCGAACGTATCCGTCACGACTCTGTTGCCGCTGAGCGTTTCAAAGGTCAGCGGCGAAACGAATTCCGTTGCGTGAGCCGTCATTGCCACGCGCACGTCCGCTCCTTTCTTTTTCAGCGACGAAACGAGCTCGCAGATCTTATACGCCGCTATCCCGCCGGTCACGCCGACGAGCACGCATTTGCCCGTAAGCTCCATCAGTTTTCTTCGGACATCTCCACGACGTCGTCGTATACTTCGTGCGCTGCATAGGAAATGGGGTTGAAGTCGCTGCCCATAGAGGAGGTGTCGTCGCCCAGCTTCTGCTGTATTTCCCTTGCGCGCTTCGTTACAAGACATACGAGCGCATACTTGCAACCGATTTTATCCACGAGTTTATCGATAGGAGGATCTACTAACATTTTCTTGCTCCTTTGACACTGTTTATAATGTCCATTACTTTATCGACGGCGACGTCTATGTCGTCGTTTACGACGCGGTAGTCGAATTCTCCGCTTGTCGCTATTTCGCTTCTCGCAAGCGCGAGACGCGCTTTGATCTGTTCGTCGGATTCCGTGCCGCGACCTTTGAGCCGCCGTTCAAGCTCGGCGTCGCTCGGAGGCAGGACGAATATCGTGACGCAGTCGGGATATTCGGCTTTGATCTGCCG
This sequence comes from uncultured Clostridia bacterium, assembly GCA_944372345.1. Lineage (GTDB taxonomy): Bacteria > Bacillota > Clostridia > Christensenellales > Pumilibacteraceae > Protoclostridium. The sequence continues at coordinate 39,660 of CALVYT010000011.1, forward strand.
CGCGCCCTTGACGTCTATTTCGAGAAGTACGTCGCCTCCCGCGTCGAGCGTATCCGTTACAGGCGCTTTGGGCGTACCGTAAAAATTGCCTACTGTTTCCGCCCATTCGAGGAACGCGCCCTCGTCACGCCTGCGGATGAAATCTTCACGGTTCATAAAATAGTAATGTACGCCGTCGATCTCCCCGCTGCGCGGCTTGCGCGTCGTAGCGGAAACGGAAACTTTGAGTCCGGGCATACGTTGCAGCAGGCGGGAGTACATAGTTCCCTTGCCTACTCCGGACGGTCCGGAAAGTACTGTTAAAAGTCCGCGGTTCATTCTACGTTTCTTATCTGTTCTTTGATTTTTTCGAGCTCGTTCTTCATTCCGATCACGAGCTTGGAAAGTTCGAGATCGTTGGCTTTGCTGCCCATCGTATTGATCTCTCTGTTCATTTCCTGCGAGAGGAAATCCAGCCGTCTGCCCTGCGGCTCGCTGCTTTCGAGCGCGTCGTTGAACTGGTATATGTGCGACGTAAGACGGGATATTTCTTCGTTTATGTCGCACTTGTCGGCGAATATCGCGACTTCGGTCGCTATGCGGGATTCGTCGATCGCGGGGGTATCGAGCAGGTCGGCTATGCGTTTGGCGAGCTTATCCTTATAGTCCGCGACAACGGAAGGCGCGCGCAGACGCACGGAACCGAGCGCGGAAGAGATATTCCCGACGAGCCGTCCGAGATCGGACTTTGCGCTCCTGCCTTCGGTAATGCGCATTTCGTCGAGAGCCGCGACCGCTTCTTTCGCAGCTTTTTCAAACAGAGCGGTGATCTCCTCCCTGTTCTCCTCCGCCGCGGTCACTTTGAGAACGTCGGGCATACGGATGACCGACATTGCGGTGATGTCGTCGGGAAGATCGAATTCGGCGCGCGCATTACGGGCGGCGTCGATATACTGCCGCGCAAGAGCAACGTCGAGTTCCACCGATTTGTCCGTATCGCCCGTCATTTCGTAAGTATAGTATACGTCGAGCGTTCCGCGTTTTACGACTTCCTGTATCTGTTTCTTTACGCAGTCTTCGACGAACGAAAGCGACTTCGGAAATCTCGTCCCGATGTCGAGGAAACGGTTGTTTACCGCTTTGATCTCTATCGTTACCTTGCGTTTTCCGTCGGCGGCTTCGCCTTTGCCGTAGCCCGTCATGCTTTTCATTGACAGTAAACCTCTTTCCTTTTGTCGGGTCTGTTGCCGTATATTATATAATAGCACTTTTCACGCTGCGAAATCAAGTGTTTAGCAGCGATAAAAACTCACTTTCTCCGATAATGCGTATTCCCGCTTTCTTCGCTTTATCCAGTTTGCTTCCCGCGTCGTCCCCGGCTATGACGAGAGTGACGTCTTTACTGACGGACGAGAGAACCCTCCCGCCGTTTTCTTCGATGCGCTTCGCGGCTTCGCCTCTCGGCATGGACGAGAGCTTGCCGGTCAGTACAACTGCTTGTCCGGAAAAGGCTCCGCTTGTCGGCACGTCGGCTACGGGCGTTACTCCGCGCTCGCGGAGCTTTCTGTCGAGATCGGGATTGATGCGGAAAAACTCCGTTATGTCCGAAGCTATGCGGTCGCCTATATCGTCTATCGCGGAGAGTTCATCCGCAGACGCGGCGGCGAGCGCTTCCACGCTGCCGTATATGCGCGCGAGGTCGTATGCGAGTTTCTTCCCCACGTTGGGTATGCCGAGCGCGTTTATATAAGCGGAGAGTTTTACGCGTTTGCTGCGCTCCACGGAAAGGAGCAGTTTGTCCGCTTTTTTGTCCTTGAAGGATTCGAGCCCGAGCAGATCGTCTCTCGTGACGTCGTATATGTCGTATACTTCCTTAACGCCGAGATAGTCGTGGAATTTTTCCAGAGTGCTCGTGCTGAGCCCGTCAATATCCATACAGTCTTTTGATACGAAGTGCGCGAGCCGCGCTACTATGCGCATACGGCAGCCGTCGGGATTGGTGCAGAACAGATGCGCGCCGTTTTCCGCAACAGGCGCGCCGCAGTCGGGGCAGACGGTCGGCTTGAGAATATCCGCCGTACCGGTTCCGTCGACGGCGGAAAGAATTTCGGGTATTACGTCGTTGCTTCGGCGGATAAAGACCGTGCTCCCTATGCGTACTTTTTTGCGCATAATGTCGCCGTAATTGTTCAGCGTCGCGCGACGCACCGTGGCGCCGCAAAGTTCGACGGGTTCGAGCAGCGCGAGCGGCGTCAGCTTGCCCGTGCGCCCCACCTGCCATACCACGTCTTTAACGACCGTGGTGGTCTCTTCCGCTTCGAACTTATAGGCGATCGCCCACCGCGGGAATTTGTCGGTATAGCCTAACTTTTCGCGCAGAGCGTAGTTGTTCACTTTGACGACCATTCCGTCTATATCGAAGTCGAGCGCGTCCCTGTCTACGGCGGAGATCTCTTTTATGATACGCTCTATATCCGTCGTAACGACGAGCTTGTCCGTTTTGAACCTGTTGCTTTTCAGCCACTCCACGCCTTCCGCCTGCGAATGCAGCGAATCGTCGGCGATGAAATTCACGTCGTAGAATATCATATCGAGATTGCGTTTCGCGGTCACTTTCGGATCGAGATTGCGCAGAGCTCCCGCCGCGCCGTTACGCGGATTTTTGAGCGGTTCGTCCGCCGTTTCGTTGTACTTTGCGAACGCCGATCTGCGCATTATACACTCGCCCTTCGCTTCGACGAGCGACGGGTCGCTTATGCGCATTGGGATGGAGCGGATGGTGCGCGCCTGCGCGGTGACGTCCTCGCCAGTCACTCCGTTCCCGCGGG
>CALVYT010000012.1 GCA_944372345.1 uncultured Clostridia bacterium
AATGCGCAGAGATTTTTGTAGTGAATGCGGCGGTTATCGGAGCGTGCGGAGCGATAGCGGTCACGGCTGGGTGACCCCGCCGTGACCCGAAACCGCCGCAGATTCGCAAAAAGATCGCGCAGGCGCGCCATAAGGGAAGCGCGCGAAGCGCGCAACCGAAAGGCACGGCTCGCCGCGCGCGATTTTTAACGCAATGTATGTAAACTTTTCGCGCGACAGCAAAAGCCAGCTTTTGCGGGGGCGCAGCCCCGAGCGCACCCGTCCTTTGGCGTTCGCGCTCGGTTGAGTACGCCGCAAAGCGGCGCACGGAAACCGACAATCGGCGCGAAGCGGTAGCAATGGCTACGGCGGAAAGAACTAAACTTGCTCCGCGCCCGCTCCGTCCGCCCTGCGTCGTTCGGCATAGCCTTTTCCCGTAAACCCCCGCTCCTTTGGGTCGCGCCTGCGGCGCAAAACCGTTTTAGCGCGAAGCGATAGCGGCATAGGAGGCAAGTTTATTCTGTTTGCTGCTCCGTGGAAATGGCTATGGCGGAAAGAACTAAACTTGCTCCGCGCCTGCTCCGTTTGCCCTGCGGCGTTCGAACATAACCTTTTCCTGCAAACTCCGCCGCGCCTGCAACATAACATAGCAAAGCACGCTTGCCTTGTCCGACGAGCGTGCTTATTTTGATGATGATATTTTCGCGAACGGCTCGCCGTGCGCGTCTGCTTTATGCGTGAAACCTGTCTGCTGTTTAACAGAATTCGCAGCGAATGCGAGCGTATTTCGGCAGGGAATGGTGCTGACGCACGGTAAATGACGAACTTGCAATTTTATCGGATATGTTTGTACCGCAAAAGCACACAATGCCCACCGCAAGGTGCGGAGCGAGCGGAGGCGGAAGCGGTCACGGCTGGGTGACCCCGCCGTGACCCGAAAACGTGACAGGTTCGCCGAAAGCCGCCGCAGGCGCGCCATAAGGGAAGCGCGCTTCGCGCGCAACCGATTTTAATCGACGGCTTTCATCGAGTCTGCCATATTGATCTTATTGAGTTTAGGCAGGAGCATAAGGTCGACGAGTCCGCTGAACAGGAAGGTGAGCGCGACGGTGACGAGGTAGCTCCACCAGCTGATGACGTAAGGGAAGATCATAAAGCTCGATCCTATCTGCGTCACGATGAACGCATAAAGCCCCCAGCCCAGACCTATGCCGAATATCACGCCGAAAATGACGAGCACCATTATCTCTCGGAACACATAGCCGGAAACCTCCCGTCGCCGGTAACCGAGGACTTTGAGCGTTGCGATCTCTTTGCGCCGTTCGCAGATATTGATATTCGTGAGATTATACAGCACGATAATGACGAGAAGTCCCGCGCAAACGACGATGACGAACGTGACCAGCCCGATCGTGGACGTGATATTATCGAACTGTTCTTTCATCTCGTCTGTGAAAGTCACGCCGCTTACGCAGTCGAGGGAGAACAGCACGGTCTTGGCTTCGTCGTAGTTTTCCGGCGCAATGCCCGAGTCTTTGACGAGCAGGGTATTGTTTGCAAGCGGAGCCGCGCCGAATGCGGAATAGGCGTTTTCGCCGAGCATCAGCCAGCATTGCGAATACATAGTGGTAACGCCGCTGACCGTGAGTTCTGCGGATTCGCCCGTTTGCAGGCGCACTTCGACGGTGTCGCCGACGTCCGTACCGTAAGCCCTGTGCAGCCCCTCCGAAATAATGACGGAATCCGCGCCGTACTCGCCGTCCACGGAGATATAGCCGTCCAGCGTCGCTGCGTCCGAAACGATGATATTGACGGTGTCGCTGTTTTCGCCGTTTTCGCCCGAATAGAGCGTTCCCGTCGTTTCGTATATGCCGATATACTCGTCGCCGAGATAGCCTTGCAGCGTCTCGTAATCGTCGGACGACTCGTGATCCGTTTTAACGCCTATTTCGAGGTCGTAGGAGAATATCTGCTCGAACTGCAACGCATTGACCGCCGTCATCGTATTGAGCAGCCCGAAGCCGGTGAGTATCAGGGCGGAACAGCCCGCAACGGAAAGCACCGTCATAATGAGATTGCGCTTGAATCGGAAAATATTGCGGAACATCGCCTTGAACTTGAACGACAGCTTCTTCCACAGCGGAGTGCGTTCGAGCAGTATGCGTTTGCCGGGCTTGGGCGCGCGCGGCTGCAATATCGAAGCGGGCGTTTCGCGCAGCGACGACAGGCAGGCGAACACCGTGACGATTATCGTCGCGGCGACCGTGCCGACGAACGCTATAACGCAGAACAGCCAGTCGGCGGAGAACAGCAGGGTCGGCAGAATATACATAGACCCGTAAGCGTTCCACAATACGAGCGGCAGCAGGAACGCGCCGAACGGCACGCTTATCGCGCAGCCGAGCAGCGCAGCCATAACGCTGTAAAAGATATACTTGCCGGCTATCTGCGAGCCGTTATACCCGAGCGAACGCAGCGTGCCTATCTGCCCGCGGTCGTCGTCTACCATTCGCACTATCGTGGAGAACGCCACGAGCGCGGCTATTACGATGAAGAACACGGGGAACACGCCCGCTATCTGCGCCACTTTGTCTATATTGACGGACAGGCTGTAATACGACGCATTGGTCTTGCGCCCGAGCACATACCAGTTCTGCCCCATATCGTCGCCTATGTCCTCGACGTCGTGCTGCGTTTCCGCCGCAAAGTCGTCGTAGTCCTCCGTGAACGCGAGATATCCCGTCCCGCCGGCGTTCACCCACATCTCCGAGTAATACCGTTTATTTGCGGTCCCGCCGAGCAGCGTGTCGCCCGTGAAATACGTCGCTTCCGCTATTATCGTGTCCGCTTCGCCGTAGACGATAATGTCGACCGAGCCGCTGCCTATCGTGCAGGACTCGCTCGACTTGGTGAAGTACAGCGGGGAAGTAGCCAGCCCGACGACCGTCAGCTCGCCCGCTTCGCCCGTGGCTTCGTCGGCGTTCGGCTTCGTTGCGTCCGCCGCGTTGCCGTCGCCGTAAGTCAGCACGTCTCCGACTTTGACGTCATACATATCTCCGAACGGCACGATCGCGAGCACTTCGCCCGCTTTGTCGGGGAAACGGCTGTCGTCGGTCGCGAGGGTGAGGGAATTGACGGAGCTCAAGCCGTCCGTGCCGTTATCCCCGACGGCGACGACGCGCACCGCTTTTTCGCCGCTATCACCGGGAACGGAGTAATACAGATCCGCGCTCACCACGCCTTCGACCGCCGCGCCGTCCAGCTTTTCGGACAGAACTTCGATCGTGCCGTCGTCGGGCAGCGCGTCGACTACGGAGTTGACGCTGTCGATATATTCTTTCTGCGCGTCGGGATCGCCGAGCATACCGAGCAGTTCGTCCTCGCTCGGCTCTTCCGGCATTTCCGTCACGCCCGGATATATCGTGAAGTCGAAGTAATTGCTTTCGTCGAAGTAGGTATTGAACGACGTCTTCATATCCGGAGTGACGAACGAGAGCCCCATAAGCAGCGCGACGCCGAGCGCGATGATACCCGTGATCGCGATAAAGCGTCCGAAGCTGCTCTTGAACTCCTTGAATACGATTTTTGCGTGTTTTTTCATTGTCGTGTCACCAGACGAGATCTTCGACGGGGATAGGGCTGTCGTTCCTGTTCTCGAACGCTATCTTGCCGTTTTTGATACCGAACACATGGTCCGCCATCTTGGTCAGTTCGGAGTTATGGGTTATGATGATGACCGTCTTTCCGCTCTCGCGGCATATGCGTTGGAGCAGACCGAGTATGTTTTTGCCCGTTTCGTAGTCGAGCGCGCCCGTCGGCTCGTCGCAGAGCAGTATCTTCGGGTTTTTCGCTATCGCGCGCGCTATGGCGACGCGCTGCTGCTCTCCGCCCGAAAGCTGCGCGGGGAAGTTCTTCATACGTTCGCCCAGTCCCACGCTTTCGAGGGTCGTTTTCGCGTCGAGCGGGTCGCGGCAGATCTCGTTCGCAAGCTCGACGTTTTCCAGCGCGGTGAGGTTCTGCACGAGGTTATAGAATTGAAAGACGAATCCGACGTCGTAACGGCGGTAAAGCGTCAGTTCGCGCGAGGTCATTTTGCCGATGTTTTTGCCGTCGAGCATGACCGTTCCCGAAGTGGCGGTATCCATTCCGCCGAGAATGTTCAGCACGGTCGTTTTGCCCGCGCCGCTCGGTCCGACGATAACGCAGAATTCGCCCTCGTTTATCGAAAGCGAGACTCCGTCCGCGGCGTGAATCTTGTTGCCGCCCATGTCATAGATCTTGTAAACATCCTTCATTACGACGAACGCGCGCTCGTCCGCGTTTTCGTTCGCCGCCGTCTCTTTTGCGGTCGCGGTGTCGGTCATAAGTCCTCCTTCTTCCGCCCTGCCGGCAGAATAACGCACGATACTTTATCTTACGTTTTCAGTATATCCGATGTTGTTTAATGCTATATTAAGGGTTTGCGCGGAATGTGTCAACTATGTGAAATTTTCATCACAGGATTTTTGCGGGAAAGGGGAAGACGCAATAAATGCAACCGAACGTGCATAGGACGCGGCTTTGCTCTGTCTGCTGCTCGCGGAAACAGCTATGGCGGAAAAGACAAGGTTTGCTCCGCGCCAGCTCCGCTTGCCCTGCGGCGTTCAGGCGTAATGCCTTTCCGCACGCCCCGCCGCGCCCGTAAGATACCGAAGCGCGTCTGCCTCGTTCGGCAAGAGCGCTTCTATATTATACGGAAAAGAATTTTTAAGTTTCTCGGAAAGGGGTTCGGGGGAAACCCTCTTTACAAAGAGGGTTTCCCCCGATAAACACTTCTCCGAAAAAATTATAAATGCACATTTAAGTTTCTCGGGAAAGGGTCAAGGGAAAACCGCTCTTTACAAAGAGGGGTTTTCCCTTGAAAATTTCTCGGAAGAAAATTATAAAAAGGATTTTAAGTTTCTCGGAAAGGCGGGGTGCGGGGCGGAAACTCAACAGGTGAAAACCGTGTGAAATTTCCGTGTAGTTTTATTCATAAACGGGAAAGGGTATTGACAAGGCGACCGGTATGCGCTACAATAGTATTACAAAATACAATGTAATGTCGCCGCGGGCGGCAGAGGAGGAACGAAATGAAGAAGAAATTTGCGATAGCGGGAGCGCTTGCCGCCGTACTTGCCGTAACCGTGATATTCGCATTCACTGCCTGCGGCGTTAACGGCTCGCCCGAATCCGTCACGAGAACGTACCTCGAAGCGATGTTGGTGTACGACGCGGATAAAATGTTCGACGCATTGTACTTCGAGGACGAAGCGGACAGGGAAAAGGCTCTCGACGCGTTCAAGCAGGACATCGAGGAAGAATTCGGCTTGTCTTATGATATAGACGCAAAAATAACCAAGTTCGACTTTGAATCGACGCCCGTTTCCGAAGAGGAACTCGCCGCAGCGAAGGAAGATATGGGCGCGATCGGCGAAAAGGTGGAAGCCATCGAAAAGTGTAAGCTCGTATATTCCTACGAAATTACCATTACGCTTACCGCCGATGGGAACGAAGTAACGACCACCGATTCCGCGGAAGACGAGGAAGCCGAGCCCGTCGTTTATAAGATAGACGGCAAGTGGTATATCGACATAGTGCCCGCGGGCGAAAGCATATGATCAGCCGCGGGCGGCAGAGGAGGAACGAGATGAAGAAGAAACTCATTCTTGCAGTGCTTGCGGCGCTGCTTGCGGCGGGCGCGGTGTTCGCGTTTGCGGCGTGCGGGCTCAATTCGTCGCCCGAATCCGTCGTCAAAGGCGTGCTCAAAGCAGGGTATAACCTCGACGCGGGCAAGTACGTCGACGCGGTGTACTTTGAAAACAAGGACGACAAAAAGACCGCAGAGGAAGAAACCGAGGAAGCGTTAAGCAGCGAAGTTTTAGGCGAGATCTTCGGCGAAGGCGGAGAGCTTTCCGTAAAAATGAAAGGTAAGCTCACGGAGTTCGAGTTTACCTCGGATACCGTTTCCGATGACGTGCTCGAAGCCATGCGCGCCGTTTACGGCGACTACATAGAGGAGATCGCGAGCTACTCCGTAACATATACGGTGGAACTGTCGTACGAGGTATCTATGAAAGCCGGCGAGGGCTCCGACGCAGCGCTCGACGCGTCCGGAGAGCGAACGCTCGAAGACCAGAAGCAGTCCGGCTATGTGTACAAGATAGACGGTAAGTGGTATATCGAGATAGTGCCCGCGGACGAAAGCGCGTAATGTAACGCCGTCAAAACAGAGCAATCCCGAAAGCGTCCGCTTCGGCGGGCGCTTTTGCTTGTTTCGTGTCGTTGTCCGGCACCTTGCGGTGCGGCGTGGTGAGCATTGCGGTACGGGCAATGTTTGTTTCATCGGCAGTCCGTCATTTACTGTCCGTTAGGACCCTTGCGGTGCGGCGCGACCTTTTACGGTACGGGCAATGTTTGTTTCACTGTCGGTTTATCGGTATTTGCAGCGCGTGCGGAGTTTTGCGGGAGCGAGCGCGGCATTCCCTTGACAAGCGGGCGGCGGGAATATATAATTGGAACGTAAATGAAAGGACTGATAATAACAAACGCATACTGGCGCGCGCCGTGCGTGACGGAGCAGGCGGAGCGGATAAAGCGCGAGCTGGAAGCGGCGGGCGCGGAAGCGGACGTGCGGCGCAACGGCTTTTTTCCGTGCGCGGTCGCGGGCGGGATAGACGCGGCGCGCGTGCGCGGGTACGATTTCTGCGTATATCTCGACAAGGATAAATACGTTTCCGAAATGCTGGAACGCGGCGGCTTGCGGCTGTTCGACAGTCACGCGGCGGTGCGGCTGTGCGACGACAAGATGCGGACGTATATCGCGCTCGCATCGGCGGGCATTCCCGTGCCGTATACTCTGCCCGCTCCGCTGTGCTATACTCCGGGCGCGGAAGTGCGTGAGGATATTCTCGACGGCGCGGAGGCGGCGTTCGGCTATCCGATGATAGTCAAGACGGCATACGGTTCGGGCGGCAAGGGCGTTTATAAAGCGGACGACCGCGCGGAGCTTCGGCACATAGCATCCGCATTGCTGCGCGAGCCGCACCTGTTCCAGGAATACGTCCGTGCGGGCGCTGGACGGGATCTGCGGGTCATCGTCGTGGGCGGAAAGGCGCTCGGCGGTATGCTGCGGCGCGCGCCCGAGGGCGAGTTCCGCTCCAACATAGCGGCGGGGGGCAGCGGCGAGCCGTATTCGGACGGCGCGGCGTTCGCGCTTGCCGAGCGCGCGGCGGCTGCCGTCGGCGCGGACTACGCGGGCGTGGATCTGCTGTTTACGGACGGCGGGTACGTCGTATGCGAGGTGAACAGCAACGCGTTCTTTGCGGAGTTCGAGCGCGTCTGCGGCATAAACGTCGCGGGGGCGTATGCGCGGCACATTCTCGGCATTATGTCGGGTGCGGGCAAATGAGCGCGGCGGAGCACGTTTTCCACACGATACCGCCGCTGTTCGACGAACGCAGCCGCGTGCTCATACTCGGCAGTTTTCCGTCGCCGAAGTCGCGCGAGGTCGGATTTTATTACGGTCACCCGCAGAACAGGTTCTGGAAAACGCTTGCCGCCGTGCTCGGCGAGCCGTTCCCGGCGGACGTGCCCGCGCGGAGAGAGATGTGCCTGCGCCGCGGGATCGCGCTGTGGGACGTTGCCGCGGAGTGCGACATCACGGGCGCGTCGGACGCGAGTATGCGCTCCGTCGTGCCGAACGATTATTCGGTGATACTGTCGGCGTGCGATATACGCGCGGTGTTTACGACGGGGAAGCTCGCGGGGAGGCTGTATGAGAGGTTCACGGGGCGGCGTGCGGTATGTCTGCCGAGCACCAGCCCCGCCAACCGCGCGGTGAGCGACGAACAGCTGATCCGCGCATACTCGGCGATTGCGGAAATTCTTTCGCGATAAATTTTCTCTGCCGCGTTTGACAATATTTTTTCTTTGTGATATAATTTGCGTTAACAAGAAAGGCGAACTTTACCGATTACGGTAATGTTCGCCGTTTGCGCGTCTTGCGCTGTTTTTGCGGAGGTAAATATGGGTGAGGTCGAGCCGGTCGTCGACGCGTGCGTGCTGCGCAAGCGGTTTTTCAAGTATCTCGCGGCGGCGTTCGGAGCCGTTCTTACGACGTCGATATATTCGTTTGTCGATACGGTGGTGGTCGGGCAGTACGAGGGCGAGATAGGAACTGCCGCGATAAGCTGCGTTACGCCGATATGGAATCTGTTTATAGGGTTCGGCATACTGTTCGGCATAGGCGGGTCGGTAATGTTCTCGATAATGCGCGGCAAGGGCGATAAGCGTGCGGCGGATGAGTTTTTCACTGCCGCGCTGATCGCCGTGACTGCGGTCGCCGCCGTGCTGTACGTTGTTTTTCTGGTATTCAAACGTCCGGTGATCGCCTTGTTCGGCGCGGGAAGCGACGAGGCGGTGCTTGAAAAGGCGTTGGCGTATGTCGATTATATCGGTTATGTTATGCCGCTGTTCATCCTCGGTAATTTTCTGTCGGCGTTCATTCGCAACGACGGCAATCCGCTGCTGGCTACGATAGCGGTCTGTTCCGGCGGAGCGTTCAATATTTTCGGGGACGTATTCTTTGTTTTCGGGCTGGATATGGGTATAGGCGGCGCGGGGCTTGCCACTATGATCGGGCAGATAATATCGTTCTGCATAATGCTGACGCATTTCACGATGAGGAAGAGGTGCACGCTGCGGTTTGTGCGTCCGCGCGGGTTTTTCAGGCTGGCGTTCGCAGCCGCGCGCGGCGGGTTCGCTCCGTTCATAGTGGATTTTTCGTTCGGTATTCTCGTGATACTGTTCAATAACCGCATAATGCAGACGGGCGGTCCGACGGAACTCGGCGTGTTCGGCGCGGTCGCTACGACTATGCTGCTCGTTCAATGTCTGTTCTACGGCGTCGGTCAGGCGTTACAGCCGCTGGCGTCATACGAATACGGCGCGGGGAACGTACGCGGCGTGAAAAAGCTGCTCAAATACGCGCTCCTGACGGCAGCCGTGATGAGCGCGGTGTTCTGTATACTTTCTCTCGCGATCCCCGAAGCGCTGATCCGCGTTTACATAAGCGATCTGACCGACGAAAGCCTGGCGCTCGGCGCGCGTGCGTTCAGGATATACGCGATCGTATATTGTTTTATGGGCATAAACGTGACGCTGGGATATTATTTCCAGTCGGTGCTCCGCGTCGGGGTGTCCGTGCTGATCTCTTTGCTGCGCGGGCTCGTGCTTTGCTCGGCTCTGCTGTATCCGCTGACCGCTCTGTTCGGCGTCGACGCGGTGTGGTGGGTGATGCCCGGTGCGGAAACTCTGACCGCCGTCGTTTCGTTCATACTGCTCTTGAAAGTGCGTTTGCCCGAATGCCGGACAGGCGGCGACGGGCTTGCATAGCGGCGGAAAGTATGGTATAATACCGTTATGGATAACACCGAAACGATGTACGACCGCGCTCTGCCGCTGTTCGGCGAGGCGGGAATGGCGAAGCTGCGTTCTTCGCGGGTGATACTGTTCGGCGCGGGCGGCGTGGGCGGCTCGTGCGCCGAAGCGCTCGTGCGCGGCGGGATCGGCAGTCTGACGATAGTCGACGGGGACGTATATACTCCGTCCAATCTCAATCGCCAGCGGTTCGCGACCTCGCGCACGCTCGGCAAAAACAAGGCTGAAGCCGCCGCGGGCGAACTGTCGCTCATTTCACCCGCGGCGGAGCTGATCGCCGTGCCGGAGTATTACAAGCCCGGGCATACGCTCGATCTGTCTGCTTGCGACTATATTGTCGACGCGATCGACGATCTGCCCGCCAAGCTCGCGCTCATACTCGCGGCGCAGCGCGCGGGGGTGCGCATAGTCTGCGCGTGCGGGGCGGGGAATAAGCTGGACCCGACGCGCCTGCGCATATCGGATATTTATTCGACGTCCGTTTGTCCGCTCGCCCGCGCTCTGCGAAAAGCCTGCCGCGACAACAATGTGCCCGCGCTCCGCGTCGTCTGGTCGGACGAACCTCCCGTGCTCTCTTCGCCCGTGCCTGCGTCCTCGTCCTTTGTCCCTCCCGCAATGGGGCTGACTCTCGCCGCAGAGGTCATTCGCACCCTCGCTTTCCCGGGAAACTTAAAACCCTTTTTATAATTTTTCCGGGAAAGAGCTTTGCGGGGAGAACCCTCTTTGAAAAGAGGGTTCTCCCCGCGCCCCTTTCCGAGAAACTTAAAATCCTTTCATTTTCTTCCGAGAAATTTTCAAGGGAAAACCCCTCGTTGTAAAGAGCGGTTTTCCCTTGACCCTTTCCCGAGAAACTTAAAAGCACTTTTATAATTTTTTCTAAGAAGTGTTTGTCGGGGGAAAGACCCTTCTTTTCAAAGAAGGGTCTTTCCCCATGCAATACTCTTTCCAAATAAAGGCTGTCGGCACGGAAATCAAAACGCGCAAGATTAAGCGTAATTCGTGCAAAGGGTATTGCGGGAGTGCGATCGTCGTGCTATACTTACACTGCCGATGACGGAGAAAGCCGCTTCGGACAATATAACAGGGGAGGTCATTGTGGAAAACATGACAGGTAAAAGCCTCGTTAAAGCGGGGCTGATCAAGCTCATTATCAGCTGCGTCATCATCGTCGTGCTTGTAATCGCGGTCGCAATAGGCAACGCGATAGCTTTCAAGTACGAAACGGTGATAAACAGCGTGCTTGCGCAGCCGATAGTGGACGAAGAGGAGCGTTCCGCATCGTCCGCGTCCGGGCAGAAGATGGCGCAGCGCATAGTCGAGGAGGGCACCGTTCTTCTTAAAAACAAAAACGGCGCGCTTCCGCTCGACACGGCGGAAACGCCGCAGGTCAACGTGTTCGGCTGGCATTCGATAGACTGGCTGTACGGCACGGGCGGCGGCAACGTTTCTTCGGGCGGTGTTTTGCCCGAAAACGACGACATAAGCGAGAACATCGATCTTTATGAGGCGCTGAACGACTACGGCATCCGCTATAACGAAGATCTGTATAATATGTATTATAACTATAAGCGCCCGTATCTCCTTGCGTCCGGCTGGAAAACGGGCGATATAAAAGACGCTATGCCGCTCGTCGAACCGTCGATTTCGGACAGGGAATGGTATACCGAATCGCTGCTGAACGATGCAAAGAAGTATTCGGATACGGCGCTCGTCGTCATCTCCCGCCTTATGGGCGAGGGCGGAGATTGTTCCAAGACCTCGCAGCCCAAGGACGGACCGAACGGCAAGACGACGGCGGAAGGCCGTCACTTCCTCGAAATCTCGACGGAAGAGGAAGACCTGCTGACATATGTCGGCGCGAATTACGAGAACGTCATCGTACTCATCAATACCTGCAACCAGTTCGAGCTCGGTTTTCTTGATACGATAGATGGATTGGACGCGTGCATGTATGTCGGGTATACGGGTACGCGCGCCGCTTCCTCACTTCCGAAATTGCTGTACGGCGAGGTTTCCCCGTCGGGACACACTACGGATACTTTCGCATACGACCTCATGACCAATCCCTCCGCGATATGGACGGGGACGTCATATACAGACGGCGGCAGCCACCTCGACAAGGTCGCCGGCATCTATGTGGGATATAAATGGTATGAAACGGCGTATGCCGAAGGGCTGTGGAGCGAGGAGAACGGCTATCCCGGCGGATACGAATCCGTCGTGCAGTTCCCGTTCGGCTACGGCCTGAGCTATACGACGTTCGACTGGACGGTGGACGACATAAAGATAGACGGCGTGTCCGCGAGCGAGGGCGCGGCGCTTGCCGCAAACTCGAAGATCGAGTTTACGGTCACCGTCACGAACACCGGCGAAAGCGCGGGGCGCGACGTCGTGGAAGTGTATTGCACCGCGCCGTATACGGACGGCGGCATAGAGATGTCCTTCGTCAACCTCGTCGGATACGGCAAGACCAACGAGATTCAGCCGCAGGCAAGCGAAACGATAACCGTCACCGTGGATATGTATGACGTCGCGTCTTACGACTGCTACGACAAAAACGAAAACGGCTTCTGCGGTTACGAGCTCGATGCGGGCGACTATCTGTTCAAACTGATGACGGACTGCCACAACGTCAAGACCGTGACTTACGGCAGCAGTCCGCGCGACGGCAGCTTCTCGTTCAATATCCCCGAAACGCTCTGCATAGAGCGCGATCCCGTGACGGGCAACGTCGTTAAGAATCTCTTCACGGGCGACGACGCGGTAGACACTCTGCCCATAGACGGGATAACGGATGATTACACCCCGCCCATACCTTATATGAGCCGCGCGGATATGCCGACGCCCTCCGAATCGCAGGCACAGTATTCCGAAATCGCGATCCGCGCAAAAGACCCCGCGCTTGCGTCTTTCGACAATATGAATATGGACAGGTGGAGAGAGTGGGACGTGCAGACGGGAACGGACGCTTTCGGCAATCCGATCCCCGAAACGAACCCGACGTGGGGCAACGGCGGCGACCTTAAACTCGCCGTGGACGGCGTTCTCACCGATCTCGGCGAAAAGCTGGGCGAGAATTACGACGATCCGCAGTGGCAGGCAGTCCTCAACCAGGTGACTTTCGACGAGGCGCTGAACGTCATGAACCAGTACTACGGCTCCGCGGAGATAGCCTCCGTGGGCAAACCGCGCCTTACCGACCTCGACGGACCGACGCAGGTCAAGGGATACAATACCGCGCCCCGCGGCACGGGCTATCCGTCTATGGTCATCATCGCGTGCGCGTGGAATCCCCGCCTTGCGTATGACTACGGCAAATCGTTCGGCGAAGACATGAACGGCGTTCAGGTGAGAGGACTGTGGGGCTTTGCAAACGATCAGCACGTCAATCCGTTCTTCGGGCGCAACAACGAATCGCCCTCCGAAGATCCGTTCCTTGCGGGCGTTACGATGGCAAACGCCGTCAAGGGGCTGAATACGCGCGGCAGGTATTGCTTTATCAAGCACTTTGCGACGTATGAATCGAGCGTGGGCAATACATGGATGAGCGAACAGGCGCTGCGCGAAACGGTGCTCAAAGCGCACAGAAAGGCGTTTGTGGACGGCGGCTCGCTGGGCGTCATGACGAGTTACCAGAGCGTGGGCGCGGAGATGTCCACCAACTCCGAAGCGCTGCTTACCGGAGTGCTTCGTGGCGAATGGGGCTTCCGCGGCGCGATCACGTCGGACGCGAGCGGCGGCGCTCATCAATACATGGAAGGGCTTATCCGTTGCGGCGGCAATTTCGGAATGAACATAGAGTTAGGCGCAATGGGGATAAGTTATTCCGAACAGGAAACATCTCCGAGAATGCAGCATAGAATGCGCGAATCCGTGCACCAGATACTGTATATGTGGCTGCGTGCCGATTATAACGAGAGAACGTATGCCGCCAATCCGGACGACGGCGACACGTACAGATCGTCTACGCAGATAGACTCGTGGGAATGGTGGAAACCGTTCATATGGACGATAGACATAGTTATGGGCATAGTGCTCGCGTATTGGCTGTTCTGCGTGCTTAGCGGGTTTATCGTCGGTCTGCGCCGCGCGCGCAGGGACGCCAATGACGGCGAAGGAGGATCGGATCATGAATAAGCCGAAGATGAGTCTGAAACTCATTAAGATAATCGTCGGGATCGCGTGCGGCGTGATAGTCGTCGCGGTTACTCTGGGCGTTATGCTCGGATCTTACGGCAATTGGAGAGGCTATTACGACAGGCTGATGGCGGAGCGCGAGCATCAGAAATATCTCGAAAGCCTGCCGCTTGAGTTGACGGGCATAAGTGCGGCGCTCGCAGACGGCGTGGTGTTCTATGACAACGGCACCGCCGATCCCGAGGCATACGACTTCACCGTTTCCGCCAACTTCACGGAAAAGGGCAGGGAGTTTTCGAGAAAAT
>CALVYT010000013.1 GCA_944372345.1 uncultured Clostridia bacterium
GGGTCGCCGCGCCGACGAACAGTCCGTCCTCGTAAGTGACGACGAGCGTCAGTCCGTCGAGTTTATATTCGAGAGTAAACGCCGCTTCTTCGCCGTCAGCCGCCTTTACGACTTTACGCGCCCATTCGCGAAGTTCGTCGAAGGTGCGGCATTTGTCAAGCGAATACAGCCGAGATATGTGCGTGTGCGGCGCGAAAGAGGATGCGGGCTCTCCGCCGACGCGCAGCGTGGGTGAATCGGGCAGCCTCTCCCCGCACTGCTTTTCGAGCGCGAGAAGTTCATCGTACAGCCTGTCGTATACGTCGTCGGTAACCGCGGGTTCGTCGAGAACGTAATACCGGTATGCGTAGTCGTTCAGACAGGCGATAAGCGTCTTCATTTTTTCGAGGTTTTCCTGCGTCATACTTTTTCAATGGGCGCAAACGCCAGAGATAATGTGATTTTTCCGATCGAATCGAAATTTATAACCAAATAGGAATTTTTCCCGACGTCCGTGATCCCGACGACGGTGCCGTCACCGAATTTTTTATGTCTTACGCGCATTCCCTCGGTAAACTCTGAAGCCGAAGCGTTGTTCTGCCTGACCGCCGTGTTTCCCGCACCGTATCCGACGGCTTTCGCCGAACCGCGCGAATATCCCGTAAGCTGCGCGGGACGAGGCTTGGCATATATCTGCAAAAGGCGCGAATCCATTTCGCCGAGAAACCTGCTCGGTTTGCACGGACGAACGCCGCCGTACATAAACCTCGAATCGCAATAGCTGACGAAGAGCATTTCTTTGGCGCGCGTTACGGCGACGTACATCAGACGGCGTTCCTCTTCGAGGTCGTCAGGATCGTCGTTCGCTCTCGACAGCGGGAACAGTCCCTCTTCCGCTCCGACAATGAACACGCAGCGGAATTCCATACCTTTCGCGCTGTGTACCGTGGAGAGGTATACGCAGTCCTTTGTCTCCTCGTCGCCTTCGGTGTACAGCGTGACTTCCTGCAAAAATTCGTCCAGAGTGCCGCGTCTGTTCTTTACGAACTCGTGTGCGGAGGACACGAAGTCGTCGATATTGAGCCGACGCACGGTGTTCTCCTCGTTCTCCTCGGAATACGCGTCCTTGATCCCCGACCGTTCTATCACCTTTGCCGACAGTTCCGCGACGTCGCTTACCCGCTTGTATTCGTCGAGTTCGGTCAGCAGCGCGCCGAAATCCGCTACTTTCGCGGCGGATGACGACGGCAGCGTCGGTACGGGACCCTCGGTGACCGCGTCGAAAAACGACTTGCCCGATTCGGCGCAGTATTCGCGTATCTTCGCGATCGTGCCTTCGCCTATGCCCCGCCTGGGAAAATTTATTATGCGCGTGAGCGCTTCTTCGTCGTTGTGATTGGAAAGCACGCGGAGATATGCTATTACGTCCTTGACTTCCTTTCTGTCAAAGAACCTGAAACCGCCGTATACCTTATACGGCAGAGAGTATTGCATAAAACGCTGTTCGAGCGTGCGCGTGAGCGCGTTGACGCGCATAAGCACCGCAAAGTCGTGCGGACGGTACCCCTCGCGCATAAGTTTTCTTATCGTGTTTATCACAAAATCCGCTTCGCTCGCTTCCGTTCTCGCTTTATAGAATACGGGGCGTTCTCCGTCGCCGCCAGCCGTCCACAGTTTCTTTTCTATGCGCGACGTGTTGTTGGCTATCAGATTGTTCGCAAGCGTAAGAATGTTCTTTGTGGAGCGGTAGTTGCGTTCGAGCTTATATATCTTCGCACCGAAGTCCTCGATGAAGTTCTGCATATTCGTCACGTTGGCGCCGCGCCAGCCGTATATGCTCTGATCCTCGTCGCCGACCACGAACACGTTCCCGCACTGTGAAGCGAGCATACGCACGAGTCCGTATTGTATCTCGTTCGTGTCCTGAAATTCATCGACGTGTATATATCTGAATCTGCGCCCGTATGACGCGAGTATATCTGCGGAACGGTCGAACAGATCGTGCGTTTTGAGCAGCAGGTCGTCGAAGTCCATCGCGTTGTTGTTTTTCAGGCGTTTTTCGTATTCCTCATACATTTCGGCGAGCATATCGCCGTCCTCGCAGTTTATGTACTCTTCTCTGAAATCGGCGGCGGAGACGCCGTCATTCTTCGCGTTTGAGATTGCCTGCGCGGCGTTTTTGGCTATGGATTCGTCGTAACGCAGATCTTTCGCGATCTGTTTGAGCAGTCTTTCCGACTCGTCCTGTGAATATATGGTGAAATTAGCGCCGTAGCCGATCACGGCGGCGTGGCGGCGGAGTATGCGCGCGCACATCGAGTGGAACGTGGACACCCATATGTCTTCCGCGTTCGGAACGAGCGCCCACAGCCTGTTTTTCATCTCGTCGGCGGCTTTGTTCGTGAACGTGATCGCGAGTACGTTGTATGCCGGTACGCCGAGATCCTCTATGATATGCGCGATACGGTGAGTGAGCAGCCTCGTTTTTCCGCTGCCCGCTCCCGCAGTTACCAAAACCGCGCCCTCGGTATCGAGGGCGGCGGCGCGTTGTTCTTCATTAAGACAATCGACTGTCGTCGGCATCTTCGGTATTCTCCCGTTCGGTCTGCTCCGACGCGCTTTCGTCCGCGAGTTCGTGCAGCCTGCTTAAAACTGTTCTGTATCCGTCCGAACCGTATTCGAGACATTTGTTTATCCGGCTTATGGTAGCGGTGGACGCTCCCGTTTCGGCGGATATTTCGAGGTATGTTTTCCCTTCGTCGAGCAGTCTTGCGACATGGAACCTTTGCGTCATCGCCTGTAATTCGGACACCGTGCAGAGATCCTCGAAGAAGTCGTAACATTCGTCGACGTTTTCCAGCCCGAGGATAGCGCGGAAAAAGCGATCCGTATTTTCGTTTTTCAGTTTGCCGTTCACAGCCGTGACCTCCGCCCTTACTGTTAAATATTTTACCACAGCGTGGGCTCAGCTGTCAAACATATTTGGTTTTTTCGCGGTAATATCGTTCGCGAAGCTCCCTGAATTTCGCCGACAGTTCGAGGATATACCGCTGTCTGTTGTCGGCGTCCAGCTTTTCGAATATTTCCCTGTCCATCAGCTGACCTATCGGGTCGGTCGCGTCCTCGTCTTTATCGAGTATGTCGCGCACTCTTCTGTACAGTTTTTCGTCACGCTCCGCAAAATCGTCGCCGAGCGCCCTGCTGTTCTCCCTTTCGAACTCGCGCATCCGCGCGGTGCGTGCGGACTCTATGACCGAACTGTCCGCCGTCGCGCCGTTTACTCTGTCGCGTTCCGCCTGCATCCGCTGCCAGTACCCCATTTTGAGCCGCTGCTTGGCAAGGAGCGCGCGGCGTTTTATCTCGCTTATTTCTTTCTTCATATTCCGCCTCCCGCAGTTTTTTCCATTATACCACCGCTAACGCGTATATGGACGGTTACGGCAGGATAAGTGCCCATTCGACAGGATAAGCCGTAATGCGGCGTATCGCGGAAAATAAAGAATAACGGTCTCCGCGTCAATGCGGAGACCGAGTGCGCTTCAGCCTTTGTTGCTGCGCTTGCGCGCCGCTTCGGACTTCTTCTTTCTTCTCACCGAAGGCTTCTCGTAAAATTCCTTTTTGCGGAGGTCGCCGAGTATGTTGTCCTTCTGGCACTTTCTCTTAAAGCGTTTGAGAGCGCTTTCGAGCGATTCGTTTTCGCCTACTCTTACTACCGACATATAAACACCTCCTTCCCTTCCGGTCCGATTGCCGCCGCCGACCGACAGCTTGTATATTTTATCATATGCGAGCCGATATGTCAACGATCGGAACGCGGTTTTTCGTGATTTTACGTTTTTTTCAGATCGGGAAAGTCGAGATACTGCCCGCCGAGGATATGGACGTGCAGGTGGAATACCGTTTGCCCGGCGTCGTCGCCCTGGTTTATCACGAGGCGGTAGCCGTTTTTCAGTCCGAGTTTTTCGGCAAGAGCGGGTATCTTCCGCAGTCCGCGCATAAGCGCCGCCGCGTCGTCGTCCGTCATTTCCGACATCAGTTTATAATGCCTGCGGGGGATCATCAGATAGTGCTTCTCGGCTTTGGGATCGATGTCCGCTATCACGAAAACGTCGTCGTCTTCGTATATCTTTTCCGAGGGGATCTCTCCCCTTTCGATCTTGCAGAAAATGCAGTCGTTCATTTCATTTCACTCCTTGTTTATATGTTTTCGTAACATTGACGTCGGCGACCGTGCCCGCCTCCGCCGTATCGGAATATACTTTTACATAATTAGTCGAATAACCGCAGGTCTCGCCGTTCTTGCTCTCTTCGAACAGTACGGACAGCGTTTTTCCCGTCTGTCTTTCGCAGAACGCGCGTTTGAGTCTTTTCGCTATGCGTCCGAGCTCGGCAGCCCGCTCACGGCGCAACTGCATGGGTATCTGCTCCATACGCGCCGCTTTCGTGCCCTCGCGCTCGCTGTAAGGAAAGACGTGCATATCCGAAAACCCTACTTCTTCCGCGAACGCGCAGGTCTCCGCGAAGTCCTCGTCCGTTTCAGTGGGAAATCCCGCGATGACGTCGGTGGTTATCCCCGCGTTCGGAAAATATTTTCTTATGGCTTCGACGGCGCGCATAAACGTGCGGGTATCGTAATGCCTGTTCATTGCCGACAGCGTTCTGTTGCAGCCCGATTGCAGGGACATATGGAAATGGTCGTTGAATCCCGCGTCGGCGAGCGCGGAAAGCAGATCGTCGCCGATGACCGTGCATTCGAAGGAACTCATGCGTTTTCTCACGTCGAGCCTGCCGAGAGCGCGGACGAGTGAGGCGAGCGAACCGCCGTTATCCTTTCCGTACGACGATACGTCTATCCCCGTCAGCACGATCTCCTTTGCCTGCGATCTCTCCGCTTCCGCGATCACGGCTTCGGGATCGCGCGAACGACACCTGCCGCGAAGATACGGTATGACGCAGTACGAGCAGAAGTTGTTGCAGCCGTCCTGGATCTTGATATAGTCGCGGGACTTTTCGTGGGACGGCGGAGGCATTTCCTCGAACGCCGTCGGAAGCGCAAGATCGGCGCACTGCGTTTCCGCCATGCCGGAAACGACGAGGGCGGCGATCTCCGATTTTCTCGCCGTACCGCCTATGTATACCACGTTAGCGCCTGCAAAACGCGCGCGGTCACGCTGGGAGGCGCACCCCGTCACATATACTTTCGCGTTCGGAGAGATCCTCGACGCTTTTCTCGTGAGCTGTCCGCTCTTTCTATCCGCTTCCGCCGTGACCGAACAGGTGTTTATCACATAGGCGTCAGCGGGCACGAAACCTTCGACCGCGTCTGCGCCGAGCCGCCTTAGCTCGGTCATTATCGAGCGGCTTTCGCACTCGTTTACCTTACAGCCGAGCGTTATGACCGCCACTTTCATTTCCATTCTCCGCAAAGCTGCATCACGACCGCCGCGGCAGCTATCGCCGCGGTCTCCGCGCGGAGTATGCGCTTGCCGAGCGTCACGCACTCATATCCCGCTTCGCGTACTGCCGCCACTTCCTCCTCGGTGAATCCTCCCTCTGGACCGATGACGACGGCGACGCTGCGTTCATCGCCTCCGATAACTTCGTCTATGCTCCTGCCTTTGCCGTAAGCGCCTTCGTATGCGAATACGACGGCGTCGCAGCCGCGCAGTTCGGGCAATATTTCTTTAAGCGTGCGTACGTCAGTCACTTCGGGGCTCACCGCTCTGCCGCATTGTTTGGCGGCTTCGTGGGCGGCTCTGCGCAGCCGTTCCGTTTTACCGCCGCTTCCGACGGTACGCTCGCACACAAACGGCGTTATTTTAGCCGCGCCGAGCTCCGTGAGCTTCTGCACTTCGAGTTCCGTTTTGTCGCCTTTGAGCACGGCAATGTACGCGCGCAGTTTCAGTTCCGGCTCGGTGGGGTTATCGCGATCTTCGATAAAAGTAAGCGTCACGCTGTCTTTATCAAAAGCGGTCGTTTCGTAAACGTAGTCGCGCCCGTCGTTCGGGCAGATCACGACGCGTTCGCCGACACGCGCGCGGAGGACTTCTGCGAGGTGCTTTCGCTCGCTTCCCGTCAGCTTCATCGTCGGTTTTTCTATTTTGTCCGTAAAAAATCTTCTCACTGTTTCACCGCCGCATACGCCCGCCAGCCGTTTTCCGCAAGCATATCCGCCTTTGCAAATCCGTCGCCGAAAAACGCGTCCTCTATCTCTCGCGCGCGGGCGTCTATGATCCCGCTCATTATGAGAACGCCGCCGCGCTTCATCACGCGCGGAAGGTCGTCTTTCAGTCGCAGAAGGATATCTGCCGTCAGATTGGCGAGGATTATATCCGCGTGCCCGCGGTATGTTTCCGCGAGATAGCCGCAAAATACTTCCGCCGTCATTCCGTTGCAGTCGAGGTTAGCTTTCGCGGCTTCCGCGGCAAGCGGATCTATGTCTATGAAATCGCATTTTTCCGCGCCCAGCCGCAGAGCGGCTATGCCGAGTATACCGCTTCCGCAGCCGACGTCAAGCACGGTCCTGCCGTTCACGTCGGTGCGCGACAGCAGTTTCAGGCACATGCCCGTGGATTCGTGCAGACCCGTTCCGAACGCCATTCCGGGGTCGATGAGTATTTTCGGCTTGGAAAATTTACCGTCCATCCACTTCGGAACGACGATCAGTCCGCCGAAGTCGAGCGGTTTATAATATTTTTTCCACTCGTTTTCCCAGTCTGCGGTGTCGCATAAGGAAGCGGTGATCTCGGCGTTTCTGCCGAGATAGGCGCAAAGCGTTTCGGACAGCGCGGAAGTATCCGCGTTTTCCGGGAAACACCCCGTGACAAACGCGGAATCGTCTCCGCCCGAAAGCAGCGAGTCGTCGAAATAGTCCCAGTTGGACTTTGCGCGTATCACTTCGGCGACATCCTCCGGATCAGTCACCGAGGCGCCTTCGCTCCCCGCTTCTATCATTGCATACGAAGCGAGTTCCGCTTCGTCGTGCGTTACTTTTACGGTTACTTGTCTGTACTTCATAAACAAACCGTAAGGAAAGCTCGCTTGCGCGGGCTTTCCTTACGTCCGATAGATCTTTATCCGTTATCCGTGCCGTCGCCGCCCTGCTGCGCCGCGTCGCCGCTTTGTTGGTACAACTTGGAGAATACGGCGTCCGATTTCTTGGACAGTTCTTCCGTGGCTTCGCGGATCTTGTCGCCGTCGTCCGTTTTGAGGGCTTCCTTGACTTTCTCCATTTCCTTTTCGAGGTCTTCCTTATCCGCGGGATCTACCTTGTCGCCGTTTTCACGGAAGAATTTTTCGATGGAGAACACGAGAGCGTCCGCTTTGTTCTTCGTTTCGACAAGCTCCTTGCGCTTGTTGTCCTCGGAAGCGAATTTCTCCGCGTCCTTGATCGCGTCCTGTATCTGCTCTTCGCTGAGGTTGGAAGAAGCCGTTATCGTTATGCTCTGCTCTTTGCCCGTTCCCTTGTCCTTTGCGCTGACGTGGACTATGCCGTTTGCGTCTATATCGAACGTGACTTCGATCTGCGGCACGCCTCTCGGTGCGGGCGGTATGCCGCCGAGCTCGAAGCGTCCGATCGTCTTGTTGTCCGACGCCATGGGACGCTCGCCCTGAAGAACGTGGATGTCGACGGAGGGCTGGTTATCCGCCGCCGTGGAGAACACCTGCGACTTCTTGGTGGGGATGGTCGTGTTTCTGTCTATGATCTTCGTGAACACTCCGCCCATGGTTTCGATACCCAGCGAAAGCGGGGTGACGTCGAGGAGCAGCACGTCCTTGACTTCGCCGCCGAGGACGCCGCCCTGTATCGCCGCGCCTATCGCCACGCACTCGTCGGGATTGATGCCTTTGAACGGCTCTTTGCCCGTGAGTTTCCTGACCGCTTCGACAACGGCGGGGATACGCGTGGATCCTCCGACGAGTATGACTTTTTCCACATCGTCGACCGTCAGTTTCGCGTCGGAAAGCGCGCGCTTGCTGAGCGTTATCGTCTTTTCGACAAGATCGCTCGTCAGCGCGTCAAACTTACTGCGCGTGAGTTCGCACTCGAAGTTGATGGGACCGGAAGGTCCGAACGAAAGGAACGGCAGACTGATCAGCGTTTTTTGCAGCTGCGAAAGTTCTATCTTGGCTTTTTCGGCAGCCTCTTTGAGACGCTGCATTGCCATTCTGTCGCCTTTGAGGTCGATATTGTTTTCCTTTTTGAATTCGCCTAAAATGTAGTCGATTATTCTCTGGTCGAAGTCGTCGCCGCCCAGTCTGTTGTCGCCCGCGGTCGCCACGACTTCGAACACGCCGTCGCCCACTTCGAGTATGGAAATATCGAACGTGCCGCCGCCGAGGTCGTACACGAATATCTTGTGGTTGCTGCCGTCGCTCTTGTCGAGCCCGTAAGCGAGCGCCGCCGCGGTAGGCTCGTTGATGATACGGAGCACTTCGAGACCGGCTATCCTGCCCGCGTCCTTGGTCGCCTGGCGCTGTGCGTCGGTGAAGTATGCGGGAACGGTTATGACCGCCTGCGTGACGGGTTCGCCGATATACGCTTCCGCGTCCTGTTTGAGTTTGGAAAGTATCATAGCCGATATTTCCTGCGGCGAATACGACTTATCGTCTATCTTAACCTTTTTGTCCGATCCCATATCTCTTTTGATAGAGATGATCGTTTTGTCGGGATTGGCGACCGCCTGACGCTTTGCCACCTGTCCTACAAGACGTTCGCCGTCTTTGGAAAAGCCCACGACGGAGGGAGTCGTTCTCGAACCTTCCGAGTTGGGGATGACTACGGGATCTCCGCCTTCGAGGACCGCTACGCACGAGTTTGTCGTACCGAGGTCTATGCCTATTATCTTGCCCATTTTTCTATTCCTCCGAAAATTTTTTCCGTAACGATAATTATTCCGCGACTTTGACTACGCTATGGCGCAGAACTTTGTCGCCCATTATATAACCTTTTCTGAATACTTCGATGACCGTGCCGGACTCTTCTTTGTCCGACGGTACGCGGAGTATCGCTTCGTGAAACGACGGGTCGAAAGGCTTGCCGAGCGCCTTGATCTCGCTGACGCCGAAAGCCGACATCGTGTTTTCCAGTTCGCGCGCCACCATGGCTACTCCCTGCTTCACGTTTTCGTCCGCGATCATGCTCATCGCTTTGTCTATCACGTCG
Organism: uncultured Clostridia bacterium; assembly: GCA_944372345.1. Taxonomy (GTDB): domain Bacteria; phylum Bacillota; class Clostridia; order Christensenellales; family Pumilibacteraceae; genus Protoclostridium. The sequence goes on from CALVYT010000013.1 coordinate 9,146, forward strand.
GCGAGCGGGATGATTTTTTCCATAACGTCGGCGACGCCTTCGCTGCGCTCTTTTTTCATCTGCTCCGACGTGCGCTTTTTGTAGTTGTCGAAATCCGCCTGAAGCCTGACGTACATCGTATTGAGGTCTTTCGCTCTCGCCAGATTCTTTTCGCATTCCGCCGCCGAGGCTTCGAGCCGCTCTTCGAGTTCTTCTATACGCGCCGAAAGATCTTCCGCTTCCGCTCCGCATTCTTCCGCGGGGCTTTCGTTCTCTTCTTCGACGATCTCTTCTTCGTTCATATTTTCGTCCATATTCAAGTACGCTCCGTTTATTCTTTCTTGCCGCGCTTACCGTTTTCGGCGGGATCCGCGGCGGACAGTTTATCCACCGTCTTTTCTATATATTCGAGCACGGATACTATGCGCGGATAATCCATTCTGATCGGACCTATCACGCCCGCTTTGCCGATATTCACGCCGCCGCGCGTCAGATTGGCGGTGACTACGGCGCACTCGGGTTTGCTGTCGTCGTCCGAGCACGGCGCGATGTTTATCGAAAGTCCTATCTCGCCGCTGCCTTTCGCAACGTCTATCAGCGTTTCCTTGGATTCGAGCAGAGCGAACATCTTTTTCGCGCTCTCGACGTCCGAATATTCGGGTTGGTCGAGCATCCTGCTCCCGCCTTCGAGGACGACGCTGCGGTTTTCCTCCGCCATATATTTTTTCATTATTTCGACGATGAAGTCGAACACCTTGCGGTAGTCGCCGGTGATCCGTTCTATGAGTTCGTCGCCGCTGCATATCTCGCCTATGCTGTGCCCCGCGAACGAGCGCGTTACGAACTCCGAAGCCTTCGTAAAATATTCTTCCGGCACGTCCTCGGACGTGGACAGCACCGAATCTTTGAGTACGCCGAGGTCGGTGACGATGACGACGAGCGCGTCCGTCGGAGTGATCTTGACGATCCTGACGTTCCTGACGACCGCGTCCGCCACGCCGGAGACGTAGGCTATGCCCGTCAGATGAGTGACTTCGCTTATCACCTTTGCCGTGGAACGGAGCATATCGTCTATTTCGGTGATCTTGTGGTCGAAATATTTCCTGATCACCGCGATCTCGCTCGGGGTGATCTTTCTCGCAGGCATCAGCTTTTCGACATAGAGCCGATACGCGTCAGCCGTGGGGACTCTGCCCGCGGACGTGTGCGGCTGGTCGAGATAGCCCATCTCTTCGAGAGAAGCAAGCTCGTTCCTTATCGTCGCCGTAGAGAGCGAAGGAAGATGGCTCTGCCGGATATCCGCGCTGGATACCGGCTGCGCTTTGTCGATATAGCTGTCGACCACGGCTTTGATTATCTTTTCTTTTCTTTCGGAAAGCCCCATTGTGCCGTCTCCGTCATTAGCACTCCGCACCCGAGAGTTTTAGCACTCTCTTTGTTTGTCTGCTAAATCTTACCACAAGTATATATATTTGTCAACCGTTTTATGCGTGCGGGCGAAAAAATTTTCATAAAAAAAACGACGCGTCGGCGCCGTTATTTCAGAAAGCGAGTCTGACTATTATTTCGTTCATAACGTAAAGTCCTTTCGGAGTAAGCGACAGCCGGTCATCCGTAAGAGATACCAGTCCTTCCCGTCGAAGCAGCGCAAGCCCGCTCTCTTTCCCCGCTATAGGATCTCTGCCGAATTTTCGGCGGAACGCGGAAAGATCCAGCCCGCGGGACGTCCGCAGCGCGAGCATTATCGTTTCTTCCGCGGCTTCGTCGCTTTCAGGCGGGATATAATGTTTTTCCGTCACCCTCACGCCGCCGAGATATGCGGTAAGATCGCTCGTCACGGCAAAGCGCGTATCGTCGTAAAAGGAGTGGGCGGAAACACCGAAGCCTATATATTCGCTCCTGTCCCAGTATCCGACGTTGTGGAGGCACTCCTTTCCCGGCTGCGCGAAGTTGCTTACCTCGTAGCCTTTATAACCGCGCTCTTCGAGCAACGACCGCGCGAGCGAGTACATATCCGCGGCAGCGTCCTCGTCGGGGACGTATCCGCTCTTTTGCAGAGGAGTACCTTCTTCTACTTTCAGCGAGTATACGGAGATATGCGACATTCCCGCTTCGGAGAGCAGTCCGACGGCGTTTTCGACGTCGCTCATCGTTTGACCCGGCAGGGCGAGCATAACGTCGGCAGATACGTTTCCGACCGCCGCGGTCGCAATCTCCGCGGCGCGCACGAAACGTTCCGAAGTGTGCGCTCTGCCTATCCTTGCAAGGACTTCGTCCGACGCGGACTGCATTCCTATGCTTATCCTGTTCACTCCCGCCCGCGCATACGCTTCGGCTTTTTCGCGCGTGAGGGATTCGGGATTGGCTTCCGTAGTGATCTCGCAGTTGGAGGATATGACGAACGACCGACCGATAAGACCGAGAACATCCGTCAGATAATGCGCGTCCACGCTCGACGGCGTGCCGCCGCCTATATATATGCTCGTGACCGTTCTGCCATTTGCCTGCCGCTCGGCGAACCGCGTTATGTCGCCTGAAAGAGCGGCGAAATACGCTTTCTTCACGTCTTCGCCGTAAACGCCCGAGACGAAATCGCAGTAGGCGCATTTGGAGGCGCAGAACGGAACGTGCAGATATACGCCGAATTTTTTCATCTTATCAGCACCGCGCGTACGGGGCTGCCGTCGCTGCCTTTCAGTCTGAGCGGAAGCGCTACGAGGAAGTATTCGCCGTATTCGACTCCTCCGAGTTCCAGTCCTTCGAGCAGTACGACTCCCGCGCCGAGAAGTATTTTGTGGACTTCCTCCTGCTCTCCCGCGCTTTCTCCGAAACTGAGCCCGCTTGTTCCGAGCAGCACGAGCTTATCCGCAACTGCGCGCGCCTGTTCTGCCGTGATATCTCCGCCTGCGAGCAAAATGCGCGGGCACATATCCGCAAGTCCGATAAGATCGGCATTGCCGTCCGCAACGATACAGCTTCCTATGCATTTTTCCGGAGGTATGCCGTCGGCGTCCGCGCCGCCGCCGATGAAGTGGCAGGGCGCGTCTATGTGCGTGCCGTTGTGTACGCACATATTCAGCTCCGTCAGATTACAGCCGTCGCTGTCTATCGTTCGGATACGCCTGACTTCGGGCGCGGGATCGCCCGGGTATACGCGGCAGTCGGGATAAGCCGCGGAAATATCCGTTATCTTCATTATTTTACTCGTTATCCAGTTTGAGAATGCTCGTGAACGCTTCGGAGGGGATCTCGACGCTGCCGAACTGGCGCATGCGCTTTTTGCCCTCTTTCTGCTTTTCGAGCAGTTTTTTCTTTCGCGTGACGTCGCCGCCGTAACATTTGGCGAGAACGTCTTTTCGCATCGCCTTGACGGTTTCTCTCGCAATGATCTTACCGCCGATCGCCGCCTGTATGGGGATCTCGAAAAGCTGTCTCGGTATCACCTGTTTAAGTTTTTCCGCGAGCGCGCGGCCTCTCGCCTGCGCCTTTTCGCGGTGGATGATGAGCGAAAGCGCGTCGCATATTTCGCCGTTGAGCAGGATATCCAGCTTGACCATATCGCTCTTTTCGTACCCCGCAAGTTCGTAGTCGAGGCTCGCGTAGCCGCGGCTGCGGGATTTCAGTCCGTCGAAGAAATCGTATACTATTTCGGACAGCGGCATGCGGTATTTCATTTTTACCCGCTTTGCATCGAGATACTGCATATCCTCGAATATGCCGCGCTTGTCTTGGCAGAGTTCCATTATCGAGCCGATGTATTCGGGCGGCGTATATATCTCCGCCGCGACCATAGGCTCCTCGATAAATGCGATCTCCGTTTGCGGAGGGAGGTTGCACGGATTGGTCACCGTTTCCGTTTTACCGTCCGTTTTATGCACTTTATAGGTAACGCCGGGCGCGGTCGTTATGAGGTCGAGATTATACTCGCGTTCCAGCCGCTCCTGTATGATCTCCATATGAAGCAGACCGAGAAATCCGCAGCGGAATCCGAAACCGAGCGCGGCGGAAACTTCCGGTTCGAAATGCAGCGCGGCATCGGAAAGTTTGAGCCGTTCGAGCGCGTCTTTGAGGTCGTTGTACTTTGAGCCGTCTACGGGGAATATCCCGCTGTAAACGACGGGCTGGACTTCCTTATAGCCCGGGCAAGGCTCGGCGCACGGAGCGTCCGCGTTCGTGACCGTATCGCCCGGCGCGGTCTCCGCGACAGCCTTTATGCTCGCCGCGATATAGCCGACGTCGCCCGCTTCGAGCGCGCTCACCGGTGTGGGCTTCGGATCGAATATCCCCACTTCCACGCAGTCGTATATGCGCCCGGACGCCATCATCTTTATTTTCGTTCCCGCGCTCACCCGTCCGTCGATAACGCGGACGAGGCACACCGCGCCTTTGTAGTTGTCGTAATACGAATCGAAGATCAGACATTTGAGCGGAGCGGCGGGATCTCCCGACGGAGGCGGGACTTTATCCACGATCATATCGAGGACCGCGTCTATGTTTATCCCCTCTTTTGCGCTGACGAGCGGCGCATCCGAAGCGTCGATCCCGACCACCTCCTCGATCTCCGTGCGCACTTCTTCGGGGCGCGCGCTGGGAAGGTCTATCTTATTGATGACCGGGAGTATTTCGAGATCGTTGTCTATCGCAAGATATACGTTCGCAAGCGTTTGCGCTTCGACGCCCTGCGCCGCGTCCACGACGAGCACCGCGCCGTCGCATGCGCGCAGACTGCGCGACACCTCGTATGTGAAGTCGACGTGCCCCGGAGTATCGATCAGATTGAGTTCGTATTCAACGCCGTCCTTGGTATAGAACATTCTTATGGGCGTGAGTTTGATCGTTATCCCGCGCTCGCGTTCGAGATCCATCGAATCGAGCAGCTGATCTTCCATATCCCTGGAAGATACGGTATGCGTCTTTTCTATCAGCCTGTCAGCCAGCGTGCTCTTGCCGTGGTCTATGTGTGCTATTATGCAGAAATTGCGTTTTTTGCTCTGTCTGTCGTTCATCTGTATGATTATAACTTTTTTCGGACGGAAAATCAAATGTTTTGGAGGTAAAAGAGAACGGACGCGTATGCGCCCGTCGGTGTTACCTCTCCGTATCTTCTGAACCGCGGTTTCCGCGGTTCTTGACCTGCAGTCTGCTCATTGCCCGTGCAAGAGTCAGTCGCGCGGTATAATATTCCCTGCGGCTTAGCTTCTGCATCATCGCCTCTTTCGCCGCTTCGGCGGCTGCCGCCGCGCGGTTTGCGTCTATCTCCTCGGGACGTTCTATCGTTTCGACGAGCACGAGCACGTTGTTGTTCTCTATCTTCATTATCCCCTCGGAAACGGCCGCTATCTGCGGAGATTTTCCGGGGACCGTGAATTTGAGTTCTCCGGGGACTATCGCGGTTATAAGGTCTGAATGACCCGCCATTATGCCGTATTTGCCGTCCACCGACGGAATAACGAGCGACTCGCATTCGCCGTCGTAAAACGGCTTTTCCGACGCCCATATGTGCAGTCCGAACGTCCTTGCCATACTTATTTATCTCCGCCGACCGCGGAGTCGCCGGCTTTCATCTGCTCCGCCTTTTTCACGGCTTCGTCTATCGTTCCGACGTTGAAGAACGCCGCTTCGGGATATTTGTCCATATTGCCGGAGATTATCTCCTTAAAGCCGCGTATGGTTTCTTTGAGCGGAACGTAAGCGCCTTTTCTGCCTGTGAATTTTTCCGCAACGAACATAGGCTGGGACAGGAAACGCTGAATACGCCGCGCCCTCGCTACTATCGCCTTGTCCTCTTCGCCGAGTTCTTCCATTCCGAGTATGGCGATTATGTCCTGCAAGTCGTAATACTTCTGAAGTATCTCCTGCACTTTCCGCGCCGTTTCGTAATGTTCGGTGCCTACGATGTCCGCTTCGAGGATACGCGACGTCGATTCGAGGGGATCCACCGCCGGATATATGCCCTGCTCCGCGATCTTGCGGCTGAGGACTGTCGTCGCGTCGAGGTGAGTGAACGTCGTTGCGGGCGCGGGGTCGGTCAGGTCGTCCGCGGGTACATACACCGCCTGGACGGAAGTTATAGAGCCTTCTCTCGTGGACGTTATTCGCTCCTGCAATTCGCCCATATCGTTTGCGAGCGTGGGCTGATAGCCGACTGCGGACGGCATTCTGCCGAGCAGAGTGGATACCTCGCTGCCCGCCTGCACGAAGCGGAATATGTTGTCTATGAACAGCAGCACGTCCTTGCGCTGACGGTCACGGAAATACTCCGCCATAGTAAGCCCCGTAAGAGCGACTCTCATTCGCACTCCGGGCGCTTCGTTCATCTGCCCGAAAACGAGAGCCGTTTTGTCGGCGACTCCGCTTTCGTTCATTTCCGTCCAGAGGTCGTTGCCCTCGCGGCTGCGCTCGCCCACTCCCGTGAATATCGAATATCCGCCGTGTTCGGACGCGACGTTGTGGATAAGCTCCTGAATGAGCACGGTCTTTCCCACTCCCGCGCCGCCGAACAGTCCTATTTTGCCGCCTTTGGCATACGGTTCGAGAAGATCTATTACTTTGATACCCGTTTCGAGAACGGTCACTACCGGGCTTTGCTCGGAAAAGGGCGGCGCTTTGCGGTATATCGGCATGCGTTCCGCGTCGTCGGGCAGAGGCGGTTTGCCGTCGATGGGCTGCCCGAGTACGTTGAACATTCTGCCGAGCGTGACGTCGCCGACGGGGACGGATATCCCGCTGCCGGTAGCCGCGACTTCCGCGCCGCGCGCAAGACCCTCCGTCTCCGCGAACATTATGCAGCGGACGGTGTTGTGCCCGACGTGGAACGCGACTTCCATATGCCGCGTTCTGCCGCCTATCGTGACGGTGAGAGCTTCTTTTATCGCCGGTATGTGTCCCGCCGGAAACTCGACGTCCACGACGGGACCGGATATCTGTATTATCTTGCCGGTATTCATCTGTCGGAATTCTCCTTTTGCCGCCTGGAACGCTGCGCCTTTTCGCCCGCCGCGATCTCCGTTATCTCCTGCGTGATCGCCGCCTGCCGCAGTCGGTTGTAGTGAGTCGTCAGCTCTTTGAGCATTTTGTCGGCGTTGCGGCTCGCCGAATCCATCGCCGTCATACGCGCGTTCTGCTCGCTGCAAAAGCTGTCGACGAGAGCACTGTATACGAATCCGCAGACATAGCCGGGAATTATGCTGTTGAGCACTTTTTCCACCGACGGCGAAAACTCGAATTTTACGGCAGTTTCCGCGTCGTCCGAGTCGGTGAACTGGCTTCTGTGGAATGGCAGCAGTCTGAACAGCACGGGTTCGGCGTCAAGACTGCTCCGCATATCCGTATAAACTATATACAGTTTCTGAAATTCGCGTGAGTCGAATTTGTCCAGAAGCAGATTAGTGATCTCTCTCGCGCGGCGCAGCGTCGGATCTTTCGCCGGATACAGGAACGACTGCTCGACGGGAATGTTCTTCGACGCGAAATACTGCCTGCCGTATTCGCCGACGACGTACAGCTTTGTGTCGGGGTGTTCGTCGAGCATTTCGACCGCGGCTTTGATCGCGTTGTGGTTATACGCTCCCGCCATTCCTTTGTCCGCGGTTATGACGAGGCAGGCGTATGTGCCGTCCAGCTTCGGCTCGCCATCGGGCGGGTAAAAGTAATGGCTGACTATCCCCTCGCCGTTATATCTGAATATCCGCTTGATCTCCGTGCGGAGTGCGTCGAAGTACGGACGCGTTTTATCCAGTTCGCTCTTGACTTTGCGGAGCTTGGCGGAGGAGATCATATACATCGCGTTGGTGATTTTGCGCGTGTCGCGCACGCTGCGGATATGATCGCGTATCTCTTTCGCGCTTGCCATACGCTCCTCCCGTTACTTCGCGAAAAACTCGCGGACCGCCTCGGATATGCGCGCGCGCAGGGCGTCGTCCATAGCCTTGCCGTTGTTTATTTCATTTACTATATCGCCGTGTTTTTCGGCGAAAAACGCAAGCAGTTCGCTCTGGACGGTTTTAACGTCCGCGAGCGGTACGTTCGAAAAGGCGCGATCCGTTGCCGCGACGAGCGTGATTACCTGGTCGGAAAGGCTCATCGGCGTATGTACGGGCTGACGCAGGAGTCGCATAAGTCCCTGTCCGTATATCAGCTGACTTTTGGTCGCGTCGTCGAGATCGCCCGAGAACTGCGTGAATATCTCCATCTCGCGGTATTGAGCGAGGTCTATACGCAGAGTTCCCGCGGCTTTGCGGAGAGCCGCATACTGCGCCGCTCCGCCCACTCGCGATACCGAAAGTCCGACGTTCACCGCCGGACGCTGCCCCGAAAAAAACAGATTGCTTTCGAGGAATATCTGTCCGTCCGTTATCGAGATGATATTCGTGGGAATATACGCCGAAACGTCGCCTGCCTGCGTTTCCACTATGGGCAGCGCGGTCAAACTTCCGCCGCCTTTTTCCGCGGAAAGACGCGCCGAGCGTTCGAGCAGACGCGAATGCAGATAGAACACGTCGCCGGGATACGCCTCCCTGCCCGGGCTCCTGCCGAGAAGCAGACTGAGCGCGCGGTACGCCACGGCGTGCTTTGAAAGGTCGTCGTAGACAATGAGCACGTCGTTGCCGTTTTTCATAAAATATTCGGCGAGCGCGCAGCCCGCGTAAGGCGCGATATATTGCAGCGGCGCGGAATCCGACGCGGTAGCCGCCACTATGCAGGTATAGCCGAGAGAGCCTGCGCGGCGCAGAGTTTCCGCTATCCTCGCGACGGAACTTGCTTTCTGCCCTATTGCGACGTATACGCAGATGACCTTTTTGCCTTTCTGGTTGATTATCGTATCGACGGCGATCGAAGTCTTGCCCGTCTGGCGGTCGCCTATGATCAGCTCGCGCTGACCTCTGCCGATGGGAAACATCGAATCTATCGCGATGATCCCCGTTTCGAGCGGTTTGTCTACGGGACTGCGGTCGAGTATGCCCGGAGCGGGCGTTTCGACGGGGTTGTAACCCGTGGAAGAGATCTCGCCCAAGCCGTCTATCGGCGTACCGAGCGCGTCCACGACCCTGCCGAGGAATGCGTCGCCGACGGGCATGCCTGCGGTCTTGCCCGTGCGCACCGCCGTGCTGCCCTGCCCGACGTCGCCTTCCGCGTCGAACAGGATACATCCCACTTCGTTTTTCCGAAGGTCCTGCACCATACCTTTGACGCCCGAGTCGAACAGGATTATTTCTCCGTATTCGGCGTTGTCCAGCCCCGTGAGCGTCGCTATGCCGTCGCCCACCGAAACGACCGTGCCGCGTTCTTCGGCGTTGCGTTCGAGGCTGAACGACGCTATCTTCTCTTTAAGCAGCGGGATTATTCCGCTCGCGTCCGTATCGCCGAGTTCCAGACTGCGCCGAAGCTGCTGCACTCTGCCCTTTACGCTCCAATCGTAAACGTCGGCTCCAGCATACAGCACGAAGCCGCCTTTGATCGAAGGATCATTAACTATTTCGAGTTCGCAGCTGCCGTATTTTTTGCGCAGAAAAGCGAGTATGCCTTTTTCCTGACGCGCGGTCGGAGGAGTCACGCAATGCAGCAGCGCGTGGAGTTTGGAATTGTCTTTGCGTTCGTTCATTTGTCGTCGCTCCGTGCGTTCTCCGCGAGGAATTTATCGTATATCTCGCTGTCCGAAGTCGCCGAAATATCGACGAGCATCTTTTCCGTCGCCGCGGCGACTGCGTCGACGATCCCTTCTTTTGCTTCTTCGAGCAGTTTTTCCGCTTCCGAAGCGGCTTCGCTGCGCGCGGCGCGGAGTATTTCCTCCGCTTCCGCGTCCGCCTTTTTAACGGCGATAAGGGCTTCGCGTTCGTCGTCGGACAGGTCCTCCGCGCCGATATAAGCGGTCTTGTCCGAAACGAATTTGTCGTAAAGGGCAAGATCCGTCTTTTCGCTCTGTGACGCGGCGAGCAGTTTTTCCGTCGCGCCCACGACCATATCGGTTATGTCGCGTCCCGCGCTGCGGAGCAGTTTGCGCTTCTGCGCTTCCGCACCCGAACGCGCGCGTCCGAGAATAGCGGAAGCCTCCGCGTCCGCTTTATATACGGTACGCCTTGCGTCCTCTTCCGCTTTGTTCTTCGCTGCGGCGCTGCGGAGCTGTATTTCGAGATCCGCGTCGCCGAGCTTTTTCTCGTATTCCGTTTTCATATCCTCCGCTTCCCGCTTGGACTCGGATATGTTCTTTTCCCTGTCCTCGAAACTCTTCTTTCGTTTGTCGAGGAACTTTTTGACGGGACGGTATATCAGCAGCGTAAGCCCCACGGCGAGTATGACGAAATTGAGCAGATGAAGGAGTATCTGCTGCCAGTCGATATTGAGCGGGACGGAGGACGCTATGATCTCACAGAAAGGCATAATGCCTCCTCGACTTTACGTCAGAGCACGAACACGACGAGTATGCCGATGATCAGCGCGTATATGACGACCGTCTCGATGAACACAAGACCGAGCAGCATATTGGTGCGGAGCTTGCCCTCTATCTCGGGCTGCCGCGCCATATTTGCGCTCGTTTTGGATATGGCGATCGCCATGGCTATCGCCGCGACCGAAGCCGTTACGCCTATCGCAGCCGCCGCGGCGACGGCTTTCGCGGTGTCCGTATTGTCCGCGCTCTCCTCGGGCTGCTCCGCGTCCGTCTGTTCGCCGCCGTCCGTTTCCGCGCTTACGACCGCGACCGCCGAAGGTTCGCCGTCATACGCTTCCGCGGCAAACGCTTCGCTCGCGAAACCGTCGGTTGCGACCAGCATGAAAACAACTGCCGCTACGACGATGAGAAGCATACCGAAGAATATTCCGATAGCAGATCTTTTCATAATAAAATTCTCCTTGTTACCTTTGGTTTATCTCTCGGGCGGAATTACGCCGCCGTCTGTTGCATTATCGTGCGATCCTTGATCTTTTCGTGTTTTTCCGTCGCCTCGCCGAAGAACATAGACGCAAGCATAGTCAGGACGTATGCCTGTATGACGGCGTGGATCAGAGTGAACAGCACTCCGACCACGACGGGCAGGACGAAACTGAGCGTCGTATAATAATATATCAGTTCGGTGACGAGCGCGCCGCTGAGCAGTGCGCCGAACAGCCTGAAGCTCATCGAGATCGGGAGCGAGAAGTCTTTCAGCGCGGTAAAGAAACCCTTGAAACCGTTCAGGAACAGTCCGCCGAAAAGTATCGTGAGGTAAGACAGTCCGCCGAGCGCGATCGCGCCGTTGATGTCCGACAGCGGCGCGGGCAGGCATACCGTCGTTCCGTGCACCGTCTGCACCGGAATGCCCACGAGCTCAAAAAGCGTCCCTATGAAGATGTACGCTCCCGCGCAGAATATGTATGCGCCGATAAATCCCGAATGCTTGCCCGCGTTCACCGTCGCGAGTCCGTCGAAATATTCCACCGCTTTTTCGAGCACCGACTGGAACTTGCCGGGGATATGGCTGAACCGCGGTATGACGAATATGCGGACTATAACGGCGAAAACGAGTATGACAGCCGTCACGACGAAAGCCGATATGAGCCCGGGATTTGCCGTAAAACCGAAGATATCGATACCGTCGTTTTCGTGAAGAACGGCGTCGCGCATAACTTCGTTTATGCTTTCCTTTTCTCCCCCCATACCGTCCGTCAGGATTATGCCGACAATGAGCGCGGCTATGACTGCGGCTGCGAAAGAAAGGAATATGACGGTTTTTTTGCTCGGTCTTTTCATTTTCGTCGTATGTTGCGGACGTATCGCCCTATGCGAATTTTACCTTATTATACAGTTTGAAAGCGGAATTGTAAACCATATCATTGCCCTATCGTGGCGAAAAATTGAAATATTATGCCGTGGAAAGGGTAAAAATTCGAGTTCCGCGACAGTCTGCGGAGCAAATTTCCGCCCGAAAAAGTAAACGCGTCGCGCTCCGCATTGCGGGGGCGACGCCATTGTCACCCGGGATCGCTCCCGTTTTCGATGTCTTTCACACGTTTCATAAATTCTGCGATACGCGGCTCGTCGCCCTCAGATCGGGGGAAGTAGAACCGCTTTCCCACGAGAGCGTCGGGCATATATTCCTGTTTGTAATATCCGCCGTGATCGTGCGGATACACATACGTCCTGCCGTCGCGGTTGGGAGAATGCTCGGGATAGTTGCGCAGCTGATAAGGAACGTTGCTGTCACCGCTCTTTTTAACGCAGTCTATGGCGGCGTCGCGCGCGACGACTACGGAGTTGGACTTGGGCGAAGTCGCGACGCAGATGATCGCTTCAGTCAGCGGGATCAGCCCTTCGGGCGATCCCAGCCGCTCGTATGCTTGGCAGGCGCTGACGGCAACGACGAGCGCATTGGTGTTCGCAAGTCCCACGTCCTCCGCCGCGTGAGCCATGAGCCGTCGTAATATCAGCATCGGATCGCAGCCGCTCTCTATCAGCCTGAACGCGTAATACAGCGCGGCGTCGGGCGCGCTGCCGCGGAGCGATTTGCAGAATGCCGACAGCATGTCGTAATACAGCGTTTCGTCGACGGTGAGCATTTTTTTCTGCGCCGACTGCTCCGCAGTCTTTCCGTCTATCGTTATGCTTCCGTCCGGACCCGGAGGGGTGGAAAGCACGGCAAGTTCGAGCGAGCCGTATGCGCTGCGCAGATCCCCGCTCGCCGCCCACGCGAAATGGTCGACAGCTTCGTCGGTGACATTGAGTTTCAGATTGCCGTAACCGTTCTTTTTATCGGTTATCGCACGTCTCAGCCCCTCTTTGACTTCGTCGTCCGTCAGCGGTTTGAGTTCGAATACGCGGCAACGCGAAACTATTGCGTTCGTCATCGAAACGTAAGGGTTTTCCGTCGTCGAGCCTATGAAGATTATGCTGCCGTCCTCTACCGCGGAGAGCACGCAGTCGGACTGCGCCTTGTTCCAGCGGTGGCACTCGTCAAGCAGAAGATATGTGCGTTTACCGTACATTTTCAGCCTGTCGCGGGCTTCGTCGATGAGTTTTTTCGCGTCGGCGACCCCCGACGAGACCGCATTCATCTTTGCAAACGCGCCATGCGTCGATTCGGCGATAATGGAGGCGAGCGTCGTTTTGCCCGTTCCCGGCGGACCGAAGAAAATACAGCTGCCGAGCTTATCCGTTTTTATGGCGCGCGTGAGCAGCGATCCGGGCGAAACGAGGTGCTTCTGTCCGATAAATTCTTCGAGCGTATGCGGGCGCATCCTCTCTGCGAGCGGCGACATCATATTGCCTGCCGCCATTGTGAACAAGTCCTCCATTTGCAGTTATTATACAGTAATATGCGGCAAAAGTCAACGATTTTCGCATTCGGCAGTTGCGGCGGTCTGTTCCCTGACGACGCGAACGTTCCTGCCCGACAGAGAGCGCAGCACGAACGTATCCGTGCCGTATTGCGCTCCGTCGACGCAGACTCTGTGCTCTCCGCCGCCGTGCGCTTCTATCTCCGCGGTAATGTCGCAGCCGTTGATCCGCGCCCGCACCGTCGCTTTGCCTTCCGTCATATGCGGACGGATAGTCAGACTGCCGTTTTTGACCCGCAGTCCGTAATAGCATTCGACGATCGTGCGGTACATCCAGCCCGCCGCTCCCGTATACCACGTCCATCCGCCGCGCCCCGCAAGCGCGCCCGAATATACGTCGCCTGCCATAACATACGGCTCTTTAAGGTAAATTTCCGTACTTTCGGCGTCCGCCGTGCGGGTGCACGGCAGCAGCTCTCTTAACAAGCGGCAGCCGAGTTCGTCGAGATCCGCCGCAAACAGAGCGCGCACGAACCATACGGCGGCGTGATTGTACTGTCCGCCGTTTTCTCTGACCCCGGGCGGATAGTCCGCGATATATCCGACGGAACTGTCTGTAAACGGAGGGTCGAGCAGGCGGAGCAGTTTTTTGCGCGGATCGTAAAGTCTGCCGTAAGCGGACAGCAGGAGCGCGCGGGCGCTCTCGCCCTTTTCCCAGCCGCACAGCACCGCCCACGCCGCGGTCAGAAGGTCGGCTCCGCTCTCGCCCACCTGTCTGCCGCGGTCGTCGAACGCACGTTTATATCCCTTTTCGTCGCGGCAGATCGGTGCGGACGCGCGTAAGGTCGCGCGCAGCCGTGCGAGAAATTCCCTGTCTTTGCCGTCCGCATACGGCAGAAATCTGCCGGCGACATAGTAAGCGAACATCCCGCACCATACGCTTTCGCCCTTTCCTTCCGCACCGACGCCGTCCATGCCGTCGTTCCAGTCGCCGCCGCCCATCTTCACAAGACCGCGCGGCGAGAGTTCGACAGAGCGGAACGCGCGCATAATATGCTGTTTCAGCGTTTCCCGCGTTTCACTTTCGCGCATATCCGCGTAAACGGAGTGCGAGCCTTTGGGTATGGGTACGTCGCGCAGGTACGGCGCGGTTTCGTCAAGCACGGATGCGTCGCCCGTATATTCGACGTATTCCGCGGCGGCGTATGCGAGGAACAGTTTGTCGTCGCATATTTTCGTCCGCACTCCGCGCGCCGGTTCGTGCCACCAATGCATCACGTCGCCGCTTTCAAACTGGTGTGCGGCGCAGGCTAAAAGCAGTTCGCGCGTTTTGCCCGGGCATATGCCGAAAAGCGCGGTCGCGTCTTGCAGCGCGTCCCTGAACCCCGTCGCGCCGCCTGGCTGCTGAAATCCGCACTTTGCGGTGAAACGCGCCGCAAGCGTCTGGTATGCGAGAGTTCGGAGATAGTACTTGATCGGCTTTTCGTCCGAGGTAATGCCGGGAAATCCGACGAACGCCTTTGCGGATTCTCTTTCCGCCGCGGCGGCGGACTCCGCCGTGACCGTGACGGGACGGGCTGAAAGCGCGAACACGACGTCCGCTTTCCCTTTCGGCGGAAGCACGATACGGCACGAATATGCGAGCGCGGGCGTTATTCCTCCGCCTCCGAGCCCGCGGCACGTTCTTATCCGTCCCGCGGCGTCGCGGTAGTTTTCGGCGCGCAGTCCGACGCTGTCCGCCTTTCTGTCGGCGGTAAGCGCGACGGAAAGTCCGTTTCCCTCCGCGCGGACGCTTCTGCCGTCGAACGCGCATACGATCCCGCCGGCGGCGCGCTGACGCGTGTCGCCGAGCACGAGCTCGGCAAAGTACATAACGTGCAGCGTGCGCCGAACGTTCGCCGCGTTTTCCAGCGTCAGCCTGCTGTATTTTGCACCGTCGCATATCCAGACCCGCCTCACGGCGCGCACGGAATTATATCCGCTGGCAAGCTCTGTGAAGCCGCAGCCGTGCACGGCGACGTACTCGCATGCGCGTTCTATTGCACGCGAGGGCGTCCACAGACAGCCGTTTTCTTCTATCGCTATTCCGTCGCCCGGAACGTCCCGCAGTTCGTCGCACGAGTGCCGCGTGAGTTTTTCCTCGCGCGAGTTGGACGCGAACGTGTACTCGCCGCGGTCGGAGATCAGACAGCCGATCTTTCCGTCGGAGATCACGTTATACCACGGCGACGGCGTGGAAATGTCTACGACATATTCACCGCCCGACGTGAACCCGCCTATCCCGAGCGGGTATTCCACGGTCGGTCTTGCGAGCGGAACGGGCGGGTGCGTTGCCTCGCGCGGTTCGGGGAACGGCAGCTCCGCTTTGCCGCGTAAGGAACGCAGATCCGCTCCCGCGGCGAGCGCGTCGGCGGCCTCGTCCGTCACGCCAAAAGAAATATCGATAATGCGGCAGTCGGGCAACGCTTCGGCTGCGGAGCGCAGACGCGCGGGCGCGGATGATGCATACGAGTGCCGCAGTCTGGATATCACCGCGACTGAACAGAATATTCCGAACTCCCTCAGCGCTCTTATGAGCTCGAGCGACGAGATCGTGCGGTCCGCGCTCTCTTCCGTCGCTACGAGAGTTATGCGGCGTGGCGCGCCGTTTGTCCGCCCGCCGAACAACAGAGCGGAAGCCGCGTCGCACGCATTGGCGGTAAACAGCCTGTTGCAAAGCAGGGCGCGGCTCTCTGCAATCGCGCTGTCGACGTATCCGCCGTCGCGGCATAGATCGGCAACGCTCCGCGTTTCTCTTTCCCCGCCGCAGCAGAGAGCAAAGCACAGTGTCCTTTTCTCTCCCGCCGCCATTATGACGTTCGTTTTTGCGGCGAGAGCGGCTTCCGTCGTTCTGCCGAAGCGTATGCCTTTCCCTGTTTTCAGATACCGTTCGTCGCCGTAATATTCGGACGGCGTTCCAGCGATCAGCGCAAGGCGGGTCGTTTCGCCGTGCCGCACGGCGTATACGCAGTCTGCGGCATCGTCGTATACGGTCTCCGTGAACATACGCGAAAAGGTCTTATGCGCAAGGTCCGCGTCGCGCGAAGTCAGGCACGGTACGGCGACTGCGGTAAACGATACGGCGACGGGATCGTGCGAAATATTGCGGCATACGATCCGTCTTATCTCCGCGTTTTTTCCCGGAAGCAGGGCGGCGAGCGTTTCCGTTTCCAGCGCGCCTTTGCGAAAGACATATCTGCTAGCGCCGCAGGCGTGAAAGCATTTCGCGCCGACGGTGATCTCGTACGGACTGCCGTCGTCGGCGAATATGCGAAGCCCGTCTATATCGTCGAAACGGGTCAGCAGCGTTCCTCCGCAATACTGCGCGCTACGCCCGCACTCGTCCGTTATGAGAGCGTAATGCCCGTCGGTCATCAGGTTTATCTGCGGCATATCGTACCGCGCCGCGGTTTCTCGTTCGCATATCGTCCGCGGGGACGGCGTCGCGGCGGGTCTGACTGCCGCATTGCGGAGCGGCGTAGGGCTTTCTTCGAGCAGTCGTCGCGCCGCCCGCGCGCCGGGATCGCGTTTTATCGTTTTCCATGCGCCGACGTGCATGAGCCGCGCGGCGGAGAGCATTATCATTCCCTGGTGGTGAGTCATATACGCGCGCTGCTCGGTGCGGGCTGCCGCGTCGTATGAGTCGTACAGTCCGTATTCGCCGGTATGCGGAGCTAGCATTTCCGAAAGCCCTCTCTCCGCTCCCCTGACGACGGCGGCGCACATAACGGAAGCGTAGGGCGCGAATACCGCCCTGCCGTCCGTAAGCGACAACGCTATGCCTTCCGCGCCGAAAGCCCTGTATTTAAGATCGCCGTTGTCGTACCTTTCGCCGTAAAGCGATTCGCTCGCGCCCCACAGCGCGCTGCCTTTTGACGCGGCGTACTTCTTCTGCGCGCGCACCGCGCCGCGCGCGCTTTCGGCGAGCAGCGAACGCTCGGGCGCGTCGAAGTACAGGAGAGGCAGCATATATTCGAACGCGCCGCCGCTCCATGACGCGAGCGCGCGTCCGCCGCAGCGCAGGCTTTTACGCGACAGTTTTTCATACCCCTCCGCGTCCGTTTTGCCGCAGGCGTATGCGACGAGATACGTCAGCGCGCTTTCGGACGCTAGCAGGTCGTATTTGCCCGCGTCGAACTCGCCCGTATCGGCGTTATAGCCTATGCGCATAAGTCCGTCGGAAAGCAGAAAACCGATGTCCGCTCCGCGGATGAGCTCGTCGGCAGCCGCGGCGTTTTCCCCGCCGCACGCGCGGACGTGCATAAGCGCGGCGATGAGATTTCCGCAGTCCACCGAAGAAACGTAGCGCGGCGAAAGCGGTCTGCCCGTGCGCGCGTCGTACCAGTTGTAAGGACAGCCGCGGTATTTGCGCAGTTTTTTAAGCGCGGTCAGCAGGCGCTCGACGCATTCGTCGCACTCTTCGCGGGTCGCTATCCCGAGTTCCGCCGCGCACAGCGAAGCGGACAGAGCCATGCCGACATTCGTCGGCGACGTGCGCATAGCCCATCCGCTCTCTTCCGAATAATTATCGGGCGGCAGACCGCCGTCCGTCGCTGAAAACGCCGCGGTAAAATACTTCCACGTCTTTTCCGCAAGTTCGGTAACGAACGCGAGTTCGCGCGCGGCGGGTCGTCTTTCGGGATCGGGGCGGGACAGCGCGAGATCCGTCGGGACCGACGCAAGGAACAGCAGCGCGGCGACAGCCGAACAGACGGACGGGTGTAGCGCAAAGACAGCGGCAAACGCTGCTCCCGCGGTAAGCCCGACGGGCAGCAGAGGGATCCCTCTTCCCGCTGGCGAATAAGGCTTCCATTCGAGCAGTTTTTTGCCCGTCGCCATACGCACGCACGCCGTAGTAACGGCGACGGCGGAGACCAAAGCGCGATACGGCAGATATGCCGCGGAAACGACCGCCCGACAAGCCGCCCGCGCCGCTTCGGACGGCGCGCTCACGGCTCCGCGCGCGGCGAACAGCAGATCTGCGATCTCGGGCAGGAATCCGACTATCATAGGCGCGGGATCGCGCAGTACGGCGGCGAGCGTAACGAGAACGAGCGAGAAAACGGGCACAAGCGCGCCCGCCGCGTTCACGATCGCGGTGAACGCCGTGGACGGCGGAACGGAAGTCCCGCGCTTTTCGCCGTAAGCGTTGCGCGCGTTTTTGCGCAGATAAGGCAGGGACTGTATGTCTCCTCTCATCCACCTTTCCGCTCGCGAATAATAGGCCTCGGAAGTCTGCGGCGCGTCTTCGAGAGCGGCAATGCCTGAATTGCGGCAGCCCGCGAGGCCGCCTTCGAGAAGGTCGTGACTGAGTATTTTTCCGTCCGGGAACGCGTCCGCCGCAGCGTCCGCGAATTCGCGCAGACGGAATATCCCTTTCCCGCAATATATCGAGCAGCCGTGGAGCGCGTAGTGCGCGTCGCCACTGCCGTAATGCGAAACATCTCCGCGCCCCGACGTCAGTCGGGCGAACGGCGAGGACAAACTTGAAACAGCGACCCGCATATCGAGCGACATTACGGCATACCGCGCGTTGTAAGGGTGTTCCATAACGGCGACGAGCCGTTCCGCATCGCGCGTGAAGGTGTCCGAATCGAGAGTTATCGCGTATTTGAAGCCGCTTATGTCCCCCGTTTTCACTGCATATTCGTCGTAATTGCCGGAAAGAGCCGCGCGGGCGAACGACCGCAGCGCGCCGCGTTTGCGTTCGGTCGGGCGTTTACGAAGCAGGAAAAACTCCCCGCCGCTCATACCGCGCGCGGCTTTTTCCGCGTCCGCTGTCAAGTAGCCGCCTATGCAGTCGGCAAGCAGTCCGCACGCGAACATCGGCGACGGGTTCGCCGCTCTGATTTCGGCGAGCCGCTCTAACGCTTCCGCAACGTCGCCGTCGCACGAAAGAGCGGCGCATATCACTATCGCCGTGCGCGGCGGATCGAACGACCCGCGGGCAAGCTCGGGTACCGGCGGTTTGTCCGTGACAAACGACGCAATACGCATAAAAGCGGCGTCTGCGGCGGCGAACGCAACGGGAAGCGCAAGCGCAGCAACCGCGATACCCGCCGCACCTCCTACTGCCGCGGCAGCCGTTGCGGCAACGGCGGCAGATGCGATCGCGACAATAACGGCGCGGAACACGATGCGGTCTTTCGGGCGCGGAAGCAGAAGCTCGGACACGTCCGCGCCCGTCCTTTCCGCTTCGTCGCATATGCGGCGCGCGGCGGTCTCCTCGCTCTCGCCGCGCTTTTTTGCTATTTTCGCGTTACGGCGCAGCAGTTCGGCTCGCGTAGCGACGGTAGTTCGGGAAAACGACGACCTTAACGAATATACGTTTGCGGCGGCAGACAGCGACTGCGTAAATTCCTCGGAAAAAGCCTTGTCGCGCAGGCTTTCGACGAGCGCCCTCATCCCGCCGTCGTATGCGGCGAGAGTCTGCGCGTCCTCGGTTTCCGCGGCATACGGATCTCTGCCGGCGGCTCGTATCTTTTCGGTATCGACCACGCGCAGTCGAGCGTATTCTTTGACATACGAAGCAAACGTCAGGCGCGACCGGTCGGGTCTGCCTTCCGCCGCGTCCTTTCTCGCCGCAAGTTTCATACGGCGGCGGACGAGTATTTTGGACGCGTAGACCGCGGCCGTCCGCAGGTGAGCGAGCACGAATGCGGGACGAAGTGCGTGCAGTTCGTCGTCGGTAAAGGGTCTGCGCGCACTCGCGAGCGCGACGCACTCGGCGACGAGCCCTTCGTCCGTAGTCCCTCCGTAATTGCGCGCCAGAAGATCGGCGAACGTGAGAACGCCGCCCTCGTTCCGCCGCGGAAGTTTTTCGAGAAAGCGCAAAGCCCGTTCGGCTTCCGCGATCGCGTCCGTTATCGTCATACGGTTTTCGGCGAATCTCCTCGCATATGCGTCCGGCTCTTCCCCCTCCGCGAGCTCCGAAGCCACGGCGGACTGCGCAGCCGCGCAATATTTCTTCACCAGCCTTAGATCCGCTCTCGCCCGTCCCGCGTCGTCCGCGCCGGACAGAGAGCGCAGCTGTGCTTTGATTTCTTCTGCGGACAGCCTGCGCGGCAGTTCAAATCCGACGGATTCGTTTCTTCCCGAAAGGATATATGCCGCAGTCAGCGCGGCTGCAGCCGCCGCCAAAGCAACGGCAGTTATTACAAAATATATCACACGTCCATTATTGACTGAAATCCGCACGTTATAACGCTTGATTTTATCTTCGGAAAGTAATATAATTATTTTAGCGAGATAACCGGACGGCTGCGGCGCATGCGCCGAGGAAAGTCCGAACACCGCAGGACAGGATGCCGGCTAACTACCGGTGGAGGCGACTCCAAGGAAAGTGCAACAGAAATAAACCGCCGACTCGTTCGGTAAGGGTGGAACGGTGAGGTAAGAGCTCACGCGGTTTCCCGGTAACGGGAAGCGTCTATGTAAACCCCATCCGGTGCAAGATCGAGGGAAACGGGTCGTCCGCCCTCCCTCCCATATCGCTCGAACCGCACGGTAACGTGCGGTCAAGACAGATAGCCGTCCTCAGACAGAATTCGGCTTACAGGTTATTCTCGCTTGAAAAAAGCCCCCGCATTAAGCGGAGGCTTTTTCATAACCGTACAGTAAATTATTTTTCGTCAACGTGCGGCGGGTCGTCGGTATCCGCATTTTCCGCGGCGGCTTCCGTGCCGACGATCGTGACCTTTCCGCAGCCGCCGAGCGCGACGTCGGACAGGCGTTCGCTTTCCGCGGTCATTATGCGCAGCGGCTCGAACAGCGAGTCCACGAGCTCTTTATCCGGTCTCTTCGTAAACAGCGATACTACGGGGACTATCGCGAAGCCTGCGATCATCGTCCAGCTTCCGACATAGATCGAGGACGAGAAGAAATATTCGTATATGAACGAATCCTTGAAGCCCTGCGGCAGCGAGCCCGAGCACATCGATATGACGAGCGCGACAATGCTGATCGCTACGCCGAACCCGAAGCACGCATAGCAGCTTGCTTTCGTGGTCCGTTTCCAGTAAAGGCTGAACAGATACGGCGCGAGGAAGGAGCCCGCCAGCGCGCCCCAGCTGACGCCCATCATCTGAGCGATGAAAGACAGTCCGAATTCGTCGTAGATTATGGCTATGACCGCGCTTATGACTATGAATACCGCTATAAAGATACGGATCAGCGAGATCTGCGCTTTGTGGGAAAGATCCTTTTTTACGCCTTTTATAAGATCGAGAGTAAGCGTGGAACTCGAACTCATCACGAGCGACGACAGAGTGCTCATTGAAGCCGCCACTACGAGCACGAGCACGAGCGCGATCACGGCGGGATTGAGCGACGTTATCATAGTGGGAATGATCTCGTCGTAGAGCAGATTTCCGCTAGCGTCATATATCGCAGAGCTGTCTGCGGTCAGCCGCGCGAAACCGCCGAGGAAATAGCATCCGCCTGCAACGACGAGAGCGAACAGCGTGCTTATTATCATTCCCTTTTTTATCGCGCCGTCGCTTTTTACGGAATAGAATTTCTGCACCATCTGCGGCAGACCCCATGTGCCGAGGCTCGTCAGTATCACCACCATTATGAGTCCGTACAGATCGGGACCGAAGAAGGACGTGTACGCTCCCTGCTGCCCGCCCTCCGCGATCGAGGACAGGTCGTTTATCGCCTGCGTGAAGCCGCCGAAGTTCATTACTACGGCAATGATGATGACGACTATCCCGGCGAGCATTATTATGCCCTGCACGAAGTCGTTCCAGACCGTAGCCATATAGCCGCCGATGAGCACATAGATCGCGGTCACGACCGCCATTGCGATTATACAGACGAAATAAGGCACTCCGAACGCCTCGGAGAACAGACTGCCGAGCCCTTTGTAAAGCGACGCCGTATACGGGATCAAAAACACGAACACGATAACGGACGCGGCGATCTTTAATTTACTGTCGCCGAAACGTTTGCCGAAATAGTCGGGCATCGTCGCGGAATCAAGTTTGCGCGTCAGGATACGAGTGCGTCTGCCGAGCGCCGCCCATGCAAGCAGCGAGCCTATCACGGCGTTTCCTATCCCTATCCACGTCGCGGCTATGCCGTAATTCCAGCCGAACTGACCGGCGTAGCCTATAAATATTACTGCCGAAAAATACGACGTTCCGTATGCGAACGCCGAAAGCCACGGTCCGACGGTCCTGCCGCCGAGTACGAATCCCGAGACCGAATTCGCGCTTGCTCTCGTCTTTACGCCGATGAAGATCATAACGCCGAAATATACGAGCAGCACTGCGAGATATAATATCCACTCCATAAGTCCGTATCCTCTTTTGCGATCTTACGGACTCGATTATACCACATCGGCACGTTGCCGCGCAACCGATTGGAGCGGATTTATTTCAATTTTTTAGTTGCTCCGCGATTTTTGCAAGCACTTTTTTCTCTATGCGCGACACGTACGAACGGGAAATGCCCAGCTTCTCCGCGACCTGCAGCTGCGTTTTCGGCAGTGCGCCGCTGAGCCCGTAGCGCAAAGTTATGATTATGCGCTCGCGCGCGGGCAGCTTGCTCACGCATTCGCGTATCTTATCCATAAGAACTTTATTCTCCACTTCTTCGAGAACGGTCTCCGCAGGAACGGACAGCACGTCGATGAGCGTTATGTCGTTACCGTCTTTGTCCGAGCCTACGGATTCGGACAGCGACACGTTGCATTTGTGCTTTTTGTTCGCACGGATATACATCAGTATCTCGTTCTCTATGCAGCGCGCCGCATACGTCGCAAGACGGCTGCCTTTTCCGCTCTCATACGTCTGTATTCCCTTTATCAGTCCTATGCTGCCGACGGAGATCAGATCGTCCGCCTCCCCCGCGCCGCCGTACTTTTTCACGATATGCGCCACCAACCGCAGGTTGTGCCTGATCAGCATTTCGCGGGCGTGCTCGTCGCCCTGCCTGCATTTTTCGAGATATTCCTTTTCTTCCTCGTCGCTCAGCGGGCCGGGAAACGAATTGTTGTTCTTTATGTACGCGGAAAAACAGAACACCTTGCCGAGAAACGCGAGGAAACTTTCAAAGACCATAAGCCGTACCTCCGCTTTTAAGATATGCGCGTTTTTGTCGGAAATTGTCGGCTTATGCCGTAAAAATTCAGGCGTATATTATTTCCCCTGCGGGACAAAATACGGTTATGAACGTATTGGGAAGCGGAAGGATAGAAACCGGCAATGCGGAAGTCACGGCAATGGGAATAATGTTGTCGTTCCTCCGCACAGCCATGGTGATGATCGCGCTCGGTTTCGTGGTAACGAGACTGAGCGGCGACAAAGCCGACCCGTTTTCGATAACGCTTTATGTATTCGCGGGTGTAGCGGTGCTTATCGGTCTGATCGAGTACGCCGTCATAAGAAGTTCGCTCGCGGCATACGGAAGCGGAAGCGAACGGTAACGAAAACGAAAAAAGGTGGGTCACCCGCCTTTTTCCGTTTGACTGACGGCGGCACTCCGTGCTATCATAATAAATATGAGACGCAAGGACAGAGAACTTACCCGCACCGAAGGTCTGGAAATAATAGACAAATGCGCCTACGCAGTGCTCGCCGTTTCCGACGGTGAAACGCCGTACGCCCTGCCGCTTTCCGTATGCCGCATCGGCGACGGCGTGTATTTTCACAGCGCGGCGGCGGGCAGAAAGACCGAACTGCTGACGGACGGCGTAAAGGTCCGGATGGTGTTCGTCGGCGAAGTCAGGGCGTATGAGAATGAATTTACGACGGCATATGAAAGCGCTGTCGCCGTCGGCGAAGTGACGCTCGTAACGGAGCGGGAGAAAAAGATTGCCGCGTTGAAAGCTCTCTGCGAAAAGTACTGCCCCGCGAATATGCGGGAGTTCGACCGCGAGATCGGACGAAGTCTCGCCGTCACGAACGTCTATAAAGTTACCCTGCTGTCGATAACGGCAAAGGCAAAAAGATAACGGCGCTCCCTGCGGAGCGCCGCCTTATTTTTTATGAAACGGTCAGGTCTGCGCCGCAGACTCGCTTGCCGCAACGAACAGCCCGGGCCAGACGAAGTAGGACACGAACAGGAATACGATCGCGAGCACTCCGAAAACGCCTATCAGCAGCCACGAATACCACTTGGGAACGAGCGCGAAGCCGAATATCGACCCGACGGAGTTTATCAGGAAAAGCAGTACAAACGCAATGATACAGTTGAGCGCAACTTTGAGTATCGTACGGAACTTGAATACCTTGCCCTTCGTCAATATCTTGACGAGCAGCATAAGCGCGACGACAACGCCGAGCGAGATGAGAAAAACCCACCATTGTTCGCTGAACATAGTCGCCAGTCTGTCGGACCAGCTCATTTCTTCCGCGGTTTCCGCGCCCGTTTCGGCGCTCGTCAACATCCACATATGATCACGCTCCGATCGTTCTTTGACGGTATTATATCATTATCCGCGCAAAAAAGCAAGGAGCGGCGGGCTGTTTAGGCATTTCTAATATGACTTTAATTTTTGCGGCTCCCCCGCTTTTCGGGTTTGCTCCCGCCGTCCGGCTTCGTTCTGCCGAGCTCGGTATTGTCGCACGTCCTGTCGCGCAGCTGCGAAACGGGGTGAGCGCCCGTCTGGAAGCGGTAGTCCTCGCCCGCCTCGGCGATATATCTGTCGATCACGCCGTGACTCGCTACGTTCGCGACCGCTCCGTTTACGCGGCGGTTATATCTGAAAAACTCCGAGCTTTCGGGAACGTCGGATATGTTCGTATATCCTTCTCTGTCCGCCGTGAGTTCCACGGTGTTTCTGAGCACTTTGCGGATATATTCCATATTGCCGCCTTCCGCCGCGGAGAACGAGATGAGTTCGGGGAACGTGCCGTCCGCTATCACCTGCGAATAATGCTTGTGCTCGTACTTTTCCAGCATACGCGCGGCAACGTGCAGATGACCTATCTCTCGCTCCAAATGATCCGACCATATTGCTTTTATCTTTTCGTCCGTCTCTTCGGCGAGCATCGAATAATACAGATAGCATTCCGTATATTCGTGCATCAGCCAGCATTCGAGCCACGTCGTCGAAGCGTCCTGCAATGATTCGTAGAGCGAAACGTGCTGTTCCTCTATCATTCCTATTTCGAGGAAGAGTTTTCTTCCGAGGTCGCTCACGTCATAAAACGCGCCGCAGTTCATATAGAAGTTCATCGTCTGCTGCTCCGCAGCCGTGATTATCATCGTATGCAGCTTACTGAGCAGCGGCGCGTTCTTCGGCAGCGGTTTTTTGATGTCGTCGGGCGGATCGCGGTGTTCGGAAACCGTCGGACGTCCGGGCATTATCTCCGTTTTCTTTCCGACGAGCGTTTCGGCGCGCACGCCGCACTCCATTTCGAGCAGATCGGCGTATCTGTATAAATGATCGAAGTCTTCGAGCAGCGCGAAATCGAGAGCGCGGCGCACTGTCGTATCCTTTTCGCATCTCGCCATAAGCGCGGTTAGTTCCACCGCAAGCTGTTCGTAGGCTATCGTGGTTTCGAGAATTGTCTCGTCGCGCGGCTTCAAGTAGGATATTTTCTTCTGTTCCTGCTGTTCTGCGCGTCTGACAGCCGCGAGTTCCCTGCGCAGATCGTTGTCGCAGACGTGCCGCGCCATATTGTGCAGAAACCACTGCGATTCGAATTCCGTGCCGTTCATCAGAATGACGCGCATTTTGGTCTTCGGATCGGTCGCGTGCTTATCGTAAGCGCGCGGATAAAGCTGTTTCCAGTTTTCGTAGGCGGAAACTCTGCCGCCTTTTTCCCTGAATGGATCGAATGACATTATGTCGCCTCCTTGCTGTTTTATGATAATGATGCTCATACTGCGCCGAATTATACCCGCTCCCTCCGTCGCCCCGCATATATTTTTCATCTGATTTGTGGCGAATTACAGTAAAACCGTTGATTTTAAGTCGGAAATAGGTTACAATTATTATGCAGGAAATCGACGTGCGGCTAAACTGCCCGCCGTGAATCGAAAGAAAAGGGAGACAGGCATGAATATTGAGGCATTGGCTTCTGCCGCAGCAGGCAGCAGCCCTACCGCTATGGAATACGTCGTCGCCGTAATGGGACTTCTCGGCGGACTCGGCGTACTGCTCTACGGATTCAAAGTTCTTTCCGAATCCATAGAAAAACTTGCGAACGACAAGCTCCGCAGCTGGTTCGGCAAAACTTCCGCTACGGGCAGATTCGCCGGGCTGGGGATCGGGATCGTCACGACCACGATAATTCAATCCTCGTCGGCGACTACCGTTATGACGGTCGGCTTCGTCAATGCGGGCGTTATGTCGCTGACGATGGCAACTGCCGTCATTATGGGCGCAAATATCGGGACGACGATAACCGCGCAGATAGCGGCGCTTAGCGCGTTCGAGTTTGCGGCGTTTCTGCTCCCTCTTGCCGCGATCGGCATATTTATGGATATGCTGTCCAAAAACGACAAGGTCAAGACGGTGGGAATGATCATCGGCGGGCTCGGGCTCGTGTTCGTTGCGCTCGACGTTATGAGCGCTTCGATGAGCGTGTTCGAAGAATCTCCTCTTTTCCTCGAAGCCCTCAAAGCCATATCCAATCCGTTCTTGCTGATACTCATCGGAATGGGTTTCACGGCGCTCATACAGTCGTCCTCCGCCGTCACGTCCATAATAGTCGCGCTGGTCAGCAGCGGCAACGTCATCATAGGTGACGGCGGCAACAGCGTACTCTTCCTCATTCTCGGAACGAATATCGGAACGTGCATAACGGCGATCCTGTCTTCGATCGGAGCGAACAAGAACGCCAAACGCGCCGCACTGATACACCTTATGTTCAACGTGTTCGGCACCATCATCTTCACGATAATGCTGCTGATCTGGAAAGATTTCAATGCCGTCACGTTCCAGACGTGGTTCGCGGGCGCGCCCGCAACGCAGATAGCGATGTTCCACACGTTCTTTAATACGGTGTGTGTGATACTGTTCTTCCCCTGCATCAATCTGTTCGTCAAGCTCGCATGTCTTATCATACGCGACAAAAAAGACAAAGCGACCGGCGGCAAGGAGATCATCGATACGTTCCTCGACGACAGACTGCTGCAAACTCCCGCCATTGCCGTAATGCAGGCGAAAAAGGAGATCGCACGCATAGCGACAGACGCAGAACAGACGCTCAAAAAAGCGCTCGGCTGTTTCTACGCCAAGGACAAGACGGAAGCGACGAACGTCAGGGAGCACATAAAAAAGATCAACGAGGATTCGCGTAAAGCGACCCAGTTCCTCGTAAAACTTTCGTCGAGCGAAGTTTCTTACGGCGACGAAAAGACGGTATCGGCAATGCACGGCGCGATCGCCGACGCTCTGCGTATAGCGGATCTTGCCGATAATATGGTCAAATACACCTATCATTACGTCGACGACAAACTGGAATTCTCCGAGTCCGTCATCGACGAGATAAAGGTGATGTGCGGTAAAGTCGACAGACTTTTCGACGAAAGCATCCGCGCTTACAGCGATACGGACGTGACTGCCGTCGTGCGTGCGGAGGAGTTTGAAAACGAGATCGACGCGCTGCGCAAGCACATAATAGACAACCACATAAAACGCCTCAACGAGGGAAAGTGCCAGCCGCAGTCGAGCAGCATTCTGATAAACCTCGTGGGAAATCTCGAACGTGCGGCGGATCATATACTCAATCTTGCGCATACGTTCGATTAACGAAGTTTCGCGATTATGGACAAAATTCTTTATCTTCTCGAAGACGACAAAAGTATCTGCGACCTCGTGACGTACAGTCTTGAACTCGCGGAGATCGAAGTGAGCTGCTACAACACCGTCGACGCATTCAACGACGCCGTGGCGCTCCGCGTGCCGCAGGTGGCGCTGCTCGATATAATGCTCCCCGACGGCAACGGCTACGACGTGCTTTCGCAGCTCAAACGCGCCCATCCGCAGGTGATCTGTCTTATGCTCAGCGCGATGGGCAGAGAAAACGATAAAGTAAAGGGATTCAATCTCGGCGCGGACGATTATATCACAAAGCCGTTCGGCGTTCTCGAACTTACGGCGCGCGTCAACGCCGCCTTTCGTCGCTTGGGCGCTGCGGACGAACTGCACGCCCGCAACGTCACGCTCAACGAGCGCATGATGTCCGTTACCATAGACGGAAAACCCGCTGCGCTCAGCAATATGGAGTTCAAACTGCTCGCTTACCTCATCCGTCACGCTGGCTCCGTCATATCCAGAGATAAGCTGCTCACAGCCGTGTGGGGCTACGACGAGGGCGAAACGCGCACGGTCGACATCCACATCGCCCGTCTGCGCAAAATGGGCGTGCAGGGCATTGAAACCGTTTTCGGCGCGGGTTATAAATTTCTGAAATGAGCAAACGCATCCTTATAACTTCCCTGCTCATAACGCTGTTCATTCTGCTCGTATTCGCGTTCACTTCCAACGAGCTGTATTACGCGCAGACGGAGGGTGACGCGACGTCGCACCTCGTCGAAAAAATGAGCGCGCTCGAAGAGTCGGAAGAAACTCCGGATGACGCGGGTCGGCTGTCAGATATGCTGGACGTCGACGTCACCGTATTCGGAGATGACGGTAAAGCGCTCTCGTCCTCCCTGCCCGAAGTGCAGGAAGGCGCGACGCCCGACTCCGGCGACATTGCCGAAGCCGCCGCGGCGGACGGGAACTACGTCTATACGACCCCGTCGGTAAACGAGGGTCATACCTATGTGCATGTTTGCCGCAATATCGGCGGCACGCTCGTGCGCCTTACGGCGGAAATAATCTCGCGCTCTCGGGTACTCGTCACGATGCTGCCCAATCTCGCGATATTCATATTGATCGATCTCGTCGTATGCCTGCTGTTCACATGGCTGTCGACGACTTTTATTCTGCGCCCCGTCAAGGAATTCGCGCTGGACGCGATCGGAAACGACAAGAAGATAGAAACCAAATATACCGAACTCAAACCAGTCGCCGACGTTATCAACTGGAAAAACGAATATGTGCGCGCGGCGCAGAAGAGCAAGGACGAATTCATTTCCAACGTCACGCACGAAATGAACACTCCCCTCACCTCCATACGCGGCTTTGCGGAACTTATAGCTTCGGGTAATATGCCGCAGGATAAGATGATCGCCGCGGGAAAGACGATAAGCGCGCAGAGCGAACGGCTGAGCGCGATGATAAAACAGATACTCAATTACAGCGCGATAGACGACGATACCGTCAAGTCCTATGACGTGGATATTTCCCGTCTTATCGGCGACGTACTCGACAATTTCGAGCCTATGCTCAAAGAAAAGGGGCTGACGATGCTGCGGCGCATAGACGAGAACGTGATCATCGAGTCCACGCATGAGCGGATCACGGAGATACTTGACAATCTCGTCAGCAACGCAATAAAATACAACAAGCCGAACGGCAGTATCATCGTTACACTGCGCGGCGCGGTGCTCACCGTCGAAGACACGGGCATAGGGATAGCCCACGACGAACTTCCGCATATTTTCAGCCGATTCTATACGGTGGACAAATCGCACGGCGAAAGCGTGGGATTCGGGCTGGGACTTCCGATAGTGCGCAAGCTCTGCGACCGCAGCGGCTGGAAGCTGTCCGTCGACAGCGTCAAAGGCGAAGGCACGGTGTTCACCGTCGATTTCGGCGCGGCAAAGCCGAACGGCTCGGACGCAAAAGCGAAGAAATGACCGCGAACAACGATTCGCGCACGGGCACAAAAAGTTCCGCGGAATTTTTTGCAAAATCCGCGTAAAATCCTTGCCTTTGGCTCTAAAATATGATATAATGCGCAAGGTTGACACGAGAGCCGCATTAGTCTAGCGGTTAGGACGCTGGCCTCTCACGCCGGAAACAGGGGTTCGATTCCCCTATGCGGTACCAAAATTCAGCGCCTGCAAAATTGCAGGTGCTGAATTTTTCTACAACATAGAGGAAAAACGAACAGTTTTGCGTCAAAAAATGCGAAACCGTTCGCTCAGCCGAGCGTTTTCCTATGACCTTTTCCTTTGACATAATATTCTCGTGAACTACAGCGCTCTTCTATGATAAAATGACGGTAGTTCATACAAATCTCCTTTGTGTAAATGATTTCGCAACACTATTTTACCACAGATTTGCGTGAACTCCTTTTTTCTCTCTTTTATTGCGCTTAATAGTATAATTTACCATATAAAACAACAGCGCCGCGTATATGCGCGGCGCTGTATTCGCATTATGCCTTCGGCGAGATAATCACGCCGCTTCAGCTGTAAGTTCGGCTACTTTGATCATTTGCACGAACAGTTCGATATAATATCCGTCGTCTTCGACGGTATAGCAATCGTTAGTCAGTTCGGGAAGCGAACCGTGGTCATAAAGACGTTCGCCTTTCGTGCAGCCTTCATCGGGACATGTCACTTTAAGTTCACCGCGAGTTGTCTTCGTAGGAGCCGTCACCACTTCAAACTCAAGCATATGATCCCCGCACCAATACGGCACGGTCTTGTCCGTAAGAGTTGCGGAAGTCATGATATTCAGGTAATCCACATTGCCGCCGCTCTTCGTGATCTCAATTACGTTCACGCCTTGCGTAAGCTGTATCTTCCCCGTCGCCGTCACCATATTGAAATATACGCTTATGCCTCCCATATCCGCCTGGTCGCTTTGCGAAGGCAGCGGATCGGTGAGATCGACCAGGTCTCTCCTGCCGTTATTCGTCATCGAAAGGACGGTACCGAGCTCCGCGCCCGCGGTGCCCGTCTGCCCCATTCCGATCTCAAACGGCACGACGAGCGCTTTATCGGACTCTATCATAAACGTATACTTCGTATCCGTTCCCGTTGCCTCAAGGCATCTGCTATGAGCGGCCTTCATTTTGCGATACTTTGCCCGTCCCGGACAAAAATAATGCGAAAGCAGGGCGCGGATCTTCCGCGCCCTGCCGGTTGCACGTTATTCGTTATGTCGTTTGCCGGCGAGCGACGCGCGTTACCGAAAACTTTGCGTCAGCTTTTCCACCAGGGCACGTACGATCTCCGCGATCGTGTACTCGCGCCGCTCCACTCCCGCGATCTCCATTGCCTTTATCTGCTTTTCCGTCGCGGACGTATAGGGATAGACCCCGAACAAGAACGGATAGAATGCATATATGAATCCCTCCGCGTCGTCGTCCGTCACCGCAGGATAATGCGTTTTCAAGCACCGTGCGACGGCTTTGAGCGAAAGATTGTATACCCGCTTGAACGACGCGAGATTTTCGATACGGCTGCCCGATTCGAGGTCGTACAGGTTCATCGAAAGCAGCCGTAGCATACACTTGCGCTTTTCGAGCAGCGAGGAGAACGCCCCGGAAAATCCGTCCGCGCCGACGGGTGCGTCCGCGAGCGCGTTCAGGTCCGTAACCCACGCGGAATATTCTCGTTCGAGCAGGGCGAGAAATATCTCCTCTTTCGTGCGGAAATAGTTGTAAACGGACGTGCGCGTGAACGAAGTCCGCGCTCCGATCTCGCCGAGCGTGATGCCGGAAAACGGCGTCGTTTCGTAAAGCTGCGCGCACGCGTCTACTATCTCCTCTTTTCTTGCGCTTGTAAGTTCTTTGGATCCTCTGGGCATAGTATGCTCCCGCCGCGGACGGTCACAAACCCGCGAGCGCGCTTTTCGCCCATACGGCGGCGCCGTCGTTCACGAGTTTGCCGCGCTTCCATACGGCGTTCGGGCAGTGCGCCTTCATACTCTTTTCCGCGCCCGAAATCCCGCTGCCGCCCGAGGTGGCGAAAGGTATCAGTATCTTTCCCGAAAAGTCGCGGCTTTCAAGGAACGTATCGACGATACGCGGCTCGACATACCACCATACGGGAAATCCGACGAACACGACGTCATATCCCGACACGTCCGCTTCCTCGGCTATTTCGGGACGGCAACCCGGGTCTTTCATTTCCAGCGTGCTACGGCTGCTCCTGTCCGTCCAGTCGAGATCCGCCCGGGTGTACGGCTGTGCGGGAACGATCTCATAAAGGTCCGCGCCCGTTTCCGCCGCTATCTCTTCCGCCGCGCGTTTCGTCACACCGCTCGCGGAAAAATATGCTACGAGTATCTTTTTCATAGCGTTCTCCTTTACAGGCTCTCTTCGAGCACTTTCACGATCTCGTCTCGGGTCAGCACCTTATAGCCGCCCGTCATTACGAGAGTGGAATCCGCAATGCCGTTTATCATATCCTTCGTCGCTCCGAGTTCGGATATGTTCATAGCCAAGCCGAGTTCCCTCATCCAGTTCTCCATTGCGGCAAGCCCCTCTTCTGCCGTTTCTTCGTCCGTCTTTCCCGCAGGATCGATACCCCACACGTTCACGGCGAAGCGCACGAATTTAGCAAGCCCGTAAGGCATGATATGACGGTAGTAAGGCAGAGATACGGCGGCGAGCGTCATTCCGTGAGTGGCGTCCGTGTGCGCCCCCACCGCCTGACCGAGCATATGCACCATCCAGTCGGTGGATTTTCCGCGCGAAACGAGCGTATTGAGCGCCCATGTCGCCGTCCACATAATGTTGGAGCGTGCTTCGTAGCTATTCATATCCGCGTTCGCTATACGGCTCGAATGCAGCAGAGAGCGCATCAGCCCCTCGGAGATATAGTCGCTCGTACAGTCGTCTTCACCCGAGAAATACTGCTCGCAGATGTGATTGAAAATATCGTAAATGCCAGCTGCCATCTGATAATGCGGCAGCGTGAGCGTATATGTCGGGTCAAGCACGGAGAACTTAGGCATTACCCGCTCGTCGGCAAACACATGCCCTATTTTCAGCTTCGTGTGCGGGTTGGTTATGACCGCGCCCGCGTTCATTTCGCTCCCGGTGCCTACCATCGTCAGCACGCAGCCGACGGGCAGTATTTCGCAGGTCGGCTCTTCAAAACGCAGATAGTACTTCTCCCATGGATCGTCGTCGCAGTTGACGGATACCGCCAGCGCTTTCGCATAGTCGCACACAGAGCCGCCTCCGACGGCAAGCAGCAGATCCGCCTTATGCGCTCGGGCGATCTCCATTCCCTCGTACAGCTTATCCGTAGTCGGGTTGGGCATTACTCCCGCTATCTCCGCCACGGACTTACCGTGCTTTTTGAGAATCTTCACGACTTCGTCGTATATTCCGTTCTTTTTGATCGATCCCCCGCCGTAGATCAGGACCACGTTCCTGCCGTATTTCGGCAGTTCGTCGTTCAGACCTTCGACCGCGCCCTGACCGAAGTACAGTTTTGTCGGATTGCAATAAGTGAATTTTCCGAGCACAAAAATTTCTCCCGTTTTTTATTCTGACACATTGTCAGTAATCATATTATATCAGTATTCTGACACGTTGTCAATTAATTTTCCGCACTTTTCCGCGAAAAAATAAAAATTCCGCGTATGCAAAAAATTACCGCCCCGCTGCAATGCGGAGCGGCTTTATGCGCTCGTCACGGCAAAGGACGGTCGCCTATCGGCTTGATCCCCCACGGGCGGCAGTTCACCCGTCGGAGCAGTATGCCGCTGCCCGCGCCGACTAAACCGCCCATATAGAGCGACGAATACGCAAACGGACACAGAAAATCGAGGGTGCCCTCCTCGCCCGCGGGAGGTATCGGTATATCCGCGCCGGCGGCGTTGATTATCATATCGTACGCTCTCATACGGTGCCAGCGGAAGAAATTTTCCGCGTCCGCCTGCGGAACGGCAAGCGCGGCAAGGCGAAGCGTAATTTCGTTCGTCCAGAGCGGCGCGATCCGCGACGCGAGTGCGTCCGCGGGAGTATAATTCAACGTGGAGATGAACGGATCGGGGTCGTAGCGCAGGTCGTATCTGAGCGCGCTCATCGCCCGCTCAAAAGCCGCTTCGCCGTCTTCCGGGCTGAAGCCGCAGTACTCGCGGGCAAGCGCTGTCGCCCGTTCTCCCGCAACGCCGCCGCGCGCTTCGTTCAATACGCTTTTCACATATTCGGCAGTTATCATATCGTTTCTGAAAATACGGCGCTCCGTGCGGTAATGCACGGAGCGCCGATATGTCGCGCAGGGCGATCACTTTCTGTCGTTAAGGCACGCAATGCCCGGAAGCACCTTGCCCTCGAACAGTTCGAGAGACGCGCCGCCGCCGGTGGAGATGTGCGTCATCTTGTCGGCGTAACCGAGCTGCTGCACAGCCGCCGCGGAGTCGCCGCCGCCGATGATCGTCGTCGCTTTGCCGTACACGTCCGCAAGCGCTTTCGCCACCGCTTTCGTGCCCGCGGCAAGCGTCGGATTCTCGAACACGCCCATAGGGCCGTTCCAGATGACGGTCTTGGCTTTTGCCACGGTGTCGGCAAAGAGCTTTCTCGTTTCCTCTCCTATGTCAAGACCTTCCATATCCGCAGGTATCTCGCTGACCTTTACCGTCCTGACTTCGACGGGAGCGTCTATCGGGTTCGGGAAATCCTTTGCGATAACGGTATCGACGGGAAGAAGAAGAGTCTTGCCCATATCCTTCGCCTTTTTCATCATATCCTTGCAGTAGCCGAGCTTTTCGTCGTCTACGAGGGACTTACCGACCTCATAACCTTCGGCTTTGAGGAAAGTGTACGCCATCCCGCCGCCGATGATGAGCGTATCGCACTTTTCGAGCAGGTTATTGATGACGTTCAGCTTATCCGCCACTTTCGCGCCGCCGAGGATAGCCACGAACGGACGAACGGGATGTTCGAGGCTGTCCGCCATAACGGAAAGTTCCTTTTCGATGAGGAATCCGCACACTGCGGTCTTGACGAATCCGTATTCGACGATCGCCGCCGTGGAAGCGTGGGAGCGGTGAGCCGTTCCGAACGCGTCGTTGACGTAAATGCCGTCGGCGCCGCCGATGAGATCGGCGAGCTTCTTGCAGAATCCTTCGTCGCGCTTCTCTTCTTCCCAATGGAAGCGGAGGTTTTCGAGCAGCACGCACTCGCCTTCCTTGCAGGCGGCGGCTTTCGCGCAGGCATCGGGACCGACCACGTCGTGAGCGAACGTCACTTTTCCGCCGAGCAGTTCGTTGAGCCTTGCCGCGACGGGCGCGAGAGTAAGTTTCTTCGGTTCCTCTTTAAGAGCCTTGTCCACTATCGCCTGTTTTGCTGCAGCCTGCTCGTCGGCGGGAAGCGCTTCGACTTTCTGCTTGTCTTTCTTATTGAGTTTCACTTCGTCAGAGAATATCGAGTGAGGCTTGCCCATATGCGAGCAGAGAATGATCTTCGCGCCGTGCTCCATAAGATACTTGATCGTGGGCAGCGCGCCGAGTATCCTCGTTTCGTCGGTGATCTTTCCGTCCTTCATCGGTACGTTGAAGTCGCAGCGCACGAGGACTTTCTTACCCTTGACGTCTACATCCTTTACAGTCAGTTTGTTCATGATCTCTCCTTATTTGGATTAATTATTTTTCCTGTTTTTCCGCTATTCCGCGCAGATAGTCGTATGCGGCTTTGAGCTGTTCGAGATAAGCGAAATCCCTCGCATACGCTTCGATGATGACAGCGGGCTCGAGTTTCCGCCTGTCGAGATCGCGGAGCAACTTCTCGAAATCGAATCTGCCTTTGCCGGGGAGCGCGGTGGTATCCTCTTTCGTGACGTCCGTCACATGAACGGTCACGAGGCGGTCCTCCACCGCGTCGATGTATCTTATCGGATCGTACCCCGAAAACAGCGAGTGCTTTATGTCTATCGTAGCGCAGAGCGCGGGGCACGCCCGCATAAGATCGCGCATCAGCTCGGGAGTCGCGAATTTGCAGTAATGCACGTTCTCCACCGCGATGAATATCCCGTAAGTCCGCGCAACGTCCGCAAGATAGGAAAACCGTTCGGCATACGCCGCGACGTCCGTCGGCGGCGACGAGCGTTTGAGATTGAGCGGTCCGTGGAACGTGTAATACTTCGCGCCGAGCACGTTGCCCGCATAGCACACCTTGCGGAAGAGCCGTTCGGCGTCGTCGCGCACCCTGTTGGACGGGCTGAACAGCTCCCCTTCGAACTGCGACGACAGAGCGTGCACGGAATGCACTTTGACTTTGCCGTCCAGTCTGCCGCCGAGCGCGTCGACGAATCCCTTTTCATATTCGGAATACGTCGAGAGGAATACCTCCGTCACCTCCGCGCCCATATCGGCGAGTGCGGCAAAACAGGATTCCGTCGGCAGTTTGGTGAAGAACGATGCGGTTGAAATACCCGTTTTCATACTGCTATGTCAGATATAATACTCGTTCTTTTTAGCGGCGGAGCGCACTTCGGCGAGTTTTTCCTCGTAGCCCTTTCTGCCGAGCATAGCGAACGTGGCTTTCTTGCCCTCTTCCACGCCCGGCTGGTTGAACGTATCCACGCCGAGATACGCGCCCGCGAACGCCGTTTCGTACATATAATACGCGAGCAGTTCGCCGACGGTCTCTTCGTTCACTTCGGGAAGGGTCACCGTAAAGTTCATTCTTCCCGCTTTGCGGAGCGCGTATTCGGTCGCGACGCGTTCGTGATTGAGCAGCTCGCCCATCGTGTGACCTTTGAGGAAGTCACACGCGTCGATGTCCTTGTCGTCGGGAATTACGACGTCGCGTCTGAATTTCCCGACGGCGATCATCGTTATGACCTTGTCG
This sequence comes from uncultured Clostridia bacterium, assembly GCA_944372345.1. Classification (GTDB taxonomy): domain Bacteria; phylum Bacillota; class Clostridia; order Christensenellales; family Pumilibacteraceae; genus Protoclostridium. Next base: position 46,018 of record CALVYT010000013.1, read on the forward strand.
AACGGTCCCTCGGTGTACAGCTGTACCTGCGAGTGCTGGTCGGTGACGCCGAGAGCTTTAGCGGGCGTCTGACCCGCATGGACGACGTTGCCGCTCTTATCCACCGCCTTGCCGAGCGACTCCGCCCATATCTGGCAGTAGAAGTCGGACATATATTTAAGGCTGTCGGCATACGGCATCATCACGCTGATGTTCGCGCCTTTTTCCATAGCTTTGCATTGCAGGAACGCGGTCATAAGACCGGGGTTTTTTCTGACGTCGGCAACGCGGCATGCCTCGCTCATTTCCTTTGCACCGGCAAGCAGCTTTTTGATGTCTATCCCCATCGCGGCAAACGGAACGAGCCCGACGTTGGAAAGAACGGAGAATCTTCCGCCCACGCCCGCGGGGATACCGTAAGTCACGAAGCCTTCTTTCTGCGCGAGGTTATAAAGCGTGCCTTTGCCTATCGTAGTCGTGGCGATGAAGTGCTTTTTGGCTTCCTCTTTGCCGACCGCCTTTTTCATAAGGTCGTAGAGCACGAGGAACTGCGCGAGAGTTTCGCTCGTTTCGCCGCTCTTTGTGATGACGTTGAAGTACGTCGTTTTAAGATCGATGAGCTCGAGAAGCTCGTGCATTCTCTCGGGATCGATGTTATCCTCGATATACAGCTTAGGCAGACCCGCCGCTTTGAGAGCGGGCGCGGGCAGTTCGTTGAGGCGCATATTCAACAGCGCCTGAACGACGGAAATGGGACCGAGCGCGCTTCCGCCTATGCCGAGCACGACGAACGCGGAGGCTTTGGAACGAATGTCGTTCATCCTCGCGATCATACTGTCGAGGTCGGACGGAGCGATATAAGGAAGTTCCGTCCATTCCTGCCAGCCCTTGCCGAGCTTGGACATAACGTCGTCGTATGCCGCGGCGATCTTTTTCGAGTCCGCGTCGATGCAGCCGGCGTCGATGCCGTGCTCCCCGATGACGTCTGCCATCATGTTGTTGTAATCGAATTTGAGTTTCATTGTTCTTCTCCGTTACGATTTATTCAAAAGTACGCCCGGTTTACAGCAATAAAACATCCGAGCCGGATGTTTTACCGCCGCGCCGCATTATACGTTAGCTTCGATAATGCCGTAATTTCCGTCGTTTCTCTTGTATATTACGTTTACCTTCTCCGAGCTCTTGTTAAGGAACACGAAGAACGAATGTCCCACCATTTCCAGTTCCGCCATGGCTTCGATCTCGTCCATGGGCGCGAGGTCGAACGACTTCGTACGGACGATCTCGCTGGTCTTCTTTTCCTCTTCCCTTATAGTTTCCGCTATCTCGCGCTGACGCACCTTTTTGCTCTTGCTCGTCAATATCCTGTGGTATTTGATTATCTGACGTTCGAGCTTGGGTATGGCAAGGTCGATAAGGTCGTACATCGTTTCTCCGCCGCGCTTGCCGCTGACTTCGGAACGAAGCACCGTACCGCCGAGGAAAATAGTCAGTTCCATCTTTTCTCTGTCGTTGGATTCGCGCATCGCGACCTTGATCGTGACGTCGTCCTCGAAGTACTTGTCGAGCCGCTGCAATTTCTTGTCGATGACTTCTTTGAGCGCGTCTTTGGGTTTGTAGTTCTTTGTCTGGAATTCGATCAGCATAAGCAAATCCCCCTTATGTGGTTTTTATCATTATACCACGCAAGGGGGATTTTGTCAATGCGTTTTTACGTTTTTGACCGTAATATTATTATCATCTGACGGTCACCTTTCCGTCGGCGTAATCGATCGTCGCGGTGCTGTTATCTTTGATCTTACCGCTGAGCAGCGCATCGGCGAGGCAGTCCTCTATCGTCTGCTCTATGATGCGGCGGAGAGGACGCGCGCCGTATTCGGGATCGTAGCCGTTCTTGATGACGTAGTTGATGATAGCCGGGGTGTATTGCAGTTTGATATTTCTGTCGTCCAGCTTTTTCGTCACCTTTTTCATCATAAGGTCGGCGATCGCCTTGATATTGTCCTCCGTCAGATGCTTGAAGTAGCATATAACGTCTATACGGTTGAGGAATTCGGGACGGAAGTGGCGTTTGAGCGCGTCGGAAAGGATACGCTCCTCGTCCTCCTGTTCGTGGTTTTCCTTGTCGTCGTTAAATCCTATCGCGCGGCGAGTTTTAAGTTCGCTCACACCGACGTTGGACGTCATTATGATGATGGTGTTTTTGAAGTCGACCGTGCGTCCCTGCGAGTCCGTCAGCCGCCCTTCGTCGAGCACTTGCAGCAGAATGTTGTAGACGTCGGGATGCGCTTTTTCGATCTCATCGAACAGCACGACGGAATACGGCTTTCTTCTGACCTGCTCGGTGAGCTGACCGCCCTCGTCGAAACCGACGTATCCCGGGGGCGAGCCTATCAGCTTGCTGACGCTGTGCGACTCCATATACTCGGACATATCGAGGCGTATGATGTTGTTCTCGTCGTCGAACATTGCCGCGGCGAGCGCTTTGGTAAGCTCCGTCTTGCCCACGCCCGTCGGTCCGAGAAACAGGAACGAGCCGATGGGACGCTTGGGATCTTTGAGTCCCGCGCGGGCGCGGCGTATCGCCTTTGCAACGCTGCTGACAGCACTGTCCTGCCCTATCACGCGCTCGTGCAGTATCTTTTCGAGATTGTTCAGACGTTCGGTCTCCGTTTCGCTGAGCCTGGTAACGGGGATCTTCGTCCATTTGGAAACGACCTCCGCTATCTCCTCCGCGCCTATCGCGCCGCCGCCGTGAGCCTGCCACTCCGCCTTTTTCTTCGCTATCTCGTCGGCGAGGTTGTCGCGCAGTTTTTTGATCTTGTCGGCGTTGATATAGTCCTCCTTGCGGTGGACGAGTTCGTCTATCTGCTTCTGGTATTCGACCAGCTTTTCCTCCATTTCCTTGATCTCGGGCGGGAGCTTGTTGCCGTTGACCTTCGCGCGGCTTGCCGCCTCGTCGATGAGGTCTATGGCTTTATCGGGCAGGAAACGGTCGGAAATATATCTGTCCGACAGCTGCGCCGCGGCGGTGATCGCCTCGTCGCTTATCTTGATCTTGTGGAACGCTTCGTAATTCGGGCGTATGCCTTTGAGTATCTCGATAGTCTGCTCCACCGTCGGCGGATCCACGGTTATCGGCTGGAAGCGGCGTTCGAGCGCCTTATCCGTTTCGATGAACTTGCGGTATTCGTCCGTCGTCGTCGCGCCTATCGTCTGCAATTCGCCGCGCGCGAGATACGGTTTGAGCATATCCGCGGGAGTGACTTCGCCCTCCTTGCCGCCCGCCTGCGCGAGCGTGTGCAGCTCGTCGATGAACACTATGATATCGCCGCGCTTTATGATCGCGTCTATCGCGGTCTTGAGCCGCTGTTCGAGTTCGCCGCGGTATTTAGTGCCAGCCATAAGGCTGCCTATGTCGAGCGAGAATATTATCTTGTTTTTAAGCAGTTCGGGTACGTTGCCCGCGACGATCTCGCGCGCGAGCCCCTCTACCACCGCGCTCTTGCCCACGCCCGGCTCGCCGATAAGAACGGGATTGTTTTTCGTCTTGCGACAAAGTATCTCTATTATACGCTCGATCTCGTTCTTTCTGCCTATCACGGGATCAATCTTGTTCTCCCTCGCCCGCTGCGTGAAATCCACGCCGAGGTCGCTTATCTCTTTAGGGAGCGTGCCGCCCGATCCGCCCTGCTTATCCTGACCGTAAGACGGAGCGGACGACATATTCGTCAGATTGTCCATTATACCCGATATGTTCATATTGGGTTCGAGCCTGCGCAGCATACGTTCAACGTCTATATTGCGACTGAGGAACGCATTGAGCGGAGAGTCGTCGTAGAACACGGACGCAAGCAGCAGATGCTCGGTATAAATGCAGTCCTGTTTGGATATTATGGCTATCTTGCGAGCGTCGTCGAAGAGCAGTCTGAACGCCTCGCTCTCCTCCGGCTCTTCCGGAGAATCCGTGATCTCAAGTTTGCCCATTTCCTTCATTATGCTGACGGGACTGAGCCCTTCGCGGCGAAGGATCTCCGCGCAGACGCATTCGGTGTTATACATTGCGAAAAGCAGATGTATGGGTTCCACATATTTGTTTCTGTGCTGCACGGCAAGCTGATGCGCCAGCGCGCGGCACTTTTTGACGTTATCCGACATCGGGAAATTGTTGAAATGTTCCATATCGCACCTCCTTATTTTTATGCGGTCAGCGATCTCAGTTCGGCAGCGACGTTCGCCGCGCGATAGAGATCGCGTTCGTTGTCGTTCATTATCTTCTTTGCGTGAGTCATCATATTGGCGGGACGGTATTTGTCGAGCATACCTTCGAACGCCTGTTTGTCGCTCACGCTGACGAAACCGTAGTACACGCCCAGTTTCACGAGAGCGAACTTCTCCTCGAATTCCTTGAACGTGAGCCGGTATGCGTTGGTGAGCACGCCGTAGGCGCGCATTATACCGTCGCGAAGCATTACTTCGTTGCTTTCCAGCAGCGCCTTGCGCGCGAGTATCTCGCTTTGCTCGATCTGTTCGACCGCGCTTGCAACGCTGGATATGATCTCTTCCTCGCTGACGCCCAGCGTCTTCTGATTGGAGATCTGATACAGATACCCGCCCGAGCGGCTACCCTCGCCGTATTCACCGCGGACCGTCATATCGAACCGCGACGCCGCGCTGACGCACTTTGCCAGCGAGTCCGTCATTCCCAGCCCGGGCAGGAACATCAATGCGGAAGCGCGCAGTCCCGTGCCGACGTTTGTCGGGCACGCCGTCAGATAACCGAGCTTCGGATCGAAAGCTATTTTCTCCGCCGACGCGATCCCGTCGTCCACCGCGCTTATCTTCGCATACGCCTGCGAAAGTCTGTTGCCTTTTAATATGCACTGTTCGCGGAGATGATCCTCTTCGTTCACCATTATGCATATGTCGTTGGACTTGTTGACGATCACGGCGGCGTTCTTTCCTCCGCGCAGCAGATCGTCGCTTATCATATGAAGTTCTTTCAGCGTTTCCGCCTGCAGATCGGTCATATCAGACAGGCGTATCGTTCCGAACTTTTCCCCGCTGCTTTTCAGCGCGTTTTCCGTCTTTTCGATGACTTTGAGTCTGCCTTCGTCGTCCAGCCTCGACGGGAACACGAAACCGTCGTAATTACGCGCGAGCCGCACGCGGCTGGATATCACTATACCGCTGTCCCTTGCACTCATTTCGCGCCTCCTTTGAGCTTCTTCATTTCGTCGTTGATCTTCGCCGCGAGCTGGAAATCCTCGACGGCGACGGCTTCTTCGCGCTTTTTCAGCAGTTCGTTATACCTGAGCTCTTCGGGAGAGCGCGCGTCAGTCGGCGTTTTGCCCGTGTGCTTGACGTCCTTCTGCAATTTGGCGACCGAACGCATTATCAGCGGCTCGAACGTCTTATAGCAGTCGGGACAGCCGAGAAAGCCCGTTTTCGTATAGCTTTCCGCCGTACAGCCGCACGTCGGACAGACTCTGTTTTCCCTCGCCGGCTCGCCGAACATCCCGAACGGCTGCGTCAGAGCTGCGAAAAACCCGTCGAACAGGTCGGGCACGGATGTCTTTACGAAGCCGTGCTTCTTTTTGCACTCTTCGCAGAGATACCGCTCCGTGACCATTCCGTTTATCATATTAGTTTCGTAATACACCGCGGGACGGATCCCGCATTCGTCACACATTCTTATGTCCGCCATTGTTGCTCTCCTCCTTTTTAAGCAGCGTCGCCGCGAGAGCGCGCATCATGCCCGCCCTTACGGAATTTTTGCTCACCGACGGCGCGACTATCGCCTTGTCCGCCATTACCGCGGACAGCAGATCCGCCGCGTCTTTGTCTATTATTCCCGAATCCGCCAGCCGGCAAAGCACCTGCACGGCGGAAGTATGCGTCATTCCCGCGCTGACTGGCAAATTCACAAGTTCGTCGAGAAGTTTGTCGCGATCGTCGCTCAACCTCGTCAGACTGATATATCCGCCGCCGCCTCTCCGCGATTCGATCACATATCCCCTCGCGGGAGTGAAGCGCGTCATCAGCACATAGTTTATCTGACTGGGCGCGCACGAGAAATAATCGGCAAGTTCGTTGCGGCTTATACTCACGTTGTCGCCGTCGTCAAGCAGCCTGAGCAGAAACTGCTCTATCACATTGCTTATGTTAGCCATTCGGGCGCCTCCTTTCTTTCGCACACCGCACGGTATGCCGCGCGGTCCCGAAAGTTTGACTTTCTTTGACCTTTCGACAAAAGTGTACCATTATCTTCGGCGTTTGTCAAGAGTTTTCAAACAAATTTTTCAAAAAATTTTTTCGCCGCCATCCTGCGTTTTTACCGACTCATTGCGGCAAAGAAATCCTCGGGCAGTTCGCGGACGATAGTCCTGCGATTTCACCGACTCATTGCGGCGGAGAAATCCTCGGACAGTTCTCCGAGAACGATAGAACAGAGGCGCGGCAAGTTGCCGCGCCTCTGCTATAACGGTGAATACCGTCACGCCGCTTTTTTGTTCTTCATCCCCTTTCTCATCGAACGGAACACCAGCACGAACCACACGACGGCTCCCGCCGCGGCTGCCGCGTCCACGACCGCGAGTATTATTATCCACCAGGGGAACACGTCGGTGGATACCATCGTTTCCACGAGCGTGGAAAGGTCAAGTCCTTCCGACGTAGCCATGCTGTACTGCGCCGAAACGTAGCAGTAGAGCACGTTCTTCGCACCGCGGTGCAGCGAGAGCACAGCCGTTGCCGACGTGCGGTCTCCGAACATATTTCTGCCGCCGCTGACTTCCATCATAAGATCGTTGCCCGCTCTTATCGCTTCGTCGGGGCAAAGTATGGGATCGCCGTTGTTGTAGTCGCTGACCACACAGCCCTCGAAGCCCCATTCGTCGCGGAGCAACGACGTAAGCAGATTGTAGCTGCCCGAAGTACGCACACTGCCTATGCGGTTATACGCGGACATTATTCCGATAGTCCCGCCGTCCTTGACCGCCATTTCGAACGGTTTCAGATAGTTTTCGCGGAGCGCCTGCTCTGTCAGCCAGGTATATCCGCCCGCGCGCGTCGTTTCCGTTTCGTTGACGGCGAAATGCTTGACGTAAGAGTACAGCCCGAGTTCCTTCGCGCCGAGCACGGTATACGCGCACATAACGCCCGAAAGATGAGGATCTTCGGAGTAATATTCGAAGTTGCGTCCTCCGTAAGGCGTGCGATGGAGATTGCACGCGGGTCCGTACCAGCCGTCTATTTTTGCGGCTTCCGCTTCGCCGCCTACCGAGCGTCCCATAAGATACGCCATTTTCCAGTTCCAGGTGGAAGCGAGAAGCACTTCGCAGGGGTAGCTCGCCGCATATCCGCCGTACTTGTCCGAACCGAATATCGTGGTATTAAACCCGGACGGACCGTCGGAATCCTTGCATGCGGGTTTTCCTATTTCGGCTATCTCTATCGTATGAAGTCCGCCGTTGCCGCAGAGATCTGCGATCGTGCCTATCGAAAGCTGGCCGACGAGAGCGTCCCATTTGTGATCGTCGTAATCGAGCATTCCCGTAATCTTGCCGCTTTCATCCGTTATCAGCATATCGTTGAGCGTGTAGCTCGTCGCGGATGACGAGGTTTCGGGAGCGACGTCGCCGTCGTTTACCTTAGGCGTATTCTGCTCATACGTCAGATCGTGGAATTCTTTCGTACTCGAACGCTGTACGGACGCTTCGGGGAACGAGCCCTCGAAGTTTTCGCGCGTCATATACTCTATGTTCTGACCGGAATCCTTGCCGTCTATCGAGAACGCCTTGGACTCCTCGGACAGAGATTCTTCGACGTTGACGCTGGACGCGCCGCTCTCGGCGTTCGTGAACGTGGTGAACAGGTTGCCCACTTTGTTGCCCGTAACGTCGTCCGTTTCATATTTCACTCCGCTGTTCAGCGTGTAAGTAAACGTCGCAGCCTGTTCGCCGTCCGCGTCCGTCACGTCGGCAAGCGTATGAACGTCCGTGCGCAGCGACAATGTATACGGCCCCGCTTCCGCTTCATAGCCCATAAAGCCGTTGTTGTTTTTGTCGTAGCAGTCGTAGGACGCCATATCGCGCAGCGATACCGTAAGTTCGAGCCGCTCGCTCTTACCCGGTTCGAGCACGCCCGTTTTCGCGAACGCGCCGAGCTTGACGGCGGGCTTTTCTATCCCTCCGTCGTTATACGGCGCGGAATAATACAGCTGGACTACGTCCTGCCCGGCAAAAGCCGAGTCGGTATCGTTCTGCACGGAAACCGTGATCCTGATCTCCGAGTTGCCGTCGAGCGACGAACCGGAAGGCAGGCTCACCTCTTCCAGCCGCCACGAAAAATCCGCATACGAAAGTCCGTATCCGAACGGATACTGCACCACGTCCTCGTAACCGTTTGCTATGCCCCATTTGTTTTCAGCGTATGCGCTGTCCCAGAAACCCTCGGCGTCTGCCGTTTCATACCAGTAATAACCGGTATAAATGTCCTCGGCGTAGTCGACGTAATTCCCGCCGTAGCCCTCATAGGTATGCGTGCCGTTCGTACTGCTGTTGGCGTAGCTTGCCGCCGTCGAATGGTCGTATGCGATTGTGTCGACGAGATGTCCCGAGGGCGTGATTTCGCCGGTGAGCACCTTTCCGAGCGATACCGAGCCGCTGTTTCCGGGGAAATATATATCGAGAGCCGCGTCTATGTTCTCGTCGTCCAGGAAACCGAGCTCCATCGAGTTGGCGCTGTTGATGACGACGATGACCTTTTCAAACCGCTCCGTCACCATTGCGAGGAGCGTTTCCTCGTCTTCGGTTATTTCCAGATACGTTCTGCCGTTGTTCGTATTTTTGCCGTCTTTGTCGTTCTGATATTTGGGCAGGTCGTACCCCTCCATACCAAAGCGCGAAAGCACTACGATCGCCGTATCCGAGAACGTCTGCGCTTCGCTCATCACGCTTTCCGAGAGGATGTCGAGCGGCTCGTGGAGCTTCCAGCTCGAATTCGCCCAGCCCTCCTCTCTGTGGAAATTATAGTCGTTATAGAGAGCGCAAAGGTTTTCGTTGAGTTCGAAGCCCGCCGTGCGAAGTCCCTCGTAAAGCCCGATCTGACCGTACGTCGACGCCGTGCCCGAGCCGAAACCCATATAGACGAATCCGTTGTCGCAGCCGCCCCAGCCAAACACGTTGAGGCACGGGTTGGTCAGCGGAAGCGCGTCGTTCTCGTTTTTCAGCATGACTATGCCCTCGCCCGCGATCTCCTTCGCAAGCTCCTCCGCTTCCGCTTTTTTCTGCTGATATTCCTCCGAGTCGTAATCTATCCCGAACCCGCAGAGGTACTGCGTTATATGGTTGGAAAATCTTGCGGCGACGCAGTTCAGCGTCACGAATAATGCTATAAGCAGGAATATCCCTATGAAGTTTATTATCGCTATGCTCTTTTTCAATTCAGCCTCCCCGCGCTCACGCGTTCTCCGCAAAGTCGAAAGAAATGTAGTCGTAGTTTGCCGAAGCGCTGCCCGTAAGCTCGAACACGAACGTGTTCAGCCCCTCTGCAAGCGGAAGTCCGGTAAGCGCTTCGGACGTGACTTCGGCAGGGATCACCCAGCCGTTTGTGACGTGGATGCCCGTTACGAGTTCTTCCCCGTTCCACGTTATCACCGCTCCGCTGTCGAACGAGAAATCGGGATTTGCCGCCGTCATCGTTATGTCGACGCTGCCCTCGATCTCGCTGAATATCGTCACGGTGAAAGTCGAGCCTTGCAGCCAGTCGCAGCTTTCCACATACTTGCCGCCGCTTGCCGCTTCATCCTCTTTAATGGCATAAGTTTCCTTATCGCCGCCGCCCTTTATAAACAGCATATCTTCCCATTCTATGCGCTGCGTCCCCGCTGTCGAAACGGTCATATGGGTCTTTACGGTGACGGCTACTTCCGCAGTCTGTCCGCCGTAGGATACCGTTACTTTCGTATCGCCTGGAAGCAGCGTGGTCTTATCCGTAGTGTAATCGACCACTTCCGTTTCCGATCCGTCGCTGAGATACGCTTTGACGACCATACCCGTCGGATCGAACTCCTCTCCGCCGTAATATTCGGTTTTGGTCGGCTGCGACGTTATCTCTATGCGGGTCACGGACGAGAGAGCCGTCACGGTCACGGGGACTTCCGCCGTCGCGCCTTCATAGGAAACGGTTATCTTTTCAGTGCCCGCTGAGAGCGGTCCGGACGGCGAGATTTCATAACCGTCCACCTCCTCGCTCGTGCCGCTTGCATAAGTCGCAGTTACCGTCATGCCCGCGGGATCGAACGCTTCCCCGGAAACATACTCGGTCTTGTCAGGCTGCGAGCTTATCGTCAGCGATCTGACGGGATCGACTATGACTTCGATACGGTCGTAGTTTGCGGAAACGTCGCCCAGCCCGATGAAGTCGAGCATATTCACTCCCGCCTTGAGCGTTACGCCTTTGATCGTGTAAGGGTGCCAGTCGAACCACTCGTATACCGCGCCTTCCGCTTTCGCCACAACGAATCCCGTTTCCAGACGTTCGCCGTTCCAGTACGTCGCGGTCTTGTCGTCGAAGTTCAGCGAGGGATTGTACGCGAGATAGAGCACGATGTCCGCCGTAGCTTCAGTTTCGCTGTCGATCACCGCCTGAATGCCCGTGGTCTGGAAATTGAGCCCGCTGACCGATTTGCCGCCGCCCGTTTCGGGATTTGCGGCATCCTCTATCATCCAGGTGTCTGTATCTCTGTTTTTGTATATGAAAGCGTTCTCGGCTTCCAGCGAGTATTTGCCGTGCGACGCGTCGGCTATCTCTATGTGCGCCGCGGTCGCAGGCTCTGTCACCGTAACGTCCACGGTCGCGGTCTTGCCGCCATAGGATACGGTCACCTGCGTATCGCCGACGCCGAGCGGGTCTGCGTCAGTCGTATAGTCGGTCACGTTTTCCGTCGTGCCGTCGCTGTACGTTGCGAGCACGCCCATTCCCGCATCGAGGAAATACTCGCCCGCTTTATACGCCGTCTTCAAAGGCGCGGCGGTGATCTCGATCTTGTCGAGTGTCGCCGTGCGCGGGTTTACCGTCACGGGGACTTCCGCGGTGAACTCTCCGACGGAGATCGTCACTCGGGTATCGCCGTAAACGAGCTGCGTCTTGTCCGCAGTCCAGTCGTTGGTCGTATGCCGCTCTCCGTTGTCGTAAACGGCGGTGACGACCATACCCGCCGGATCGAAGTTCTCGCCTTCACTATATACCGTCTTGTCCGGCATAGTCGTTATCTCTATGCCCGTCATCTCCGCTCTTACCGGACTGACGTCTATCTTAAAATAGTCGAAATTGACCGAATAATTGAGAATGGTGAACACCAGCGTATTCACTCCCTTTTCGAGCGTCAGATCTTCGAGCGTGTATTCGTGCCAGTCGAACCACTCGTACTGCGCGCCGTCGCTCTTCGCCACAATGATACCCGTCGTGAGCTGCTCGTCGTTCCATTCGGTGGAAATATTGGCATCGAAATCGAGACTGGGATTATACGAAAGGATCATATCTATGTCGATACTCGCTTCCACCTCGCTCTTGATCGTCAGCGTTATGCGGTTATTCGAGAAGTTCAGCTTGCCGAGCGACGCTCCCCCGCTGGTATTGGGGTTGTTCTGCGTTGCGGAATGGCGCTCGATATAGGTGTCCTTCGGCTCGCCGAGTTCCTCGGACGCCAGCGAGCAGTCCTCCGCTTCCACCTTGTAGGTATACGGATCAGAGGACGTTATTTCCAGTTGGGCAACTATCTCGCGGGGTTTGACCGTTATCGCAACCGTAGTCGTCTTTTCGCGGTACGTTATCGTAACGGTCGTATCTCCGACGGAGAGCGCTCCCGTTTTATCCACTGAATATCCGAGGACAGGCGAACTCGTACCGTCGCTGTAATAAGCCGTCACCACCATTCCCGAACGGCTGAACGACTCGCCCTCCGTGTACTCCGTCTTGGTGGGCTTGCGTGTGACTTCGATGCGTTCGAGGACGGTTTCGCCCGGCGCGGGTTCGTCCGTTTTTCCGCACGCGGCAAAACACACCGCGCCGATGAAAAAGACAGCGCACACGGCAAGCACGATCAGCTGCTTCACGCGTTTTCCGATTTTCATTATCATGATCTCCTTTTTTCTATTCGCGGCGGCGCATTTCGCGTTCTGCTGCGTACCGCCAGTATACAGCACCTGCGGCAAAATTCAACGGCAAATGAGAATATTGTCGTTTTTGAAAAGAATTTTGTCCGGAAACAAAAAAAAGCGCCTTCCGTAAAATGCGGAAGAACGCCGCCGCTGCCGCAAGTCAATGCGGTATGGGGAAAACTATATCTACGGAAAATATGCCGTCATCCGTCGAAAAATCGAGATTGCCGCCGTACTTTTCCACGATCAGTTCCACGCTGCGGAAGCCCAGTCCGTGCAGACGCTTGTCCGCCTTGGTCGTGGCGGGCAGTCCGTCTCCGCGCAGTTCGATAGTCCCCTCGTAATAATTGCCTATATTTATCGCAAGGACGCGCTCCTTTGCGTATACGTTCATCGAGATCAGCCGCTTGCCTACGTCCGTGAGCTTCTGCACCGCTTCCATGGCATTATCGACGAGATTGCCGAACAGGACATAAATGTCAGTATTATCCATAAACGACAGCCGCGCGCCGTCTATCATACAATTCAGTTTGATCCCGTTCTTGTTGCAGATCAGGCTCTTTTCCGTCAGTATCACGTCTATCGCCTCGTTGCCCGTTTTAACGCGCGAATCGTAAATGGTAATGAGTTTTTCGATCTCGCCGATCGCTTTATTGTCGATATTGCCCTGCGCGATCTGCCGCACCTGGTATTTTAAGTCGTGGCATTTCAGATTTATCAGTTCTATGTTTTCGCGCGAGATCTCGTACTGCTCGCGCTCCTGTTCCCGAAGATGATTGACGGTCTCCAGCTCGCGTTTGAGCTTATTCATATCTATCATGGTAAATTGCAAAAACAGCGTGAACAGACAGCAGAGTATATTGTAAAGATAGACCATAACGGTATTCACGAAGAACACGGTCCCGTCGAGGAAATTGTCGTCGACCGAATTGTACACGGCGACGGCGTTAAGTCCTATATCCACAAAAAGCACGGTCAGCACGATTATCATCAGATACGGATTGCGTATCTCGAACGCTCCGTTCCTGCCTATGCGCCTGCCGAATACCGTGTAGCACAGCGTATAAACGATATAGTAGCATGCGGCGAACGCGAACAGCGACACGAAGAACATCGCGTCCACCGTCACGCTCGCATTAGCGTTGCCGTATATGTCGCTCGCGGCGGAGTTGGAGCCGTTGACGAATATGAAGCAGAAATTGTATACCTGGAACGCGAGATGGCGCACCGTGTATGCCGCTATCGCGCAATAGACTATATTGAACGGCTTTTCGTCATAGCACAGCAACAGTCCGACGAGCGTTATGGCGAACAGCACCAAAAACAGCACCGAGGAATATATCGCGTTATAAAACAGCACGGGGAAAAAGACCGCGGCGAGCATACACGCCGCCGCCGTTATGCAGAACCGAAGCGCGAACTTTCTGCGGCGTTTGAGCCTGAACGTAAACAGAAATTCCGCCGCGAGCAGTTCGACCATAAACACGATTTTATATACGCCGAGGGAGTTTACGAACATTATTTCGCCTCCCTGCCGTTGAAATACAGATTGACGGCTTTAAAGAACTCGCGCCGCTTCGGGCGGGAAACGGCGAGCACGTCGCCGCCTACGTTGACTTCCGAATCCCCGAACTCCCCGACGTAGCGGAGATTTACGAGATAGCTTTGATTGCAGAGCGCGAATCCACGCACGTCACCGAGCTGTTCAAGCGCGCTTTTCATCGTGCCCGGAGCGGAAATATCCCCAGATTCGAGATGGTACGTCAGCAGATGATTGCGCACTTCGACGTATTTTATGTCCGAAGAAAACACCCGCCGCGCAAACTCCTTTCCGCGGATTATTATCGTAACGTCGTCGCTGCTCTTGATCTTATTCATTATGCGAGTGAATTTGAGATAAAAATCACTGTACGAAACGGGTTTGAGCAGAAAGTCGAATGCGTCCACCGAATATCCTTCCGCGGCAAACTGCGACATATTCGTCACAAACACGAGCACGACGTTGCGGTCGAGCTTACGCAGCTCGCGCGAGGCGTCCATACCGTTCATGCCGGGAAGTTCTATATCCATAAACACCGCGTCATAATCGGCGGTGTAACCCGTCAGAAAGCGTTCTGCATCCGGGAATGCGAATATGCGGAAGTTCTCGCCCGTCTTTTTGCCGTATGCGGAAAGATAGGACGCGAGTTTGTTCGCCTCCTGCTTTTCGTCTTCCACTATCGCCACATTACGCAATTCCGCCTCCCGAAGCGTTGCGCAAAACGCGTAAACGCCCACACATATATTATATCACGCTCCCCCCTGTTGTCAAGCGCATTAAAAGAATTTCGGGATTACAATAAGTACGCCACCCGGCGGATATATACCTTCATATTGCAAGCGCAAAATATAATAATAAGTGAACAGAATACTGCCCGCTTCGCTGTCAGGCCACCCGCAGCTTACAATTGTCTGCGCGCTGCGTGCGCTGCGCCGTTATCCGGCATCTGCGGCGGCTTTCGGCGTATCTGCCGCATTTTAGGGTAACGGCGGGGTCACTCGGCCGTGACTGCTTCCGCTCCGCACCTTGCGGTGGCACAGCAGTGTGCTTTTGCGGTACAAACTGACCCGGTAAAATCAAAAACGGGTCATTTACCGTGCATCTGCGCCATTCCTTGCCGAAATACGCTCGCATATGCTGCTCGTTCAAAATGCGCGTCGATGCTGTCAGAACTATAATTATTATTCACATAAAGCGAATAAAAACCGTTCCGCGCCTACAAACGCGGAACGGTTTTCTGCTTTTATCCTGTTCTCTCCTCCAACGAAAAAAGCAGACCGAAGTCTGCTTTTTTCGTTGGAGGAGAGGTTGTAACGTAAATCGAATTTTTGCAATAAGTTAACATTCTTCGCTATGCAACATTTTTAACTCTTCTTCAATTTCATCCATCGAATCGTTTGCATCAATTATATTCTTAATTACAATCATGTTGGAAATCACACAGAAAAGTTGCAAACAATCTTTTTTACTAATTTCTCTGGAAAACACGCCGTGCATTATTCTGTTCCTATTTATTATTTCCGGTTCAATTTTTCTATCCAAAGAAGAATTGAAATAATGATTTTTTGCTAAATCATTAAATTGTTTTACCAAGTTAATATAATAAGTAATATTAATATCATAAATTTGCTTCACGTTTTCTATTTTATCACCAATTTTGCCCAGATTGTCTTTGATCCTGTAAAATTTATTTTCATGAAAATTAGTCATGTACTGATGGTAGGACTCTATAATCGGGAACAAGGAAACAGCGCAGGAATAATAGCATTTGTTTTTATAATTAAAAATTGCTTGCCTATAATAACGGTTAATTCTTGAATTTGCCTCGCCTATATTAAAAGTAAATAATGAATCAAAAAATTTATCAAAATGCCTGATATACAGCTCCTCTGTCGTTACCTTGACGTTGCCGCAAACAGTAATGCGACTATTGATAAAATTCAGTGGAAACATCCAACCATCTTTTTTCATTTTCTCTTTTTGATAATCAGGTAAAGTTGTCATTTCGTCAGGTAAAGCTATATCAAAATAATGTTTTAAACGCAGCCAATGATATAAGTGCTTATTTTTAAAATAGTTTATTTTTGCGGCAACATATTCCTTTTTATACTTCTCTTGATTTTCGTTGTAATCACGCTCAATTTCCTTGAGCGTGGAATAATCTTGACTCAGTTTTTCTTCTAAAGAATTTATATTTTTAGTGTATCCCAAAATATACTCCTGTTCCATCTGAAAAACACTGATTTCTCTCATAAAATAACTCCGTTAATATTTAATGAGCCTCTTAAATATACCATTAAAAATAATGCAATATGTTTGGCAATTAAATTATGCTAAGCCATTCATTTTATCAAGCAGATCGGAATAATTAGTTACATATTCGTAACGCACGTTACCGGTAGACATTTTATTAAAAAGCTTTTTTGCACACTCGATTTTTGCCTTTTCTATTCCTCTAAGTTCCATGGAGTCAAGGCTGCCCTTTGTTTCGGCAATAAAATAGATATGCTTGACGCTGCCCTCGTTAAAGGCAATTGCCCAGTCGGGACTGTAATTGCCGACGGGAGTCGGAATATAAAACGCCTTGGGAAGTTTTGCGTATACGCAGACTTCCTCTGCCCTGTCAAGATCTTCCGCGAAACGTCTTTCTGTCGAGCTGTCCTTGTTTATACCGTCGACGAAAACATAATCTCGTATGTGTTTTACGGCTTTAAATGCGTTTTTGAATTCTCCCGATGCTTTTGATTCCGTAAATATGGATGAGTCAAAAGTTCCGTCGATCTGGTTATAACTGACGCGTTCTACAATTATGGATGCCTTTTGCTCGTTTATTATTTTAGAAACTTTGTTAATAAATTCTTCGGGGTTCTGTTTATAGCAAGCGAATTTATCCTTTCTGACGGACTTTAATATTTCGGCAACAGTTTTTCTCGTCAGAGAGGTTTCAGAGGTTATCTTTCCTAGTAAGTCGTATTTGATTATATCGCTTGCGGCAGTCCGTATGGTTTCCGTGCGGGTTTTAGCCGTTTTGAACGACACGGCGTTTTTAATTTCGTCGCTGTCTATCTGATCTTTTTGTTCGCCGATTGAAACCGTATAAGTTAGAGAGGTAACATAGAGATAGTTATCGATAGCTTTTACGGCATTTCGAATAAGCTCCGAGGAGTCGAACTCAACGGTATAAGCGTATTTATGATTAATAAGTTTCCAAAGATTTTGGAATTCTTTCTTTTTGAAATTTTCGTTAAGCTTGTTATCCTGTATTTTCGACTGATGCGCGTTTTCAATCATACCGTTAAGTGCATCCGTGTCGTAAACGGACTGAATGAGCTTATGAACGGTTTCGGAAATGTGGGCAAGCTCGGCAGGCATGGGGACGAGAGTTCCTTCCGCCACAGCGTTTTTATACGTATCCGTAGGCTTGTCCGAATCGTCTATATAGTCGTTTTTTAATAGATATCTGTAAATAGCCGTGGCCTGTTGAGAAGAAATTACTATTTCTTCCCCGTTTACGAAAATCTTTTTTCCGTTAAAGAACTCTTTGGACGCGCGCGAAGGACGTTCATACAGAGTTTCTTTCATTTCCGTCTGCAACCCTTTTACGAATTCCTCGTAGGAGTCGTTTGCAACGACTGTCAGAACGTTCATATCATGCACATCGAAATTCGGAATAGTCGAATCCATTCTTTCGCCGCAGGAATTAACGCAAAGCCTTAATCCGCGCCCGACTTCCTGCCTGCGTTGCACGTTGGAACTGCTGTGTTTAAGCGTGCATATCTGAAATACGTTAGGATTATCCCAGCCTTCACGAAGTGCGGAATGCGAGAAAATAAATCGCGTCGGCTCTTCAAACGACAATAATCGTTCTTTGTCTTTAAGTATAAGATCGTAAGCGGAAACGTCGTCGGAAATATCGCTACCGCGCTTAATTTCGGAATCTACCGTTCTTCCCTTTTTGTCAATCGAAAAATATCCGTTATGTGCTTTTGCCGCTGATGTAGATTTTAAGTACTTCACATAGGGCGTATCGAAAAGGGTTATGTAATCGTTGACGACTTTGTTATATTCCTCCTCAAAGATATCTCCGTATATGCCGTTAATTTCATTTCCGTTTTCGTCGTACTTTCTGTATTTTGCAACTTCATCGATAAAGAAAAGCGAAAGAACTTTGATACCGCGCTCGAAAAGCTCCTCCTCCTTTTCGAAGTGAGAGCGTATCGTTTCGCGTATCTGTAT
>CALVYT010000014.1 GCA_944372345.1 uncultured Clostridia bacterium
GCTCGCGGAGGGCGCCGAGCGTATAGCCGGGGAGCGACAATCCGTAGGTACGACCGCTGCCGCACATGTTCCACGCAAAGTCGGGCACTACTCCCGCTCTGCCCGAGCGCGGGAGCGCTATCGCGTCTGCGAATGAGAACAGCCCCTCAACGGTATATGTGCGCGTGAGCGTCCTGCCGTAGTCATTGGTGAACGTCAGCGTCAATCCCCTGCCGATCACACTCTCCGCGTCGTCAAATAATTGCTCGGCATACGACTCGGACAGCATGATGCCGTTCTCGTACGTGCCCGGCTCGCCGCTCACTATGCGCTCCGCAAACGCTTCGTTCTCGTATGGCAGCAGAGCGACGTAAGTTCCGGACGAATGCTCCGAAGAGACGAATACGTTGCCGTACGCGGTGTTCCCCAACGTGTCATCCGCATTCACGGCATCGAGACAGAGAGCTTCGAACGTCTCGGCAGTGACGATACAGCCCGCTATGTCCTCCGACCCGCCTACGCCTTCTTCCAGCACGCGCCAGCTTTCCGCCGAAGTGTCGTCGGCATACACACAGCTTATCGTGAGCGATGAGCCGCCCGAGGTGACGACACGCCCTATCGCGTCGGACGCCGGCTCGTCCCCGAAGAGGTCGCGGACGGAGTCGTCGGACAGCGCGACTTCGCCTGAGGACAGCGAAGCGTACCCGGCGATGACCGGCATAAAGCACTCGTCCGAAAGGTAAAACCTGTTTACCGACGAAGTGCGGAAAGTCTCTTCGGACGTCATCCACAGCCAGCCGTTATCGCGGTATATCACGCCGCCGTAGTCCTCGGCGAGCAACGAAAGCTCGCCAAGATCGGGTTCGGTGAAATGTGTCGCCCCGCCCCATTCGTCATGATCTACGTCGCACTTTCCGACGTCGAACGTCACGGCGTTATCGTTCTTTGCCGCAACGTATCGGGACTTAAACGGATCGGTCAGCAGCATATTGACGGAAAGCACGATGAGCGCCATGCAGAGAAGCAGAGCCACGGACGTCGCAACTATCCTCTTTGCCGAACGGCGCGCAGACCGCGCGGACAGGATGAGCGCGTTTTTCATTGTAAGGCGCGGCTGCGCGCAGCGCACGGCGGGCGCATGCGAGTCGTGCCCGCCCGCTTCGCCCGTATCGGATATCACGCTGCCGTGCGACATCACTATGTGCCTGTCGGCGATCGCGGAGAACAACTCGCCGTTGTGCGACACTACGACGACGAGACGACGCGAGCTCTCCTCTTTGAGCAGCTCCGCTACTTTTTTCGCGTTCTCGCCGTCAAGATCGCTCGTCGGCTCGTCCGCAAAGATGACGGGGCGATCCATGAGCACCGCGCGAAGGATGGCGGCGCGCTGCGCCTGCCCCGCGGACAGTTCGTTTGGCTTATGATCGGCGACTTCGGACAGCTCGTATTTATTTATAAGCTCGTCCGCGTCGCTTCGCGCCGCGCCAGCCAGCGACATCGCGAAGTGAAGGTTCTCGGCGAGCGTGAAGTTCTCGAGCAGATGCCCGTCCGAAAACACGAACGCCGCATACGCACCGCCGTAGTCCGTCGTCACACTGCCCAACGTCGGCGTGTCCAGCCCGGACAGCAGATTGAGCAGCGTCGTCTTGCCGCTACCGCTCTCGCCCGTTATCAGGACAAGCCCGACGTCTCCCAACGTCAGGCTCGTCTCGGCAAGCGCGGTACACCGCATCCTGCCCTCGTAAATTTTGGAAATGTTCTGAGCTTTCAGCATCGGTATAAAAATAACACAAATTTGTTTCTAAATTATGGAAATTTGTAAAATCCGCGTAAATTTTTTGTAAATTCGCTTCGGATGCTCTCATGACAAAAGTACAGACGCGCCGAAGGGATGTTCCTCGGGCGCGTCCGCTAAATGCAGGATATCGTATGATCGCGTTATTTGAGCTTATCCGGATTGAGGCACTCGAGCTCGGGAAGGACGAAGAGGCCGTCCTTGCGGATGAGCACGTCGTCAAACCAGATCTCGCCGCCGCCGAACTCGGGAGTCATGACGAGAACGAGATCCCAATGCACGGCGCTTTGGTTGCCGTTGCAAGCGTCGTCGTAGCAGCAGCCGGGCGTGAAGTGGATGGAGCCGGAGATCTTCTCGTCGAAGAGGATGTCCCCCATCGCTTTGGTTATGAAGGGGTTCACGCCTATCGCGAACTCGCCCACATAGCGCGCACCCTCGTCGGTATCGAAGATCGTGTTTATCTTGTCGGGATAGTTGCCCGTGGCCGAAATTATCTTACCGTTTTTGAATTCGAGGGACACATTCTCGAATTTAGTGCCGTTCTCTATGGACGGGACGTTGTAAGTTATCCTGCCGTTCACGCTGTCCTTTACGGGTGCGGAGTACACCTCGCCGTCGGGGATGTTCATGTGCCCCGAGCACTTCACCGCGCCTATGCCCTTTATCGAGAACGTCAGGTCGGTATCCTTGGCGACGAGACGGACCTTGTCCGTTTTGTCCATGAGCGCTTTGAGCGCGTCCATGGCTCTGTCCATCTTCGCATAGTCCATGCAGCATACGCGGAAGTAGAAATCCTCGAAAGAATCGGTAGGCTCGCCGGAGAGCTGCGCCATCGAGTCGTTCGGCCAGCGGAGCACCACCCAGCGCGTGTTTTTGACGCGCATCTCGTGATGAACGGGATAGGAATACAGGCGGGAATACAAGCTCGCCTTGTCCCCCGGCACGCCGGACAGGTCGTATGCGTTCTCGTTGCCGCGCACGCCGATATAGCAGTCCATTTTGCTCATGCGATACCCGGCGAAGTCTGCGAGCAGTTTTGAATGCTCTTCGCTCGTACCCGAGCGGAGCGCAGCTTCCACTTTGCCCTTGTATGTCTCCACGAACGGATATGCCCCTGCGGCGTATACCTGACGGATGAGCTCTTCGGTGAACGCCGTCGGAACATCGGTCACCTCTATCAGCACTTTATCTCCGGGCTTTGCCGCCACGGAGTAATTCACCAGACCGCTCGCAAGCGTCTTGTATCTCGGATCTGACATTATAAACCCTCCTTTAGGACATGTCTCATCTATTATGCGCAGGATACGCGTGTTATTGCCGCATGATCCGCGCGGATATGCCCGTTACGCTGTCAAGTATAACAGGAAATTTTTCATTAGTCTACAAAATTTTTCAAAATTATGGTCAAATCAGTGGAAATTTATAAAGCAAAGTAGTATACTATAAGTCGACAAAAGGTCAAAAAGAACTTAAATGGAGGAATTTTATGCCTTTAGTAACCAGTACCGAAATGTTCAAGAAAGCTTATGACGGCGGCTACGCCATCGGCGCTTTCAACGTAAACAACATGGAGACCATACAGGGTATCGTTTCCGCAGCTAAGGAGGAGAACGCTCCCCTGATCCTTCAGGTCTCGAGCGGCGCTCGCAAGTATGCGAACCCCATCTATCTCCGCCACCTTATCGAAGCTGCCGTCGAGGACACGGGACTTCCCATCGTCATGCACCTCGACCACGGCGATACGTTCGAGCTTTGCAAGGACTGCATCGAAAACGGCTTCACCTCCGTCATGATAGATGCCAGCTCCCATCCTTTCGAAGAGAATATCAAGATCACGAAGAAAGTCGTTGAGTACGCTCACGATCACGGCGTCGTCGTTGAGGCAGAGCTGGGCAAGCTCGCCGGCATAGAGGACGACGTTAAGGTCAAGGACGCGGACGCGGCTTACACCGATCCCGATCAGGTCGAAGAATTCGTCGGCAGAACGGGCGTCGACTCCCTCGCGATAGCGATAGGCACGAGCCACGGCGCGTATAAGTTCAAGGGCGAGCCCAAGCTCCGCTTCGACATCCTCGAAAAGGTCGCGGAGAAACTGCCCGGCTTCCCCATCGTCCTTCACGGCGCAAGCTCGGTCATCCCCGAGTATGCCAAGATGATCGAACAGTACGGCGGCTCCATGCCCGGCGCGAAAGGCGTTCCCGAAGATCTGCTCCGCAAGGCGGCTTCGATGGCGGTCTGCAAGATCAATATCGACTCCGACCTCCGTATGGCGTTCACCGCCGCGGTCCGCAAGCACTTCGCGGAGAACCCCACCCACTTCGACCCGCGCCAGTACCTCACCGACGCGCGCGCGCTCATCAAAGAGTGCGTCAAGCACAAGCTCGTCAACGTCCTCGGCTGCAACGGCAAGGCGTAAGCGCAACGAAAAAACATACAAAAAGCGGAGAGCGATCCTCTCCGTTTTTTGTTTTTATTATATATCAAAATTTATTAGCCACGATAACGTAATATGTATTTGTGACCTCGATCCTCGTTGCTTATAATTCATTTCTCCGCATATTTTTTCAATAGCAATATATAATTTTTCACAATTTCAAAGACTTTTGGAAACCAAAAAGAATATTTTTCGCTGCTATGGCATAAATCCGTTTCGATTTCCTTAAATGTCGCCCATTTTACTTCTTCGACCTCGTCTGAACATGGAGATGTTTCAAAATTTTTCTCCTCCACTCCCCATAAGTATACCGTGTCGATTTCATTCTCATACAGCTTGCCTAATCTGCACCGATATTGAAATCGTCCGAGTTCAATAAGCGCCTCTGTCTTATCATAAATTGTATCGGCAATATCGGCAGTACGCACATCGTTAAACGAAGCATTAACCCCTAATTCCCTGACAATGCTGTTTTTTATCTGCGTAACGACGGGCTCGCTCGTTTTCGTAAAATGCGAACAGCAGGAATTACTCCATAATGTTGCCGAATGATACTTGTTTCCCGCTCTTTTTTGCAGCAACATTGTTTGCGCAGATAAATCACAAATACAAACGGAAAAAGCACGGTGTAGCTGCCCTATCCGATGCGTATATGACTTTTCGCCATATCCAATGATATTATCATTATCGTCTACCCATATCAACTCATCCATATTTTTTCTCTTTCAAATAAAAATTGTATGATACTTCTCCGCGCTCATCTATTGCAACTTGGTACATATCTATTCGGGCATTTGACTTAACTATTTCACACACATGATCATACATATTTGTGTTTTCAAATAAAGGCATAAACAAATCTTGTTCATACCCGCAAAGAAATTCAAAATAAAATTTTATTTTCTTCGATCCGTTACGATTAAAATCCAAAGCCGCAAAACACAAATAGCCGTACTCGTTGCACACCGGCCAAACTATATTATCGGGCAACGACTTATTAAATGCGCGCATTCCTATCTCATTGAAAAATTTTTGATCACGATCATAACATATTTTCTCATGCGTGTAAAAATACAAACATATATCATCTACTTGCTTTTGCCGCAAATTTGCCGTTATTCCAAGCACCCTCAAATAAAATTGTTTATTACTTTTTGTAAAATATGAACACAGTTCACATATCGATCTTTCATCGATATATGGCAATTCACTACGCAGCAAAACAATCAGATCATGCAATGCGGGGATCTTAACTCGATAATCAAACTTATAATAGTCCTTCCCGTTCTCTATTCCTACCGAAAAGCACCGCAATATATGCTTTTTGACCAATAAATCAAAAACAGGACTTATCGATGTGATCGCAGAGCCTTCAATCAAATAATAAATCCTGTTTTTGAGTATTGTGCCGTTTTTAAGCGTTACCCCATAATAATCGACAGGAAAACCAATTTTGTTATAATTTTCCCAATCAATATACATTTTATTTGGGCATATCCGCCTTATAAGCCTTGCAAGTTGTTTCACAACCGCCCTGGCATGTACCGGAACACGTCCAACTGCAATCCGTAGCTACTCTTCCGACGGAAGGTTGCAATTCCATCGGTTTAAGTGCGTTCTTAATTTTTTCAAACAAATCTTCGGTAAGTTTGAACATATTACTTTCCTCCTGTAATAATAGTTTTTTATTTATGGTGGCTCTATTTGATAGCGATTTTTAATTATTATTTCACTCGGTTCATCATAACTCCTGAATGGCTATAATGCTCCTTAACAACGCCTGTTCTTCATCTTCTTCCAAACTTAAAATACCTTTGTCCCACTCCAAAGCCTTAAGTTTTGCATTCGCCTTAAATACAGCTTTCTGTAATTGACATTTGGAGTCATCAATGAAATACAGCTTCCCGGTTTCAATATAATTACTCCCCATGCATGTAGGACAAAGCGGACGAAAATAGCAGTTCCTACATTTTTCATCTAATTCAAAAATACTGATGCTATCCGTTATATCAAAATCTTTCAATAGAACTGCCTTATTCCCTGCCGATATAGGAGCAAACATCTGACACGGATAACATTTGCCGTTATGATCGTAACAATGCATATATCTGCCGCATCCGCAATAATGATCTATACGCTCCGTATTGTCACGAGGTCTGCTTAACAATGATATTTGAAAATTCAATAAACTGCATCTTTCAACGTTCGGATGTTCAACATAATAAGCAATGATCTCGTCAAGTTGTTCGCGTAAGATCTCGATACACTTTTCATCACTCCAATCAAGTCCTTCCGCAAAATTACATTGTATTTCAAATCCGATATCCGTCAAAAATTTTATGCTATCAGCCAAATATTCTAAAGATTCACGAGAAATCGTCATTTTGATCGGCTGTTGAGGATATACTTTTCTAAAAAATTGCAGATCGACATTTGAAAAGCTATTCGATCTGTTGATATTCTGCGCCGCTTCGTTCCCGTCAAAACTTAAACCGCAGCTATAAATATCCTTATTCTCGATCAACCACTCCTGTATTTCACCGTGCACCAAGGTTCCGTTCGTAGATGAAAAAATACCTATATCGCGATGAGAATAATGTTTCCTTATATGCGCTACGATTTTCTTTATAAGATCAAAATTAAGGAAAGGTTCTCCTCCGAATAGATCTATTATTACACGATCTTCCACTGCGATCTCGGACAATTTTCTGTCAATGATGCTTGTTGCCAAATCATAATCCATCGTATTAGCCGATTTATTGTGCTCGTAACAATAAATACAAGACAGATTACAGTCATCGGTTATTAAAAGTGTTACGGTATGGCTTATTTTTTTCATATGTGCTTTAATGCGAGATGTTCAATCACAAGTTCAGATACTATCTCTCGGTTATTATATTATATATTATAGTAACAATTTTTGTTACTGTCAAGCATTTTGTAACAATTTTTGATACTCTTTAATTATGGAATTACGAGATAGACTTAGAGAACTGCGACTTGAAAAAGAGATGACGCAAAAAAATGTCGCACAAATACTCAATGTGTCTAAAATGGCGATTTCGCATTGGGAACTCGGAAACAGCGAACCAAGCATAGAGCAACTAAAACAACTCGCGAGTCTTTTTGACGTGTCCATTGATTATTTAGTAGGATTTTCCGACTCATAAAGCAAAAACAGCGGCCAAAGAGTATTACGCCATGTTTACGTGTAGCAAAAGAGAATAGCCGATCAATACCGCGCGTTAAATGCGCGGTATTGATTTTCGTTTTCGCTCAAACGTACCCGCTTTTGGCGGACTCCACAAAACATAGAGAACGTCCGAGACTCCACGTTTGCGCGCTCCACAAAACATAGAGTGCGTTTGCGGCAAAAGATATCCATAATGCGAAGAAAGGTATTGCAATCGGACGACCGCGGTGATATAATAATTATAATCAAAAACCTTGGGAGTTGATATGGAAAACAAACAGATCGGGGATTTTCTGAAAAGACTTCGCATGCGCTCCGGCTATACACAGGCGGAAGTCGGGATGTTCATCAACGTCACATACAAAGCCATAAGCCGCTGGGAAAGCGGCACGGGTACGCCGGAACTCGGCAATCTGCTTATGCTGTCGAAACTGTATAAAGTCACGGTCGACGACATACTCAACTGCAACGAAGACGTATTCGCGGGCGACGAACTGCCTCCTGCGGGAGCAGAGTCGCCGGACGAAACGGAACGGCAACGGGAATATCCCCCGCCGACGATACAGACCGACGAATATTCAGGCAACGGGAAAACGATAAAATTAAGCACCGTGCTCAAAAACCCGTCTCAAAAATTCCTCACCGTGCTGTTCTTCGCGTTTCTCGTTATGGGCAGCGCCGTTCTCACCCGTTCCGCAGATCTTTACTATTTGGCGTCGGAAGTCAATTCGGGCGTCGAGAACGAAAAAGTTTTCTTCAATATATTTTTCGTCATTCTCATAGCTGCCGTCGCAATAACGGAACTGCTCGGCGGCATTATGCCCAAAAAACTTTACGGGATATTATCCGTCGTCATCGCCGCTCTCATCACGATCGATACGTTTGTCCTCGCAGCGGTACAGTTAGCGTTATACGGTTCGGACGACTTCGACCACGGGCAAAGCCACGCATTCGGCGCAATGATCTTCGCTCTGCTGTTTGCCATAAGACTGCTATACGTTATACACGACGTTTACGATAACGTTAAGGTCAAAAAAGCGCTCATATGGGCGGCTCTCGGAGTTGCCGTCGCAAGCGTGGTATGCACGATAATATTCGACCGTGCGATCAGCATTCAAAGCAGTTCGGGTTCGGACAGCACGTTTTATATCTTCCGCGGAATGATATTCGTCTCCGCGGTCACATTGTGTTTTGCCGCGGCGCAAAAATTCAGCAAATGGATCAATATACTGACGGCGGCAACGATGATCCCCGCCGGTATATTGTGCACGTTTATGTTTTCGGGCCTCGACGACATACCGTTTCAGCCGTATCCCTTTGAATCAACGATATGGATGGGACTTGCCGTATGCGCACCCGTATTCGTCACGATCTCATTCCTGTTCGAGGGCAGCAGGCTCGAACTCACGGCGACGCGGACGGCTATCGTCCTTGCGATCGGAACGTGCGTCCCCTTCGCCGTAAACTCAATAGACGTTTTCGGAGTAAACGCCGTATGCGGTCTGCACGATCTCGCGGCAGCGGCTTTTGTACGGATAGCCATACTTGCCGCGGCGATAATAACTTTCGTCAGAGCTTTCAGATTTGAGCAGATACCCGAATATATAAGACAAAGGAGAGCGGAAAATGAGAACTAAAACGATCGGCATACTTCTCGCGGTCATTATGACAGCCGCCGCAGCGATCGCAATGACAGGCTGTATGGCGCCGTCGGTGGCAAAGTACTTCGACAGCGGGCGCTGGAAGATCGACTTTCAGGCGTCTTCCCCCGAATGCGCCGAGATCTTCGACGATCTGACTTTAGACGTATATTCGGATTCGGTTTACGTCGATTTCGACTATGCGGAAGGTTTTCAAACATCGCCGAATACGCCTGAAAGCGGTCTGTATGTACTTTTTTATAACCGGGCAGACGAAAACAGCAATTACGTAAGTTGGGATATCTCATATGAAACCAAAGGAGCAGACGGCATTTCCTCATATATGACGTTAGCAAACATGACCGGAAGAGACGGTAAACTCGAACTGAGCGATCTGCACATTCCCACCGCAGAACCCGTCGAGGAAGATGGTTATTACACGATTTATACGATAGACTGCGTGCTTACAAAATCGGATGAGCCGGCAAGACCCAAGCCCGAGCCGGAGCCGAAACCCGAGCCGGAGCCCGACGACCCCTCCGTGACAGACGGCACGAGATTCGAAGAGATCAAAACAGCATACGCCGAAGCGGGATACGACGCAGACGTAGCGCTCGGAGAGCTCGACCCGACTCTGCAAGCTGCCGCAGAAACGCTGAAAGAGACTTATGCCGCGCTCGGCTACGAGATGAGTTTTATCGGTAAAAATCTCGACGATCCGCTCGCCATGGAACTTTATATGCTCATAAAAGCAAACGATAAAGCGGGTGCGGACGAGATCGCGGAAGAGTTTGAAAGCGTCTACTCTTGCGAAAAGGACGGCAGGGACGTTATCATCAAAATAAGTCTTTTAGGCGAAGCGAACTTCGAGCCGTTCAGACAGGCGCACGCATAAATATCCCGGAATATTAAAAGCCGCGAAAACCGTCGGCACACGAACGTTCCCTCTCTCGGAAGAGGGTACGTTCGTGTGCCGAAACAACGTAACCGTTTTATCCGTAAAACGATCCGCGAATTTTTCATAAAACGGCTATGCGCGCTCTTCTCCGTTTGTCTTTGTCCGAAACGGAAAAAGTTTCCGAGAGTCGTTTTTAACGATAAACGTTGTCCGAAAAAACGATCGTAAATTTCTCCGGGAAGAATTTGAATCATCGGGAAAAGACGCATTGTCGGAAAGTGCAGAAAGGACCCTGCATTTCCCCGGAAAGAACCCGACCGAAAGCCCCTCTTTATCGAAGAGGGGCTTTCGGTCACAATTTCCGGAAAACCGGGGGTCATTTGTTCTTATTTATCTCGCGTTCGAGTTTTTTGAGTTCGGCTATGCGATCGCGGAGTTTGATCGCCGTTTCAAAGTCGAGCGCGGCGGACGCCGTTTTCATCAGTCCTTGCAGCGACTCTATCTGCCTGCCTATATCCCCCTCGCGCAGATCGCCCGCCGCTTTCGTCGTGATCTCCAGAGTATTCGCTATCTTTTTAACGATCGTCCGCGGCGTGATGTTATGCTCCTTGTTATATGCCTGCTGTTTCTCACGGCGGCGGTCGGTTTCCTTTATCGCACGCTCCATAGAACCCGTCATTACGTCGGCGTACATTATAACCTTGCTTTCGGCATTGCGCGCGGCGCGCCCTATCGTCTGTATCAGCGACGATTCGCTGCGCAGGAATCCTTCCTTGTCCGCGTCGAGAATGGCGACGAGCTTGACCTCGGGCATATCCAGACCCTCGCGCAGCAGATTTATCCCGACTATCACGTCGAAATCCCCGCGGCGCAGTCCCATTATTATCTCCATTCGCTCCATAGTGCCTATATCCGAATGCAGATAGCGCACTTTCTGCCCGTGCTCGGCGAGGAAGTCGGTCAGGCTCTCCGCCATTTTTTTGGTCAGCGTCGTCACGAGCACTCTGCCGTCGGACGCCACCGTCTTTTTGATCTCACCGAGCAGGTCGTCTATCTGCCCCGTCACGGGGCGCACCTCTATCGGCGGATCGACAAGCCCCGTCGGGCGTATCACCTGTTCGGCGACGTTGTCCGCCATTTTCAGTTCGTACTCGCCCGGCGTCGCGCTGACGTATACCACCTGCGTTATGCGCTCGTTGAACTCCTCGAAATTCAGAGGACGGTTGTCGAACGCCGCAGGCAGACGAAATCCGTAGTCGACGAGATTGGTCTTTCTCGCCCTGTCGCCGTTATACATTGCGCGAAGCTGCGGCAGACTCATATGACTCTCGTCGATAAACATTATGAAATCGTCGGGAAAATAGTCGAGCAGAGTATACGGCGGCTGACCGGGCGCGCGCCCGTCGAAATACCGCGAGTAGTTCTCTATGCCCGAGCAGTACCCTATCTCCCGCATCATATCCATATCGTATTCGGTACGCTGACGGATGCGGTATGCCTCTATCTGCTTGCCCTGCATTTCGAAGAACTTCACTCGCTCGTCGAGATCGCGCGCGATGTTCTGCAACGCGCTCTTCATCCGATCCGCCTCTACCGCGTAGTGCGACGCCGGGAATATCGCGGCGTGTTTGAGCTGCGCGAGCACTCTGCCGGTCATCGCTTCTATCTCGCACACCCTGTCTATCTCGTCGCCGAAGAACTCCACGCGGACGGCGCGCTCCGAACTTGACGCGGGAAAAATATCCACGGTGTCGCCCTTGACGCGGAAATTGGTACGCTCGAACTCGACGTCCGAACGCGTGTAATTGATACCCACGAGCCGACGTATCAGCTCGTCGCGCTCCATAGTCTGCCCCGGGCGCAGCGATACGCTCATACGGTAATACTCTTCGGGCGCGCCCAGTCCGTATATGCAGGAAACACTCGCCACGACTATCGTGTCCCGCCGCTCGGCAAGACTGCACGTCGCCGAGTGCCGCAGTTTATCCAGCTCGTCGTTTATCGCGAGGTCCTTTTCTATATAAGTGTCCGTCGGAACGATATACGCTTCGGGCTGGAAATAGTCGTAATAAGATACGAAATACTCCACGCGGTTCTTCGGGAACAGTTCTCTGAACTCGTTGCAAAGCTGCCCTACGAGCGTTTTATTATGCGCGAGAACGAGAGTGGGACGGTTGACCCGCTCTATTATCTTCGCCATCGTATACGTCTTGCCGCTGCCCGTCACTCCGAGCAGCACCTGGTGCCGCAAGCCGCTCTCTATGCCGTCCGCGATACTCTCTATCGCCGTCGGCTGATCGCCCGTCGGCTGATACGGCGATACCACTTCAAACTTATCCATCTCCGCCTCCGTCCGCCCCGCCCGGCGGATCTTTGTCCTTCACGCGCCCGTCCGACGCGCTCCCGTTACGCGCAGGCGTTTTGTCCGCGCCGCCACTCACGGCTTCCGCCGCTTTCGTGCTGCGCTCCTTTACCATATGATACAGCCAGTTTATCCCCGCGCCCAGTATGACGACGGCATATCCCGCATAGCTGAGCGCGTCGGGAAACTCGCGGAGGAACGCCGCGCCGAACGCCGCCGTGAATATGACTATCGTATAGTCGAACACGGATATTTCTTTCGCGGGAGCGTAGGTGTACGCCCGCGTGATGAATACCTGTCCGCCCGCCGCCGCCGCGCCCGCCGCAAGAAGATACAGCGTCTGATACCACTTCATCGGGACGAACCCGACGACCATAAACGGCAGTATCACTATGCAGGAAAACACAGAAAAGAAAAATACGATGAGATTGCGCGACGCGCCGCCAGCTCCCGCCTTGCGCACGAACGTATACGCCAGCCCCGCGCTCATCCCGCCGAATACTCCGCCGATCGCGGGGAGCACGTCGGACGAAAACGACGGCTTGACCACGAGCATCGCTCCGCCGAACGCGACGGCGACCGCCAGCCACTCGAACCTGCCAGGCTTTTCCCGCAGCAGTGCGAACGAGAATATTATGGAGAAAAACGGCGAAAGTTTATTCAGTATGGACGCGTCCGCAATATCCATATTGTCTATCGCTGAGAAATTCAATATAATGCCGAGCGTCCCCGCAACGGAACGCATTATCAGCGGATAAAGATTGCCCTTTATCGTTTTGAACTGCGAAGGCCGACGAAGCAGCAGCACAAGCGCGACGCCCGCCGCGACGAGATTGCGGAAAAACGCCTTCTGCATCGTCGGCAGCTCCCCCGAGAGTTTGACGAACAGATTCATCAGCGCGAAGAAAAACGCCGAAACGACTATGAACAATATCCCGAGTTTTCTGCTCCCCGCAGGCGCGCCCGCCGTCATTTACGCTCCTTCTTTCCCCTTTTTCCTCATTAACAGTTTATTGCGCGGCGACGTTTTTGTCAAGCGTTCGCACGCCCGCGAATAAGAAATTATTAGAAAATTTGTTCTAACTGTTGACTGCCGCGCGTTTCGGTGGTATAATATTGTATATAAGGAGGGCGTTATGCGGCTGTTCGTGCATTTGGATATGAATAATTTTTACGCGAGCGTCGAATGTCTGATGGATCCGTCGCTTGCGGGCAAGCCCGTCGCTGTTGCGGGATCGCCGGAAAAACGGCACGGCGTCGTGCTCGCCAAAAACGAGATAGCGAAAAAGTACGGCGTCAAAACGGGCGACACCGTTTCCGAAGCGGCGGCGAAAGCGCCGGGCATCGTGTTCGTTCCTCCCCGTTTCGACGTCTACGACAAGATCTCCAAACGGATGTTCGGGATATGCAACCGCTATTCGTGCTATGTCGAGCCGTTCGGTCCGGACGAATGCTGGCTGGACTGCACGGAAACGGCAAAGCTGTTCGGCGGCGGCGAAGCGATCGCGGACGGGCTGCGTGCAAGCATTCGCGAAGAACTCGGAATCACGGCAAGCGCGGGCGTGAGCTTTACCAAGCTGTTCGCAAAGCTGGGCAGCGATATGAAAAAGCCCGACGCGACAACGGTCATCACCCGCGAAAATTTCCGCGACAAAGTGTGGCGGCTCGGCGTCGGCGAACTGTGCGGCGTGGGCGGAAAGACGGAGGAAAAACTGCGCCGCATAAACGTCCGCACCATAGGCGAACTCGCCCGTACGGACGAGCGCGTCATAAAGAAGCTGCTCGGCAAACCCGGCGTCGATCTTCGCCGCGCCGCACGCGGCGAAGACGAAGGCGAAGTACGCGAGGCGGTAGTCTCCCGCGAGCTGAAAAGCGTCAGCCACGGACTGACCGCGCTGCGCGATCTAGTGACCCGCGATGACGGGATCACGCTTATCAAATATCTCTCCGAGCTCGTCGCCGCACGACTGAAAAAATACGGCTTCCGCGCAGGCGGCATATATCTCGGGCTGCGTTATACCGATCTGTCGCGCGAAGGTCGGCAAGTCGCTCTGCCGTCCCCCATGCGCTCGTCGTCGGACATATCCGAAGCCGCCGCGCGACTGTTCGACGAGCTGTGGAACGGCGCGCTGCTGCGTTCGATTGACGTCGGTACGTTCGCCCTTTCATCCGACCGCTCTCCCGAGCAGCTTTCGATGTTCGGCGACGACAACGCGAAGTGCCGCGAAAAACTGGACGACGCGATAGCCGCTATCCGCCTTAAATACGGCAAGTCCGCCGTGCTGCGCGCGTCCCAGATGGACGAAGATATTTATACTGACAAAAACGTCGGGGATTTCCTGCCGTTCAAGAGATAATCCGACGCAAAACGCTGATGAAGCCGAAGAATCCGTATTATGCGTGACATAATATATCATTATATACCGTAAATATCGTTATTTTTCGCAAAAACAAGGCGTGCGACCGCATCGCGCCCGAAAACAAAAACCGCCTTAGAGGCGGTTTTTCCATGCGTCCGTTTCAATTCGCGGTGAATAATCGTTATTACCGAATCGCTTTACTCGTTTGATCCTTCTGCCGTTTCTTTACTCGCTTGATTTTCCTGCCGTTTCAAGATATTCGGCAAACGCCGCGCTTTCTCGTTCCGCATCTTCCTCCGAACGGATCATTCCGTTGCCGTTCTCATCCTCGTCCATACGAAATACGATAACTGCTCCCATCCCGCTCCGTTTATCGGAGCAAGGGGTTTTAAGATATAATAATCCGTCAAAAGATCCTGCTATGGCTCAGACTCCGCCGCGTTCGGTTTATCCGATGCAACGACCGCTGTCTGTTCGTGCTCAACAGCATTCCCCGAGCGTAACCGGATCACGGTCATCCGGATCGAGCAACGCTTCAATAATATCAATACTCGGCATCGTCATTTTTCTTCTGCTGAAAAGTTTTGAAAAACCATACCGCACTTCCGACCGCTCTGTCGATCGCTGAAACAGACGCGGCAAAGTATGACATTTTTTGCAAGGGCTAAACACCGTCGCTGCGGGAAAAATAGGTATAGAGGACGCTGACTATGGTGATAATTCGGCTTGACGCGGACGAAGCGGTAAAACTGCTCGGCGCGCATACAGACTGCGGGAGGACGGAGAAATTGCTTTCCGACATCGAAAAGGTGATTAACAGATACTTCCCCGCCGCGCATACTATGGATAAAGAGAAGATGGCGGAAGGTTATAAGGAGATGGGAGAGATCAACCTGTCGGTAGCAAATGGAGATCAGGAGGGGTGACATTTTTTATGCGGATTTGAGTCCGGTGATCGGCAGCGAACAGGGCGGAGTGCGCCCCGTTCTCGTCGTTCAGAACGACGTCGGGAACAGGTATTCCCCCACCGTCATCGTCGGTGCGATAACCAGCCGCCTGACAAAAGCCAAACTGCCGACGCACATCGAAGTCGCAAGCGGCAGTTTCGGGCTGACAAAAGACAGCGTTATACTGCTGGAACAGCTGCGCACGCTCGACAAACGTCGGCTCAAAGCCCGCCTCGGCGCACTCGATACCCGCACGATGGATCTCGTCGACCGCGCTATGCTTATCTCTCTCGGATTTATCTGACAGCGGTTCCCGTCGTTGGTTTTTATTCGCTCTTATAACGGTTCAATATGTTCCCGCCCATGCCGGACAATACGCAAAAAAGCGCAGCAAAGCGCTTTTTGTCTTGAGAACCGCACCATGACGTTAAAAGACGATATGCGCGATTGACGAAAACAACTTACGGCGACGAGGGCGTAACGAAAACGCACCGCCGACGCCCGCGCAACCGAAGAGAGCGCACCGGAATGCACGCTCTCTCTTTATCCGCAATATGACCGAATCGACGATTTTCGTCTATATAATCCTCATTTTGAAACGGAAACCGATGTCGGCGAACAGATGACGAATCGCCGATCCGTTGCAATACCGAAACAAATCGGTGATTTATTCGCCCATAGAAGCCGTCTCCCAAGACTGTCACATATTTTTATGGGCACTCTATTGCAGCCTGTATAAAAACAATTTTGGAAAAGAGTATTGACAAAATATGTAAGCGATGACATAATGAAAAAAACAAATGAGATCAAAAAGGATAAGGTAATTGCACAAGGCTCGTAGGGCGAATCAATACCACGCGTTGAACGCGTGGTATGCACAAGCCCTTCAAGGGCATATTACCGGCTTGCGTCTCAAGACGCTCCGAATAGGCTTCCAGCCGCAACACATTCTCGGGCTGCCGCTAAAGCGG
>CALVYT010000015.1 GCA_944372345.1 uncultured Clostridia bacterium
TCACCGTCGCGGTCGCTTCGTATACGCCCGCGTCCGTACCCTTATTATTCGTATACTCTACTTTCGCGCCTTGCGGGAGCGTGCCTTCCACTTCGAGCGTATGCTCACTCCCGTCGTAAGTCACGGTAACGTCGGAAAACGTAAGTCCCGCGAATTCTTTTTCGTCCTCTTCGTCGTCATCGTCGCCGCCGGGATCCGGCGACGGAGAGGGATCCGGCGACGGAGTAGGTCCGGGCACGGAAGATCCGCCGCACGCCGCCGCGGCAAACGAAAGACATACCGCAAGAAGCGCGCACAAAACAATACATACCATCCTTTTCATAAAAAACCTCCTTGTGTTCCGCAGAAATCAGATTTCTTCCCGCCCCTCGCTCCTGACGCGAATCATTGCGGGCACAAACGTGAACGGGCTGCAAACGAGAGCAAAACAAGACGAGATAAGCAGCGTTACGAGAAACACGAGCATACGCAGCAGCGCGAAGAGTATCTTCATCGCTATCAGAAAAATAAATCCGTCAAGATCGAACGAGAATATAATGCCCGGCGTGCCTATGACCTTGGCGCCGCCCAGACACGCGTTTACGACGAATCCGCCCCAGAACAGCTGCGCAACAAACATATAGAGGATAGCCGCGCAGCCGATAGATACGGGTATTCCGATATAATTGCCCGTTCCTATCGTGACGCCGAGCGCCGCGGCAAGCAGTACGCCCGTTATGACTGCCGCCCATATGAGTCCCCTGTTGCGGTCGTGCTTATGTCTGCCGTCCTTTTCGGCTTCCTTTGCGGCGGCTTTTTCGCGTTCTGCCTTTTCGTGTTCCGCAAGCTCCGTCGCGCAGTTGCTGCACAGTATATAAGGACGTTCCTGCGCGAGATTCTCCTTTCTGACAGCTATGCCGCAATTTTTGCAATACCCTATAACGGGTTCTTCCGCAGGCTGCAGTTCGGCTTGCGGCGTTTCAGCGGCGGGCGCAGCGGGGACAGACGCCTCATCGCCGTCCACGAATACATTCAACGGTACGTTGAACAGCTTCGCCATCTCGATCATTGTGGCGAAATCGGGCTGCGACTGATCGTTTTCCCACTTACTCACGGCCTGATATGTAACGTTCAGTTTTGCGCCGAGCTCCGCCTGGGTCATGTTGCGTTCCTTTCTGAGCTTTGCGATGATTTTTCCGTATTGTTTCATTTGCTCCAACCTCAATATTATTTTCCGGCTTTCCGCCTGTGTTTACATTTTATCACAAGATCCGTCCGTGCGCTATGAATATCTCTCAACAATCGGTTGAGTTTGTTTTATATTTAGTTGAATTTGTTCGGCTGCCGTTCCGCGGGTCCGTTTTTTCGCAAAAGCGCGCCGCTCCCGTCGCCGTCGCTCTCGCATATCCTGCCGCGCAACAGCAGCGCGGGGATCTTTACGTTCGTATCGTCGGCATGCTCGGAAAAATAAAGATCGAGCAACCGCTTCGCTCTTTCCCTGTCGTCCGCCAAAAGCGCGTTATAAGCCCGTGCGATCAACATAGCCGGCTTTTCCCTTTCGGGCTGCGCCGCATACCGCTCCGCAAAACACCTCTCTTCGACTTCCCTGTCGTGCCCGGCAGGCTTTTCCTTGCTCGTTATTTTTCTCCTCGCTTTTACGTTATACTATATATGATTATAACACAAAACCCGTATGAATGCAAGCATTTTGTTTTTATCGCCGAACAGCGGCAAAGGTCCGGGCAAACATATTTCCGACGGCGCGGCTTTCGCGGGCGCGAAAAAACCGCCCTTTGAACAAAGGGCGGCGTTCCCGCGTATTGTCATATCATAGCGAGGACTTCGGCGGCGTTCGTATCCGGCTTGACTTTGGGCATTGCCGCGATTATATCCCCCGCTTCGTCGATGACGTAAGTCGTGCGCACGACGCCCTCGCTCACCTTGCCGTACAGCTTTTTTTCGCCCCACGCTCCGTACCGTTTTATCACGTCCGCGCTTTCGTCGGAGAGCAATATGAACGGCAGTCCGTATTTCTCCGCAAATCTCGCGTGCGACGCCGCGCCGTCGCGGCTGACCCCGATGACCACGGCGTTCTTTTCGCGGAAGCCGTCGTAAGCCGCCGCAAACGCGCACGCCTGTCTCGTGCAACCGGGAGTATTGTCTTTCGGGTAAAAATAAAGCACGACCTTACTTCCGAGAAAATCGGAAAGCGACACCGCTCTGCCGTCCTTGTCCGGCAATGTGAATGCCGGCGCTTTCGTCCCTGTTTCAAGCATATTTTCTCTCCTTTACCGCACGCTCTTTTCGCTCGCCTCGCACGGCTTTCCGCATTCGGCGCGCGCAGCTATCTTCTTCACGAGTTTTTTGACAAACCTTTTGAGCGGGATCTTGATCGCACACCCCATAAAACCGTTCAAGCCGTCCACACACGTCTGTCCCGCCATCACGTCCCTCCACGAAATGTATGCCGTAACGCACACGACGTCGTAGAGAGATTCGATAGACACATATTGCATACCGAACGTGCGCTTGCGCTCCCATAAATAGCCGTCGCCATAGTCGCGAAGCACGAAACGCCCGCGCTTCATTTCCGAAGCGATCTCTTTCTGTAATCCGCGATCCACGGGAGCGACCTTTATCGCCTTGAAAAACAGCGGCTTCGCGTCCTTTTTCATTCCGTCCAGCAGCGCATCCGCCTTATGCCCGTAATACTCCGCCTTTTCCGTATCGCCTTTCGCTTCCGCAAATACGGACATCAGCCTGTTCGCTATGTACGCGTTGTTCGCGTCCGAAAGCGTTTCGTATATCATAGAAACGTACCGCTCCGCTTCGTCGTAATGTTCCGCGAGCTTCCTGCCTGCGACGAAATACGCATAGACAAACGTCGCGCCGTACTTCATTTCGCTTTCGTTTTCCGCTCTCGCCGCTTCGGTGTAAGCCGCGAGCGCGCCGTCCGCGTCGCCTTTGCCGTCGCATAACCTGCCGCGCAATACCAAAGCGGGAATGCGGACGTTCGTATCGTCCGCGTGCGCCGAAAAATACAGGTCGAGCAGCCGCTCCGCCGCTTCGTCGTCATCGTTCGCAGCGAACTCTTCATAAGCGCGCGCAAGCAGCATAACGGGTTTCTCCTGCTCGGGCTGCGCCGCGTACCGCTCCATAAAATACTTTTCTTCCGTTTCCTTATCCGCAACGGCGGGTCCGTCTTTTCTCATCGTTTTCCTCCTCGTTCGTTATGATATAAGCATACCACAAGACCGGATAAAACGCAACCGTTTATGCACATACAAGCGGCGGCAAGGGCGCGGCGGATATGTGAACGGTATTTCGCCGCGGCGGGCGCGGGAAACAAAAACCGAAAGGGCGGCGCACGGCGCGCGAAAAGCGGCAAGCAGAGATCGCGGCGCACGGCATGCGGGAAAAACAACGGGCAAAAGAAAAGGGACCTCTTTTTCGGAGATCCCTTGTCTTGTCGGTTTATTTGCGGTTTGTGCCGTTATTCGGTCTTGCCGTCGTCCGGCTTATCTTCCGCGGCAGGCTCCGCCGTTTCCGTCACGGTTTTCACTTCTTCCGTTTCGGGAGCTTTCGCTTCTTCCGCTTCGGGAGCAGCCTGCTGTTCGGCGGGCTTTTCCTCTTCCGCCATATCTTCGGCGGTCAGGAGCGTCCTGCCGTACTTCTCGCGCAGAGCGTTGAATTCGGCGAGTATCCTTTCGTCGCGCTCAGCCTGCTTGGCTTTCTTCGCTTCCGCTGCGGCAAGGCGTTTCGCCTTTTCGTCCTCGGGCAGAGCGTCGAATTCCGCCTGCTTCGCGGCTTCCTTCGCCTTCTTCTGCTCTTCCTTGGCTGCCTTCTTGGCTGCCGCGGCGGCTTCCTTCGCCTTCTTCGCTTCCTGGTACTTCGCCTCTTCGGCTTCGAAGTCCAGCCCCTTCTTTTCGCATTTCGCCTTGGATTCGGCAATTCTCTGCTCTTCCGCCTTGGCGTTGGCTTCCGCTTCCTCGCGCGCCATCACGACTGCGGGCGGCTCGTACTCTCTGCCTTCGGCGGCCGCAAGAGCTCTCTGGTCGATGATTATCGCCTTATGGTCGAACTTGCCGAACTTCTCGACGCCCATGAACAGGTTGATGAGGAGTATGAGACCGTAGCATATCGTCTCGCCGCCGATGAAGATCCAAGGCATTATCTTTTGCGCGGAATCAAGCATACCCGTGCTGGCTACCGCCTCGGCGGGCGAAAGCGCTATGTAATCGCTGTACTCCGTGGTGTTGATGACACCGAGAATGATACCGGACGCGATACCCGTCATACCCGCCATGATAGCGCCGTAGATGGTCATCGTAAAACCGTCGGTACGGAAGCCGTGCATCGCTTCCTGATGGTCGAGCACGTCGGCGAGCAGCGCGAGCGACAGATACATCGCGGGGGTGGAGCCGAGCGCCTTGACGACGAACGACGTCACGACCACGGCAAAGTTACCCGGCGCTATAAGACCGATAACGCCGCCGACGACCGCCAATGCGGAGCCGAGCACTATCGCCCGCGATTTGCCTATCTTGTTTGCAAGAGGCCATGCGAGCAGCATACCGAGCGCGGTCGGTATCGCGCCGATTATGGAAAGCGTTCCGTGGTAACCGCCGCCTATCGCCGTCGAATATCCCTCTTTCGCTACACCGTCCACAACTATCTCGCCGGGGAACATTATGG
Source organism: uncultured Clostridia bacterium (assembly GCA_944372345.1). Taxonomy (GTDB): domain Bacteria; phylum Bacillota; class Clostridia; order Christensenellales; family Pumilibacteraceae; genus Protoclostridium. Next base: position 4,675 of record CALVYT010000015.1, read on the forward strand.
TGCAAAAGTAGAGCTGCGAGGAATTTTTAAGCATACCGCCGAGCTGATAGAAGAAGAACAGCCCGATGATGATCCACCAATACTTGTCCTTGAAGCAGGCTTTGAGCTGCTTGCCGATGGGGACCGCTTTTTTCTTGGGTTCGGCTTCCGCCGCCTCGCCCTTTTCCATCGTCTCTTCGGTGATACGCTCGCGGGTGAACATATACTCGATAATAATACCCACGGCGGTGATGACCATAAGCGCGATTGAGAATATCTTCCAAGCATCATGAGAAGATTGCTGCTCACCGGTGAACACAATGCCGAGGAAGAACGGGAAGATCATCGAGCACAGACCCATAGCCGCAAGAGTCGTCGCGTTGGAGATCGTGGCGATCAGCGAGCGGTGGGTGCTGTTACGCGTCGACAGGTTGACGAGCGCGGAGTGCGGCGTGAAGTAGAACGGATACGCGACCGCGAACCACAGGTTGTAGCCCACGGCGAGCAGTATCAGAACGAGCAATTCATTGTTGCCCTCTCCCTCCGTTACGGGGAGCGGCGAGAACACGAACAACACGAGCAGCGCGAGCACGCACAACGGCAGGGCGAGCAGCAATATCGGTCTTGCCTTGCCCGCGCGCGTTTTGACGTGGTCCATAAGTCTGCCGATGACGATATTTCCCGCGACGACCGCGATAACGGAAATAACGGGCAGCAGCGACAGGAACGTCGGCGCCCATGTGCCGAGCTCGAGAACGTCGGTGAAATACTGGTTAAGGTAGCTTGACAATATCGAGTTGCTGATCAGTGCCAGCGTCGGACCGAGAAAATAGCCCAGCAAACCCTCGGGGAAGATCTTTGCGTTTGCGGACTTGATCTTGGTACGAAGAATCGGATTGTCGAAAAACGAACCTTTCTTCTTTGCGGTTGATGTTTCCTTCATCAAATTCCTCTCCTTTAATAAATCAAAGTATCACTACTATAATAAACCAAACTCCGCCATATGTCAAGACCTTTTTGAAAATTTTTTCAATTCCCCGGAGAAATGTTCTCGGGGCGGAAACCCCTCTTTCGGCAAAGAGGGGTTTCCGCCCCGCGCCCCGCCTTCCCGAGAAACTTAAAAACGCATTTATAATTTTTTCGGGAAGTGTTTGTCGGGGAGAACCCTCTTTGAAAAGAGGGTTCTCCCCGAACCCCTTTCCGAGAAACTTAAAATCCTTTTTATAATTTTCTTCCGAGAAATTTTCAAGGGAAAACCCCTCTTTGTAAAGAGCGGTTTTCCCTTGACCCTTTCCCGAGAAACTTACAAGTGCATTTATAATTTTTTCGGAGAAGTGTTTATCGGGGGAAACCCTCTTTGTAAAGAGGGTTTCCCCCGAGCCCCTTTCCGAGAAACTTAAAATTCTTTTCCGTATAATATAGAAGCGCTCTTGCCGAATGAGGCAGACGCGCTTCGGTATCTTACGGGCGCGGCGGGGCTTGCGGAAAAGCATTACGCCTGAACGCCGCAGGGCAAGCGGAGCTAGCGCGGAGCAAACCTTGTCTTTTCCGCCATAGCTGTTTCCGCGAGCAGCAGACAGAGCAAAACCGCGTTCTATGCACGTTCGGTTGCATTTACCGCGTTTGCCGCTTCACGCATAATAATGACGCCCGCGGCTTGCCGCGGGCGAAAACCGACAATCGGCGCGAAGCAACAGCCGAGATAAATTTATCTTCTTCCCTGTTACTGCGGAAGGCAGAGAACGGGGTTCAGGCGGACAGCTGCCGAGGGAGCATTATTCTAAAATTAAAATATCTTCTTCCCCGCTGCCGAGGAAGGCAGAGAGCGGGGTTCAGGCGGGCGGCTGCCGAGGGAATATAAAATATACAGCCGCAAGAATGAAATGCGGCTGCTTTTTTATTGTAACGCTTTTTTACTTTTCGCGCGAGAAGCAAAAGCACGGCTTTTGCGGGGCGCAGCCCCGGGCGCACCCGCCCTTCGGCGTTCGCGCTCGGTTGCAGCCGCGGCAAACCCGCGGCGAAAGCGGTTTCCCGGCTTAAATGCCGTCAAGCGCGGTCTTGAGGGATCGACGGTCAAGATCTTGCCCGATAAATACGAGTTTTATCATCCTGTCGCCGTACTCCATATCCCAGTCGTGTGCGAACTTTGGATCGGCGGCGAGCAGACGGTCTATCTCCGAGGGCGGCAGGGTCGCGTAGAACGGTCCGTTCTCGGACAGATATTTCTGCCGTCCCGCCTGTTCGTAGACGTAGGACATATCCCTGTCGTCCGAGAAATACACGAGTCCTTTGGCGCGGATGATCTTTCTGCCGTAGTCCCTGTTCGCCCAGTCCTCGAATTTCAGCCTGTCGAACGGGCGGCGGCGGTAATAGACGTAAGTGCTTATGCCGTATTCCTCCGCCGTGCCGGAGTCGTCGTTCTCGCCCACTCCGTGCTCGTGGTGATGATGATGGTGATGTCCGTGCTCGTGAACGCGCTCGTCGTCATCGCCGTCGTGCTTATGCCCGTGCTCGTCGCGGGCGTCGGCGTCGTGCTCGTTGTCCGTGCTGTCGAACTCCTCCATCCAGCCCGCGGAATTGACGGCGCGCTCGAAATCGAACAGACCCGTGTCGAGCAGGCGGTCGACGTCTACTTTGCAATAATCCGTTTCGATGATCTCGGCGTGCGGCTGCAATTTGCGCACTATCGCCTCGATCGTGCCGAGCTGTTCGCGCGTGACTTCACCCGCCTTGTTGAGCAGCACTATGTCGCAGAATTCAAGCTGCTGAATGACGAGGTTCTCTATGTCCTCCTCGCCGCGCTCGGCGCGCGCGAGAGCCTCGCCGCAGCCGAACTCGTCGGCAAGGCGCAGCGCGTCGGTCACGGAGATCACGGCGTCGAGCTTGCAGAACTTGGGCATACCGCGCCGCTCGAACTGGTCTTCGAGATAGGTTATCGTCTGCGCGATGGGTACGGGCTCGCAGATACCCGACGCTTCGATGAGGATATGGTCGAACCTGCGCGTCTTTATCAGCGACGCGAGCTGATCGATAAGGTCCTTTTTCAGCGTGCAGCATATGCAGCCGTTTTGCAGGGCGACAAGACTGTCGTCCTTTTCGGCGACGACGCCGCCTTTCTGGATCAGGTCGGCGTCGATATTCACTTCGCCGATGTCGTTTACTATAACAGCCATTTTATGCCCGCCCGCGTTTTTCAGCAGGTGGTTGATCAACGTCGTCTTGCCGCTGCCGAGGTAGCCGGTGATCAGCGTGATGGGCACCGTTTCAAACTTTTTCATAGTTATATGATAGACCTCCGTAAGAGTTTTGTCAAGCGCGGAAAGAGCGTATCCTCACACGTCCGCCTCGCCCAGCACGTCGAGCAACGAATCCCTGTCGCGGCAGAGCATGGCGGCGTTGCGTATGCGCTTTATGTCGGGAATGCCTTTGAGGTAGAACGGTATGAACGAGCGCAGCGCGGTCACGGCGTATCTCTCCCCGAAATACTCCTCGCCGTAAGCGAGGTGCCGCTTTATCACTTCCAGCCGCGTCAGCGTCCGCCGCCCGGAGAATATCTGCGGATCTGCCACCGCGCCGCGCCCTATCGCCACGCCGTATACGCCGTCCTTTCTCTCTTCGATATTATCCTCGTCCACGTCGCCGTTGCCGAGCACGGGAACGCTCACCGCAGCCGCTATGCGCCGGATTTCGTCCCAGTCCGCTTCGCCCGAATACAGCTGCTCGCGCGTGCGTCCGTGCACGGTGATAAGGTCCGCGCCCGCGTCCTCCATACGCTTTGCGAAATCGACCGCGCCCGCCTTGTCCTTTACTCCCAGCCGCATTTTTACGGTCACGGGCTTGCCGCCTTTTTTAAGCGCGCGGACTATCGCCGCGGCGCGTTCGGGGTCGAGCAGCAGCGCGCTGCCCTCGCCGTGCCCGAAAACTTTACGCACGGGACAGCCCATATTGACGTCGAGTATGTCGAACTTCGCCACGTCGGGGTGCGAGAGCGCGCGCTCGAACTGCTCGGGCACGCTCCCGAACAACTGCGCGCACGACGGCGTTTCGTTGGGGGCGGTGCGCAGCAGCGCGACCGTCTTTTTGCTCTTGTAGTTCAGCCCCGCGACGCTGACCATTTCCGTCACCGTCAGGTCCGCGCCGAAATCGCGGCAGAGCCGCCTGAATGCTACGTCGCTGTACCCCGCGAGCGGCGCGAGCGTGGCGCAGCCTTTCCGGAGCAGCGTCTTTATGTCAGTCAACGTCCGTCACCTTTTTCGCTTCGCCGCGGAAAAACGCCGCGGACAGCGCGTTTATCTCTTTTATAAGGTCGGGTTCGAGGTCCGCTCCGCCTTTGAGCGCGCCGCACGCCGCGACGAGCACGTCGCGCACCGTCGTTTTCGGGCAGTCGTTTTCCAGCCCGGCTTCCGTCAGTTTTTTGAGCACCTTTTGCAGTTTGAGCAGCGCGGGGAACGAGTCGGGCAAACGCGCGACCTTGCTCTCCGTCGTTTCGGCGTGCTTCTCTTTGGCTTTCGCCGCTTCCCAGCGTCCGAGCGCCTCCTCTTCCGTCGCCGCCTTGTCTGCTCCGAAAATATGCGTGTGGCGCGTCACCAGCTTGCGCACAAGCTCGTCCACGACGTCCAGCCGCGAAAACTCGCCCGCGCGCTCCGCCATATCCGAATGGAACAGCGCTTGCAGCAGCAGGTCGCCCGTTTCCTCGCGCATCCCCGCGACGTCGCCCGCGTCTATCGCTTCGCACAGCTCGTACGCCTCCTCTATCGCGTTCTTGCGTATGGACTCGTGCGTCTGCGCCCTGTCCCACGGGCAGCCGTCCTCCGCCGTCAGCCGCCGCATAACGTGCAGCAGGTCGCCGTCCGAATACCTCGGCTTGAACAGACTGTCGCTGCCCTCGGCATACGCTTCGCCGCCGCTCACGGGAACGGGTCTGCCGTACAGCTTTTCGAGATACGCTTCCGCGCGCTCGGGGTCGGTTATCTCGGTCACGCGCAGGTCGTAGCGCGTGTCTATCAGCGCGTCGTAAAGATCGCGCTCCGTTACGGTGAATACGCTCTTCATTTTTCCGCCTTATACCCCGCTTTCTCTATCGCGGCGATCACTTCCGCGTCGCTCGCGCCGCCCTCGACCGCCGCCGTGCCCTTTTCAAGGTCCACTTCGGCTTTCAGCCCGAGATCCTCGAGCGCCTTTTTCACTCTGCCCACACAATGCATGCACATCATTCCTTCTACTTTGAACGTCCTCATATCCGTCTCCTTTTCGTTTTTATCGTTATCTTCCGCGCCTGCCGACGGGCATGCCGCGCCTATCGGGCAAGCCGTTTCCTCCGCCGTCGCGCTCTTCCCCGCCGCGCGCTTTTTCAGTCCTATGTTGAGCCGCAGGGAATTGAGCACCACGCACACGCTGGATATGCTCATCGCCGCCGAGCCTATCATCGGCGTTATCGTCAGTCCGAGCGCGGCGAACGCCCCTCCCGCCACGGGCATGCATATAAGGTTATATATGAACGCCCAGAACAGGTTCTCCTTTATGATCCTCATCGCGCGGCGGGACAGGGATATACCGAACGCGACCTTTTCCGTATTGCCGCCCGTCAGCACGAAATCGGCGGAATCGATCGCGACGTCCGTACCGCCGCCCATAGCGAACCCGACGTAGCTCGCCGCCAGCGCGGGCGCGTCGTTTATGCCGTCGCCGACGAACGCCACGCGCTCGCCTTGCGCCGCGAGCCGCGAGATATACTCCGCCTTGTCCTCGGGGCGCAGAGAGTGCGCCGCCTCGTCTATGCCCAGCCGCGAGCGGATATGCTCCGCCGCGCCCTCGCCGTCGCCCGTCAGCATCACCGTTTTTATCCCCATACGTTTCAGCTCGTCCACAGCCTCTTTCGCGCCCGCGCGCGGACCGTCCGCTATGCCGAACACGAGCACCGCCTTGCCGCCCGTCATCGCCGCTATCGCGCTGCCGCCCTGCTTGCGTATGCGCGCTACGTCCCCGTCGAACGCCGACAGATCGGCTCCGCGCTCGCGGGCGAGAGCGACGCTGCCTATGACGTATTCCCTGCCTTCCGCTTTCCCGGATATGCCGCCGTAGAACTGGGCGAGATCCGTCGCTTCCGCGCCGTCCGCCCCGCCCGCATATTCGACTATCGCCGCGCCGAGCGGGTGCGAGCTCAGTTTTTCCACCGCCGCGACCGCCGCCAGGTGCGACGTGTCGCCGCTCACGGAGATCACCCGCGGCTTGCCCTCGGTGACCGTTCCCGTCTTGTCGAACGCGACGACGGTCACACGCCCCGCGCGTTCGAGAGCCGCCGCGCTGCGCACGAGTATGCCCTCGCGCGCCGCTCTGCCCACGCCCACCGTTACGGCGACGGGAGTGGCGAGCCCCAGCGCGCACGGACAGGAGATCACGAGCACGCTCGCTGCGAATATGACCGACCTCGCAACGTCGGGCGAGCCGTCGCTCGCGCCCGTCACGATCATCCACACGGCGAACACGACGAGCGCGACGCCTATGACGGCGGGAACGAATATGCCGCCTATCCTGTCCGCCAGCCGCCCGACGGGCGCTTTGCCCGCGGACGCGTTCTCCACCGCCTCTATTATGCGCGAAAGCGTCGTATCTTCGCCCACTTTCTCCGCACGCACTTTCAGATACCCGCTTTCGAGTATGCACGCGCCGACCACGCCGTCGCCGCCGCGCACGTCGCGCGGTATGCTCTCGCCCGTTATCGCCGCTTCGTTCACCGCGCCTTCGCCGTCCGTTATCACTCCGTCTGCGGGAATGCTCTCGCCCGCTTTGACGACGAATACGTCGCCGACTTCCAGCCGCGACGCGGGGATCAGCTCCTCTTTTCCGTCGCGCAGCACGCGCGCCTTATCGGGACGCAGCGAGATCAATCCGTCTATCGCGGACGTCGTGCGCGTTTTGGACAGCGCTTCGAGAAATTTACCCACCGTCACGAGCGCCGGCACCATCGCCGCCGAATCGAAATACAGGTAATTCCGCGCTTCCTCGATCGCGTTCTCCGCGGGAGAGTCTATACCGAAAAGCAAAACTATGCCGTAAACGCCCACGCCGAACGACGCTATACTGCCGAGGGACACGAGCGTATCCATATTGAACGACATATGCCGCAATCCCTTAGCCGCGCTCACGAAGAACCGACGGTTCACGATCATGACCGCCGCCGTCAGCGCAGCCTGAATGAACGCGCTCACGATCGCGCCGACCTTGCCATGCGGCTGCGGCAGACCTATCATATGTCCCATTGCGAGATACATTATCGGCACGAGCAGTACGAGCGATATTATCAGGCGGCGCAGCGCGCTCTTCGCCTCTTTCGCATGCACTTCGCCTATGCTCCTGCGCTCCGTGCGCTCTTCCGCGCCGTAGCCTATGCCCGTCACCGCCGCGACCACTTCGCTCGGCTCCGCGCCCCCCTCGACCGTCAGCGTCGCGGACAGGATATTGACGGACGCGCTCTTAACGCCCTTCACTCCCCTCGCCGCGCGCTCCACCGCCGCGGCGCACGCCGCACAGCTCATTCCCGTTATGTCGTATACTTTCGTCATTTCGCTATGTTCCCGACCGCCCCGAGCGGGCTTGCCGCTGCGGATTTGTTACGGCGTTCCGCCCTGCCCGATATTATGCCGCCCCGCGGAGCGCGTGCGCCGTGCCCCGAGATGTCGTGCGGGGCTGATATTGGGCGTGCCGTCCGCCCGCCGCCGTAAGCCGCAGGAGCTTGCCGCGCCGCGGTCCGAAGCCGCGGGCGAAAAACATTAACCGCGGTTATAAATTTCTCTCAATGCAAGGATACCACTAAACGCCCGTTTTGTCAATTATTTTTTTCGAGGGAGCACTCGGAGAGTGTTTTTGCGGGGAAAACCCTTCCTTGCAAGGAACCGCACCCCTTTCCCAAGGAACTTAAAAACCTTTTATATTAATAGTATGAAGCACGCTTGCCGAACAAAGCAAACATGCTTTGACGCTTTTTCTTTCTTCCGCGCACGGCTCGCCGTGCGCGTCTGCTTTATGCGGGCAACCCGTTTGCTGTTTGGCAGAATTCGCAGCGAATGCGCAGAGATTTTTGTAGTGAATGCGGCGGTTATCGGAGCGTGCGGAGCGATAGCGGTCACGGCTGGGTGACCCCGCCGTGACCCGAAACCGCCGCAGATTCGCAAAAAGATCGCGCAGGCGCG
>CALVYT010000016.1 GCA_944372345.1 uncultured Clostridia bacterium
GGCAAACGCGAACGCCATGACCGCGGCAAGTATAAACGTAACTATGCCAGCGATCAAACGCCTTGTTTTTTTCATATGCTTTTCCTCCTGATATATTTTCGGGGCTCCGCCTGCCGGCAGCTTTCCCTCCTCAATTATAATACCCCCCCCCTGACGATTTGTCAATACTTTTCAGCAAAATTTCACACAATTTTCACAAAACGACACAAATTCAACGTTATTTTCAGATGAGAAAAACATAGAAAAGCAGAGACGAATTTCCGTTCGTCTCTGCCTGTGTTTAACGTATTTTAAGCCGCCCGACGGCTCAGTATTTCTTCCTTGCCGTGTACTCCGTGTGCAGGCACTCGTGCGCCTTGCGGCTGCCGGGCTGCTCTAAATATTCGCCGTAGAGCATCTTGATCGTAGGGCTGTCGTGCGAAGCGCGTATCTCCGTCTTTTTGTCGAAGGTATATAGCGCTTTGGCGCGCAACGCGCGCAGATCGAGGTTGCTGTTGCGTATACTGTCGGACAACGTAGGCTGACCTCCGCCGTTCACGCAGCCGCCGGGGCAAGCCATTATCTCGACGAAAGTATAATCCTTCCTGCCCGCTTTGACGTCTTCCATTATCTTGCGCGCATTCGCGAGTCCGGACGCGACGGCGACCTTGACGGTAAGCCCCGCGACTTTGTACTTTGCTTCCTTGATCGGCTCGGTGCCGCGCACTTCCTTGAAGTCGAGGACTTCAAATTTGCCGTCGAGCATATGCGCCGCGGTGCGCAGCGCGGCTTCCATAACGCCGCCCGTCGCTCCGAATATCGCTCCGCCGCCCGTCGCTATGCGGAAAGGCTCGTCGAACTGCTCTTCGGGTAATTCGGTGAACTTTATGCCCGCCGTCTTTATCATACGCGCAAGTTCGCGGGTCGTCAGCGCGACATCGACGTCCTTACGGAACTCGGGTCTGCCGGATTCGTACTTCTTCGCCGTGCAAGGAATGACGCTGACTACGAACAGATTTTCCGGGTCTATGTCGTTCTTCTCGCAGTAGTAAGTTTTGAGCAGCGCGCCGAACATCTGCTGTGGCGATTTGCAGGTGGAAAGGTGCGGGAGCATATCGGGATAGGTATGCTCGACGAACTTGATCCAGCCCGGGCAGCAGGAGGTGAACATCGGGAGTTTGCCGCCGTTCCTGACGCGCCATACGAGCTCGTTGGCTTCTTCCAGAATGGTGAGGTCGGCGGTAACGTCCATATTGAACACTTCGACGTTGCCGAGGCGACGTATTGCCGCAACCATACGACCCTCCACATTGGTGCCGACGGGATAGCCGAACTCCTCGCCCAGCGTCGCCCTGACGGACGGCGCGGTGAAAAACACGACTTTCTTGTCGGGATCCGCCATGGCTTTCCACACTTCGTCGACGTTGCTCTTTTCCGTGAGCGCGCCCACGGGGCACGCAACTATGCACTGCCCGCAGCCCACGCAGTTGGACTCTATCGTCGGACGCTCGAACGCCGCACCGATATGTACGGCGTATCCCCTGCCTATCGGTCCTATCGCTTCGACGCTTTGCAGGTTCTTGCACGCCGCGACGCAGCGGCGGCAGTTGATGCACTTGTCGTTGTCGCGGATGAGGAAAGGCGATGAGGTGTCGAGCGGCGTGTCCGGCTTGGCGGACGCGAATCTGTCCTCGTCCGCCCCGTATTCGAGCGAGAGCCGCTGCAATTCGCACGAGGTGTTGCGCAGACAGGACAGGCACTTTTTCTTATGTGACGAAAGCAGAAGTTCGAGAGTCATCTTGCGCGACTGACGGCACTTCGGCGTGTTCGTCTGTACTTCCATTCCCTCGCTGACGGGGTAAACGCACGCCGCGACAAGCCCGCGCGCGCCCGTCGCTTCGACGACGCACATACGGCACGAGCCGGCGCAGTTTACGCCTTTGAGATAGCAGAGGGTGGGTATCTCCACATTTGCGGCAGCTGCCGCCTGCAATATCGTGCTGCCTTCGGGCACCGATACGCTTATTCCGTTGATCTTGAGATTTACCATGATTCCCTCCGTTACTTCTTGACGATAGCGCCGAAATTGCACTTGGTTATGCACACGCCGCATCTGATACATTTAGCGGTGTCGATCGCGTGGGGCTGTTTGAGCTGACCTTCGATCGCGCCGACCGGGCAGTTACGCTTACACAGCGTACAGCCGCGGCACTTGTCGGGAACTATGTAGTAGGACAGCAGAGCTTTGCACACGCCCGCCGTACACTTCTTGTCGACGATATGCGCCCTGTATTCGTCCTCGAAATATCTGAGCGTCGAAAGCACGGGGTTGGGCGCGGACTGTCCGAGCGCGCAAAGCGACGACGACTTCATATGTTCTGCAAGGTCGCGTATCTTGTCAAGGTCGGAAAGTTCGCCCTGCCCTTTCGTTATCTTCGTCAGCAGTTCGAGCAGACGTTTCGTGCCTATGCGGCAGGGGTTGCACTTGCCGCAGGACTCGTCGGCGGTGAATTCGAGATAGAACTTGGATATATCCACCATACAGGTATCCTCGTCGAGTATGATCATACCGCCGCTGCCCATCATCGAGCCTATCTTTTTGAGGTTCTCGTAGTCGATGGGAACGTCAAGGCAGCTCGCGGGGATACACCCGCCCGACGGTCCGCCCGTCTGCGCGGCTTTGAACTTCTTGCCGTTGGGTATGCCTCCGCCTATCTCTTCGACTATCGTGCGCAGCGTCGTGCCCATAGGGACTTCGACGAGCCCGACATTGGTTATCTTTCCGCCGAGCGCGAACACCTTGGTGCCCTTGGAGCTCTCCGTTCCGATGGACGAGAACCACTTCGCGCCGTTCATTATTATGGGGTTGATATTCGCCCACGTTTCCACATTGTTGAGGATGGTGGGACGTCCGAACAGTCCTTTGACCGCGGGGAACGGAGGACGGGGACGCGGCTCGCCGCGGTGTCCCTCTATGCTCGTCATAAGCGCGGTCTCCTCGCCACAGACGAACGCGCCCGCGCCGAGACGGATATCTATGTCGAAATCAAATCCCGTGCCAAGTATGTTCTTGCCGAGCAGACCGTATTCGCGCGCCTGTTTAATAGCCACCTGCAAACGGTGCACGGCGATCGGGTACTCCGCGCGGACGTATATGTAACCCTGATTGGAGCCTATCGTATACCCCGCTATCGCCATGGCTTCGAGCACGCTGTGCGGGTCGCCTTCGAGAATTGATCTGTCCATAAACGCGCCGGGGTCGCCCTCGTCGGCGTTGCAGCAGACGTATTTTATATCGCTCTTGGACGCTTTCGCGAACGCCCATTTCCTTCCCGTCGGGAATCCTGCGCCGCCGCGGCCGCAAAGTCCGGATGCGAGCATTTCGTCTATGACCTGGTCGGGCGTCATCGTCGTCAGCACTTTCGCAAGAGCCTGGTAATCTCCCGCGCCTATCGCTTCGTTGATGTCCTCCGCCGCAATGAGTCCGCAGTTGCGCAGAGCTATGCGCATCTGACGCTTATAGAACGGCGTTTCGAGGAACGGGAGTATCTTGCCGTCCGGCAGCAACGTACCGTTGTAAAGGTATTCCTTTATGACGTCGCCGCCTGGCACGAGATGCCGTTCCGCAACCATTTTGGCATGGGCGGGCGTCATCTGCGAATAGAACGCACCTTCGGGATAGACTATCATTATGGGACCGAGCGCGCACAGACCGAAACAGCCCGTCTTGATCACGAGCACGTCTTTGATGCACATTTCTTTGAGCGTGCTTTCGAGAATGTCTATTATCTCTTTGGAGCGCGATGACGTGCAGCCCGTACCGCCGCAGACAAGCACCTGCTTACGGTATCCCGTCGTCTTTTCCAGCTTCGCGCTCTGCTCGCCGATAAGCTGTCTGACCTTTATCAGGTCGGAATATCTCGCCTTGATCTCGTTAAGTTCGGCTACCGTCATTTCTTGCCCTCCCTGTACGGCTGCAATATATCGTCGAGCATATCGACAGTCAGCTTACCGTATACGTCGTCGTCTATCATCATAACGGGAGCAAGCCCGCACGCGCCGACGCAGCGACACGAATCGAGCGAGAACAGCCCGTCCACCGTGCATTCGCCGCATTTCACGCCCAGCTTCTTTTCGAGCGCAGCGAGTATCTTATCCGCGCCCTTGACGTAGCAAGCCGTCCCGAGGCAAAGGCTGATCCTGTGCTTGCCTTTGGGCGTGAGCGAAAACTGCGTGTAGAACGTAGCGACGCCGTAGACTTCGGAAAGCGCGACGCCCAGTCCGTCGGCTATCATCGTCTGGACCTCTATCGGCAGGTATCCGTATATCGCCTGCGCTTCCTGAAGGACGGGCATCAGACAGCCGGGCTCGGACGCATGAGCTTCAATGACTTTTTTCAGCTTTGCTTCCTGTTCCGGCGTGCCCTGAAAACCAAGGTTTTGACCCTTCATCATATACCTCCGTAATAAAATTACATCATCCTGAATATTATAACAAAATGCGCGGCGAATGTAAATAGGTTTTGACCGCAAGTATTGCAATAATCACATATAATGATTGCAAATTTTACGCACGACAGATTTTTTCCGCCGCGGCACGAAAGAACGCGGACAAAAGACTTCGTTCTCCGCAAAAAACCCCGCAATAATCCTTGACAACGAAAGGCGGTTTTTGATATAATCGATATTGTTTTGAAGAGCGCATACGGAGAAGTACCCAAGAGGCTCAAGGGGCTCCCCTGCTAAGGGAGTAGTATGGATAAAACCGTAGCGAGGGTTCGAATCCCTCCTTCTCCGCCAGACAGAGTCGCGTTTGAACCCGCGGCTCTGTTATTTTTGTATTAAGGGGGTTGCCGGTATCATAATCGATACCGAAGTTTATGTTCCCCAATGGTCTGACTTCTACTTGACGCAGAAAAGAGATGAACACGGTTTTTACACAAAATAGACGGCTTATGCCGCCTATTTTATTTTCTCCAAATTTTGCCGTTTCGTGGTAGCCATCGTAGCACAGATTTCGCAGAAGTCAATGCGAAAAAATATCGCTTAAAAATCAAATATTTTTAACTCAGAAGCCGGGAAGAAAATTCTTCTCGGCTTTTTTATTGCCATAAAATTTAACCAACCCCAACTCAATATTTTTTCGTGGTCATTGGACTTCTGGTTTTCTTTACTTCCAATAGACAGACCTATGCTTAATCGGTGCTGCTCAGCTACTGCCGAAAGGCAAAATAAATTTGGAGGTAAATCCTATGGAAAACAAAGTTTCCCAAATTCCTGAATTCAAGAGGTATTATCTCTCGGAATTCGAACTCTATGACGGT
>CALVYT010000017.1 GCA_944372345.1 uncultured Clostridia bacterium
CCTCTTGCAAGACAAATCATCCTTTCTTAGTATATTTTTTTCGCATATACCTTCTTTACTTTAAGATAATTTGCTTCTTCTCTCTATGTAGTTGTCAAGGTTCGTGCTCACTCCGCCATACAGGCGGGGTTATATCTTATGCCGCAGCGCGGCAGAGATACCGAAATGTGGCTGTCATTTCCCGACTATGCTCCGCAAAAAGAGCGTAAAAAAAGGCATAACCCGATATCTCCGGCTTCAAAGCGATCGAATATTCGCATTTCGGGGATATCCTGTTATACCAGCGGTATTTATAACTCTAAATACGTAGTCCAAATAACAAGCCGCTGTCCTCGCGACAGCTTGTATATAGTATAATATCCTGAAAGAAAAGTCAAGCGTTTTACGCAAATTTTTTCAAGAAATTTTTTCATAAAAATAAGGACCCGCGGCTTTCCGCCGCAGGTCCCCTTTTCAAACCTTGTCTTTCTCATTCGTCGTCGCCGTCCGAACTGCCGTCCGATCCTCCGGGATCGCCGCCGCTTGCGCCCGCGTTCTCGTCGTCCGAACTGCCGGCAGCAGAATCATCCGATCCGTTCATGCCGGACTCCCCGAACGGGTCGGGCTGTGCGGGAGGCGTACGGGGCGGAACATAACCGCCGTAAGGAGGAGCTCCGTATGTCCCTCCGTAAGGATTGGAACCGCCGTAAGGAGGAACATACCCTCCGTAGGGCGGGACGTAACCGCCGCCGTCCGAACTGCCGTCCGATTCTCCGGGATCGCCGCCGCTTGCGCCCGCGTTCTCGCCGTCCGAACTGCCGGCAGCAGAATCATCCGATCCGTTCATGCCGAACTCCCCGAACGGTTCCGGCTGCGCGGGAGGAGGCTGGGGCGGAACGTAGCCGCCGTAGTAGGGCGGAGCGCCGTAACCCCCGCCGTAGGGAGAATTGCCTCCGTAGGGAGCGTTCCCTCCGTAGGGTGGGACGTAACCGCCGCCGTAATAGGGCGGAGCTCCGTAACCGCCGCGAGGCACGATCGGCTGCTTGTGCGCGAGCGACACTATGCCGCCGGCAAGCAATACGGCGAGCATTACGAACGCAAACGGCGCTATCGCGACGATACCCGTCGTAAGCGCGAACGCCGCCGCAACGAATATGAATATCCCGCCCTTTACGTTGTCGCTCCTGATCGAGATCACTCCGCCGACAATGCCGAACACGCCGCCGGCAAGATATGTGACCGTTCCGATGACGGAGCGCACGAGATCGGAAGTTTCGCCGTCGTAATAATATTCCCCGCTGCCGAGCGCCGCCGCTATCGTAAGCATCATTATGCCCAATATCCCGAAAGCCACTACCATTCCGGCGCCGCCGATTATGCCGAATATGCCGCCGACCTTGCTTCTCATTTTCGTTTTCATTTGTTTTTATCCACTCCTTCCGTTACCCGTGCGCCGCGTTGTCTTTACCCTCGGTCGCATCGGTATCATCCTTATTTTCTTCGTCCGCGCCGTCCGTTTTGCTGCCGTCCGCGCAGGCGTTCTCGCCGTCCTTGTTCTCGCCGCCGAACTCCCCGAACGGTTCGGGAGGGTCCTGCGGATATACGGGAGGCGGCGCATACGGCGCGCCGTAGGGCGGGAAATACGGATATCCGTAAGGCGGCAGCGCGGGCGGGATATACGGCGGAGGCAGATACTTGTCGCGGTACTCATCGTGCGGCTGCTGCGGCGGCTGTACGAATATGAACGATAACACGCCGCCCGCGACCAGCACGGCGAACGGCAGGAACATCACGGGCTCTATCAGCAGAATGCCCGCGACCACAGCTAACGCCGCCGCCGCGAACATCAGCTTCGCGCCGAATTTATTATCCTTTTTAAGGGCTTTCAGCCCGCCCGCCAGACCGAGCACGCCGCCCGCCACGAACACGAACGGCGAGATCATCAGTCCGACGAGATCGTAAGTCGTATCCGGCCACGAATAGGACGTATGCCTGGCGAACGCCGCGAGAACGGACAGAGCCATAATAGCCGTCGTCACGCAGCCGAACATCATCAGCGATCCGCCCACTATCCCGAAAATACCGCCTGCTTTGCTTCTCATCTTTTCAGTCCTCCCTATCTTGTACTTCCGGCGAAGTTATCCGCGACCGCAGCAAGCGGCGCGCGCCGTTATTTCCGCAGCGGGAACACTCCTCCGCACCAGCGGCAATGCAGTTTGCCGTCCTCTTCCGTCAGCGTCGCGCCGCAGTTGGGGCATTTGCCGGTAAGCGCGGCTTCCGCCGTCTTTCCCGTCGTCGCCGCCGCGCCGACGGGCGTTATCTTATCGACGCCGTCGAACGTATAGCCGCGGAGAAACCGATTGCTCACGAGATACGCGACCTGCTGTTTGACTTTCTTTTCATTCGTGCCGAGCGTCGCCGCGATCTCCCTGACGGAATATATCCCGTCCTCTTCGATCATACTGCAAACGCCGCGGTAGGACGCGAGCGATCCGAACGTCGTCCACGCAACGGGACACCCGTAAAACCCGCACACCGTGAAGATTATTCCGATAATACCCACGGGCGTTACATATATGAACCCGACGGGGATCATCGGTATCCCGCAAACGAGCATGGCGGACAGCACTATCGCAAGCATCATCCTGCCGCGCATGGCTTTGCTTAACGCGTCGTTTTTCATTGAGCAGCCTCCCGACAGCCGCCTTTGCGCGGCGTTTCATATATAATATAGCAGAAACGCGCGGATTTGAAAACTCTTTTGCGGCACTTTCCGCAAAAAACCGGGGATGCACCGCGGGGACCGTCGCCCGGAACGCGCCCGGACAATACGCCCGTATTCTTCGGCGGCTGCGCAACAGAATGCATAAGAGCGGAGCCGCGCTCCGCTCTTATGCCCCGGACGTCAGATCGTCCCTTCTTTTTCGATATAATACGGATGCGTCGGGTGCCCGGAAAGCAACCGATTGTCAAGGACGTGCGCGTCCTTGTCCATAATGACGCAGTTGAGCGTGGAGCCCGATTCGACGACGGAGTCCTGCATTATTATGCAGTTCGTGACCTTCGCGCCCTTGGCTATGCGGCAGCCGCGGAAGATTATGGAATTGGCGACCTCGCCCTCGATCAGGCAACCGTCCGCTATCATCGAGTTGGTGACTTTTGCGGTATCCGTGAACTTCGCGGGGACGGAGTCGCGCACCTTGGTATAAATACCCGCGCCGCCCTTATAGAACAGTTCGCGCACGACTTCGGGGTTGAGCAGTTCCATCGAATGCGCGTAATAATCCGCAAGGCTGTTGACCGCGACGCAGTATCCGTCCAGCTCGTAGCCGTAGATCTTGTATTCCCTGACGTTGGAAAGTATGTCGCGGGAGAACGAGCTGATGCCCCACTGCGCGCTGTGGTCGAGGATATACAGCAGCAGCCGACGCGTGATGATCATAAAGTCCGTATACACCTTATGCACGCCTTTCGCGCCCTCTATGCCGCACGTCTTTACTATCCTGCCGTCCTCGCCCGTTTCGACGATGAGCCGCTCGTAGTCGGTGTCGGCGACGTTCTTTTCGCGGTAGAACATCGTGATGTCCGCGCCTTTTCTCTCGTGCTCGGCGATCGCGGGCGCGAAATCGAGGTTGCATATGACGTCGCAATCCGCCATTACGACGTAGTCCGCTTCGTTGTGGCGGATATAGCTCGCAACGCTCTTTATCGCTTCGAAACGGCTGGTGAACACTCCGCCGCCCGCGTCCTCGCTGAACGGAGGCAGAATGGTCAGCCCGCCGTTCTTGCGGGAAAGATCCCAGTTCTTGCCGCTCTGGACGTGGTCCATCAGCGACTGGTAGTTGTATTTGGTGATGATACCGACGTTCGTGATCCCGCTGTTGACCATACCGGACAGCACGAAATCTATCAGGCGGTATCTCCCGCCGAAAGGCACGGACGCGAGCGTGCGCACCTTGGTCAGTTCGGGAATATCCCTCTCGTGAATATTGGAAAAGATTATACCCAAAGTTTTCATATCATTCCGCCTCCGTGACGCTGCCGCTTTCTATTTCGGTGCCGTCGGGCAGGACGGTATCTCTGCCGACCAAGGCTATGCGGTCGGGGCTGCTCTTCTTGTCCCCGAGCACGCAGTTTTTACCGATCGTGACGTTTTCGTCGATTATCGCATACGATATCCTGCTGCCCGCTCCGATGACCGAACCGCTGAATATCACCGAGTTCTCTACTACCGCGCCCTCTTCTATCGTGACTCCCTCGCCGATGACGGAATGCACCACTTTGCCCGCGATGATGTCGCCCTCGGTGACTATGCTGTCGGACGCGCTGCCTTCCTTCATAAACAGCGCGGGCGGATATGCGTTGTTGCCCGAATATATCTTCCACGCGTCGCCGTCGAGCGCGAACACGGGTTCCAGACCGAGCAGGTCCATATTCGCTTCCCACAGGCTTTTGAGCGTTCCGACGTCCTTCCAATACCCCTCGAACTGATATGCGAACACGCGCATATTGAGTTTAAGCATTTTGGGGATAATGTTCTTGCCGAAGTCCTTTTCGCTGTCCGGGTCCTCGTCGTCCTCCGTCAGCATACGCACGAGCACGTCCTTTTTGAACATATACACGCCCATCGACGCGTGATTGCTCTTCGGCTCTTTGGGCTTTTCGGCGAAGTCGAATATCTTTTTCGTCTTGTCGTAGCTCATTATGCCGAAGCGCGACGCTTCGTCCATAGGGACGTCGATGACGGCGATCGTGATGTCCGCGTCCGTGTCGATATGCTGCGCAAGCATACGCGAGTAATCCATTTTGTAGATATGGTCGCCGGACAGGATGAGGACGTGTTCGCTGTCGTACTTGTTCAGAAACTGGATATTCTGGTAGATCGCGTTCGCCGTGCCCTCGTACCAGCGCGCTCCGCGCTTCGCCTGATAAGGCGCAAGAACGTGCGCTCCGCCGTTTTTACGGTCGAGATCCCAGCTTTCGCCCGTACCTATGTATTCGTTGAGCACCAGCGGCTGATACTGCGTCAGTACGCCGACGGTGTCGATGCCCGAATTGGTACAGTTGGAAAGCGGGAAATCGATGATGCGGTATTTGCCCCCGAAGGATACCGCAGGCTTTGCCACCGTGGTCGTAAGGGCTTTGAGTCTGGACCCCTGTCCTCCGGCGAGCAGCATTGCCACACATTGCTTCTTCTTCATATATTTTCACCCCTCGGATTAGGATTAGGATTTCTTGCTTTTTAAGTCCGCGTGTTATTCCGCGTTCTTATTGATCTCGTCCTCCGCGGCTATCGCCGCGCTGCTGTTCTTGCGCGCGCGCTTTTCTTCCCTGATCTCCTCTTTGGTCTTGCCGCGGCGGAGCTGACCCAGCCCCTTGAACAGATGTCCGTTGAACATCATTATGAGTGCGTCCATACGCGCTCTGTTCATGCCGCCGAACTTCGCCATGCCCCTGATAGGCTGATGGACGACGCCCATTTCGAGAGTGTTGGAAAGAGTGCGGTTGCCGATCTTCCACATAAACGAACGCGCAAAGCGTATCACGCCCGCGAACAGTCTGCCCACCCAGCGGCGCGAATAGCGCAGGTCGGCTACCGTGCAGTTGTAGTGGATGACCATCCTGTTCTTCTTATAGAACTTATAATGAGGATCGGGCAGAGGATATTTATACTTGTCCAGCCCGCAGGAGAGCAGCGCTTTGAACTCCTCCGTGCCGACGTTCTCCGCGTTGCCCGAATAGTAGCTGCTCAGCTCCGCGCCCGCGTAAGGATTGACTTCCGTCGTTCCCTCGACCGCGAGCTTTCCCGAAAGACGTATATCCGCGGAGGATGCGCCGATCATTATGTCGTATTCGCCTCCCTCCGTTTCCCACTTGTCCGTAGCGACGTTGAAGTAACGGAACGTACGCTTGTCGAAGGGGATCTCCACCGTCTTTTTCTCGCCCGCTTTGAGGAACACCTTCTTGAATCCTTTGAGCTCCTTGGCGGGACGGAATATCTTCGCGTTTTTCAGACCGACGTAAAGCTGCGCCGCTTCCGCGCCGTCGCGGTCGCCGGTGTTGGTTATCGTGAACTTCACGCCCTTGTCCGTCACTTCGAGGTCGCCGTACTCGAACGTCGTATACGACAGACCGAAGCCGAACGGATAGCGCACGGGCTTGCCGACCGTGTCGTAATAACGGTATCCGACGAACGGTCCTTCGCGGTATTCGACGGTCAGCTCCTTGCCCGGGAAGTGCGACGCGGACGGGCAGTCGCCGTATTCGTACGGATAGCTCTCCGCGAGCTTGCCGGACGGGTTGACGTTGCCGACGAGCACGTCGAGCACGGCGTTGGCTATCGCCTGTCCGCCGAGATACGCGTGGACGATCGCGTCCGCCTTGTCCGCGAACGGCAGCTCCACCGCCGAACCGCAGGAGAGTATGACGACCGTCTTTATCCCGGCAGCCGTCAGAGCGTCGATGAGTTCGAGCTGCGGCGCGGGTATCCTGATGTCCTTTCTGTCCAGACCTTCCGCTTCGGTAACTTCGTCCAGACCCGCGTATACGAGCGCGACGTCCGCGTTCTTCGCAAGGCGCACCGCGCGCTTGACGAGAGAGGAGTTGCGCTTGCCGTAACGGTCGAAGCCGGGTTCGTACCCGACCACGTCAAGCCCGTAAGCATTCTCTCCGAGTCCGACGATCTTGTCCTTGTCGCAGGGCAGCGGGTTCTTCGCATATTTCGCGATCCTGAACCCGAAGCACGCGAGCGGCGAATCCAGCTTCGTGGGATTGACGACGCTGGAGCCCGCACCCTGATAGCGCGGCACTTTCGCGAAGTCGCCGATGACCGCCACTTTCGTGCCCGCTTTGAGCGGGAGGATATTGTTTTCGTTGCGCAGCAGCACTATGCACTCTTCCGCGCACTTCTTCGCCATTTTATGATGCTCTTCGACGTTGCGGACTTCGAGTTTTTCGTCCTCCGCCCTGCCCTCGAACACCTTGCTCGTCGTGAATATCAGGTCGAGCAGTCTGTCGAGGCATTCGTCGAGATATTTCTCGTCCAGCTTGCCGTCTTTGAGCGCGGCGAGGATACGGTCGTACTGGTCGCCGGGACGGTCGGGCGTCAGCTCGGGCGGGATCTCGTAGCCCTTGGTGATCGCCTTGTAGAGGTCGTCGTTGGAATACAGGCAGGAGGGCATTTCCAGCTCGTTGCCCGCGATAAGCCCCTGCACTCTGTCGTTGCAGCCCGCCCAGTCGGTGACCACGACGTTCTTATATCCCCACTCGTCGCGGAGTATGTCGAGCATAAGATGCAGGTTCTCGTTGGTGTGGGTGCCGTTGACCATATTGTAAGAGCTCATTATCGAAAGCGGCTTGCCCTCTTCGACGGCGATCTCGAAGCCCGTCAGGTAGATCTCGCGCATCGTGCGTTCGTCGGTTATCGTATCGACGACCATGCGGCGCTCTTCCTGGTTGTTGAGCGCGAAATGTTTGACGCACGCGGACACGCCGTTGGACTGTATGCCTCTTATGTAAGCCGCCGCCATCTTGCCCGCAAGCAGAGGGTCTTCGGAGAAATACTCGAAGTTTCTGCCACAGCGCGGATTGCGTTTGATGTTGATGCCCGGTCCGAGCAGTACGTTGACTTTTTCGTCCACCGCTTCTTCGCCGAGCATTTTGCCCATTTCTTCGCCCAGCTCGTCGTTCCAGCTGTTCGCCATCGTCGCCGCCGTGGGGAAGCAGGTCGCGGGAATGGACGCGTTGAGCCCGAGGTGGTCTGCCGCCGCCGCCTGCTTGCGTATACCGTGAGGTCCGTCGGACAGAAACGCCGCGGGGATCTTGACGCCGTCGCGGTCCACACCGACGGTCGTCCAGAAATCCTTGCCGGAAGTCAGCGCGACTTTTTCTTCCAGCGTCAGTTTTGAGATCAGGTCTTGATACTTCATCACAAGTTCCTTCTTTTCGTTTTATTTATCGTCCGGCAGACCGCGGAAGCCACCCGTCCCGTCCGGAAAATATTTCGCCGTATCGCCCCGGGATGATACCCGAAGATAATTATGCCCGCCCGCCGCGCGTATCCTGCCACGTTCCGTCGGAAACGGACGAAGCGACGAATAAACGGAAAACCGCCGACCGCCTCCCCCGGCGCCGGCTCGCTCGCATTTATCCCGTTATCCTCTCATCATTTACCATCATACTTCATTTATTATACCATAATTTTGCCGTTTGTCAATAGGGATTTACCCAAAAGCCGCGATTTTTTCGTAAATTGCGCTCTTCCTCCGCCGAAAACGGGATACGGCGGCTATTCGGCGCGCTTTTCACGCAGTCGGGAAAGCAGCGCGTCTATTCTGTCGACGTATCGGCTGTGCGCCGACTGCTTTCGGGAATCCGCCACATAAGCGGCTATCTCCGCCTCGTAATCCTCCACGTCGTCCTCGTCCAGTCCGAGTTTGTCGGCATAGTTAAGGTATTCTATCAGCGAGAGATAATACTCCATCGCGAAATTTTCGTACAGCTGCGTATCTATACTGCCTGATTCAAAATTGTTTTTGAGCGCCGTCCGCTCTTTTTTGGTCTTTTCGAGCCATACGAGCGCGGCGCCCTCGTCGCCGAGTTCGCGTTCGAGCAGAAACAAATTTCTGTAAACATAAGCATAAAGCAGAGAAACGATCCCGCGGTGGTCGTTGTTGTCCCTGACGTGCGCAGTTTTATCGAGCGTCCGAAGGGCGGCAATGGTGCGTTCCGCGCACGCCTTGCCCCGCTCCGTATTCTTACGTCTGCCGTCCGCGTCGAGGTCGGGATTCGTCGCGTACAGAATATACGCATACGTCAGATGCTCCGCAATAAACACCCGCGCCCATTCGTCGAACGTCCCGGTATCGTCGTCGACGATATCCTCGCCGTATTCATTATATCTGTCACGGAATTTTCTGAAATCCGCGCGTTCGAGATATACGTCTCCGCTCGGCGACTGTTTTATGCTCAATACCATTTCAAAAAACGCTATGCCCATATTGACGGCAACGGCGAGCTCTTCGGAAAAATACGAATGATATGAGTTTTTGAATCGGGTGATCTCCTGCAATACTTTACGCTCGTCGCCGAACATATGAGCCGCCTGCACATAGAACAGCATATATTGCGCAAGTTCGTAATCCGAGCACCCCGAGCCCTGTTCCGAAAAATGACGCTGTATGTAGTCGTGCATTTTATAGCGGTTGTTGATCAGCACCATTTTGTTGGTATTGATCGACATTTTCTGCCGCGCCGTGAAATATGCAAGGATATTTTCCGCAAACTCGTCGTCCGATTCGCCGCACGCGATCGGTTCGACGAACGAATTGTCGAAATCGGACGGCAGGACTACCGTTTCGTCCGCGCGGCGGACGCAATGCACTTTCGGCTGACCGTACATTGCAAGCACATATCCAAGTTCAAAGAACAGATTGTTGCTCACCTGTCCGTCGGCTCTGTTTTTGAAGATCATTATCGCCTGGTTGCAATTTCTGATCTGCTGTATCACGGTATCGCCCACGGACGAAAACTGCGAGTTATTATCTGCGTTCCCGCCTATCGTGCACTTATAATTCCCCGCTTCGAGCAGACGTTTGACCTTGACCGCCGCTTCGTTTGAACCGCTCCAACCTATGAATATCTGATCTTTCATCTTCGTCCTCCCCTGCCCGGATTCACCCGAGCGTTCCGCAGCGATCGATCTCCCGCTGTATCGCGTTGAATGCACGGCAGACGGGCTCGCCGTCTATCAGCGCATGGTGCGCCGATACGTTCATCGTGAGCTTTTTTCGTCCGCCCTCGTCCGTAAATTTTCCCCAAGTGATTCGGGGAATGCTGCAATTATCGCGATCCGCCAAATCGTAAGGGTCGGAAACGGAAATTATATCCGCCCACGGCAGACAGGAAACGTAAAAACTTTCCGTGTCGTCGCGATGATTGAACGATCCGTTGCGCGTTCCCGATTTTTTCATTCGCGCCACGTCGGCGCGCACCCGCGCGTAAAATTCGTTATAATCCTCGCAATAATCCGTACGGCATGTCACTATGACCCCATCGTCCGTCATAACTATATAACTCGGATGAACGACGTCGTACAATACGACGTTGCCGTCGCGCAGACGCAGACGAAACTCCTCCGTTTCGTTTACCGCCCGCGAAACCATATACAGCATATCCGCAAAAAACGACGTGCCTTTTTCCGCATGCCTGGCGCAGAGCGCCGTGACATCCATCCTCACCGCCAAAGAAAATATCGGGTCGGTATATTTTATGAAATTTTCGTAAGGCGCTCTGCGCGCCCATTCGTCCGTATTTATCACTTTCATTTTGTCCCCCATTCCCGAATGAGAAATTCAGCTATTTCCGAAAGCCCGCCCGCGACAAAAGCGCAAACGGCACGTTCTCTGTCCGTCGCCTCTATCAGGTCGACCGCCATGATCGGGATAAATCCGCCCTTTGCGGCAGCCTCTATCCCGTTCGGCGAATCTTCTATTACGATACACCCGGAAGGAGCGACGCCCGCCCGACGCGCAGCTTCGAGAAATATCTCCGGATCGGGTTTTCCTTTGTTTACCTCTCCGCCGAACACCTCCGCGTCGAATATATCCGTATCCGACAGTCCGTTCTTTGCAAACAATTTGCGGGCGCGGTCAACGTCCGACGACGTGGCGAGCGCAAGTTTTCTGCCCGCCGACCGCACAGCGGAAACGATCTCCGAAAACCCGTTTTTCATACGGGCGCCGTCGGTTTCCGTTATTTTGTGCACCTCGCAAAGCAAACGATCTCTGTATGCGTCTATATCCACGGCGGGATACCGCGAATAAAGCCCCCGACGTATGCTCTTTTCATCCATACCGCAGGTACGCTGTCTGTCCGCTTCCGTCAGATCCAGCCCGAACGCTTCGTTTGCAATTACAAACGCCCGTTTCCAGACGGATTCGGAATCGAATATCACTCCGTCCATATCGAATATTACGCATTCGGCATTTCGTATATCGTATTTTTCCGTCATTAAACGCTCCGTTCGTACTCCGTAATCCGCTATTTTTGTATTATTATATCACCTTTTCAGGCGATCCGCAAGCGTCCCTGCGAATTTGTCCCAATCGGATCTTCCCGCATCACCGCACGCAAACGCAAAAAACTCCGCAGCTGCGACAAACGGACTTTCGTCGCTTAAAAAAGTTCCTAAAAGCGCGCAGCTTTCCGCAAAAAGGAAAACCGACGGAAAATTTACGGAAAATCGCAGATGCGTTCTTCCCGCCCGTGCAAATAAACCCGCGTATTTCGTTCAGGCAGATCTACGGCGCGGCATAGCAAGCCGTCCGTTTCTGTGATAATTCTCGGCTATATTTCCGAATATCCGCGGTTCAGCGGCGTTTGCGGCGTTTCTTCGCGCCTCTGACGGAGAACGCGACTATGGCGACGATCACGACGACCGCCGCGGCTATGATCACCCATTGCAGCGGATGCCATTCGAGCGGACTGCGCTTCCAGGTATCGGGGTCGAACAGATCGGGCATGCCCGAGTCAGGCTCCGTTACCGTAGGCAGCGCGCCGACGGGCTCGTCGGGGTCGATGTCATTGTCCGCTATCGTAACTTCGTCGCGGCTGTCGCTCCTGCCCGACGTCAGTTTCTGCGCGATCGTGACGTCGGTCTTTTCCTCATACAGCGAGAACGCGCCCTCCGCGGAAACGCCGAACACTATATCGCCGTTAAGGTCGGTGCGCTCTATGCGCTCCGCGCTGAAACTCATATCCTTTATCAGCCGCTCGATCGTGCCCGCGTGCGGGTGTCCGTAACTGTTGCCCGCGCCGCAGCTGAATACCGTAAAAATATTGCGGCGATAGCTTTCCGTGGGCGCGACGATTTCGAGAAACGCCTCGCTCGACGACGTTTCCGAACCGTGATGCCCCATTTTGATGACGTCCGCGGAGAACGAGCGGTCGATGAATCTGTCGTAATGCCCGCCGTAGTCGCCGAGCTTCGCCGTCTTGACGAGATCGACGAAATCCGCCTCGTTAGCCTTTTCCGCGTCGCCCGTCAGCACGAAATCGCGCTGCGCGTAAGACAGCACCATTATCGGCGAAAAGTCGTTGCTGTCCGAATACGCCGCCACGTCGACGGGCGAATAGAAATCGAACGTATAGTCGTACCCGTCGCCTTCGATATGGTTTATCTCGTCGTCGAACGGGTTCGTGACATACACTTCCGCTTTATGCGTTTCGCCGTTCTCGGTATACGTTTCCGCATACGCCGCGGTGATCGCCTCGCCGTATACCTTTGTGGCCTTTTCCTCGACTTCCGCGTAAAATCCGTACTTGCCGCTACGATCCGCAGCGGGATCTTCGCACGGGTTCGCCTTCGTCCCCACCGCCTCCTGGTGCGGGCGGTATATCGTCTTTACCTCCACCGCTTCGAGCACATTGTCCGCGCCGCCGATATGGTCGTCGTCGGAATGCGTCATAATGAAATAATCCAGCGTTTCGACATTCTGCTTTTCGAGATAGTCGAGCACGCTCGTATAGCTTTCCTTATCGCTGTCGCCCGCGTCTATCAGCATATTTTTGCCGTCGGGCAGCTCTATGTAACAGGAATCCGCCTGTCCGCAGTCGATGAAATGCACGCGCAGTTCACCGCCCGCCGCTCTCGCGCTTATCGCACCGCCCGCCGAAAACGCGAACAGCGCGGCGGCAAACACTGCGAACAGAGCCGCCGAAAGCGCCGTAACTATCGTTATTTTCAATATTTTCATACTTTTCTCCCACGGCTTCCCGCCGTATCCGCGCCCGAGCGGACGTTGCTTCTGCGAAAATGTTTGCGTGCCGCCGTCTGCGCACGGTCATTCGTTTCCGCACCCGCCGCCAGGTGTCGTTTTGCGGCGTTTCCGCGCCCGCCGCTCATCCCCGCTGTTCGTTTCCGCGCCCGCGCGGGAATTGCTTCTGCGGAAATGTTTGCGCCCCGCACGCCGTTGTTTTATAACGACGATCGCCCGCCGGCGCTACCGTCCCGCCGCCGTTTTCGCGCCCGCGCGGACGCGCGGCGGTATGGTTTTCAAGAAAACCTGCCCGCCGTTTCGATAAAAAACGTATCGGGGAGCAATTTTTGCGCAAAGCGGAAAAATTTGTATTTCCCGCCGACGACGTACACCGCCTTTCTGCCGTGCTCGCAGATCGCGAATATCTTTTTCGCCGCGACGTCCGCGGGCATGCGCTTTTCCGTTTTTGCGGCTATGCGGTCGAGCGAGGCCGCTACGCGGTCGCCGTAACGCCCGTTAGTCGCGCGGTCGGCTATGCGGTTGGCGGAAAAATTCGTCCGTATCTCGCCCGGGCATACCGCGACGACGGTTATTCCCGCGGGTTTCAATTCCATACGCATCGCTTCCGCGAGCGCGAGCTGCGCCGCTTTCGCGCTGCTGTAAACCGAACGGAAGGGCACGGGAATAAGCCCCGCTATGCTGCTTATGAATATTATACGCCCGCCGCGCGCCATATGTTTAAGACACGCGCGGGAAACGTGGAGCGACCCGTAATAGGACACGTCGAACGCTTTGCGTATGCTCTCCGTCGGGATCAGCTCCGTCGCGCCGAGCACGCCCACGCCGGCGTTGTTTATCACGACGTCTATGCGCCCGTACTTCGCCGCGATCTTTTCCGCTGCGGCGTTCACCTGCGCTTCGTCCGTCACGTCGCAGCGATACTCGTCCTTTTCCTCGTCGCATGCCGAGCGCGACAGACCGCATACCCTGTCGCCGCCCGCGCGGTACAAGTCGGCTATCGCCTTTCCCAGTCCGCCGCTCGCGCCCGTTATAACTACCGTTCTGTTCATCGCCTCTCCCGTTTTCGTTTACGTCTTTGTTTCCGTTTTATTGCCGGCTCGCGGGTTTTGTTCCCGTTTTATTACCGGTGCATAAGCCGTCCGCAATTAAACCGTTCGCTTCGGCAAAAATCTTTTCCGCGCACGGCGGCGTTTTTATATGCCGCCTTTATATACCGCCCGCCGCGGATATGCCGCGCTTTGCGCGACGACCGCCCCGAACAGAGCGAACGCCCGCCGGGATACGCACCCGCATATCAGGCAAACCGCATACCGTCGGAATGTGCCGCTCCGCGCGCAAGACGACCGCTTCCCGCGCCCGCGCCGCTTATGCGATCCCGCCGCCGCGCTTTGCGCCGCCGCGCGCCGCGGTTTTGCGGGTATCCGTCCGTAGCTTTGCCGCAAACCCGCAAAGATCGTTTTCCGATATTGCGCCTACGCTACTCGCACTCCGCGCAAAAACGGATCGCTATCTTCCGCTTCCGATATTGCGCCTACGCTACTCGCACTCCGCGCAAAAACGGATTGCTATCTTCCGCTTCCGATATTGCGCCTATGCCGCCCGCACTCCGCGCAAAAACGGATCGCTATCCTCCGCCCTGTCGATCGGTTTCGCTCCGCTGCGCAACAGTTGCGGCACGAACCGCCGGGTACTGCGGATATGTCGCCGCAGACGGGAATTTCCGCACGAACACGCCCGCCGCGCTCCCGTCTTTCGCTTATACTTTACCATATACGGCGGCAAAAGTAAACCCCTTTTCCCAAAACGGCAGACGTTTAAGCAAATTTTAATTTGCGCCGCTTCCGCCGCGCCCGACGCTCGGCAAAGGGCAAAAGACCGATCTTCGCTTTTCCCGGCAGCGCGCCCGTTGCCTGCCGATACGCTCACGAAAAGGCATATCGGACGCGCCGCACGTCGTTACTGCGTGCGGCGCACGGGCAAAGCGCCCTATAAGGCTCGCCTAAGTGAAAGCGTCCGATAAGGCTCGCCGCGAAGAGAAAGGCATCAAACGGATGCGCTGCAAAAATGTTTGTTATTATTTAATAACTATATAATTTGTTTTTTGCCTTCGTTCGGAGCGCGTAATATCGCTCCGTGCTCCCGCCGGGGCGCAACGGTGCTCTCTCCCGAGCCGCGCCCGAGCCCGCGCGCACGGCGCAAGCATAATCGCATATCCGCGCCATATCCTGCGCGGCGATATGCCGGCAAACGCGTAAGGCGCGAAACGTGCCGATAATACCCACGGTTATCCACAAGTTATCCACCGATGTGGAAAACGCGGATTTTTACGCGCTTTGCGCCAAACGGTTGACATACGGCGCGGTTGCGGGTATAATTAAAACATAACGATATCCCCCGCCCCGCGGCGGGAACGCACGGAGGAACTTATTATGGCGAAACGCGGACTCGGAAGAGGATTGAGTTCGCTGTTCGGCGGGATCGACCTCGAAGAGGGCGAAAGCGTACTCGTCGGCGACGAACAGAACCTGGCAAAGGAAGTGCCCATCGCACACATCCACCCCAACGAAAATCAGCCGCGCAAGCATTTCGACGAAGCCGCGCTTCTCGAGCTTGCCAACAGTATCAGAGTGCACGGCGTTATCGCGCCGATTATTCTCGTAAAATGCGGCGAGAACGATTATATGATAATCGCGGGCGAACGCCGCTACCGCGCTGCGAAGAAAGCGGGGCTGCAAAGTATGCCCGCCATCGTGCGCGACTACACCGAGAAACAGATACAGGAGATCTCGCTGATAGAAAACTTGCAGCGCGAGGATCTCAACCCCATCGAAGTGGCGACGGCGATCAGGCAGCTGATGAACGATTACAGCTACACGCAGGAGGAAGTCGCGGACAGGATAGGTAAATCCAGACCCGCCGTGGCAAACACGCTGCGCCTGCTTACCCTCTCCCGCCCCGTCATCGATCTCGTCGCCGCGGGCAAACTCTCCGAGGGACACGCGCGCTGTCTCGTGACGATCGAGGACGAAAACGCGCAGCTCGAACTCGCAAAGAAAGGGCTGAACGACAAACTCACGGTGCGCGACTTTGAAAAGCTCGTCAAAAATTACAACAAGCCCAAAGAGGAAAAGCCCAAGCCTCCCTCCCAGTCGCTTGAACTCCGCGATATGATCGAGCGTATGCAGCGCGTGTTCGCCACCAAGGTCTACGCACTCGGCAATGACCACAAGGGCAGGATATATATCGACTATTTCTCCGCCGACGATCTGAACCGTATCCATCATCTCGTCGAGATACTCGAAGGCTCCGCCGTCGGAAGCACGGAAGAATAACAGTCGGAAAACCGCGCTTCGGTGCACAAGTCCGACAAAGTGACTCCCCCGCTATTCGCGGGGGTTTTTATTTGCTTCTGTTCGTTTATTGTTTGCCTTTCCGTCCGGCGGAGATTTTTATTTGTCTTTGCTCGTTCCCGATTGCGACTTCGACCGACAGGAGTTTTATTTGTCCTTGCTCGTTCCCGCTTGTGATTTCGCCCGGGTAGGGTTTTATTTGTCTTGCTCGTTCACGCTTATGATTTCGCTCGGCGGGGGTTTTATTTGTCTTTGTTCTCCCCTGCCGGCAAAACTCCGCTCGGCGGAGGTTATTTGCCGCGCTGCGGGGGTTTTGCCTGTCTTTCCGCGCGGCGAAGTTTTCCGTGCGGCGCGGTGAAGTTTCGCCGAGCCGCACGGTTTCGCTCTCTTAAGGATTCCGGAGAGTTTAAGCGACAGGCGCTCGTCGCGCAATTCGGTTTCGTTGTTTTCAGACGGCTTCCGCTGTTTTGCGGCGCGGCGGTCGTTTTCCCGCTCGGCAAAAACTCTTTTGCTTGCATTATTGTTTTCGGGCGTTCCCCGCCGTTTAACGCGGAATTTTTCTATGGGTTTCGCAGAAACGCCGCAGTCGGTCGGCGGCAATGCCCAGTTCAAAAACGGCGGCGGCCCGACCGTGCGCTGACGCCCCCTCCCCCTGCTTCTTCTGCCGCGCGCAGGAAAGCGGCACAAGCCGATAAATGCGGAAAATATGCCAAGGACAAGCACAAATATATTTCGGTGCGCCCGCCGCGCAAAAACGCGCCCGCAGGCGCGAATATTCATAGGCGGTAACGGCGCGGCAAACGGGTGCGGCACAAACGCGAACGCCCCGCCATTGCTCAGCCGTATTTTAAGTACGGAGACGGCAAAGCGAGTAAAGCGCAAAACCGGCAAACAAATGCGGCAGAGGACAAAACAGACGACTCACGGAAACCGGTCGGCAGGTGTGTGGACAATATACGATAAAATACGGCAAGCCAAAGACGGATATAGCGAGCCGCAGGATTGTGCGGCGGGCGCAGTTTGTATGCGTTCTCATTGGGCGCGGCGCTTGACGATATAAACGCGCAAGCCGAAACCGCAGCGGGCAAATAGCCGCACTACTTCCGTTAAAGATGAAGAATTGCCGCAAAATATGAGCGTTCCGCACCCCCCCCCCCCGATAATGCCGCGCCCGAGCGCGGCACGTTACGCAACAAAAAACGGCGGAATTATGTGTCTGGCGTTCAGTATTAAAGCAACCGCGGATCTGCCGACAGCATACAGCCGACCTCTATCCCTCGCTCGTAATACTGCCGCTTAAACCCTGACGCCGATACCATAAGCGGCGCGGCAACTTTGCCCCGTCCTATCCGCTCTGCCGCCGGGCGCGGCAAAAACGTCCGCAAGTTCCCGCATCAATGCTGTCCGCCCTATACATTGGAGGATTAACACCGAGGGGCACGTCATTATATCGCCGCGCAGTCGCGACCTCCGCGCCACGCAACCGAGCCGCGCATAATTTGCCGCTGAACGCCGCGAATCGCCCTGCCGGCGGCAGAAGCAAAATGTTTCACGTGAAACATTGATTGCGGAAAAGCGGCGCACGGGGCGAATTTCGGCGTTATATGCCGAACTTTGTCATCAAACGCCGTGCAACCGCTTCTATGTCAACAGAAATGAACCCCCGCGATCCGTCGTGCCTGCCTATACGGCGATGTTTTTGCTGCGACAAATGATCGTCACGCGCAAGAAGGCGCGCAAAACAGGGCAACATTATCCCGATACATCGGTTGCCCGTCGGTGCTTGCGCACAAAAATTATGCACATTGTGCGCCGAGTGTGGATAACTTTTTGCCGTTTTGCGCCCTTTGCACGGCGAATGCCCTGCTAATGCAAAGAATTTTGTCGATTTTGTGGATAACTTTCAGCAAAAATTACAATTCGCTCGCCGCTGCGTTCGCAAACGATCGTGCAACACCGTCACAAAAAATACGCAAGATTTCCGACGGAAATTTATAATACCGCTCAACGCTCCGCCGCAATTTCAAATATCCGAGTTCGAGTACGCAGCAAATGACCGACTGCGCAACGGCGCGCACGACCTTTTGCCCTCTCGCCGAAACAAATCAACCGAGCAATTCGCCCGTCGACGAAACGCGACGGCGCAAAGCGGCAATATATCCCATTACCGCGCATGTTCGGTAAGCGCCGTCAACGCAAACGCATGGCACGACCAAGAGCAGACGATCGGAACAGAATATCCGCCCGTACCGCGAGATCATCGCAAACACCATATCAATGCTACATTGCGCCGCGGCGACCGCGATCGGCAGGCGGGAAGCAAAATGCCGCAAAGTACAGGTTCTCTGCCGCTCTATGCCGCTTATACGCACGACCCGCGACAAGACAAATCGGCGCAAACCGCAAACGATACAGTGCGCGTACCCTGGCGTTCCGCAACTTCCGATGATCGCACCTGCGCCGTCGTCGTTTCTATTGCACAAACCCCGAACTTCGCTGCTCCCTGCATCTCCGCTTTTACTGCAGCGCTAAAAGAATTTACGTTTGACCGCCACGCTTTGTAGTCTTGCGCGACTATTTTTGTCAGCATCTGAATGCACATCAGCCGAAACGGGATGTTGAGCGGTCCCGCCGTTATGGCGACAAAACCGCATAAGCGCGCGCCGCTTTCAATGCCCGGATAAAAGTTTTCCCGACGATATTTACCGATCTCCGGGCAAGCGCACGCCGCTTACCGCGCATATCCGCCGATCGTCGGAAAATATACCGCGCCTGCCGCACGGCAAAAGTTATCTCGGCAAGCTCAAGCACACGCTATCTGTTCACCTGCCGTTTGTCGCGCAAAATAAACCGCCTCCGCCCCAAAACATATCGCATTCGCGCATAAAACGACGAGTTTACCGCCACCCGCGCGTATGCGCCAAAACGCCTTTCCCGTCCGTTCCTCCAATCAATAAACACAAAATTACGCCGGACTTCGCCGCAAAGTCGCAGCTCGGCAAGGAGATCGCAACCGACAAAGATCAACGCAAAAGCGAAGCATCGCGCTTCGGCGAGCCGAATTTCACCCGCGCAAGCTCAACCAAAACCGCCCGCGACAAGACCGCACGATCACGGCAAAACAGAAAATCAAAGGTACAGTTGTCGGACCCAAACAAACAGAATTTCGCCGCAAAAACACGCTCCGAAACATTGTCCCGAACAAAGCGATACAACCGCCGCAAAGCAGAAAATCAAAGGCAAAATATCGGACTTCGGCGAACGAAATTTCGCAGCAAAGACCGCATTGTCAATCGCTCAAACAAGAGAAATTCGCCCGCTCGGGAACGAAAAGCAAAAGACAGAATCCGGTCGTCGGCAGCGAGAAACAGTAAAAATTATTGAAACAAAAAACATAAATCAACTGTAAATTTAATAATTATTATTTAATAACATATGGCTGTTTTTCTTTATTTTTCATCGGGCTTTGTCGTCGTCAACGTTCCCCTCGACAGTCGCAAGCAATATTTGCAATTAAAACGCATATAAATTGCAAATATTGCCGCGCAAATAACGTTTTTCTCGTGCTGAAATTTTATGCAAAATTTTTGCATAAACAGCCTTATTATGAATAAACAGATAATATTATCAAGTATTTTTGCATAAATATTCATTTTGCAAATTTACGCTTTTCATTCTCGTGCGTTCAGACAGAATCCTGCAGAGAAATTTCGCTTTCGGCGGGCAAATTTTACGGATTTTTACGGTATTTTTCACAAAAAAACAGCCCGAAGCACGCCACCCGGCAAGAACAAGCCGCACCGTTCCCCTCCGACTGCTTTCGGAAGAAATAACGCGATTGCCTACAAAGCACACGTCGATAAAACAAGGCGCCCGGCTCGCCATCTCGTCGAAATACACAAGCGAAACGACGCACTCGCCGCTCACCTTTTTCCGATTTGCACTTATCCGCGCGTCGAGGTCGCAAAACCGCCCCGAAAAATACCATTGCAGCGTTACGTGGGCGACCGTCCGCAATGCAATGCGACCGGATAAAGCCGTGACGATCGCAAAGAAGCGACATACGTCCGACAAAATCAAACCGCCGATATATAAGCTAAAATATTACGCAAGAAACGCAATAAATGTCGAATAATCCGCAATTTACACAAATTTTGCCTTATATGCGACAATAATTGTCGCATAAGTCGTTCAAATGCGCGCCCGGACAAGCGCAATATCGTACGCCCCGGATCTCACGGCAGCAGCAAAAGCAATCCGCACCGCGCAGAAACGTTTGAAACGTACTCCAACACAACAGACAGACCCGTATCATCTCAGGAAAATAAGCGCAAAACCGACTATTTTTTATTAAAATTTAGAAAATATATTTAATTTTATCAAATATGCGCTCACAAGGCGCAAAGATAATCGAAAGTCGCAAAAATGCGTCTAAAAAGCGGATCATAATGCGTCCCGACGCCTCGTCAGAAACAGCAAAAAGCACGAAAACGGAATTTTTTTGTCAAAAATTCGCGATAAATTCGCATCCGCAATCAAAATATTAACAAAAACTCATAGTATTCAATAAATTCAAATAACGCAGCAAAGAAAAGTCTGCTATTCTCCGAAAATTTCATATCCCTGCGCTCTGCGACACGAAAAAATCGACAACCGTAAGCAACCGGAAAGCAATAGATCAAAGCTGCCGATAGATATTATACAATAACTAAATTCAGAATTTTTTCAAAAATCGGCAAAAAATCCGGACGCTAAACGTCGTTTTTCGGAGACTTTTTGGCGCTTGTCCCGATTCTCCGCACATATTTGCCCCTTAAAATCGCTGCAATAAGAGAAAATATTGCCTGACAGCCAAAAGTGTGAAAGAATTTTGATAAAATTCCGATATTTATGCGCAATATTGTGTTTTTTGTTTAATAATTTCACAATAAAAGAATTTTATTTATCTATATATTTATAATTATTTCTAATATGTGCAATTATTAGACTTTTATTGCTATATAATTTTATATTTATCAAGAATTTTTAAGATTTTATGCGTCATATATTTATTTTTTGCCGAGATTCTATCGGATTTTTCGGCGTCAAAAATATTGCGGTTTCCGCCATCCCCAAAATTTTCCCCGATTTTTCCATTATCCTCGCCCCGAATTTTCGGCGTATCCTTCCCCGCGTTTTTTCATCGCCGTTTCGCGCGATCGGCTCCGGCACTTTTTGCGTTCCCGATCCGTTTTCATCTGCTGTTTTCGCCGCAAAATGTCAATACACGTCCTGTTTTTGAAATCATTTTGCTTAGTGGATTTTCCGGATTTTTCACCCGAAAACATTTAGTTATTATATAATATTTTAGACATATTTTGCCATAAAATTCACTCTTGATTTACGCGAAGAGTTGTAATCATAATAATATAACTTTGATATGATTGCCAATTTGCTCAAAAATATGTCAGTTTGCTCGCAAATTTCGGCAAAATCTCAAATTCATCTAACATATTATCGCAAATTTAACAATTTTAATATCTGGAATCACAATATAATGTGTGATATTGTTTTGTTATCATTTTGCGTTGCAATTTATGCTTGTAATGTTTCGACAAATATTGATTTGCACCTCGCTCAGCATCCTGCGCAGAATATATAGTTATCAACATTTTATCCACTTAATGTCGACTCGGCCGAATATTTTGCCAAACCCGATCGAAGCCACTCGCAATATGTCAATAATTTTCCGTTGCTTTTCGCCTGCCTCCGACAACAGACACGGCGAAGAGCGACGCATCAAAGCAATCGCGCCTTATATCAAAAACGCCGCGTTTGCTTTTTGTACTTGCAAAAACGGCGCAACAAAAGAGCCACGGCTACGCTTGCAGCTACAAAGCGACAGCATAGAAAAAACGGCAGGGCAGAAGAAAGCCGCGTCTGCGTTTGCAGCCATAAAAACGGCAGGACAAAAGAAAGCCACCGTCTGCGCTTGCAGCCATAAAAACGGCAGGGCAGAAGAAAGCCGCGTCTGCGTTTGCAGCCATAAAAACGGCAGGACAAAAGCGAAGCAAAAGACAACAGAACGAGCGGGGACGAGACACGGCACGCAAAATTAAATACTCGCCGACGCGCTTTATGCTTGCAGCCGCGCATACGGAACACGAGTAAAGTCCCGGATAAACCGGCGCAAGCGGAGTAATCGCCCGGGATCGCCGCACGCCGCAGCGAAACAAGGCATTCGCTTTCGCAAAAACAGCGCACGCCACGAGAACGAAGCCACATAAACAAGCGCAAATTGTGTTGATACGACCTGCAAATGACACAAATATTATGTTTGAAAACGCTGATAAACTATTGAAATTTGAGCGCATATATGCTTATAGTTATCTTGCACAATGATGCAGACGGGGTGATCGTATGGCTGTCAGCTATAACAAGTTATGGAAATTGCTCATCGACAGTGGAATGACAAAGACACAAATGCGCCTTCAAGCAGATATTTCCACGACAGCGCTCGCAAAACTCGGCAAGAATGAAACGGTTTCGATGGGCGTTCTCTTAAAGATTTGCAAGTTGTTCGACTGCAACGTCGGCGACATTATGGATGTTATCAACGAGGAAGCGTGATTATGGAAACCAAAGGCTAACGATCAGTCAATTCAAGAGGAACTAAATTTGATTTGGTATTGAGAGTCAGAAAAGGTCCGGCAACGAAATCCGATCGGCGCCGCAGGGAAGGGGACGAGATATGCCGCCACACTGACGGGCAAACGCATACGCGGCGTTTTATGCCGCGTGCAAAAATATTTGACAATCGACCCCCGAAATTGTATAATAATTTTCGCCGAAGCAACGTGTGCGGACGCCCGCGCGGCGAAATAAGGCGGCAGCTGCATAACCGCGAACGACATAACGGACGACAGGCGACGGCACCCGGCACAAAAATAAAATACCGCGCCGTCGGTCAGCCGCCACGGCTTCCGCCGGACCGAAAAGCGACGCGGCAAAACAGCCCGCCGGCAAAGCAAATGCCGAGCGCAACCCGGCACGGAACACGCAATACAAAATACCGCGCTGCGCATATATGCAACCCCGCCGGCAAAGCAAATGCCGAGCGTAACCCGACACGGAACACGCAATACAAATATCACACGATCCGCGTATATGCGACCTGCCGCGGCGCAAAGCGCGCACCCGTCGCGACACGATACCGGCAAACACGCAACACAAATCAAAATAAATGCCGAAGATCCCGGCAGATCAAATACGGAAGGTTGGCTGAGCGGTCAAAAGCGGCGGTCTTGAAATGCGCTTGAAATCAAGCGGTCTAAACGCGCCCTCATTTCTACAACGGAAACGAAACTTCGGCTGATTTGCCCCGCAAGCGATTGATTTTACCCTGTATTTTGCGGTAAAATGTTTACCGTCAAAGCGGTCGATTTGCAAGTCAGTTTTCTACAAACCTTTTGCGAACGCCGTAAATTCTACAAACTTTTCTACAAATTGCAAAACAAGCGGTCAAAACTTGTAGAAACGCAAAACTGAATAAAAAATTGCCGATTTTTCGGCAATTTTAACACGGAAAGTTGGCCGAGTGGTCGATGGC
>CALVYT010000018.1 GCA_944372345.1 uncultured Clostridia bacterium
AGCGCACCCGCGCTAAAAAGCCGACGGAAACGGCGGCAACGGAAGAGACTCCCAAACCCAAGCGCACCCGCACCAAAAAGCCGACGGAAACGGCAGTGACGGAAGAGGCTCCCAAGCCCAAGCGTACGCGCACCAAAAAGCCGACGGAAACGGCGGCAACGGAAGAGACTCCCAAGCCCAAGCGCACGCGCACCAAAAAGCCGACGGAAACGGCGGCAACGGAAGCGGCGGATAAGCCCAAGCGCACGCGCGCCAAAAAGCCGACGGAAACAGCGGCAACGGAAGCGGCGGATAAGCCCAAGCGTACGCGCACCAAAAAGCCGGCGGAAACCGCAGTGACGGAAGAGGCTCCCAAGCCTAAGCGTACCCGCACCAAAAAGCCGACGGCGAACAAACCGCTCGTCCACCGCGATGTGGTAACGGCGGCGGAAGCCGCGGAGATAAACGACGAAGAGGCTAAGTCCGCGGTAAAACGCGAGAGAGTCGCGCCCCGCAGACGCGACGGCTTGCGTTCGATAGTGAACGTGGATACTCTGTCGCAGAATT
The DNA here is from genome assembly GCA_944372345.1 of uncultured Clostridia bacterium. GTDB lineage: Bacteria > Bacillota > Clostridia > Christensenellales > Pumilibacteraceae > Protoclostridium. Next base: position 547 of record CALVYT010000018.1, read on the forward strand.
TCCCGTCGGGCGGAGAGGTGACGCTTGCCGCGCTCACCGAGAAAAAGCTCGTTCCGCAGGGGACGACTTATGTCAAAGTGCTCGCACGCGGCATGCTCGACAAGCCTTTGCGCGTTCACGCCGATGACTTTTCTCTGGACGCCGTCAAGATGATCGTCATAACGGGCGGTCAGGCGATAACGCCTGAAAGAAGCGGGGGAAGCGAGGCGTAAAGAGCGACTCGCCGCGCTTTTTTTCGGCGGCGGAAAAAAGCAGTGTTTACTAGCGGAGCGCCCTAAATCGTTGACGCGGGCTGCTCCGTTATGCTATAATAGGCGATATGAACGAAGATAAACTGCATGAGCTCGAAAAACTCTTTCAGAAGGACAGGTATGTAGCTCTTTCGGGCATAAAAATAGAGGAAGTGGGGGACGACTATGCGACGGTAGGCGCGGCGGTACGCCCCGACGAGCACATGAACGGAGTGGGAACGGTACAGGGCGGTATGCTCTATACGGCGGCGGACTTTGCGTTCGCCGTGCTCACCAATATGCTCCACCCGACGACGGTGACGCAGACCGCGACGGTGACGTACATACGCGCGGCAAAGACGGACAGGATAAGCGCGACGGCACGCGAGCTGGCTTGCTCCGGGCATAACTGTGTCGTGGAAGTGACGGTACGCGACGGCGAGGGCGTCACGGTGATGACGGGTCTGTTCAACGGATTCATAAGCGCAAAAAAATAACACGGGAAGCCGATGATGAAAATTTACGATAAGAAAACGGAAACGATGAGCCGCCGTTCCATGGCGGCGTTACAACTCAAAAGGCTCAAAGAGATAGTCAAATACGCCTATGACCGCGTACCCTTTTACAGAAAGAAGTATGACGAAGCGGGCGTAAAGCCGTCCGACATAAAAACGCTGGAAGACATTCGTAAGCTCCCTTTCGTCACCAAGTCCGACCTGCGCGACAACTACCCTTACGGGCTGCTTGCCGTACCCGTGTCCGATCTCGCGCGCATACACGCGTCGAGCGGGACGAGCGGCAAACCCACTGTAGTGGCGTACACCAAAGAGGATATGGAGGACTGGACGGAGTGCGTGGCGCGGCTGGTAGTGGCTGCGGGCGGCAGATCGGACGACATAGTTCAGATATGTTTCGGCTACGGACTGTTCACGGGCGCGCTCGGGCTTCATCAGGGCTGGGAGCGCATAGGCGCGGCGGTCATCCCCGCGAGCACGGGCAACAGCGAGCGGCAGATAATGCTTATGAAGGATCTCGGAGCGACGGCGCTCGTTGCAACTCCCTCATACGCGCTCCATCTTGCGGAAGTAATGGAAAAGATGGGCATAAGCCCCGACGAGATGAAACTGCGCGTGGGAATGTTCGGCAGCGAGGCGAGCTCGGAGGAGATGCACCGCGAAATAGCCGAAAAGCTCAGACTTTTCCCGACGGACAACTACGGACTCAGCGAACTGATAGGACCGGGCGTTTCGGGCGAGTGCGAGTACAAGTGCGGCATGCACATAAACGAGGACTATTTCTATCCCGAAATAATCGACCCAACGACTCTCGCTCCGACGGACGGCTCGGACTACGGCGAACTCGTGCTGACGTCGCTCACCAAAAAGTCCATGCCCATGATCCGCTACCGCACAAAGGACATAACGAAGATCGATTATTCGCCCTGTAAGTGCGGCAGGACGACGGCGCGCATGGCAAAGCTGAAAGGCAGAACGGACGATATGCTCATAATCAAGGGCGTGAACGTGTTCCCGTCGCAGATAGAGGGCGTACTCCTCGGATTCTCCGAGCTGGGAAGCACCTATCAGATAATCGTCACGAGAGAGGATTACAAGGACAAGCTGGAAGTCAAAGTGGAGCTTGCGGACGACTCGATAGTGGGCGATTACGGCGCACTCGAAAACCTCAAAAACAGGATACATCACGCACTGCGCACCGTATTGCAGATAGACGCGAAACTGACGCTTACCGAGCACATGAGCCTTGCCCGCAGCGAGGGCAAAGCCAAGCGCGTGTTCGATATGAGAAAATACTGATCGGAGAAGGAAATGAAAGAATTGATGCTTACCAACCGTGCGGTGGCGCGCGGGGCATACGAGGCGGGCGTGAAGGTGCTGTCCGCATATCCCGGAACACCCAGCACGGAAATAGCGGAGAATTTCGTCAAGTTCGACGGAGTGTACGCCGAGTGGGCGCCCAACGAAAAGGTAGCGCTCGAAGTCGCGGTAGGCGCGTCCGTCGCGGGCGCGAGGGCCATGGCGTGCATGAAGCACGTCGGACTTAACGTCGCCGCCGACCCGCTTTTCACGGCGGCATACACGGGCGTGAACGGCGGACTCGTCATAGTGGTCGCCGACGATCCCGGTATGCACTCCTCTCAGAACGAACAGGATTCGCGTTACTATGCGCGCAGTGCGCACATCATGATGCTCGAACCGTCGGACGCGCAGGAGGCTAAGGACTTCACCAAGCTCGCGTTCGAGCTCAGCGAGAAGTACGACACCCCCGTTCTCATAAGGCTTACGACGCGCGTCGCGCATTCTCGCAGTCTTGTGGAGCTGGGCGAGCGCGAGGAACTGCCTCTCCGTCCTTACGAAAAGTCGGTGACCAAATACACCATGATGCCCGCGAGCGCGATACTCCGTCATCAGGTGGTGGAAGAGCGCGACGTAGAGCTTGCCAACGCCGTGAACACCATGTCTGTAAACAGGGTGGAGCGTAGCAGAAGAGGAAGCAAGATAGGCGTCGTGTGCTCGGGCGTGGTATATCAATACGTAAAGGAAGCGCTTCCCGACGCGAGCATATTCAAAGTGGGAACGATATATCCGCTTCCCATAAAGGCGATAGAGAAGTTCGCGTCCACCGTTCAGCAGCTTTACGTCATAGAAGAGCTTGAACCGTTTATAGAGGACAGGCTGAAAGCCGCGGGCATAAAGTGCCGCGGAAAGGAGATATTCTCCCTTCAAGGCGAGCTGTCCGTACTTAAAATTCTCGAAAAATTCAACCGTTCGGTGCCCGTACCCGTGCCCGAAAAGGTGCCCGGACGTCCTCCCGTGATGTGCGCGGGCTGCCCTCACCGCGGCGTGTTCTACGTGCTTTCCAAGCTGAAACTGACGGTGAACGGCGATATAGGTTGCTACACTCTCGGCGCGGTCGCGCCGCTCAGCGCGGTGGACACGGTGCTCTGTATGGGCGCGTCCGTGGGAATGGCGCACGGATTCAAAAAGGCGACGGGCGGCGAGAGCCACAATATAGCGGTCATAGGAGATTCGACGTTCCTTCACAGCGGAATAACGGGACTGATAAACGCGGTGTACAACGAAAGCGGTATAACGCTCGTCATTCTCGACAATTCCACGACCGGTATGACGGGTCATCAGGATCACCCCGCGACGGGAAAGAACCTCAAAGGCGAAAAAGCGCCCGCGGTCCTTCTCGACGACATATGCCGCGCCTGCGGAGTAAAGGACATAGCGATAGTGGACGCCTACGACATCAAGGCGGTGGAAGAGGCTGTCAAAAACGCGCTTGCGTCCAAGGAAGTGAGCGTGATAATAGCGCAGAGACCCTGCGTGCTTCTCGATAAGCGCGTACGGCCCACGGTAATGGTAGTGGACGGATGCCGTAACTGCGGCAAGTGCATGAAGATAGGCTGCCCCGCCATATCCCGTACGGAGAGCGGTGTGCGTATCGATCCCGTGCAGTGTACGGGTTGCGGAGTGTGTGCGGAGGTATGCCCGTTCGGAGCGATAAAGGAGAGCGAGAGATGAATATACTTATCGCAGGCGTAGGCGGGCAGGGAACGCTGCTCGCAAGCAAAGTCCTCGGCAGATACGCCGTTCTCTGCGGCAAAGACTGCAAACTCAGCGAAGTACACGGAATGAGCCAGCGCGGCGGCAGTGTCACGACGCACGTCCGCATAGGCGACAGAGTGCATTCTCCCGTAATCTGGCCGGGAGCGGCGGACGTCATACTCGCGTTCGAGGTGCTCGAAGCGGCGCGCGTCAGGCATTTCCTGCGCCCGGGCGGAATACTGCTCGTAAACGACGTCAAGATCCTTCCCATGCCCGTTATAACGGGTGCGGCAAAGTACCCCGAAGGTCTTAAAGAGAAAATGCTCGAAGACATAAACGGCGCGTACTTCATACCTGCGGCGGCAATAGCCGAAGAGGCGGGAAGCTCGCGCGCGGCGAACGTGGTCATGCTCGGCGCGATGTGTCGTCTGTTTGGCTTCGACAAGGAAAAAATGGTGGAGGCGGTAACCGACTGCGCTCCCGAAAAATTCAGGGAACTGAACCTTAAAGCATTCGCTTTGGGTTACGAAAGAGTAAAATAAACAACGGACGAAAGGGAGAAGAGGATGAAATATTTTCAGCCTGAGCTTGAAACGATGAGCGCGGCGGACAGGCGCGCTCTGCAATCGGAAAGGCTCGTAAGTACGGTCAAATACGTTTACGAGCGTCAGAAGCCTTACCGCGAGAAGATGGACGCTATAAAGTTGCGCCCGTCGGACATAAAGGGCATAGAAGACATATGGAAACTGCCTTACACGCAGAAGTCAGACCTGCGTAACAGCTATCCGTTCGGAATGATGGCGGCGACGAGGAAGGAGCTTGTCAGACTGCACGCGTCCAGCGCGACGACGGGAAAACTCACCGTTTCGGGTTACACCAAACACGACATAGACGTGTGGGCGGACTGTGCGGCGCGTTCGCTCGTCATGGCGGGCGCGGACGAAGAGAGCATAGTGCACGTCTGCTACGGATACGGACTGTTCACGGGCGGACTGGGTATGCACTACGGAGCGGAAAAACTCGGCGCGATAGCCGTGCCTGCGTCCGCGGGCAACACGCAGAGGCAGTTGCAACTGCTTGCCGATTTCGGCGCGGATATAATATGTTGTACGCCCTCCTATGCGATATACCTGATAGAGGAAATGGAGAAGGCGGGTCTTAAACCGGGGCGCGACATAAAACTCAAAGGCGGATGCTTCGGCGCGGAAGCGTGGACGGAAGAGATGCGCGCGGAGATAGAACGTCGGCTCGGCATACGCGCCTGCGACATTTACGGGCTCAGCGAGATATCCGGACCGGGCGTTTCGGGCGACTGCGAGTACAAGACGGGAATGCACTTCCAGGACGATCACTATTTCCCCGAAATAGTGGATACCGAAACGCTCGAACCCCTTCCGATGGGCGAGCGCGGAGAGCTCGTAATAACCACGCTCGACAGAACGGGAATGCCGCTCATCCGCTACCGCACGAGGGACATAGCCGCTCTCGACGACACGCCCTGCCCGTGCGGAAGAACGACGATAAGAATGAAGCGCATAACGGGGCGAAGCGACGATATGCTCATCATACGCGGCGTGAACGTGTTCCCGTCTCAGATAGAGAGCATACTCCTCAAAGATCCGTACGTGCAGCCGCACTACCACATAAACGTGGACAGGGTGAACAATCTCGACACTCTCGAAATAGTCGTCGAACTGTCGCCCGACGCGATGTCGGACACCATGTCGGAGATAGAGGCGATACGCTCCCGACTTTCCGCGGAAATGGCGTCGGGAATAAGCGTAACGGCAAAGATAACGCTCGTTTCTCCGGGAACGATAGAGCGTAGCGAGGGAAAGAGCAAGCGCATCACCGACAGGCGCAAGATAAAATAACGCAAGGGAGGGAAAACGATGATAAACCAGATAGCCGTATTTTTGGAGAACAGAAAGGGCAGGATAGGCGACTGCTGTGAGGTGCTCAAACACGCGGGCGTGAATCTTTGCTCGATGTCCATAGCGGACACGACGGACTTCGGCATTCTCCGCATGATGACGGACGACAACGACAAGGCGCTTTTCTATCTCAAAGCGGCGGGATTCATGTGCGCGGCAGTGCCGCTCGTCGCAATGCAGGTACCCGATAAGCCGGGCGCGCTCGCGGACATACTCATCGCTCTCGACAAGGCGGGAGTGAATATCGACTATCTCTACTCCTTTGCGGGAGCGGGGGAAAACGCCCACATAGGCTTTAAGACGAACGAGCCGCAGAAAGCGGAGAAAGTGCTTACCGAAGCGGGTGTAAAGATAATCTGACAAAAAACGCGGCACGGATACGCCCGCGCCGCAACAAGCCGCCGTGGTGGAATTGGCAGACGCGCCGGACTCAAAATCCGGTGGTAGCGATACCGTGTCGGTTCGACCCCGACCGGCGGCACCAAAAGAACGAGCGACCTTTGACGGGTCGCTCGTTCTTTTGCTGCCGCCGCGAGGGGTGCGGAAGATTTGCGTTATGCGGGTAAGCAATAAAGAGAAAGCGGCAAACGCAAATCATTCGCTCAGCCGAGGGCGCGGAGAGCGCGCCCGAACGCCAACGCGGTTTTGCGAACGCAAGCGAGCAAAACGCGTTACCCCGACCGGACATCGGTTCTCGTCGAGCAAACGCCCCCTTGCGGGGCGTTCACCTTTTTGCGCCCCCGCTCGGGGATGCGAGCCGAGTTTCGCGTTTACGCGAAACCTCGGGCGCTCAGCCGAGAGCGCGTAAAACGCGCCCGAACGCCAACGCTTTCGCGCCGCGCCTGACGCGGCGCGATGGCGTTACCCCGACCGGCGGCACCAAACGACAGAGGCAGGACTTTTCGTCCTGCCTCTGTCGTTTGGTGCCGCCGAGAGCGCGCAAAGCGCGCCCGAACGCCAACGCAGTTTTGCGAGCGGGATATAACTATAAAACAGCCGTCGCCTTATTATCGGGCGCGGCATAAAACGCCCCTTGCGGTGCGGGCGCAGGGGACGTCGGGCGGCGGACGAGCTATCCGCGGTCGTGGTTCGCCACGGCGGAAACTATGTTGTTCACGGACGATTTCACGCTTTCGGGCAGCCGCTTGTAGTCGTCGAAAAATTCCGCCTCTTCGGGAGTCAGGCAGACGGAGATCTCTCCTTCGTTGAAAAACTGCGCGAGAGTAATGCCCATCGCTTTGCACATCATGTCGAGATGGACTATGGAGGGGATCGTTCCGCGGGAAAAAGTATTCGCAAGCGTGGATTGATTGATGCCCGACAGTTCTGCGAGCCTGTATACGCTCATATTCCGTTCCAGCCTCAGTTTGTTCAGCTTTTCTATGATATTCATAAGCTTACTCTCCTACTTACTATAGTACTACGGATTTTAACTGCAAATATAACAAAATTGAGTTGACATTATAGCGCAAATTCGCTATGATTCGTATGAAGTCGGATGATCTCGGGTCTATCCGACGCCATTAAGTACGCCCTTGTATTTCCGCGGGGAGCTCGCGCCGTTGACAGGCAGAGCCTCCCTGCGCTTTTTTATGCGCCCGCGCGGCAGTGCGGGCGACACGATACGCGCACAAAACCGCACTCGCGCTCTTTTTTATCACATTCAAATTGACAAACGCGCTTTTATATGATAATATATATAAAATACGGCGTATGGTAAGGGAGGAGCATATGAAAGATCGTAATACGGGTAAAAAAGTCAGAACGAAACGGGCGAAACTCATAATGCGCATAGTCGGAGGGATCGTGGCGGCGGCAGGCATAGCTTTGTCCGTCGTCGGTATCATCAATTTCGTGAATTTCGATAACGGGCTGCGCTTTCTGCTGTTCGCGGGGCTTCCGATGACGATGGTAGGCATATTCGTATTCATATTCAGCTTTCAGCGGGAAATGACGCGTTACGTCGTCAGTGAAGGAATGGCGGAACTCGCGCAGGCGCAGGCGCAGGCGACAGCCGCCGCGCAGGCGATGATCGGCGGAACGGTCTGCGAGTGCGGCGAGGTGAACGAAGCGGACAGCGTGTTCTGCAAAAAGTGCGGCAGACGGCTGCACGCGGTATGCCCGAAGTGCGGAGCGACGGTAGACGCGGACTCGGCGTTCTGTAACAAGTGCGGCGCGCCGCTCGGCTCCGCCGACGGCGAGAACGACGGCGATAAAAACTTATGACGGAAAAACGGAGTTCTTCTCCGTTTTTTCTTTTGACATACGGGCGGCATTATAGTATAATATACATATGAAGATCGAGCAGAGTGTCGAAGATTATCTCGAAACGATATACGTCGTTTCCCGCACGGAGCCGCAGGTGCACCGCGCCGATCTCGCGCGCCGTCTCGGGGTTTCACAGCCCGCCGTCACCAAAGCAGTCAGAAAACTCAAAGATCTCGGTTATGTGGCGACGGAGGGAATGCATATATTCTTAACGGAGAGCGGTTTGTCGCGCGCGGAAAACGTCTACGAAAAGCACATAACGCTCCGCCGTTTTCTCGTCGCGCTCGGAGTGGGGGGTGACGCCGCGGAGCGCGACGCCTGCCTGATCGAGCATATCATAAGCGACGAAACGTATGACGCGGTCAAACGCAGCCTTGCGGAAAGCGGGAACGAAGCGTGATCCGACGCGGCGAGTTACGCGTCCGCGAGCGCGATATTTTCTGCGGGAAATTTTATTAACCGCAGCTAATTTATTTGACAAGCATTTCGGCGTGTGTTATAATATGTCCGTAAAACGCTTTCGGGAGCGGACGAACGATCGGGCGGATCGCCCGGTCGAAACAAACGCTAAAATAATTAACCTTGGTTAATAAATTAGCGGCAAATGCGACGCTTTGAGCGGAAAACGGAGAAAGCGCTGCGAATGCGACCCGATAAGCGGGGAACGGAGGAAGTATGGCGATAAAGACTGTAAGTGAAATGCGTACCGGCGAGCGCGGTATAGTGGTGAACACGCGCGGCGAGGGCTGGACGCGCAAACGGCTGCTCGATATGGGCGTGACGAAGAGCGCTCCCGTGATATTCCGTAAGAGCGCGCCGCTCGGCGATCCGATAGAGATCATACTGCGCGGTTACGCTCTGTCGCTCCGTAGAAAGGAGGCGGATCTCGTGGATGTGGAAATAACCGACGGCGGGAAGGAGGACGGCAAAAAATGATAAGAGTGGCACTTGCGGGAAATCCCAACTGCGGAAAGACGATGCTGTTCAACGCTCTCACGGGGGCGACGGCGCACGTCGGCAACTGGCCGGGCGTGACGGTGGATAAGCGCGAAGGGACGTGCAAAAAGGGGAGCGAACCGTTCACGGTCGTCGATCTTCCCGGCATATATTCGCTCTCGCCGTACACTCCCGAAGAGGTCATCGCGAGGAATTTCATTCTCGACAACAAGCCTGACTGCGTGGTGGACATTGTGGATTCGACCAATCTCGAACGCAATCTTTATCTGACCACGCAGCTTATGGAAATGGACGTCCCCGTCGTCGTCGCGCTGAATATGGCGGACGAGCTGGAAAAGAACGGGGACAAGATAGACGTGAAGCTGCTCGAAGAGCGGCTGGGAATGCCGGTCGTCAGCGTTTCCGCGATGACGGGCAAGGGCGTTAAGGAACTGATAGACAGGACGCTCGCCGCGGCGAAGCGCAAGCGGCAGGGCGTGAGCGTGCTCGGGCGCACGCAGCTTGCTCCCGCGGTAGAGGAAGCCGCCGTGCGTCTGCGCGACGACGGTGTGAGCTCGCCGCTGTTTCACGCGATCAAACTCGCGGAGGGCGACAGCCTGGAAAGCAAGAACCATAAAAAGACGGCGGCGTTCATCCGCAATTATATGCACGGAATGACGGACGCGACGTTCGGCGAGGACTGGGAAGCGTTCGTAGCCAACGCGCGTTACGATTACATAACGGACAATTATTCCCCCGCGCTCACTCGTAAGTCGGGCGAGGGCAGGAAGCTAAGACTTTCGGAAAAGATAGACCGGGTGCTGACAAACAAGTGGGCGGGCATACCTCTTTTCGTTGTGATACTGTTCGTGATATTCCACGTTACCTTTTCCGAAAATCTCCTGTTCCTCGCTCCCGCGCTCGGCAGCGGCGGGGAGTGGACGATGTTCGGCGGCACCCCGTTCGAGGGGCTGTTCGCGTCGAGCGACGGAGTTTCTTCTCCGGGCGTGATATTGCAGAAGCTGGTCGAGGGGCTGACGGGGCTGATCTCCGACGGCATAGGCGGAGCGATGGAATCGGGTAATGCCGCGCCGTGGGCGAGCGGGTTCGTCGTGGACGGCGTGCTCGGCGGACTGTTTGCGGTCATAGGTTTCCTGCCGCAGATACTGCTGCTGTTCCTGTTCTTCTCGCTCCTCGAAGACAGCGGATATATGGCGCGCGTGGCGTTTCTTCTCGACCGCATCTTCCGTCGTCTCGGACTTTCCGGGCGCGCGCTGATGCCGATGATAATGGGATTCGGATGCAGCGTCCCCGCGATGATAAACACGCGCACGCTCGCAGACGAAAAGGAGCGCACGGCTACGGTCAGGGTGATACCTTTCTTCTCGTGCGGAGCGAAACTGCCCATACTCGTCGGTTGCGCGGGCGCGCTCGTTTCCTCGTCGGGAATGGGCAACGCGGACGTGATAACGATGCTGATGTATCTGCTCGGCATAGTCGTCGCGCTCGTGTCCGTCATACTTATGCGCAGTACGACTATGCGCGGCGAACTGTCGCCGTTCATAATGGAACTGCCCAACTACCGCCGTCCCGGTTTTAAGAGCACTATGCTCCACCTGTGGGACAAGGCGAAGCACTTCATCAAAAAGGCGTTCACCATCATACTCGCGTCCACGATAATCATCTGGTTCTTCTCTCACTTCACCTGGGACTGGCATTACGTCGCGGACGAAGAAATGGGAAGCAGCATACTCGCGTCCCTCGGCAAACTGATACAGCCTCTGTTTACGCCGCTCGGCTTCGGCTCGCAGCTCGCGGAGGGCGGCTGGGTGTTCGCCGTCGCGGCGATCACCGGGCTGGTGGCGAAGGAGAACGTCATTGCGACGTTCGGTACGCTCGCCACGGCGATAGCGGGACTGGGCGCGGCGGAGCTGGACGACGCGGGGATAAACGCGATAGAGGCGCTTATGGACGAAACGGGCATAGCGGGCGCGGCGCTGATAGCATTCATCGCGTTCAATATGCTGACGATCCCCTGTTTTGCGGCGGTCGCTACGGCGCGCGGCGAACTCTCCAAAAAGCATTTCCGCTGGACTCTGCTGTTCTGGCTGGCGTCAAGCTACATAACGTCGTCTATGGTCTATACGATCGGCGCGGTGTGGTGGACGCTGTTCTTCTGGCTGCTCGCGTGGGCTGCGGCGGTGACCGTCATCGTGCTTGTGAACAGACGTCTGAAAAAGAAGAACGAACAAAATAAGATCAAGACCGCCTGACGCGACAAAGGAGACGCATATGGGAGTTATCGAAATACTCGTCATCATAGGAGCCGCGCTCGTCGTAGCGCTCGTTATCGGCATCGCCGTGTGGCGCAGAGCGACGGGGAAAAAGAGCGGCTGCGGCTGCGACTGCTCGCACTGCGCGGGCTGCCGCTCCTCCGGAAAAAAGAAGAACGACAGGATATAACGGCCGGCGCCTTTATATAAAATTCATCATCAAATACTCTTCGGGAGAGCGCGGACATATGCTGCCGCGCTTTTCCTTTGCCGCCGATTTTGCAATGAGTTGACAATTGCCGCCCGCGCGGGTATAATAATGTTATGGAACTCAAAGACGAACTCGTGCTCATAGACGGAAACAGCCTGATCAACCGGGCTTTTTACGCGCTGCCGCTGCTGACGGGTAAGGACGGCGGATATACCAATGCCGTATACGGTTTCGCGAATATGCTCGTGCGGCTCATCGACGAATATGCGCCGAAGTATATCGCCGTGGCGTTCGATATGAAGGCGAAAACCTTCCGCCACAATATGTACGACGGGTATAAGGCGACGCGCAAGGGAATGCCCGACGAACTCGCTTCGCAGCTGCCGCTTCTTAAAGAGATGCTGGATAAAATGGGGATACGGTATATCGAAAAAGAGGGCATAGAGGCGGACGACATCATAGGCACTCTCGCGGCGCGCCACCCGATAAGGACGTATATACTGACGGGCGACCGCGACAGCTTCCAGCTCGTCACCGACAGCACGACGGTGCTGTTCACCCGCAAAGGGATCTCCGAAGTGGACGTGATGACTCCCGTAACGCTGAAAGAGCGCACGAGGCTTATGCCGTCGCAGATAGTGGACTACAAGGCGCTCGCGGGCGACGCGTCGGACAACATACCCGGCGTCCCGGGGATAGGCGACAAAAAAGCGACGGATCTGCTCTGCCGCTACGGATCGGTCGCGGGGATATACGCGCACCTCGACGAGTTGACCGCCAAGCAGCGCGAGTTTCTCGAAAACGGCAGACAGTCGTGCGAAATGTCGTATGTACTCGCGTTGATAAAGACGGACTGCGACGTCGACGTCCCGATAAGCGAACTGACGTACCGCTTCCCGTTCTCGAACGAGGTGATGGAGTTCTTCGAGCGGCTGGATTTCAAGTCGCTCTCCCGCCGCTCCGAACTGTTCGGCGAAAGCGTGAAGTCGGCTTCGGTATACGACAACGCAATAAGGACGGAAGTCAGAGGCGCGGGGGAGATCGCCGCCGCGCTGTCAGGCGCGCGGTCGTTCGGGTTTGCGCTGACTGACGGAAAACTCTCCGTATCGCCCGACGGCGCGCACCAGTACGACTTGCCGCTCCGCGTCGACCTGCTCTCGGACGCGCCCGACGAAAAGACGGCGGTAGCCGCGATAGCGGATAAACTGTCCGATCCGGGCGTGACTAAATACGTCTACGACTCGAAGTCGGTGATGACGCGGCTCGCGGAGAACGGTGCGGCGCTTTCCGGCTGCGAGGACGTCGCGCTGATGGAATATCTCGCAAAGCCCAATTTCAAATACTCCTCGGCGGAAGGCTTTGCCGAAACGCTGGGACTGAATGCGGATTCGTCCGCCGCCGCGCTCGTACAGGGCGGAAAGGCGCTGCTTGACTTTCTCGACCGTCAGAATATGACGGAGCTTTACCGCGGTATGGAACTGCCGCTTGCCGCCGTGCTGTACGATATGCAGAAGACGGGTTTTCTGCTCGACCTTGAGCTGCTCGGGCAATTAAAAGTCAAATACGCGGCTCTCGAAGAGGAAACGGCGGAGAAGATATATTCGCTTGCGGGCAAGCGGGTGAATCTCAACTCGCCCAAGCAGCTTGCCGCGCTGCTGTTCGACGAACTCGGCATAGAATATCCCAAGAAGAAACATCAGGAGCGTTCGACATCCGCCGAGATACTCTTGCAGATACGGGACAAGCACCCGATAGTGAACGAGATAATAAGATACCGTTTCATCTCCAAGATAAAGTCCACATACCTCGAAGGACTGAGCAAGGTGGCGGGCGCGGACGGCATAGTCCACACCGAATTCAATCAGATGCAGACGTCGACGGGCAGGCTTTCCAGTTCCGAGCCCAATCTGCAGAATATCCCCGTGCGCGAGGACGAGGGCAAGGCGCTGCGCGCGCTGTTCGTCGCGAGAGAGGGACATCTGCTCGTCAATGCCGACTACTCGCAGATAGAACTGCGCGTTATGGCTCATCTGTCGGGCGACGAAAACCTCATCGCCGCGTACAGAGCGGGCGCGGACATCCACTCCGCCGTCGCGAGGGAACTGTTCGGCACGGAGCAACCGTCGGAGCACGACCGCCGCGTCGCCAAAACGGTCAACTTCGGCATAATCTACGGAATGAGCGCCTACGGGCTCGCCGAGCGGCTGGGCATAAACACCAAACAAGCGAAAGAATATATAGACAGATATTTCGAGCGTTATCCGCGCGTCAGGGAATACCTCGATGAGGTCGTGGAGCGCGCTCGCGAAAAAGGGTACGCGGAGAGCCTGTTCGGCAGGCGCAGGGTGATAGCCGAACTCAAAGCGACGGACTTCCGCCGCCGCGGTTTCGGCGAGCGCGCGGCGATGAATATGCCGCTGCAATCGACGGCGGCGGACATCATCAAGATCGCTATGCTGAAAGTGTATAACGCGCTGCGCGGTATGCGCACGAAGCTGATACTGCAGGTGCACGACGAACTTATCCTCGATGCGCCCGAGGACGAGGCGGACGAGGCGGCGGCGCTGCTCAAACGCGAAATGGAGAGCGCGGTCGAGCTGAAAGTTCCGCTCGTGGTGTCCGTCAACAAAGGCAAAAGCTGGTACGACTGCAAATAAAGGAAATATGTTCAACGCGGCGAAAGTAGAACCGAAGATAAAGGAACTTCCCGAAAAACCGGGCGTGTATATAATGAAAGACGCGCGCGGCGAGATCATCTACGTCGGAAAAGCGGTCATACTCAAACGCCGCGTGACGCAGTATTTTCGCTCGTCTCCCAAGCCCGCGAAAGTGCAGGCGATGGTGGACAACGTCGACGATTTCGAGTATATAGTAACGCTGACGGAAGCGGACGCGCTCGTGCTCGAATCCACGCTGATCAAAAAGCATATGCCGCGCTACAACATACTGCTCAAAGACGACAAGGGGCAGGCGGCGTATATCCGCATAGACCTGCGCGAAAGATTTCCCAATATGGAAGTGACCCGTCACCCCAAGCGCGACGGCGCGAAATATTTCGGACCGTTCGGCGCGGCGCTGACGGCGAAAGGAATGGTGAGCGTGATTAAATCCGTTTACGGCGTGCGCACCTGTCCGCGCGCGATGCGGGCGAAGCGGGAGTGCCTCGACTGGCACATAGGCTTGTGCCTCGCGCCGTGTACGGGCGCGGTGACCGCGGAAAAGTATGCCGATGCCGTCGGCGGCGCGGTGGATTTTCTGTCGGGCAGGGACGATACCGCGCAGAAGATACTTGCCGAAAAAATGGCGGAGGCGGCGGAAGCGGAGGACTTCGAGCGCGCGATAAAATACCGCGGACTGCTCGCGGGGATCAAGGCGATGAACGAGCGCACGCTCGCCGACCTTTCGGTGGAGGATTCCGACTATTTCGGTTATGCGACGGACGGCATACGTTCCGCCGTTTCCGTCATGCCCGTGCGCGGCAATAAGCTGTTTCCGGCGGGCAATTATCCGTCCGCCGACGCAGGCGAGGACGGCGAAGCGCTCGCGTCGTTCATAATGCAGTATTACGAGGACAAGCCTATCCCCGTCGCCGTATTCACGAACATTCCCGTTTCCGCGGAAGCTCTTGAAGCGTGCCTTGCGGAGCGCCGCGGCGGACCGGTGCACGTTCGCACGCCCGCGCGTGGGATGCGGCGCGATCTCGTGCGCACGGCGGAGGAGAACGCCCGCGAATGTATGGAAAAGGCGGCGGACGCGCAGCTGCGCGAGCGCGAGCGCACGTTCGGCGCGTGCGATATGCTGTGCGAGCGGCTGGGGCTGAAAAGCGCGCGCAGGATAGAGTGCTACGACATCTCGCACATTTCGGGTACGGATAAGGTCGCGAGCGGAGTGTGCTTCATAAACGGCGCGAAAGCGGCGGGCGAATACCGCAAATACCGCATAAAGACGGTGGAAGGCAACGACGACTTCCACTGTATGGCGGAGGTGCTGACGCGCCGCCTCGCGCGCGCGAAAGCGGGGGACGTCAAGTTCGCCGAACTGCCCGATCTCATCGTCATAGACGGCGGCAAGGGTCAGCTCCACGCGGCGCACGCCGTGATGAAAGAGGCGGGATTCGACATCCCTATGGTGGGGCTCGCCAAACGCGAGGAAGAGGTGTTCACGACGCATTCGCCCGATCCCGTCATATTCTCGCGTGACAGCGCCGCGCTCAAACTGTTGCAGCGGGTGCGCGACGAGGCGCACCGTTTCGCGATAACCTACCACCGCAAGTCGCGGATGAAACACATAAACACCGAACTCGCGTCCATTCCCGGCATAGGCGAAAAGAAGTGCAAACTGCTGCTCAAAGCATACGGTTCGGTAGAGAAGATACGCAGTCTGCCCCTCGAAGCGCTGGAAACGACGGCGGGTATGACCAAGCCTTCCGCGCTCGCCGTATACGAGCATTTTCACGGCAAAGCGGACGCCGCGCCGCATACGGAAACGCAGGGAGGCGGATGATGGTAAAATATCCTTTGGTATTCTGCGATTTCGACGGCACCCTCGCGCCCGAGGGCGGCAGCGTGAGCGAACGCACGAAGCGGGCGGTCGCGGATTACACCGCCGCGGGCGGTACGTTCGTCATCTGTACCGGCAGGAGCCGCGTCAGTCTGGAAAAACGGCTCGCATCCGTCTACGGCGGCGCGCGGGTGCCTTTCATATGCTTTCAGGGCGGGCTGATCTGCGATAAGCGCGGTAATATCCTCCGCCGCTTGACGACGCCGAAAGAGGACGTTCTGCGCGTCACGGAAGCGGCGGTAAACGCGGGGTACTCTCCCGCATTGCACGCGGGCGGCGGTCTGTTTACCGACAGGCGAACGCCCGTTACCGAATATTACGAACGGCTGACGGGCTGTTCGTTTGCCTGCGTCCCCGATATATCGGCTTTCGTCCGCGATTACGGCGGGGAGTTCGACAAAATGCTCGTCCTCTCCGAAAAGGGCGCGGAGCGCGGTCTGGAGGACGTGGCGGAGACGCGCTGCGTCGGCTCGCGGTTCGTGAAAAGCTCCCCGACGTTCCTCGAACTCATCCCGTCGCAGTCGGGCAAGGGCGGCGCGGTGCGCTTTATGGCGGAGCGGCTGGGCGTCCCGACGGAACGCGCGGCGGCGTTCGGCGACGCGGACAACGACGTCGATATGCTCGAAGCCGTGGGACTGTCCGTGGCTATGGGCGGCGGAATGGAAAAGTGCATAGCGGCGGCAAAGCTCGTTGCTCCTCCCGCGGCGGAGGACGGAGTGGCGCGCGTGCTCGAAACTTTCATCGGCGTATGACGTCCGCGCGCGCAGCTGCATATATTGTCTATGCGGACCGCCCGCAGGCGCATGCGCGGCACGGCGGCGCGTTTTTTGCATAGCGTAACAATATTTTTTGCACAATTTCGCAAAACCCCTTGAAAAATCACGCGATGTATGTTAGAATATAGAAAAACATAAAAGGAGACCGTGATTTATGACACTTGCATCATCGATCCCGTCCGAAGATCTGATACTTTACATAGGTATCGCAGTCGCGGCGGTAGTCCTTATCGCGCTGATAATAGTCGCGATCTGTATGCACGTTTCGGCGCGCAGGCAGATGAAAAAGGAGAGCGAAAACGCCGCTGCCGCTCCCGACGCAGGATCGGCAGACGTTCCCGCCGACGGCGACAGATACGCGGAGGAAGGACCGTTCTCTGCGGCGGCAGCTTCCGAAGAAAGCGCGGGAGCCGATGACGCAATGTCATCCGAACCCGTCGCAGAACCGGAACCCGAACCCGAGCCCGCTCCCGAACCCGAGCCCGAACCCGAGCCTGCTCCCGAGCCGGAACCGGAACCCGTCGCAGAACCGGAACCCGAACCCGAGCCTGCTCCCGAGCCGGAGCCGGAACCTGTCGCAGAGCCGGAGCCGGAACCCGAGTCCGAGTCTGTTCCCGAACCCGAACCGGTCGCGGAGCCCGCGCCCGCGCCCAAACCCGCCGAGCCGCGGGAAAACAGGCGTAAGCGCGCTGCGGGAAGCTGGACGATAGAATACAAGCGCAAGGGCGAATACATAGCGTCGCTGTGCGCAAAGAACGGCGAGCTTATGCTGTCGAGCGAGATATACTCGTCCGAGGAAGGCGCGCGCGCGGGGATAGCCACGATAGTCAGGAACATCACGGAGAGCGGCAGATTCGTAGTCTACCGCGACAAGAACGATAACTACTATTACAAGCTCAAAACATCGGGCAACAAACTGCTTTGCGTGGGCGAGATATACAAGTCCAAGGACCAGTGCGAGCGCGCGGTGGAGTCGGTGAAGCGGCTCGCGGCGGACGCGCCCGTGTCCGACGAACTGTACGAGAGCGGGGAATACATAGAGTACGTTCCCGGTCCCGTCAGAAAGAGCCGTTCCAAGACGGCGACGGGCAAATGGCAGATAGAGCGCACGGAGGGCGGCAAATACCGCGCCAAGCTGTTCGCGTCCAACGGTCAGCTGATGCTCGCGACGGAGGAGGTTTCGTCGTCCAAGACGGCGGCGGCTTCCATAGAAGCGGTCAAGAGCAACGCGGCGGACGGCAATTTCGTCATCGACCGCGACAAGTTCGGCAGATATTACTACAAACTGCGCAACGTCAAGAAGAGCGTGATCTGCATAGGTGAAACTTACGACTCTTTGGCGTCCTGCGTGAGCGCGATAGAATCGGTGCGCCGTTACGCGGCGACCGCGGTAATGCAGTAAAAGCGTTTCGGAACAAAGACGGAGCTTCCATAACGGGGGCTCCGTTTTTTGCGTAACGGCGGGCGGCGGAGAAGAATATATATTGCTTGAAAGCAGGCGCGAAAAACGCTTGAAAAAATCCCGTGAACGGAGTATACTGTATGAGTGAGAAGTTGCTCTCCGCTTTTACCTCTCTCGGCGTAGGCGGACGGGCGGACGTGACGGTCGTCCGGGATACGTTCGACGTTAAAGAGGACGACGTGATCCTCGGCAGGGGCACCAACGTGGTCGTATCCGACCTCGGCGTGGGTCGCCGAGTGCTCGTCGTGCGGTGCGGCGGCGTCGAGACGGCGGGGACGCGGCTGACGGCGGGCGGAGGTTTGCCGCTGTCCGCGGTCGCGCGCGCGGCGTGCGCGTCGGGACTGTCGGGGCTGGAATGGGCTGTCGGCATACCCGGCAGCGTCGGCGGCGCGGTCGTTATGAATGCGGGCGCGTTCGGCGGATGCATGGCTGACGTCGTTTCGCGCGCCGTCATAAAGACTCCGTGCGGAGAGGAGCGGCTGACCGCCGAAGAAATGCGGTTCGGTTACCGCAGCGCGCGGCTGCCCTTCGGCGTCGTGACGCGGGTAACATTCGATCTCGCCGCGGGGAGCGCGGCTGACGCTCTCGCGCTTGCCGCAGGGTTTAACGCCCGCCGCCGTGCGGAGCAGCCGTCGGGCAGGACCGCCGGAAGTACGTTTCTTTCCTGCGGAGGAGTAAGCGCGGGATATTACATAGACCGCGCGGGGCTGAAAGGATTCCGGGTCGGCGGCGCGAGGATAAGCGAAAAGCACGCGAACTTCATAATCATGGACGAGGGCGGACGGGCGGACGACTTCCGCAGGCTCGCGGACACAGTGAAGCTGAAAGTATATTCGCGCTTTAACGTGCGGCTGAAAGAAGAAGTGAGATATATAGGTGAATTCCGATGATGTACGGCGACTATCATACGCATACGACATATAGCCACGGCACGGGCGGCGTGGAGGATAACGTGAAAGCGGCGATCGCGGCGGGACTGCGCGAGATCGCCGTGACCGACCACGGTCCGCGCCATCTCCTCGCGGGGATAAAGCTGCGCCGTATCCCGGAATATCTCGGCGAGATAGAACGGATGCGGGCGGCATACCCGGAAATAGCGGTGCTGTCGGGGATCGAAGCGAATTTTATTTCCGTGCGCGGCGACATCGACCTGCCCGAAGAGTATGCGGACAGACTGGACGTGGTCGTCTGCGGCTACCACAAGGGCATACGCCCGATGAAAGCGGGCGACGCGGTATATCTGCTCGGCAACCTCGTGAGCAAGAACTCCAAGCGGACGCTCGTGCGCAATACCGACGCATACGTCAACGCGCTCGCGCGCAACGACATAGACATAATATCCCATCCATGCCACGACTGCCGCATAGACCTCCGCGCGGTAGGAACGGCGGCGGCGGAGAAAGGCACGCTGATAGAACTCAACGGCAAGCGGGTGAGCATGAGCGCGGACGACCTCGTGCTGCTCGCGTCGCTCGGGTGTAAATTCATACTCGATTCGGACGCGCACCGCCCGGACAGAGTGGGTTGCGCGGACATACAGACGGAAGTGTGGAAGCAGTCGGGACTGCCGGACGAGCTGATAGTCAATCTCGCGGGCGCGCCGCACTTTATGCGCGGCAAAGCGGAGCGGGCGAGGAGGAGAGAATGAACGTCACGCCGAGCAGCCGCGCAAAGACGGAGCTTGCGGAGATCGTCCCCGGCAACCGCTACGACGCGCTCGCAGAGCTCTCCGCGCTTATGCACACGGCGGGCAGTCTGCGCGTAAGGCGCGGAGCGGACGAAGCCGTGCTGATGACGGACAATCCCGCGCTGCCCGCGCTCGTGAGCGGGCTGGCTCTGACGCTGCTGCTGCCCGCGCCCGTCATAAAGAAGGGCAAACACACCGAGATAGCGTTCCTCGGCGGCGCGTCGCTGCTGTTGTCGCTCGGCATATTGGGCGAAACGGACGGCGCGCTGACGAGCATAGACGGCGTACTGCCGTCGCTCGTGCGCGGCGACAGCGAGAAGCGGTGTTATCTTCGCGGGGCGTTCCTCGGCGGCGGGTATCTGTCGCTCGGGAAGAACAACCATATGGAATTCGCGTTCTCCGGCGAAGTGCTGCGCGACGACGTGGCGGAGCTGCTCGGCTCCGCTGTCGAGGGCGCCGGCAGGGGAACGCGCGGCGACAAATATACGCTGTACTTTAAGAGCAAGGAGAGGATAAGCGACGCGCTCGTGTATATGGGCGCGACGAAAGCCGCTCTCGCCGTACAGAAAGAGATCGTCGATTCGTATATGGGCAGGCGCGCGGCGGCGGCGCAGAACTGCGACGTGGCGAACATAGACCGCGCCGTGGAAGCGGCGGTCAGGCAGACGGAAGCGATAAGCTATATCGACGCGCGCGTGGGGCTGGAATCGCTGGACGAAAAACTGGCGACTACGGCGCATCTTCGGGCGTCGTCGCCCGAGATGAGCATGGGCGAACTTGCCGAAATGCTCGGCGTCAGCAAGTCGTGCGTGAGCCACAGGCTCGCGAGGCTGGAAGCGTACGCCGAAAGACTGAAAAGAACAAGCGAGGAATATAAATGAGCGAAAAACCGTTCGTGCATCTGCACTTACACACCGAATATTCGCTGCTCGACGGCGCGACGAAGATAAGCAAACTGTTCGCACGGTGCGCGGAGCTCGGTCAGCCCGCGGTGGCTATCACCGACCACGGCAATATGTACGGGGCGATGTCCTTTTATAAGGAAGCCGCCGCGTATAACAAAAACCCCGAGCATACGTTCAAGGTCAAGCCGATAATCGGCTGCGAGGTATACACCGCGCCCGATCGTTTGGAGCGTCCCGCGCCCGGCGACAAGTCGTATAAGGCGAATCACCTTGTGCTGCTCTGTAAGAACGAAACGGGGTATCACAACCTCGTCAAACTCGTTTCCGCGGGTTTCACCGAGGGATTTTACCGCAAGCCGCGCATCGACTTCGGTCTGCTCTCCGAGCACAGCGAGGGGCTGATATGCCTGTCCGCGTGCGTGGCGGGCGAACTGCCGCAGGCGATACTCGCGGGGCGGCTGGACGAGGCGGACCGGATAGTCAAGCGTTTCAAGGCGCTGTTCGGCGACGATTACTACGTCGAGGTGCAGGACCACAATCTGCGCTCGCAAAAGACAGTGCTGCCTTATCTGATCTCAGTTGCGCGCGCAAACAACGTCAAGCTCGTCGCGACTAACGACGTGCATTACCTCCGCAAAAAGGACGCCCGCGCGCAGAAAGTGCTGCAATGCATAGCGTTCGGCGACAAACTGCCGCCCGACGAGGAGCGCGAAGCCGAAGTATCCGAGAGCGCGGAGGGCGTGGACGACGACAGCTATTTCCCGACCAAGGAGTTCTATCTGAAATCCCGCGGGGAAATGGAAGAGGTGTTCCCCAATCTCGAAGAAGCTCTCGACAACACTATGGAGATAGCGGACAAGTGCGAGGACTGTTCGCCGTATTTCAAGCGCAAAATGCTTTATCCCGTCTACGACCCGCCCGGCGGGATGACGAGCGCGGAATATCTGCGCAAGCTGATGGAGGACGGGCTTAAAAAGAAGTACGGCACGATAACCCCCGCCGTGCGGGAGCGCGCCGATTACGAATTCAAAATAGTCAGCGAAATGGGATTCGTCGACTACTTCCTCGTAGTGTGGGACTTCATACACCACGCCGAGAGCGTAGGCATTCCCGTCGGACCGGGCAGAGGCAGCGGCGCGGGCAGTATCATCGCATACGCCATCGGCATAACCAAGATCGAGCCGCTCGGCTTCGACCTGTTCTTCGAGCGCTTTCTCAATCCCGAGCGCGTTTCCAACCCCGACTTCGACATAGACTTCTGCGTCGAGCGGCGCGGCGAGGTCATCGACTATGTGCGCGAAAAGTACGGCGACGACCACGTTTCGCAGATATGCACGTTCGGTACGATGGCGGCGAAAGCGGCGATAAAGGACGTCGGGCGGGTGCTCGACATCCCGTTCTCCGAGATGAACAAGATAACCAAGCTGATGCCAAAGATGATGGGTAAGCTGACGATAGAGCATGTTCTCGGCAAAAAGCTCGACCGCGACGGGAACAACCACGAGATCGCCGAGCTCCGCGAGATCTACGACACCGATCCGACCCTGCGCCAGATCCTCGATCTCGCGATAGAGATAGAGGGAATGCCGAGACAGACGGGTCTGCACGCCGCGGGCGTCATCATCTGCCGCGATCCGATAGCCGACCACGCTCCGCTGTCGATGAACGGACAGGGCGTCGTGGCGTGTCAGTACAATATGATCCAGGTGGAAGAGCTCGGACTGCTGAAAATGGACTTCCTCGGACTGATGAACCTGACGGATATAAAAAAAGCGGTGGATCTCGTCGAGCAGGACACGGGCAGAAAAATAGATTTCTATGCGATGAAGTACGACGACCCGGAGGTCTACCGTATGATAGGCGAGGGCGACACGCACGCGGTGTTCCAGCTTGAAAGCGGCGGTATGAAGAACTTTATGCGCGACCTCAAACCCGACTGCATAGAGGATATAATAGCGGGCATATCGCTCTACCGCCCCGGTCCTATGCAGTATATCAAGACGTACGTCTATAACAAAAAGCATCCGGACGAGATAAAATACAAGCACCCTGCGTTGAAGAAGAACCTCGAAGCGACGTACGGGGTCATGGTCTATCAGGAGCAGGTGATGAATATCTGCCGCGAGCTGGCGGGGTATTCGATGGGCGGCGCGGACTCCATACGCCGAATGATGAGTAAGAAGAAAGTGGCGGCTCTGGCGGCGGAACGCGTCACGTTCGTACACGGCGGTACGTTCACCAACGAAAAGGGCGTGACCGTCAAAGTCCCTGGCGCGGTGGCGAACGGTATGAGCGAAGAGGACGCCGAACAGCTCTTTAACGAGATGATGGACTTTGCTTCCTATGCGTTCAACAAGTCGCACGCAGCGGCTTACGCTTACGTCGCGTACCAGACGGCGTACCTGAAATGCCACTATCTTAAAGAGTTCATCGTCGCGGTGCTCAATAACCGCATAGACAAGATAGAGGAGATAACCAATTATCTGACGTACTTGAAGCAGAAAGACATCAAGGTGCTTCCGCCCGACGTCAACAAGTCGCTCGTCGGCTTTTCCGTTGAGGGCGACTGCGTGCGCGTGGGGCTTGCCGCCGTTAAAGGCGTGGGCTCGGCAATAATGGAGCAGATGGTCGCGGAGCGCGACGCGAACGGTCCGTACAAGGATCTGTACGCGTTCCTCAGTCGTATGTATAACGTCAAGCTGAACAGCCGTATGATAGAGAGCCTGATATACTCGGGCGCGTTCGACTGCTTCGGCAGGGCGCGCAGCGTGCTTATCCAGGCGTATCCGCTCTTACAGGACAGGGTCGCTGCGGACAACAAGGCGAAAGCGGGCGGACAGCTCTCGATGTTCGATATGTTCGACGACGCGGACGGCGGAATGGATGAATTCGTATATCCCGTCGCAGACGAATATTCGCTGCGCGAAAAACTGCGCAAGGAAAAGGAAGTCACGGGCGTGTATCTCAGCGGGCACCCGCTGCAATCGTGCGCCGCGGCTCTGTCCGCAATGAAGTACAACTCCGCGGACATACACAAGCTGGATCCGACGGACGAGGAGAGCGAGGAAACGGCGGAGCAGACGGAGCTTCGTGACGGGATGACGGTCACTCTGCGCGGGATGATAGTCAGTTCGGAAAAGAAGTTTTCCAAGAACGGCAAGGAGTTCGGCATGGGCGTGCTCGAAGATCTCGTCGGAACGGTGGAAGTGTTGGTTGCGCCTTCGAAGTGGCAGGCGCTCAAAGGTTGCCTGGAAGCGGACAAGCTCGTGACCGTCGTCGGGCGGATCTCCGCGAACGGCGACAGGGAAGCCAATATCTGGGCGACGACGATAGAGGAGTGGAAGGACGCCGCGTCGTCCGCTCCGAAAGAAGAGGAAAAGCGGATATGCTGCTATCTCGACGGCGGTATGACTTCGTCGTACACCGAGGGCATACTCGACATAGCCCGCACCTATCCCGGTCGGGACACGCTGTATATCAAGGACAAGGGCACGGGCGAGCTTTACCGCTCGGCGGTGCGGCTGGACGCGCAGCGCGCCCGCGCGGAGATGGTGACGCTCCTCGGCGAGGATAATGTAAGGATAGCGTGAAATTTTTACTCCAAATATTTGCATTATACGCGCGGAAATGATATAATATACTGCGGAATGGTGATGAATCCGAAAACGGAGAATTGTCGGAAATGAAAAGAATAGGTGTGCTTACAAGCGGAGGAGACGCTCCCGGAATGAACGCCGCGATACGCGCAGTCGTCAGAACGGCGCTTTGCAGCGGTATGAGCGTGGTCGGCATAGAACACGGCTACCAGGGTATACTCGACAGGCACTTCCGCGAAATGCAGATGCGCAGCGTTTCGGACATAGTCCAGCGCGGCGGCACGATCCTTCGCACCGCGCGGTGTATGGACTTCCATAAGCCCGAGTGCCAGGACGCGGCGATCGCGAATATGCGCGCGGAGGGCATCGAGGGGCTGATCGTCATCGGCGGCGACGGCTCGTTCCGCGGCGCGAAAGCGCTGTCGGACAAGGGATTCCCGACGGTGGGCATTCCCGGCACGATAGACAACGACCTCGCTTACACGGATTACACGATAGGTTTCCACACCGCGTGCAATACCTGTCTGGAAGCGATAGACAGGATACGCGACACGTCGTCCTCCCACGACCGCATAACGATCGTCGAGGTAATGGGGCGGCATTGCGGCGACATCGCGCTGTATACCGGTATAGCCGGCGGCGCGGAACTGATAATAATCCCCGAAGTGCCGCTGACGTTTTCCGAGATCAAGAAGAGCCTTATCGAAGCGTCGCAGAAGGGCAAGACGAGCGGCATAGTGCTGCTTGCCGAGGGCGTCTGCGGAGCGGACGAGCTGATGCGCTTCCTGCAACGCGAGACCAATCTGTCCGTCCGCGCCACGGTGCTCGGACATCAGCAGCGCGGCGGTTCGCCGTCTATGCGCGACCGTCTGCTCGGCACGCAGTTCGGCTATTACGCCGTGGGTCTGCTGAAAAAGGACATCGGCAACCGCGTCATAGGCATTTCCAAAGAGCGCGTCGTCGATTACGACATCAGCGAAGCCCTCGCCATGCCGTATAAGTTCAAGAAAGACCTTTACCGCATGGCAGGCGTCGTTTCACAGTAATTATTATCCGGTAATGTTTTTCGGGGAAATCCTCTTGAAAGAGGATTTCCCCGAACTTTTTTCCGAAAAACTTAAAATTCTTGTTCTTTAATAAAAAGCGCGCTTGTCGGAAAAGACAGGCGCGTTCTGACGATAAATTTGCCGCGCATGGTTTTCCGTGCGCGGCAGGGTCGTTATCTTTGATTTTAATTCCGGCTTCGGCGACTGTTTCGATTCCGGTTTTTTCGTTCGTTCCGCTTTTATGCGGTCATTTCAGTTCCAGTTTCAGGTCGCCGTACTTCATTATGCCCGCTTTGCGGAATATCTCGCCGATCGCGAGGGTCAGCGCGGCGGGGAGCACGAAGCAGAACAACAGCACCCAGAGCAGGGTGAGCGGTACGTTGAAGTTCTGCGTCCCCAGCATCTCGAACAGCATATCGATGGGACCGACGAGCCCCGCCGTACCCATGCCGCTGCCGACCTTTGTCGCATACAGCCCGAGTCCGACGCCGTTGGGCAGCAGGGTGGAGATCGTGCCGAGTATGGCGGAGGAGATCACGGGCGGCAGGAACAGCACGGGTTTGCGGAACAGGTTGGGGACTTGCAGCATGCTCGTGCCCAGACCCTGCGCGACCGCTCCGCCCCAGCGGTTCTCGCGGAAGCTCATCGCGGCGTAGCCCATCATATGGCAGCAGCAGCCGACGACCGCCGCGCCCGCCGCGACTCCCGAAAGATTGATCGAGATGCCGATCGCCGCCGAGGAGATGGGCAGCGTGAGCGCGACGCCCATAACGACGGCTATTATCATTCCCATTACGGCGACGGCGAACGTCCCGAGCGTCTGCACCCAGATGATAAATGAGCCGAGCGCGTTGAGCGCAAGCCATACGGGAAAGCCGAGCGCCAGTCCGCCGACCGCTCCGCCGATAACGCCGACGAGCGGAGTTACGAGTATATCCACCTTCGTTCTGCCGGAAACGAGTCCCGCGAGCGTCATTGCACACATAGCGCCGATGAACGCGCCCATAGGGTCTCCCGCGCCTGAAACGGATATGAAAAACGCCCCGCCCGAGTCGAGCGCACCCATTATCCCTCCGTCGGATGAATACTGCCATGCGTCGTAGTCGTATTTAAGCCCGACGATATTGCCGGCGTAAGACCCAATCATGCCCGCGGCGCACGCGGCGGCGACGACGAGCGGGGAAGTCTTTTTCATTTTCAGGCACACGCCCACGCCTATGCCGGCTCCCATCGCTATCTGCGCGACCTTTCCTATCGCTTCGAGCGCGAGTCCGAAGAAATTGTTCCCGCCCTTGTCGATAAGATTTCCGATCTGCCAGACGATCGTCCCCGCGATCAGCGTCGCGAACAGTCCGAGCGCCATTCCGCTCATTCCGTCGATGAAAATATAGTTCATCAGCCACGCGAACCGCTTTCCGGGCGTGCGACATTCGGAGAACTTCATCTCGCCGAGCTTCTTTTTCGCTGCGGGAACGTCTGGGGAAACGTCGGGAGAGGGAACGCCGCCATCGCTTGCCGCGCCGCCCTTTTCGAGCGCGGCTGCGCTCTCTTCTTCGGGCGCGCTTTCCGCCGCGCTTTTTTCGCCGCTTATCGTCGCGCTCGTAGTTTCGTTGTCTTTCATATGTACATTGCCTCCGGCAATAAAAAAAATCGGCTGCCGTGCGGCTCCGAACGAATGTTGTTTTGTCAAAGCCGTACATTCAAACGCTTCCACGGGGCGACCGCCCCGCACCTGCTTTTATTTACGATGACTGAATTATATATCTCTCCGCCGCGTTTGTCAAGCGATAATGCGCGGCGGAGAAAAAATATATCGGTCTGTTATGCGGCGGCTCACTTGCCGTCGCCGGATCCTTCCGCTTCCTTCTGCGCCTTCTTCTCCTTATACTTCATCAGCGCGTGCGCGAGCTGATCGGGGCAGGAGGTGCCGCTGCGGCAGATTATGCCTTTGAGTTTGGCGATAACGTCGTCGATGTTCTGTCCGTCGACGAGCTTCGCTATGCCCTGGAGGTTGCCCGAGCAGCCTCCGATGAATTTTACGTCGGATACTCTGTTCTCTCCGTCCACGCGGAATATGATCTGTCGCGAGCACGTTCCCGCCGTATTGTAAATTTCCATTTTATGTTCCTCCCGTGAGTTTTCTCTGCCGCCGTTGCGGTCAGTCTATCAGTTTTTCGTATATCATCGAATACACTTCCGCCGCGCTGTTGTCCCACTTGTTATAGACCGTCTTGGCAACGGCGCGGTTCGCGACGTTGAGTTTCAGTTCCATCGTCGTGCGCAGGGGATCGAGTATTTTCAGATGCACCGTATACGACCCGTCGTCGTTTTTGTAGTACCCGCGGAAATACTCCTGCGCGCGCTTATACATCATACGGTTTGCCTTGATATAGTCGGCGATCTCCGTGCGTTTGGACGCGGGTATGCGCGTGAAAAAGCTGTCCAGACATTCCCGTCCGGAAGTGGTGATCGTGAAGTATTCGCTCCTTTCGCTCGTGGCGCGGAAAACGAATCCCGCGTCGACGAGTTCTCCGAGACATTCGATGCTCTCCATATAATTGATCCAGCTGTTGCGGCTCGCGCACATTTCGAGCAGAGTTTTTTCAGTAACCGCCATTCCCATTTTGTCGAGAATGAAAAGTATTATGAGCTTGTTGACGAGATTATTGTCGTCTATCTCCATATCCGGGCAGCCCCCTGTATTCTTCCGAAACTTAATTATATCACATATAAACGAAAAATGGAATAGGTTAGCGAAAAATTTTCAGGAAAATTTTTACATTTCGTAAACCTTAGTCGGTAATTTGGTTGACATAACGGTGATTTCGCGGTATGATACGTAATATGGATACGAAAGAAAGCATACTTTTGCGGCTTTGCCGCGGAGAAGCGGGCGGGGAAAAACTCGCGCGCGAGCTGGGTCTGACGCGCACGGCGGTGTGGAAAGCGGTATGCGCGCTGCGCGCCGACGGGTATGACATACGTTCGTCGCGCAAAGGTTATAAGCTGTACGGCGGGGACGTTTTGTCTGCCGCCGGCGTTACGGCACACCTTTCGACGCGCTGGACGGTGGAAACGCACGCAGAGCTTTCCTCGACGAGCGACAGGGCGAAAGCGCTTGCGGAAAGCGGCGCGGACAGGACAGCGGTGCTTGCCGAAACGCAGACCGCCGGGCGCGGCAGGCTGGGACGGTCGTTTCTGTCGCCGGGCGGCGGGCTGTATATGAGCGCGCTCATTCGCCCCGCGCTCGTCGCTGCGGACTGCGGCATGATAACGGCGTTTGCTGCGGTGGCTGCGGCGCGCGCCGTCGAGCGGCTGAGCGGACTGCCCGTTAAAATCAAATGGGTGAACGACCTGTACGTCGGGGACAGAAAGATCTGCGGCATACTGACGGAAGGGGGATTCGGGATGGAGAGCGGCGAACTGTCGTATGCGGTCGTCGGGATAGGCGTGAACCTGCGCGGCTCGTTTCCCGGACTGCCCCGCGCGGGCAGCATAGAGTCGGCGGGCGGAAACGTCCCCTCGCGCTGCGAACTTGCCGCCGCGATACTCGACGGACTGTCGGAAACTGAGAGCGGCGTGCGCGACAGAGGATTTATCGGCGAATACCGCAGCCGTTCATGCGTTGTCGGCAGGCGGGTGACGGTGGACGGAGCTTACGAAGCGGAAGTCGCGGGGATAGCTGACGACTGCTCGCTGCTGCTGCGGCGGGACGACGGCAGCGAAGTGCGCTTTTCGGCGGGAGAGGTATCGCTCGCGTTATGAAGATCTCCGCAAGAACGATAGCTTTCACCGCGCTGCTTGCCGCGGTGATTTGCGCGCTCGCTCCGTGGACGATCCCCGTCGGCGTCATTCCGATCTCTCTCGCGACGCTCGGGGTCTGCCTCGCCGCCGTTGTCATAGACGCGAAGCACGGCGCGGCGGCGGTGCTGACGTACATTGTGCTCGGCGCGATCGGAGTCCCCGTGTTTTCGGGCGGGCGCGGCGGTTTCGGCGTGATAGCGGGACCGACGGGCGGCTATATAACAGGATATTTTTTTCTCGCCGTCATAGCCGGGCTCATCGTGGACGCGGCGGGCGGGGAAAAGCGCGTGTGGATATATCCGATAGCGATGACGGTCGGCACCGTAGCGCTGTACGCGTTCGGAACGGGCTGGTATATGATAAGTACGGGCGCGGAGTTCGCGCCCGCGCTCGCCGCGTGCGTGTTGCCCTTTCTCGCGGGCGACGCCGTCAAGATCGCGGTCGCGACGGCGGTTGGGTTTCCCGTGCGCAGGGCGCTGCGAAAGACGGTGCTGCGCGCCCGCTCCGACCGCTGCGGCAAGACGGACGGCGACGGCGCCGACGGCTCGGGCGGTAATAAGACGATATAAAACGGGCGTCCGCCTTTTCGGCAGACGCCCGTCGCGTTTTACTGATAAAATCATTTCAGATCAGCCAGGTAGTCGAGGAATATCTCGCAGCCCGCGACGTTGGTGGCGAGGGGGATATTCATCACGTCGCACAGGCGGAGCAGGGCGGAAACGTCCGGCTCGTGCGGCTGGGCGGTGAGGGGATCGCGCAGGAAGAGGATCATATCGAGGTTGCCGTCCGCTACCATCGAGCCTATCTGCTGATCGCCGCCGAGTGGACCGGATTTCATCCGCGTTATTTTAAGTCCCGTTTCGCCCATTATCATCGTGCCCGTCGTGCCTGTCGCGTAGAGTTCGTGGAGGGCGAGCACGTCGCGGTATTTGACGGCGAGCCTGATCATATCCTGTTTTTTCTTGTCGTGTGCTATGAGAGCTATTTTCATCGTTATGTACCTCAGTCGAATATCATCGTTGCGAAATAGTCGTCGGGAGTCTCCGCGCGTCGTATGAGCTTGACGGAGCCGTCCTTTTTGAGCAGCAGTTCCGCGCTGCGCAGTTTGCCGTTGTAGTTGTATCCCATCGCAAAGCCGTGCGCGCCCGCGTCGTGGATGGCGAGAATGTCGCCGATCTCGAGCGGGGGGAGCATACGGTCGACGGCGAACTTGTCGTTGTTTTCGCAGAGGCTGCCGACGACGTCGTATTTGACGGTGCAGGGGACGTTTTCCTTGCCGAGCACGGTGATGTGATGGTACGCGCCGTACATTGCGGGACGCATAAGGTTTGCCGCGCACGCATCTACGCCGGCGTACTCCTTGTAGATATGCTTGAAATGCACGACGGTGGTTATGAGATTGCCGTAAGGTCCGAGCATATATCTGCCGAGTTCGGTGCGCAGCGACGGTTTCATATCGCCGTCAAACGTCTTTTCGTAAAGCTCCTTTATGCGCGCGGCTATAATGTCGATGTCCGGCTTTTTCTCTTCGGGGCGGTAGGGTATGCCTATGCCGCCGGAGAGATTGATGAACTTAAAGTCTGCGCCCGTTTCCGCCGCGAGTTCTTTGGCGGTGTCGAATAGGATCCCGGCGAGAACGGGGTAATAGTCGTTTCCGAGGTTGTTGGAAGCGAGGAACGCGTGCAGACCGAACCTTTTCACGCCGTAGCTTTGCAGCTTTTTCACGGCGGCGGTGAGCTGCTCTCTCGTCATTCCGTATTTCGCGTCCTGCGGCGAGCCCATTATCATATTGTTCACCGCGAAGTCCACGCCGTTGTTATAACGCAGCGATACGCATTCGGGCATTTTGTCCCCCGCGACAGCTTTTAAGAAGTCGACGTGCGTATAGTCGTCCAGCGTGATCGTCGCGCCGAGGCGGAGCGCGTAGGCGAATTCCTCCGCGGGCGTTTCGTTGGACGTGAACATTATGTCGTCGCCCGTAATGCCGCACTTTTCGCACAGCATCAGTTCCGTCATCGACGAGCAGTCCATTCCGCAGCCGAGCGAATGGAGCAGTTTCATTATCGTCGGGTTGGGCGTGGCTTTGACGGCGAAATGCTCTTTATAGCCGTCGCACCACGAGAACGCCGCGAGCAGTTCCTTCGCGTTGTCCTCGATGCCCTTTTCGTCGTAGATATGGAAAGGCGTGGGGTACGTCTTTTTGATCTCGACGGCTTGTTCTTTCGTTATTATGGGTACTTTCATAAGAAAATCATAACATTATTGCCCGCGTTATGTCAAGCGTAAACCCGTAGCCGCCGTCTGTTTTCGCGTTCTCTCCGCGGCATTTCGCGCTTGCGGCGGAGCGCGAAATGCCAAATCGTGCAGCCGCGCCGCCTGTTCGTGCAAACGGCGCGCCGCTTTGCGTTCAACGTATTGACAAGCGCGGAAAATATGATATACTATATTATATAAGTATAAGTGCGCGCATCGGAGCGCACCGCAAAAGAGAGGGGAGATATGATCAGGATAGCAGTGGTGGAAGACGACGGAGCGCAGGCGGACGAGCTGTGCGGGATGCTGACGGGATATTTTTCCGATCTCGGGCTGCGGACGGAGATAACGGCTTTTTTGCGCGCCGAAGATTTTCTCGCGTCGTTTTACAGACGGAAGTACGCTATGATTTTTATGGATATAGAAATGCCCGGCGTGAACGGAATGGAAGCGGCGAGGCGGGTGAGAAAGGAGGACGAGGACGTTCTGCTGTTTTTCGTGACCAATCTCGCTCAGTACGCCCTGCAAAGCTATGAAGTCCACGCGTTCGACTATATAGTCAAGCCGCTCTGCCGCGACGATCTCGCGCTTAAACTCGGCAGAGCCGTGCGTATGCTCCGCGGCGCGGGCGACGCGACGCTGGTGATCGACGCGTCCGACGGCAGGCACATAGTCCCGATAGCAGATATACGCTATGTGGAAGTAATGGGGCACAACGTGATATACCATACGACGGAGCGGGATCTGTTCGTCGGCTACGACTCGCTCAAAAACATCCGCGAGAAACTGGAACCGCACGATTTCGCGCTCTGCGACCGTTCGTTCCTCGTAAACCTGAAATGCGTCACGGGGGTGGAGCGTGAAAACCTGCATCTGGGGCGCGACGTTCTCAAAATAGCAAAATCCCGCCGCGCGGAGTTTATGGCGGCGCTGACGGCGTACCTTGCGGGGGAGGGTGTGTGAGATGAGCTATCTGTTCTGGTATAAGGTAGTGTTTATGACGGAGCTGCTGGCGGCGGAAGCGATGCTTTCCTGTTCGGTGCCGCGCCGCTCGTTCTTTCCGCTCCGCGCGGCTGTCGCCGCGGTCGTCTGCTACGCCGCGGCTTTTTTATATCCGCTTTTTGAGGAAAACTACACCTGGCTGGGGTCGTCGCTTATGTTTTTTGCGCTGTTCTGCGTGACGGCGCTCGCGCTTTGGGCATGCTTTAAGGCGCGCTTTTCCAATATCCTGTTCGTAGCGGTGACTGCGTATGCCGTACAGCACGTCGCTTACGAGATATTTTCGCTGCTCAATATCGTGCTTTTCGATTCCGATGTGTTCACGGATACGGCTTACGACAGCGGAACGGTAACGTCAAATCCGTTCGCGGGTGTGGGCGCAGTGGGACTGGTGATGTATCTGTTTGTGTATACCTGCGTATATTTGCTGTCTTATGCGGCTTTGCACAGGCGGGCGGCGCAGAGCGTCGAACTGAAACTGGGCAGGATCTCCGTAATAGGGTTCTCGGTGTTCGTGCTGTTCATAGGCATCGTGCTGTCCGCGATAGCGCAGTACGCCATGCCGAAAACGGATGGTGACTGGCAGCTCATAGTTTGTGTCTATAATATGATCTGCTGCATAGTCGTGTTCTGGATCCATATGAGCCTCGTAAAGACCCGCGACGCGGAATACGAGAGGGCGGTTGTTTCCGAACTGTTCGGACAGTATCAGAAGAATTACAGAGTGAGAGAGGAGAGTATAGACCTGATAAACCGCAAGTGTCACGATTTCAAATACCATATACGCACGTTCGCGAGCAGTCAGGGCATAGCGGACGGCGAGGCTGTCAGAGAACTGTCCGACCTTATCTCCATTTACGATACGGACATACGCACGGGAAGCGCCGCGCTCGACATAATCCTCACCGAAAAGAGCCTGCTCTGCCACGACAAGGGGATCGCATTGACCTGCCTTGCGGACGGAACGAGTATATCGTTTATGAAGGACGGCGAGGTGTACGCGCTTTTCGGCAATATCCTCGATAATGCGATAGAAGCCGTGACAAAGATAAACGAGGCGGGCAAACGCCGTATCACGTTGCGCGTCGCGCGGAAGGGCGACATTGTGACGATCGGCGCGGACAATTATTACGCGGGAGAAGTGGAGTTCGCTCCCGACGGACTGCCGAGAACAGTGAAAACGGAAGAGGGTTACCACGGGTTCGGGATGAAAAGCATACGCGCGCTCGCGGAAGCCTACGGCGGCACGCTGTTCGTTTCCGCGTCGGGCGGAGTGTTCCGCCTCAGCATAGTATTCCCGTACCGTCCCGAAATTTCTCCCGGCGGCGGGGAATGACTGCGCGGCGCGCTGTATGGCGCGCCGCATTTTTATGCCCCGTATTTTTATGCCCCGTTCGCCAAATCGCGCAGTTACGCGTCTCATTCGCGCAAATGGGGTGCCGTTTTGCGTTCAACGTATTGACAAGCGCGAAAAATGCGATATACGGCACCATATCCGTATAAATGCGGGCAAGCGGTGCGAGCCGTAAAGAAAAGTGAGATATAAGATAAAGACGGCGGCGGGCGAAAATGAATTAACGGAACTCGTCTGCCGGAAGCGGCGTGCGCGTTCTGCGTTCCGTGACGGCAGAAGCGCGGGAGATAAACCGTAAATGCGAAAAAACCTTATAAAAAGAGCGTCGCAGGCGGATAAAATTCTTGCTAAAACGTTTCGGCGGTGGTAAAATAAGTGCGGAGAAATTTATGCTGAAATACATCAGGATACGCGGCGCGCGCGAAAACAATCTGAAAGACGTCGATCTCGACATCCCCCACGACAGTCTGACCGTCTTTACGGGGCTGTCGGGCAGCGGCAAAAGTTCGCTTGCGTTCGATACGATATACGCCGAGGGCAAGCGGCGGTATGTGGAGAGCCTGTCGTCGTATGCGCGGCAGTTCCTCGGGATAATGAACAAGCCCGACGTCGAGTCGATAGACGGGCTTTCTCCCGCCATATCCATAGATCAGAAAACGACGTCGCACAATCCGCGCTCGACGGTGGGCACGGTGACGGAGATATACGACTATCTGCGCCTGCTTTACGCCAAAGCGGGGGACGTCTACTGCTACAAGTGCGGCAAGCCCGTCACGCAGCAGACGATAGACCAGATAATAGACGCGGTGCTCGCGCTGCCCGACGGCGCGCGGGTGATGATACTTGCGCCGATAGCGCGCGGCAAAAAAGGAGAATACAAAAAGGAGCTTGCCGCGCTCCGCAAACAGGGCTACGTCCGCGTCAGGATAGACGGAGAGATCCGCGATCTCGACGAGGACATCTCGCTCGACAAGCAGGTGCGCCATACGATAAGCGTGGTCGTCGACCGCATAAAGATGAAAGAGGGCATAGAGAAGCGGCTTTCCGACTCGCTCGAAAGCGCGCTCAAACTCGCCGACGGCGTGGTGACAGTGGACGCGGACGGTACGGAAACGCTGTATAACACCAAGTATGCCTGCGCGGACTGCGGGGTCTCCGTTCCGGAGATAGAACCCAAGCTGTTCTCGTTCAACTCGCCGTTCGGAGCCTGCCCCGAGTGCGGCGGACTGGGATTCAAACAGGTCATAGACCCCGAATTGATCTACGGCGACGGGTCGAAGAGCATACGCGAGGGCGCGATAACCGTTACGGGCTGGAATTTCGACTCGGCGAAAACGTCTATGCAGATGTTCACCGCGCTTTCCGAAAAGTACGGTTTTTCTCTCGACGTGCCTTTCCGCGACCTGCCCGAAAACATAAAGAAGATATTGCTCTACGGCGACGACACCGAGATCAATATGACCCTTTCCAGCGATAACTACACCTACACCTACAAGCGCAAGTACGAGGGCGTGGTGACCAATCTTGAACGCCGCTACCGCACGGGCAGCAGCGAATCGGTGCGCCGCGAGATAGAAAAATACCTGCGTGACCTGCCGTGCTCCGTGTGCGGCGGCAAGCGGCTGCGCCCCGAGGCGCTGTCCGTCAGGGTGGGCGGAATGAACATTTACGAAATGTGCGCCATGCCCGTGGGCGAGCTGGCGAAACTGCTGTCGGCTCTGACGCTCGACAAGTCCCGCTCGCTCATCGCCGCGCCCATACTCAAAGAAGTAAACGCGCGTCTGCGCTTTCTGTGCGACGTAGGACTGGATTATCTGACGCTCGCCCGCAGCGCGACGACGCTGTCCGGCGGCGAGGCGCAGCGCATACGGCTCGCAACGCAGATAGGCAGCGGACTGACGGGGGTCGTGTATATCCTCGACGAGCCGTCCATAGGTCTGCACCAGCGCGACAACGACAGACTGATAAAGACGCTGCGCAGTCTGCGCGACCTCGGCAACACGCTCATCGTCGTCGAGCACGACGAGGACACGATGCGCGCCGCCGACTTTCTCGTGGACATAGGTCCGGGCGCGGGCGTGCACGGCGGACGGGTAGTGGCGGCGGGAACGCCGGACGAGGTCGCCGCGAACACCGGTTCGATAACTGGCGACTATCTTTCGGGCAGAAAGAAGATACCCGTCCCCGCGGAGCGCAGACCGTTCGGCGAGCGCAGTCTGAAAATAATCGGAGCGCGGCAGAATAATCTCAAAGGCATAGACGTGGAATTTCCGGTAGGGCTGCTGACCGTCGTGACGGGCGTTTCCGGCTCGGGCAAAAGCTCGATAGTCAATCAGATACTCTATCCCGCAGTCAGCAACAGGGTCAACGGCAGCCGTCTCGTAGAAGGGAAGTACGACAGGATAGAGGGTATCGAATATCTCGACAAGGCGATCTGCATAGACCAGTCGCCGATAGGGCGCACTCCGCGCTCCAACCCCGCGACGTACACGGGCGCGTTCACGCAGATCCGCGAACTGTTCGCGCGCACGACGGACGCGCAGGAACGCGGCTACGGTCCGGGCAGATTCTCGTTCAACGTCAGGAGCGGCAGGTGCGAGGCGTGCGAGGGCGACGGCATCAAACGCATAGAGATGCACTTTATGTCCGACGTATACGTCCCCTGCGAGGTGTGCGGCGGCAAGCGGTATAACAGGGAGACCCTGCAAGTGAAATACCGCGGCAAGAACATCTACGACGTGCTGGAAATGACGGTGGAGGAAGCCTGCGGATTTTTCGAGAACCAGCCGGGGATATATACCAAGATAAAGACGCTCTACGACGTCGGGCTGGGTTATATCAAGCTCGGTCAGTCCGCGACGACGCTGTCCGGCGGCGAGGCGCAGCGCGTCAAGCTCGCGACGGAGCTTTCCAAACGCTCGACGTCCGGGACGCTGTACGTCCTCGACGAGCCTACGACGGGTCTGCATTCGGACGATGTGGCAAAGCTGATAAACATACTGTCCCGCCTCGTCGCGTCGGGCAATACCGTCATCGTCATCGAGCACAATCTCGACGTGATCAAGACCGCCGACTGGGTGATAGACGTCGGTCCCGAGGGAGGAGACGCGGGCGGACGGATAGTGACCTGCGGCACGCCCGAACAGGTGGCGAAGTGCGAAAAGTCGTATACGGGAATGTTCCTGAAACGTCTGCTCGCGCGCGGAACGGAATAAATTTTTTCAAGAGGATAAACATATGAAAAACACGATACTGTTCGATCTCGACGGTACGCTGCTCGACACGCTGACGGACCTGACCGCGTCCGTCAACCACGCGCTCCGCGAGGTCGGTCTGCCGGAGCGGACTGCGGACGAGGTGCGGTCGTACCTCGGCGACGGCTACGTCCTGCTTATGCGGCGGGCGTGCGGCGGGGAGAACGCGAGGGCGCTGGAAATTTTCTCGGCATACTACGCCGAGCACCTCGAAGACAACACGAAGCCGTATCCCGGAGTGACGGACGCGCTCGCCGCGCTTGCCGCCAAGGGACGGAAAATGGCGGTCGTTTCCAACAAGGGCGACGCGGCGGTGCAGCAGCTCTGCGCCCGTTTTTTCGCGCCGCACGTCACGACGTATTTCGGCGTGGGCAACGGTCTGCGCAAGAAACCCGAACCGGATATGCTGCTGGCGGCGATGAAAGCGCTCGGCAGCGAAAAGGAGGACTGCGTTATGGTGGGCGACGGCGAGCCGGACATAGCGATGGCGCGCGCTGCGGGGATAGACATAGTGAACGTGACGTGGGGTTTCCGCACGAAACGGCAGCTGGAAAAAGCGGGGGGAAAGACGTTCCTTTCCGATCCCGGAATGCTTGCGGAGCTTTGATATGATAAACGAAAAGATAAGGAACGTAGCGATAATAGCGCACGTCGATCACGGCAAAACTACGCTCGTCGACCAGATGCTGAAGCAGGGCGGAGCGTTCCGTTCGGGACAGACTGTCGCCGAGCGCGTGATGGACTCGGGCGACCTCGAACGCGAGAGGGGGATAACCATACTCGCAAAGAACACGTCCGTGCATTATAACGGATATAAGATCAACGTCGTCGACACCCCGGGACACGCGGATTTCGGCGGCGAAGTGGAGCGCATACTCAAAATGGTCAACGGCGTGGTGCTGCTCGTGGACGCGTTCGAGGGCACTATGCCGCAGACGCGTTTCGTGCTCGAACACGCGCTCTCCCTCGGACTGCCCGCCGTCATCGTCGTGAACAAAATGGACCGTCCCGACGCCCGCCCCGCGGAAGTCGTCGACGAAGTGCTCGAACTGTTGCTCGACCTCGGTGCGGACGACGACCAGCTCGACAGCCCGATAGTGTATTGCAGCGCGCGGCAGGGCATAGCGTCGACCGACCCCGAAAAGCCGGGCGTCGATCTGACCGCGCTTTTCGACGCGATAATATCGCATATCCCGCCTCCCGAGGGCGACGAGAACGCGCCCGTACAGATGCTCGTATCCGCGCTCGACTATTCCGATTACGTCGGCAGCATAGGCATAGGGCGGATAGAACGCGGCAGTCTGACGCAGGGTCAACCGGTCGTGCTTGTAAATTTTCACGGCACGCACCCGCCCGTCCGCGCCAGGGTGACGAATATGTATATGTTCGAGGGGCTTGCGCGCACGCCTGCGGCAACGGCGACGGTAGGCGACATAGTGTGCGTCAGCGGCGTCGAGGGCGTGACGATAGGCGACACTCTGTGCGACCCCGAATGCCCCGAGCCGGTGGAGTTCCCGAAGATAAGCGAGCCGGGCGTGGAGATGACGTTTATGGTCAACGACTCGCCGTTCGCGGGCAAGGAGGGCAGGTTCGTGACGAGCCGCCACCTGCGCGACAGGCTTTACCGCGAGGCAATCAAGGACGTTTCTCTCCGCGTTTCCGACGGGGAAACGGCGGATTCGTTCGTCGTGCGCGGGCGCGGGGAAATGCACCTTTCCGTGCTGATAGAGAGCATGCGCCGCGAGGGCTACGAGT
This sequence comes from uncultured Clostridia bacterium, assembly GCA_944372345.1. Lineage (GTDB taxonomy): Bacteria > Bacillota > Clostridia > Christensenellales > Pumilibacteraceae > Protoclostridium. Next base: position 39,422 of record CALVYT010000018.1, read on the forward strand.
TCCAGGTATCCATGCCCAAGGTGCTGTATAAGGAGATAGACGGCGTTATGTGCGAGCCGATAGACCTGTTCGTCGCCGACGTTCCCGAGGACAGCGTGGGCGTGGTGATGGAGAAAATGGGCAGGAGAAAAGGCGAGCTGAAAGCCATGACGCCGCGCGGCTCGCGTATGCGCCTCGAATTTTCCGTGCCCGAGCGCGGACTGTTCGGGTATAAGTCGGAATTCCTGACGGACACCAAGGGCGAGGGCATAATGAACTCGGTGTTCGAAGAATACGGACCTTACCGCGGCGAGATAGACCGCCGCACCGCTGGCGCGCTCGTCGCGCACGAAACGGGCGAATCGATAACCTACGGACTGTTCAACGCGCAGGAACGCGGACCGCTGTTCATCGGACCGGGCGTGCGCGTGTATCAGGGTATGGTCGTCGGCGAATCCCCCAAAGGCGAGGACATCACCGTCAACGTGTGCAAGCGCAAGCAGCTGACGAACACCCGTTCGTCAGCGAGCGACGAGGCGCTGCGCCTCGTGCCGCACATAAAGCTCAGCCTCGAACAGTGCATAGAGTTTCTGGCGGACGACGAACTGCTCGAAGTCACGCCGCAGTCGCTGCGTATCAGAAAGCGCATTCTCGACACCGAGCAGCGTATGAAAGATTGGGCGAAACGCCGCAAGAGCGGCTGACGCGGGCGGTAATGCGGTTGACAAACGCCGGCACATTGTGAGATAATAGACGAAAGAACGGCATATGGGGCGGTGGTGGAATGATAAGAATAGCGTTAATAGAAGATGAAAGCGAAGCGAAAGATCTGTTCGTGGCCAATCTCGACAGGTACTCGAAAGAGCACGGGATCGGATTTACCGTCGCGCATTTCTGTAACGCGATGACGTTCCTCGAAAGCTACAAGCCCGTCTACGACATAGTGTTTATGGATATCAGAATGCCGGATATGAACGGGCTGGACGCGGCGCACCGTCTGCGGCAGCTCGATCCGTCCGTGATACTGATATTCCTGACCAATCTGTCGCAGTACGCGGTCAGGGGGTATGAGGTGAACGCGCTGGATTTTATCGTCAAACCCATCTCGTACTATGTGCTCGTGCTCAAACTCGAACGCGCGTTGCACCGCCTCGAAAATGAAGGGGGGGGGGCAGAGATAACGGTATCTGTCGACGACGTCATCGTAAAGGTGCGCGCCGTCGATCTGAAATACGCCGAAGTGCAGGGGCACAGCCTTATCTGTCATACGACGAAAGGCGATTACCGCTCTTACGGCTCGCTTAAAAAGATAGAGGAGATGCTCGGCAGGTCGGATTTCGTCCGCTGCAACGCGTGCTATCTCGTCAATCTCAAATACGTTACGTCCATACGCGGCTCGACGGTATATCTCGGTGACGTCGGGCTGCCTATCTCGCATTCCAAACGCAAAGATTTTGTCCGCAGCGTCAACAACTATATGGGGTGGTGCGGGTGATGTTCGGGGAGTCGCAGCTTTTCTGGTATAAGATAGTGTTTATGGCGGAGCTGCTCCTGTCCGAAAGTATGTTCGTCTGCCGGCTCAAAAGGCGCAGGCTGTTCGTCCTGCGGCTCGCCGCCGCGCTGACCGTGCTGTTTGCGCTCGCGGTCTTTTTTCCGTTGTTTGAATGGAGCTATAACGCGGCGTATGCGTCCGTGCTGTTCATAACGCTGTTCGTCGCGACGCTGGGCGCGATCGCGTTCTGTTTCCGCGAACCGTTCGTCAATATCCTGTTCTGCGGCGTGGCGGCGTATTCCGTCCAGCACATAGCGTTCCAGTTCTACAACCTGATAATAAACGCTTTCGGGCTGGCGGGCGGCGCGCCGACGAATATCTACGGCGAAACGTCGGGCTCGTACTACAATATCTTTACGGGTATGATATATCTCGTGTCCTACTCTATGGTATACTGGCTGATGACGGTGCTGTTCGCGCGCAGAATAGAAAAGAACAGCGATATGCGCATACGCAGCGTGTCGTTTCTGCTGCTCATCGGATTTACGGTGCTCGTGTGCGTCGTGCTGAACGCGGTGATAACGTATATCAATTACGACGTGTACAACGCGACGCTGACGGTATGCACGGAGATCTCGATGATCATCAGCTGCATACTCGCGCTGTCCGTGCAGTTCGGACTGCTGTCCAACCGCGAGATAAAGACGGAGCTGGACAACGTATACCACCTTTGGCACCAGGAGCAGAAGCAGTTCGCGCAGACCAAGGCGAACATAGACCTCATCAACACCAAGTGCCACGATATGAAATACCAGATCCGCAGGATAGGTATGACGGGCGCGGTTTCCGAGACTGCGATGCGCGAGATAGAGGAAACGATAAACATATACGACTCGGCGGTCAAGACGGGCAACGCCGCTCTCGACGTGATACTGACGGAAAAGAGCCTGCTCTGCAACGCCAACAAGATAACTTTTACCGTTGTGGCGGACGGCGCGGGGCTGTCGTTTATGAACGAGGCGGACCTGTATACGTTGTTCGGCAACGCCATAGACAACGCGGCGGAAGCCGTGATGAAGCTGCCCGAGGAAAAGCGGGTCATCAGCCTGACGACGGGGGAAACGGGCGAGCTGTTCTCCGTCAATATCCGCAATTTCTACCGCGGCTCCGTGTCCTTCGAGGGCGGTCTGCCCGTGACGACGAAAGGCGACTCCGACTATCACGGGTTCGGGATGAAGAGCATTAAGCGCATAGTGGAGAAGTACGGCGGAGATCTGTCCGTCGTCGCCGAGGACGGAGTGTTCAATCTGAATATGCTTTTCGTCGCCGGCGGAGTACGGTTATGACGGCAAACGGTCGAGTTGCGTCGCCCGTATTGAAACGGGGGAGCATATCGTTTAGAATGACGGCGTGGTATGAAGGCGTACCGCGTCGTTTCCTTTTTGCGGCAGGTACGGCGCGCGCCGGACGCCAAATAAGTAAAAGGAGATAAAGATGAAAAAAACAGTAGTCAGAGCGATATGTTTCACCGTTATGGGGCTTATTTTCGCCGCCGTTCTCGCGGGAAACATAGTAGCGGCGCATTTCAGCGATCTGATAACCGAAGTCTTTCACGGCGCGGGCATCTCTTACGAGGGAGAGAACGTCGAGCAGGCTTTGGAGTTTTCCGATCAGCTGTGCCGCGAGATGACGGAAGAGGGCATAATTTTGCTCGAAAACAAGGAGACGGACGGCAAAGCCGCTCTTCCGCTCACGGAGGACGAAGCGAAGAAAGTCAACGTGTTCGGCTGGGCTGGCAGCGACGGCGGCTGGATATTCGGCAGCGACGGCTCGGCTAACTCCAACAGCGGAACGAGCCGCGCCAAGGTCAAGATGCTGACTGCCGCGCTCTCCGAATCTGGCATGGAGTACAACACCGAGATAATGGATATGTACACCGCTTTCCGCGACAAGAGAGCGGGCGTCCGCGCGCTTCAAGGCGATCCCGATTTCTATATGCTGATAGAGCCTGGCAAGGACGCGTACGAAGCTGAGGGAGAGAACGGAAAGACGATGCTCGAAAATGCGAAGGAATTTTCCGACGTCGCGATCGTCGTCCTCGGCAGAATGGGCGGCGAGGGCACCGACCTGCCTTTTATGCAATACCTGAATACGACGGGCAAGTATGAGGTGGGAAGCAATATGCCGACGGACACGTCCCGCACCTATCTCGACGTTTCGACATACGAGGAGGATCTGCTCGATCTCGTGACCGCCAATTTCGGTAAGGTCATAGTCCTCATCAACACCTGCAACTCGATGAACCTGAATTTCCTCGAGCGTTATGACAACGTAGACGCGGTATTGCAGGTCAACGGCACGGGTCAGTCGGGAACGTATGCGATCCCCAAGATCCTTCGCGGCGAAGTCGCTCCCTCCGCAAGGACGACGAACACCCAGCCTTACGACCTTTCCACCGACCCGACGTTTATGAACGCGGGCGGACGTTCGGCGTCGAAAGGCTATATCACTTACGCGGAAGATATTTACGTCGGTTATAAATGGTACGAAACGGCGGACGCCGAGGGTTACTGGGACGACGTGGATAATGAGTACGGCAAAGGCTACGAGGGCGTGGTGCAGTATCCGTTCGGCTACGGACTGAGCTACACGACGTTCGACTGGCAGATCGAATCGGCAGAACCCGCCGCAGGCTCGTCGATCGCGAAAGAAACCGAAAAGATAAGCGTTCGGGTGCGCGTCACGAACACGGGCGACGTATCCGGCAGGGACGTCGTGCAGCTGTATTATACTCCGCCTTACACCGTCGGCGGCATAGAGAAGAGCGCGGTCAACCTCGTCGCGTTTGCCAAAACGAGCGAACTCGAACCCGGCAAGAGCGAGGTGGTGACTCTCGAATTTACGCCTTACGATATGGCGAGCTACGACTGCTACGACAAGAACACGAACAGAAACGTCGGCTGGGAGCTCGACCGCGGAACGTATAACGTCTCCGTGCGCAGCGACGCGCATACCGTCAAAGCCGATCCCGACGGCGCGCCTCTGTCGCTGAACTACAGCGTCGATAAGACGATACGTTTAACGACCGACCCCGTGACGGGCGAGCGCGTCACCAACCGTTTCACGAATTACTCGATCGTCACCAAGCAGGACGACGGCACGTTCGCGGAAACGGATTATTACGCTTACGGTAACTGCGCGATAGACGGCAGCGACGGCGACGGCGCGGACGTGGTATATCTGTCCCGCGCGGATTTCGCAGGCACGTTCCCGCGCACTACGCTCGGCAACAGAACGGGCTCGGCGGTATCGTCGTTCACCAATATGGCTTACGACGGTTACGGCGACGTCGCTATGCCTGCGACGGAAACGGTGAGCGACGAATACGGCAGAATGCTGCTCTATACGACCGAGTCGGGCGGCACGCCGTCGGGCGAACAGCTCAGGACGGGGGCAGGGCTTAAAATAAACCACGACCTGATGATGACCCTCGGCGCGGATTACGAAGCTCCCGAGTGGAAAGCGCTCGTCGAACAGATGTCGACGGACGAGCTTTACGATCTCGTCGGACTCGGCGGCTACCGCACTTACAGCGTTGAGTCGATAGGCAAGAAGTATATGCTGGAAAACGACGGACCGAGCGGGCTCAACCGCCATATGAACGCGGCGGACGGCGAGCAAAATCCCGACAGAGCGGGCTGGACTATGTTCCCGTCGCCCACGCTGATCGCGAATACATGGAACTGGTCGGTCGCATACGCTTACGGACTCTCCGTCGGCAACGAGGGGATGGCTACGGGCGTCAGCGGCTGGTACGCTCCGGGCGCGAATATGCAGCGTTCGCCGTTCGGCGGCAGGAACTGCGAATATTACAGCGAGGACTCGTACCTGTCCGGCGTGATGGCGGCGGAGACCGCCCGCGGCGCGATCAACAACGGTATGAACGTCTACGTCAAGCATTACGCAGTCAATGAAACGGAAACGCACAGAAACGAACTTACGACGTGGCTGACCGAGCAGGCGCTGCGCGAGATATATCTCCGTCCGTTCGAGATCTCCGTCAAGCGCGGACACGCGAACGGTATGATGAGCTCGTTCAACAGGCTGGGCTCGCAGTGGACGGGGTCCAACCACGCGCTGATGACGGATATCCTCCGCACCGAGTGGGGATTCCGCGGAGCGGTCGTGACCGACTATTACGACGGCGGCTTTATGAACCTTGACAGGGGACTGCGCGGCGGCAACGATCTGTGGCTGACGGGCGGCGGCAGCGCTCCCCGCGGCTGGAACGGCAACGACGCGACGATGGTATCCTGCGCGCAGACGGCTGCGAAAAACATACTGTTCGCGCGCTGCAACTCGTATTATCTCGCCAATACTCACGACAAGAGCGAGGACGTTATAGTCGCCGACGTGCAGACGGTCGTCGAAGTGGAGGCGCCGTTCCCCGCGTGGATATTCATCATAGTCGGTATCGACGTAGTAGTCGTAGCCGGCATAGCCGTCTGGACGTTCTTCCTGCTCAAAAAACCGAAGCGCGTCGTGACGGTGATCCGATAAAACGGTAAGGAGGAACGGACAATGAAAAAATACGCGAATAAATTCAAAGCGCTTTTCGTATTGCTGCTTGCTCTTGTGCTTGTGATCCCTTTCGCCGCCTGCGGCGACAAGGAAGAAACGACGGGCGGCGGAGGCGGCGGAGGCGGCAGCGACGCGCCCGACGAATACTGGGTGGAGCGCATAGAAGTGGAAAAAACGGAAGACTTCCGCGAGGATTATTCCGACGGAGAGGCGTTCGACAAGACCGGACTGATAGTTACTGCATACTGGAACGACGGATATGTGGAAACCGTCGATCCTACGAAATATACCGCTTCGCCGGCAATAATAACCGATGATGTGACGGAGGTGACCATAATATACGGCGACGCTTCGGAAGTCGTTCCTATAAATTCCATTTCGATCGTAGGACTCGATATAGTGAAGATGCCGAGCAACACGACGTATTTCGTCGGCGAGACGTTCAAACCCGACGGTATGGTGCTGCGTTATGAGCTGGAGGACGGAAGTTACAGGGATATAACGGGCTTCGTTGCTTCGGACGTGAAGTACGACGCCGCTCCGCTCGAAATGGGCGACAGCGAAGTGGAAGTGGAGTACGGCGGATTTACCTGCAAGGTGCCGATCACGGTACTGGGGCAGGGGATCAAGATCGAAGCCAATTCCGAAGCGGGCGACGTTGAGATAGTCGATCCCGAGAACGCGGAAAAGCCGCATAAACCCGGTACCAACGCCGCGATCAAGGAGTTCGCGTCAAACGGCGACTTTATGCAGGACTTCTCCGAGGGCTGCACGATGACGTTCACGTTCGAATCGGATACCGAGCAGGTGCACCTGCTGCTCCAAGCGTCGTCGACTTATGTCACGGAATACAGCGATATAGTGACTTATTACCCGCTCACCGTCGAAGATATGCAGGTCAGCCGCATATTCGATATGACGGTCAACGGCGAGCCCGTCGCTATAAACGATACCGCCGTCCTCGAAGGTTCGAGCACGGACGACCCCAACGGCTCGGCTGCCTGCCTTGCCAACTGGACGGAGGTCGATCTCGGCATAGTCAACGTATATACGGACAAGGTCAATTCCGTTACGCTGACGTTCAAGGACAACGGCTATCGTAACGAAAATCAGGAAACAGGCACATTGGACGGTATGATGCCCGCGCCTTATATCGACTACTTTATGATAGCGAACGTAGCTGAGGACGATATGGTAACGGGTATCGAGATAACCGAGCAGCCGGACAAGACCGAGTACGTCGAGGGGCAGAGTTTCGACCGCACGGGAATGGTCGTGACCGCTACTCATAAGGACGGCAGCAAGGAAGCCGTCACGGCATACGGAGTCACGCCGTCCGTGCTTACGACGGTGGGCGACGGGCAGAAGCTCACGGTGACGTACGGCGGCTGCACCGCGGAAGTGATCGTCGACGTGATCGCCCGCGTGCAGACGGGTATCACGGTGACCGCGCCTCCGGATAAGACGGTGTATATCACGGGCGAGCCGTTCGACCCGACGGGTATGACGATCGGAGCGGTATTTAACGACGGCAGCACGGAGCCTCTCGTCGGCGAGGGCGAAGAGCCGGCGTGGACGTACTCTCCGACGGGCGCGCTCTCCGAGGGTAAAAATACGATCACGATAACGAGCGGGGAATACGAAACGACGTTTGAAGTGACCGCGCGCAAGCAGACGGGCATAAAGATAACGACCCCGCCGACCGTGACGGAATACGCCAACGGTATGCCGTTCGACCCGACGGGCATGGTCGTCGTCGCGGTATACAGCGACGGCGGCGAGGAGCCCGTAACGGATTACACGGTGGAGCCGTCGGGCGGTCTCACCGTCGGCACGGACAAGGTGACGATAAGGCATAACGGCTTTACGGCGGAGCAGCCCGTGACCGTGACGGGAGAGGAAATAATAAGCCATATCACGATAAGCGGCGTGCCGACCGACGCGATAGCGGCGGGATCTCCGCTTCCCGCGCTCTCCGCGGGCGACGTAACGGTGACGGCGCACTATTTCAGCGGAAATACGGAAACGCTCTCCGCGTCCGACTACGACCTCGTCATCCCCACTGGTAATGCAAAACTCGGCAGCGCGGTGACCGCGACGCTGAAATCGGACGATACGGTCAGAGCCGTAATGCCGTTCAACGTGTCCTCCGAGATCAATATCACGGACGGCATGGTCACGGGCGCGAAGTACTACCGCACGAACGTGGCATGGGCGGACGACGCAAAGGACGGCGACTTCATGCAGAGTTGCAGGGGTAATTCCGTCATCACGTTTACGTTCGATTCGGCTTCTGCCTGCAACGCGAAGCTGACGCTCACGGGCGCGTCCGGTTGGGTGCTCGTGTACGGCGGTGAGAAAAATGAAATACCCGTCGAACTCGGCGATATGGTCGCGGCGGAGATGTTCGACCTCGAAGTGAACGGGCAGATCGTTACGATAGATCCCGACGCCAAATTCACGGGCGGCGACTACGGCACGCCGTCCAACGATAATCTGGCGGTATGGAGCGACGCCGAACTCGGCACGTTCGCGCTCAAAGAGGGCGCAAACACCGTGCGGCTCATCTTCAAGAATTACGAATACAGAAACGGGAACAAGGACAAAAGCCTTGCGACTCCCAACCTCGACTATCTGACGATCGCGCCCGTGGCGTGACGCGTCGGAGCGCAGACGGCGAAGCCCGCCCCTCGAGCGGGCTTCGCTTTTTGTGTATTTGAGTTTTTACCTTTCACCGCGGCTCGCGTTCGGCAAGCTCTATGCATATCTTCGCGATCTCGTCCGTGCCGTCGAAGCGGAAAGCGGACATCGCGGCGCGCAGGGCGGACGACTTCGCGTCAAGCAGGGCGAGACGGTCGCAGAGACGGGACAGTTCATCCTGCGGCAGCGTAAGAGCCAGCCCGTGCGCGGAAAAGTACTCCGCATTCTTCTCCTGATCGCCGCGGCTCGCGCCTTTCGGCAGCGGGACTATCAGCATGGGTATTCCGAGCGCGCCGAGCTCGAACAGCGAATTGCCGCCGCCGCGCGTTACGGCGAGGTCGGCGAGCGCGAAAAAGTCCTGCGGAGCAGGGGTGAATTCCAGCGGAAAATAGCCCGGCAGTCTTTTTGCTCCGTTGCCGCGTCCGCGTATATGCACTACGTCGAACGCTCGGGTCAGTTTCCCGAGCTGCGCGTCCACCGCGTCGTTAACGGCTTTCGCGCCCGTGCTGCCGCCGAGCACGAGCAGCGTTTTCTTCTTTCCCGAGAACCCGCATGCGCGCCGCGCCGCTTCCGCGTCGCCCGAATATATTGATCTGCGCAGAGGGCTGCCTGTGCAGATCGGAGTTTTTCCACGGACGGACGGCAGCGGAAATGACGAGCAGATCACGGAGGCTTTTTTCGCCGCGAGCCTGTTCGCCAGTCCGAAGGACGCGTCGCTCTCGTGCACCAGCAGCGGCACATCCCCGCATTCGAGCGCGGTCGGCAGGGAAACGTAACCGCCCTTGGAGATTATCAGCGACGGAGAGATTTCTTTTACGAGCTTTCTCGCTTTTTTCCTTGCCTGTATGAGCGAAAACGGTACTTTGAGCGCGGAGAGCGGCTTGCCGCGCACCAGTTTAGGACAGTCCGCGCCGTGGTATACGACGTCCTCCGCTTCCGCCAGCTCCCGCTCTATCCCTTCCTTTCTTCCGACGTAATGCACCTCGTACCTCCGCCCGAGCAGCGGCAGCAGCGCGAGCAGCGGCATAACGTGCCCCGCCGTGCCTCCGCCCGTCATTATGATCTTCTTTCTCATATAAAGTAATTATTCCCCGATCGCGTCCGATATTACATAAACGCGCAAATATATTTGCATAAATATTCATAAATCACGCATAATTATGCGCGATATTTTGTTACAGACCGCGACAGCATAAAACTGCCCGAAAAAATTGCATAAAAACTATTGAAATTTCCTTTGCAATGTGTTATAATCCAAGAGTAGTCCCCCTTAAAACGGGGGTGAGTCACATAAGCGGATAAAAGGGAGAAGAAGGAATTGTCAACGGAATACAACGCTCAGGATATTCAGGTCCTCGAAGGGCTGGACGCGGTGCGCCTGCGTCCGGGTATGTATATAGGCTCGACGGGGGCGAAGGGACTTCACCACATACTGTGGGAGATCGTCGACAACTCGATGGATGAGATAGCAAACGGCTACGGCGACAGGATAGAGGTCACGATACACTCGGACGGCAGCGCGAGCGTGCTCGACAACGGGCGCGGCGTTCCCGTGGACATCCATCCGACGATGGGCATCAGCGGCGTCGAGGTGGTGTTCACCAAGTTGCACGCCGGCGGCAAATTCAACAACGACAACTACAAGACGTCGGGCGGACTTCACGGCGTGGGCGCGTCGGTCACGAACGCGCTTTCGAGCTGGCTGATCGTCGAGGTCTATAAAAGCGGCAAGGTCTACCGCGCCGAATTCGAGAGCAGGCAGGACGGCGACCGCTGGCACGGCGGCTGCGTCAAGATCCCGCTGTTCGAAACAGGGGAAAAGACGGACAAGCACGGCACTTACGTCCGTTTCATGCCCGATAGTCACATCTTCGATACGACCAACTTCAATCTCGAAGTGATCTCCAAAAAACTTAAAGAGCTGGCGTTCCTCAACGACGGCGTGCATATAGTGCTGACGGACGAGCGCGTCGTCAGCGGCAACGCTCCGCTCCGCCGCGAATATTGCTACACGGGCGGCATATCCGATTTTGTGGCATATCTGAACGAAACGAAAAACCCGCTGCACCCCGATCCGATATATGTCGACGGGGAAAAGGACGGGGTCTATATGAAGCTCGCCCTGCAATACACGGACACCTATTCGGAGAACATATTCTCCTTCGTCAACAATATCCCCACTCCCGAGGGCGGAATGCACGAAACGGGGTTCAAGACGGCGCTGACGCGCACGCTGAACGATCTCGCGCGCAAGACGGGGGTGCTCAAAGACAAGGACGAGAACCTGCTCGGCGACGACTACCGCGTGGGTCTTACGGCGGTGCTCGCGATCAAAATGCAGAACGTGCAGTTCGAGGGGCAGACCAAGACCAAGCTCGGCAACCCCTTCGTCCGTCAGGCGATGGACGCGCTCGTATACCAGAAGCTGACGGAATATCTCGATTCCCGTCCCGACGTGCTCGACGTCATACTCAAAAAAGGTATGAGCGCGGCGCGCGAGCGCGAGGCGGTCAGAAAGGGCAAGGAGCAGGCGCGCCTGAAAAACCAGGCGGACAACTTCAACCTCGTCGGCAAGCTCTCGTCGTGCACGGGCAGAAAACCGGAGAAGAACGAACTTTATATCGTTGAGGGCGACAGCGCGGGCGGCACCTGCAAACAGGCGCGCGACCGCAGCTTTCAGGCGATACTCCCGCTGCGCGGCAAGCCGCTGAACGCGGAGAAAAAGCGCATAGACCAGGTATTGCAGAACGAGGAGATACGGACGATCATCTCCGCGCTCGGAGCGGGGATAGGCGACGACTTCAACCTCGACAACTTAAACTACCACAAAGTCGTGATACTTTCCGACGCGGACCAGGACGGCGGTCACATACGGGCTATTTTGCTGACGTTCTTCTTCCGCTATATGAAGCAGTTGATAACGGACGGACATCTGTATATCGGTATGCCGCCTCTTTACAAGGTCGCGAAAAAGGACATCGTGGAATACGTCTACAACGACGAACTGCTCGACGAATGCAAGGCGCGTATGGGGCGCGGCTGCACGATACAGCGGTATAAGGGGCTGGGCGAGATGAACGCCGAACAGCTCTGGGAAACGACGATGGACCCCAAGCGCAGGACGCTGATGCAGGTCACGCTCGAAGACGCGGTCAACGCGGAGATACTCGTCACGACGTGGATGGGCGACTCGGTGGATCTCCGCCGCGCCTATATCGTCGAACACGCCAACTTCAACAAAGTGGACGAATTCGTCAAGGAAGCGGGCAGAGCACAGGGATAAAGGGAACGGAAGATGGCAGAAAACGAAAGAATAGCGCAGGAACATATCATAACCAAGAGCATGGAAGAGGTGATGCACGAATCCATGCTCCCGTATTCGGAATACGTCATTCTCGACCGCGCTCTGCCGCGAGTCGAGGACGGGCTCAAACCCGTGCAGCGCCGCATACTCTACACCATGCACGAGCTCGGCATACGGCACGACACGCCGTACCGCAAGTGCGCGAGGATAGTGGGCGACTGTCTGGGTAAATACCACCCCCACGGCGACACGTCGGTCTACGGCGCGCTCGTCCGCCTTGCGCAGCCGTTCAATATGAACGCGCCGCTCGTCGACGGGCAGGGCAACTTCGGCAGCGTGGACGGGGACGGCGCGGCGGCGATGCGATATACCGAAGCGCGTCTGACGGCGCTCTCGCTCGAACTGCTGCGCGACCTCGACAAGGACACCGTGCGGTGGAGCTGTAACTTCGACGACACGCTCAAAGAGCCGGATATGCTGCCCGGGCGTTTTCCCAATCTGCTCGTCAACGGAGCGAGCGGCATAGCGGTGGGACTGGCGACGAATATCCCGCCGCACAACCTCGGAGAAACGATAGACGGCGTGTGTGCGTATATCGACAAGCCGACGATCTCCCTCAAAGATATGATGAAGATCATCAAGGGACCGGATTTCCCGACGGGCGGCTTCGTCATCGGCGGGGAGGAGCTCGTCCGCGCCTACGAAACGGGCAAGGGCAAAGTGACCCTGCGCGCGAAGATACACGTCGAAACGGACGACAACGACAAGAAGCTCATCGTAATAGACGAACTGCCCTATCAGGTGAACAAGGCGGCGCTGCTCGAAAGCATACTCAGACTCAAAGAGGAGAAGAAAGGACCGCTGACGTTTATTCAGGACATCACGGACGAGTCCGACCGCAACGGTATGCGCGCCGTCATCAAGATCAAAAAGGACGGCGACGCGGACGCGATACTCGCGCAGCTCTATAAGGGCACCAATCTGTCGACGAGCTTCGGCATAAATATGGTCGCAATAGCGAACGGCAAGCCCTGCCAGATGGGACTGCTTGACATCATAGCCTATTACGTCGACTATCAGCGCGATGTCATCGTGCGCCGCACGAAGTTCGACCTCGAAGCGGCGAAAAAGCGCGAGCACATACTCGAAGGGCTCGTCATCGCCGTCGAAAATATCGAAGAGGTCGTTAAGATCATCAAGAGCAGTTCTTCCACGGCGGATGCGCGTGACAAGCTGCGCAAGCGTTTCAGCCTCAGCGAAGTGCAGGCGCAGGCGATACTCGACCTCCGTCTTGCAAGGCTGACCCACCTCGAGGTGTTCAAGCTCGAACAGGAACTGCGCGAAGTGCGCGCGCTGATCGCCAAGCTGCAAGCCATACTCGGCAGCAAGAAACTGCAGATGGAAACGATCAAGACGGAGATGCAGCAGATCAAGCGGGCGTTCAAGGAGAACAGAAAGACGACCGTTCTCGCGGATCTGAAAAACTACGTCGTGCCCGACGAGTCGGCGGGCAAGCCGGTGGAAGAGACCGTGGTCGCGGTCAACGCCCTCGGTCAGCTGAAAAAAATGACGTCCAAGAGCTTCTCTCTCGCGACGAAGGATTTCACGGAGAACTCCACGAAAAAGGAGATCTGCTCGTCCGTCGTCAGGACGGACACCGAGCACAGGCTCTACTGCTTCACCAACCGCGGCAACTGCTACAAGGTGGACGCCGACGCCGTGCCCGACGGCAAGTGGCGGGACAACGGCGCGCCGCTGTCCAAGGTGTTCCCGGGCGCGGGCGAAGACGAACGGGTGCTGTATATGCTTCCCATCGAGGACGCTCTCCCGTCCGGCAGTATGATGTTCTACACCCGCCAGGGCATGGTCAAAAAGAGCGAGTGGAAGGAACTCGGCGTGGTCAAGTCCGCGTTCCAGGTGTGCAAGGTGAACGACGGCGACGAGATAATCGGCGTGGAACCGTACTGCGACGGCTGCTCGCTGATGTTCGTGACGGAAAAGGGAATGTGCCTCAACGCGGATATGTCCGACATACCTTTGCAGGGCAGGATAGCCGCGGGCGTCAAGGGCATACAGCTCTCCGACGGCGACAAATGCGTGCTCGTCAAGCAGGTGACGCAGGAGGGCGAGATCGTCGTCATAACCAACCGCGGTTTCGGCAAACGCGTCATCTGCGCGGATATAGACGTTATGGGCAGATACCGCAAGGGCGTCAAGATCATCGACTTCGGTAAGACGCGCCCGTCCAACGGCGACAGGATAGTGTTCTCGTCGTATGTGAAAGAGCCGTATAAGATAGTTATCGAGGAAGAAGATCACTATATGATGGCGTTCTCCACCGAGGACGTATCGATAGAGAACAGGACCCACGCGGGCAGACAGCTGTTCAAAGGCAGGCTGGACGTCGTGTGCGGATACATCTACAACGACGGCTGCGTGAACGGTAACTGACGATGAACGATCACACTCACGGCAACGACAATGAAAGGATAATGGCGCATATGCCGCCGCCCGAGCTTTGCGAAAAGGTCAGCGAGGCGTTCGCGCAGCTCGGCGACGCCACGCGGCTGCGCATTCTCTGGATACTCTGCCACAGCGAGCAGTGCGTGCACGGACTGGGAGATATGATAGGTATGTCCAGCCCCGCCGTGGCGCATCATCTCGGAAAGCTGAAAAGCGCGGGACTTATAGTCAGCCGCCGCGAAGGCAGGGAAATGCTCTACCGCCTCGGCGACACGGAGGAATGCCGTCAGCTGCATATCGCGATGGATAACCTGTTCCACGTCAACTGCTTCACGTTCGCCCATAAGTGACGGGCGGCATAATAACGAACGATAAGCACACAATATCCGTGTGCTTATTATTCTTATAAAGACGGTCGTCACCGCCCTGCTCGTGTTCTTCGTCATACGTCTGATGGGCAAGCGGCAGATAGGCGAGATGCAGCCGTTCGAGTTCGTGATAACTCTTATCCTCGCGGAGGTGGCGTGCCTGCCGATGAACGACCCGGCCGTGCCGCTGTACGTCGGCATAGTCCCTGTCGTGACGCTCGCGTTCCTCGACATCGCGATCACGTTCGCCGTCCGCCGCAGCCGCGCCCTGCGCCGCCGGATAGACGGCAGCAGCGTCGTGGTCATAGACGGCGGCGGGATCTCGGGCAGGAACATAGCGCGGCTGAATATGAGCGTGGACGACGTGGTTATGAGCTGCCGCAGCTGCGGTTTTCCCGACCTTATGAACATAGGCTACGCGATAGTTGAGCCTAACGGCAAGTTTTCCGTTATCCCCAAACCGGGCGCGGCGGACGGCGAGCCTTATCTGCCGCTGCCGATAGCCGAGGACGGAAAGCGGATAGAGGAGAACATAGGGCTTTGCGGCATTTCGGACAGACAGTTCGCCGCCGCGCTCGCGGGCTGCAAGGGACTGCGCGACGTGCTGTATATGGACGTGCGTCGGGACGGGACGGTATACGTCAGCCCCGCGTCGTCGCCCTGTTACAGCCGCAAGGTGCGCATAACGGGCGGAGGGAACTGGTGATATGAAAAAACTCGTCGTCATATCTCTGCTGTTTTTTGCCGTCGTCGGCGTCGGAGCCGCAGAGTCGGCGTGGAGCGCGCGCCATTATTCGGAAATATGCCTTTCGTTGGACAGGGCTTACGAGGCTTTGTTGCGGACTGAGGAGGGAGAGGTGTGCGCGGAGGCGGAGGAGATACTCGCAGAGGTCGCGGAGGACGGGAGCGATATGCTCGTACTGCTCGTCGTGAACACGAACGCGTCGGAAAAGGTGTGCGAATACGCCGCGCAGGGGCTGACATATGCGTGCGCGGGGCAGAACGCGGACGCGCGCTCCGCCGTGCTCGGCGCGAAGCGCGCCGCCGAGCGGCTGAAAAACGAGGCGCTGCCTCTGCCGCGCAACGTATTGTAGGGTGCGCGGAAACGGTATTCACGTTTATTTAATATATAAGCGCGATAATCTGCTTGAAATAAAGGGGAAAACGGGGCGCGGGCGTCAAATCGTTTGCCAATACGCTCCGAAAGTGTTATGATCCGTATATGAAATTCACGCAGCTGAAATCTTCGCTCGCGTCCGCTCCGCCCGAGTTCGGGTATTATCTGACGGGGGACGACGAATATGTGCGCTCGCGCGCCGTTTCGCTGATAACGGCGGGCGCGGAACTGCCCGAATTGAACGTCGTCACGCTGGATCAGCCGTCGTCGGGCGAGGTCGCGGACGCGCTGTCCGCCATGCCGGTGATGAGCGAAAAGCGGTTCGTCGTCGTGCGCACGCTCTCCGAAGCGGAGGAACTGACGGGTTATCCGTCCGATCCCAATCCGCTCTGCGTGCTCGTGATCTGCGGCAGGGCGAAGGGAAAACGCGATAAAAAGGACGCGCGTCTGACGGCGTTTCTGTCGTCGCTGACCGAGGTGGACTGCTCTCCCGTCGACAAGCGGGTGGCGTTCGCGTGGATGGCTGCGGAAGCGAAGAAATACGACGCGGCGATAACGGAGGAAGCGGCGGAACTGCTGTGGACGTACTGCCGCGGCTATATGTCGGGGATAGCGGTGGAAACGGCAAAGCTGTGCTGCTACGGCAGCGGCGGCGCCGTGACTGCGGACGACGTGCGCGCGCTCGTCACGCCATCCGCGGAATACGCGGTGTGGCAGCTCGCGTCGTCGGCGGCTGCGGGGGATACGAAAAAGGCGTTCGCGGTGCTGCGTTCGCTGGACGCTTCGGCGTCGTCGCCCGAAATGCTGCTTTCTATGCTTTACAGGCACTACCGCAAACTGTTCTACGCTCTGGTCACGCCGGATACGGCGGTGCTTGCCAGGGAACTGGAAATGAGTGAAAAGGCGCTTTACGCCGTAAAGCGCGAAGCGTCGCGTTTCGGCGCGGTCAGGCTGGAAAAGATACTTCTCCGCCTGTCCGAGCTGGACGCGGATCTGAAAAGCGGCGCGCTCTCGCGCGACGTCGCGGCGCAGATCATGATATTGAGCGCCGCGGGAGGGAGATAAGGTCGGACAGATGTCGGATACCGTGGAAACGAAAACGAAAGACGGCAAGCGGACTTCGCGCGCGGCGGAGATACTTCTCCGCAAGCGTATCCCGCTCGCGCTGCATTTCGTGCTGTTCGGGATCTGTCTTTGCTTCGGCGGATGGTATGCGACGAGGGGGATGCTCGCGCAGAGCGTTCTCGGAATGAGCGCCTCTCCCGCCCTGCGGGCAGTCATAGCCAACGACGTGACGGCGTTCCTTCTCGGCGGCGTTACGCCTTTTCTCGTGTATTTCATCGCGACGCGCTTCACTTACAGAATGATGCTCGCGGGCGGCGCGCGCTCACCCGCGGATCAGGCGTATCTGTTCCGCACGTTTTACGCTCTCGGATATCTGGTATACGGCGCGTTCAGCATACTGTACTTCGCCGTGCCCGCGCTCGAACTGTACGGCGAAACGATAGCGAGGTTTCTGATCGTGGGGGCGTTCGTCGCGCTCTACGTTGTGTTCGAATGTCGCCACGGGCTCCCCAAACGGGGCAGAGCCGTCGCGCTCTACGCATACGGCATGGTGTTCTCGTTGATATATCTCGCGTACAGCCTTGCCGAACTGTTTATGACGATAGGGGGCGTGATATGAGGAAGATCGTTGTCGCGATAATACTGTGCGCGCTCCTCGCGGCTTGTATGTGCGCCTTTACGGCGTGCGGCGCGCCGTCCTACGACGCGCTGCCGTCGAGCGACCGCGCCGACTACTCGGCAGACGCGCTTTCGGAAGAGCTCAAAGCCTTCCTCGTAACGGAGGACAGGACGGGAATGGTCAAAGCGGACGAGCCGGAGGACGGCGACGGCGAATATCTCGCCGCGGAATATCTGGCGGCGCGTATCGCCGAACTGACGGCGGACGAAGCGGGCGAAGCGCGCGGAAAGACGGACGTCGTCCGTTTCGACGGCAAGCTGTACGACGATACGTTCGCGTCGCAGAACGTGATATATTCCCTCGAAGCGCCAGACGAGAACAATCCCGAGGGCTACCGCATAGTCATCGGCGCGCATTACGACAACACTTACAGAACGGTCAGATCGGCGAACGGCAGACTGACGTATTTCGGCGGCACGGGCGCGGAGGGAGCCGTAGGTAACGGCGCGGCGGTTGCGGTGTTGCTGCGTATGTGCGCTTATTTCGCGGCGCATGCGGAAGAGTTGACCGTGGACGTGGATTTTGCGTTTTACGGAATGGGTTGTCTCGGCTATATCGGAGCGCAGGAGTATTACGAAGGACTCGGCGAGAGCGGCAGGGAAAAGCTCGTGCTTGCGGTCACTCTCGAACGTCTTTGCGGGGACGAATTGTTTCTGTATTTCGATGAGCAGTCCACGCCGCACGGCGAATTCATAATGGGCGTGGCTGCGAAAGAGGGCTACGGCGGTTATGTGAGCGAACCGCCCGCCGCGCAGGCTGACCCCGACGTCGTCGTGACCGACAAACTGCCGTATACGCCTTACGGACTGATGAACGAGTCCGCCGTGTTTTTCGGTAATTCCAATATCTGTTCGGTGACTTCCGGGACGGGCTCGACGTTCCTGCTGTTTAACGGCGAGAGCGCGGACAGAGAGGATGTCGCTTATACCTCGTCCGATACGCTCGATACGCTCGAACGCGAGTGTGCGGATTATGCCGAGCGGATCAGTGTCGCGGCGGAAGTGCTGACGGACGCCGTGTATTGCGAGGGATTCGCGGAGGCTTGCGCGGCGGGAGCGGAGAGCGCGCGCTCATATGCGTGGCTGACGAACCGTATCGCGGCGTATGCCGTCGCGGCGGCGCTTGCCGCGGGACTGCTCGTGTTCACCGTGCTGATGTCGCGCCGTATGCGCAAGAAATACGTTGAGGAGAACAAGGACAAAAAGATCAAGGTCGCCGTGTTCGGTATGGATTACGAAGAGCCGGAGGATGGCGACGTATACGTCGACATCGGGGGATCAGGCGGGCAGGAAACTCCGCCCGAGCCGGAAGATCCGTTCGGCGACGACCCGTTCGGCGACGGTAAATGACATACTTTTCGCCCCTCCGCTGCGGTCGGAGGGGCTGTTTTTGCGTTTATGCCCGAAAAATTGAAGAAAATAGCCAAACTCGTGCGTTAAAATCATTGAAATAATCCCGAAAAAGATATATAATAAAAGATATGGATCGGACGCCCGCACAAAACGTAAATACAAAAGACAACGCATTCGTCCGTATGATGAAAGCGATTTTCGTCAGGGACCTGCGTTTCAAGATACTCGCCGTCGTCATCGGCGGGCTTTTATGGCTGGTCACGGTGGGGCTGGGCGTCGCCGACAGCGACAGCAGCGTCGGGCTCAACAGCGAGTTCTTCCGTTCGTTCTGGGATAACGTCGTCAAGGAGTTCACCGTCGCGGCGGCGGACGGAGCGCGCGTCGCTTCGGCGGGCAATATCATCGTCAGCGTGCTGGATATATTCCTGCTCGTCTGCCTCGTCTATTTCATAATATACTTCCTGCGCAAGAACAACGCAATGCCGATAATGAAGTTCTTCGTCATCATCGCGTTCGCGGGGATAGTGCTGACGAGCGCGCTGTTCGATTTTCCCGTGATGGGTTCGCTGTTCTCATACGGAGTGCTGCTCGTGTTCGTGGCGGTGCTGATAATGTTCCCGCAGGAGCTGCGGCGCACTATGTGGAAACTTGCGAGCAAGACGGGGAGCGAAACTTTCAACGTCGAATACGACTGTACGGAAGAGGAACTGCGCGAAGCGGTGAGCGAGATAGTCAAAGCGGTGCTCAATATGTCCAAGGACAACGTGGGTGCGCTCATCGTCATCACGACGCAGTCCGTTCCGCAGCACATACTCGACAGCGGCACCGAACTGGGTGCGAAGCTGTCGCAGCCGCTCATAGAGTGCCTGTTCAACACGGGCGCGGATCTGCACGACGGAGCGGTGTTCATTCACGGCGACAAGATACTCGCGGCGGGCTGCTTCCTGCCGCTGTCGCAGAACCAGTCGCTGCCAAAAGAACTCGGCACGCGTCACCGCGCCGCGCTCGGCGTCAGCGAGCAGTACGCCGTGCTGACGATAGTAGTCAGCGAGGAAACGGGCGTCATCAGCGTCGCCCGCGACGGCAAGCTCGACCGCTATTACGACGCGGTCATGCTCACCGATGTCATAGAACAGGTTTACGGGCTCAAAGCCACCCAGACGGGCGGTAAGAAAAAGCGCGGCAGACTGCGCGTTAAAAAGTCGGACGGGGAGGACGGCAAATGAGCTGCGCCCTGACTTTCGGCGAATTTATGCTCCCGCGCGCGGAGTATGCGGACAAGTGGTGCGTCGTCGCCTGCGATCAGTATACGTCCCGTCCCGACTACTGGGAAGCCGAGGACGCGCGCATAGGCGGCGCGCCGTCGACGCTGCGCCTGATCTGCCCCGAGGCGTTCCTCGGCGAAGCGGACGCGCGTATGGGAGGCATAGCGGCAGCCTCGCGCGAGTACGCCGATAACGCGCTGCGCACGCTTGAAGGCGGCGTGCTCGTGACGCGCACGACTTCGTGCGGGGTCAGGCACGGACTGGTCTGCCTTGCCGACCTCGAAAAATACGATTTTTCTTCGCAGTCGTCGCTTATCCGCGCGACGGAAGGCACGGTGGTGGAGCGCATACCGCCCCGCCTTGCGGTCAGGGAAGTTTCCGTGCTCGACGTTTCCCACGTCATCTGCCTGATAGACGACCCTGCGGGGACGGTCATCGAACCGCTCGTCGGCAAAGGCGAAAAGCTGTACGACGTTTCATTGCCGAACGGCGGCAGGCTGGAAGGCAGGCTCGTGAACGATACCGCTCCCGTGCTCTCCGCGCTGACGGCGCTCGAAAGCGCGGCTGAAAAAGCGGGCAGACCTTTCGTACTCGTCGGCGACGGCAACCATTCGCTGGCGGCTGCGAAAGCGCTTTACGAAAAATACAAAGCCGCGGGAGATCCGCGCGCGGGCAGAGCGCGCTACGCGCTCGTCGAAGTCGAGAACCTGCGTTCGGACGGAGTGACGTTCCTGCCAATACACAGAGTGGTGTACGGTTGCCCGGATATGCTTTCATATTTGGAGAGCGGATTGAAAGGCGGCGGGAAAGTGCGCGTGATATTCGGCGGAGCGGAGCGGGATATCGCCGCGCCGTCCGACCCTGCCGACGCATACTCGGCGGTGCAGCGTATCATAGACGAAAGCGGAGCGAGCGTGGATTACATACACGGCGACGAAGAGCTTCGCCGCATATGCGGAGAGAGGAGCGACGCTCTCGGAGTGCTGATGCCTCCGCTCGGCAAGGATATGCTGTTCTCCTACGTCGCCCGGCGCGGCGTACTGCCGCGCAAGTCGTTCTCGCTCGGCGAAGCGGAGGACAAGCGGCTGTATATGGAATGCCGTTACATAGGCTGAAACGAATAAAATTTTACCGAAAGGATATATGTAAAAATGGCAAAGGCACTTAAATTCGGCGGAACGTCAATGGCGAACGCCGACAGCATACGCAAGGTCGCGGATATAATCCGCTCCGATCCCGAAGCGCGATACGTCGTCGTATCCGCGCCCGGCAAGCGCGAACCGTCGGACACCAAAGTGACGGATATGCTGATAGCGCTCTGTAACGAGCCGTCGGCGGGCGGAAAACGCCGTCTGCTCTCGGAGATAACGGGGCGCTTCGACGGGATAATAGAGGGGCTCGGACTGGATCTCGATCTTTCCGCGGACTACGAGGTGATCCTCGGCGGCGAGGAGAGCGATTCCTACGACTATATAGTCAGCCGCGGCGAATATCTGTCCGCGAAAGTGCTTGCCGCTCTGCTCGGCTACGAGTTCGTCGACGCGGCGGACATTGTGCGCTTCGGCAGGGACGGCAGGCTGGACGACGACAAAACGCAGCGGCTCGCTTCCGACAGACTGCGCGTCGCCGTCAAGGCGGTCGTGCCGGGATTTTACGGGCGCGGCGCGGACGGCAGGATAAAGACGTTCTCGCGCGGCGGGTCGGACGTTTCGGGCGCGATAGTCGCCAAAGCGGTGGGCGCGACGGTATACGAGAACTGGACGGACGTGGACGGATTTATGGTCTGCGATCCGCGCAAGGTGAAAAACCCGCGCATCATAGAAATGCTGACGTACCGTGAACTGCGCGAGCTGGCGTATATGGGAGCGAGCGTGCTTCACCCCGAAGCGGTGTTCCCCGTGAACAAGGCGGGGATACCCATCAATATCCGCAATACGTTCAATCCGTCGGCGAAAGGGACGATGATCGTCTGCTACGAGGATCTCGAACGCGGAACGTACAAGCGCGCCGACCACGTCATAACGGGCATAGCGGGCAAAAAGGATTTCGTCGGAGTATCCATTCAGAAAGAGATGATGAACTCCGAGATCGGATTCTGTAAGACGCTGCTCGACGTGTTATACGAAAAGCGCATACGGCTCGAACATATGCCGACGGGTATCGATACGGTGACGCTCATAATCGACCCGACGGGCGTGACGGACGAAACGCTGGAAGAAGCGGTGATGGAGATCCGCGAACGCTGCCGTCCGAACACGATCGAGGTGCACAAAGGGCTGTCGCTGATAGCCGTCGTCGGACACGGTATGAGCAATACCAAAGGTACGGCGTCGCGCGTGTGCGGCAGTCTGTATAACGCGGGCGTAAATATCCGTATGATAGATCAGGGCTCGAGTGAGATGAACATCATCATCGCCGTCGAGAACGAGGATTACGACAAGTCGATAGCCGCGCTTTACGGCGAGTTCGTCGGCTGACGCGCCTCCGCTTCGCGGGAGGCTTAACGCAGATACCACTGGCATCAACAACGCCGTGGGAATAAAGGGAATAGGGGACGGCGGTGCAGCACTCCGCCGTCCCCGTTTTTTATGCGCCGCTTACCTTCCTCCGTTTCCGGGACAGGGAGGAAAAATGCTCCCTCGCCTGCTACCGCCGTTACCGCTCTTTACGGCGGACGCGGACGCTATGCTTGCGCGCAAACGCAATATAGGTAAAATTTCCGCAGTTTGGAAGAAGGGTATTGACCGCGGGCGGCGCAGGCGTTATAATGACGGCGAAATACCGCCGGGGCGAAAGTCCGGAAGGCGGAAAATGACGTATGGTGAGGTGATCATGAAAAAAATCTCCAACAAAGTCTATCTCGCGCTCAACGTACCTTTTATGGCGGTGCTCGTGGGCGTGATGATAGCGCTCATCGTTGTGGCGTCTGCGTGGTCGGAGGTCGTGAGCATATTCCTTCACGGCTACGGATTCGTCGAGAACGAAAGAACGGACGAGATCATCGAAGAGGGCATGGCTCTCGGCGAAGAGATCGTCGGCGACGGTATAGTGCTCCTGAAAAACGAAGTCATCGACGAGGACGCGGGCAAAAAATCCCTTCCTCTCGATTCGTTCGGCGCAGGCTCCAAGATCAACGTGTTCGGCTGGGCGTCCATCGACTGGGTCGCGGGCGGTTACGGTTCGGGTTTTTCCAACACGCTGCTGCAAAAAATGAAGCTGTATGAAGCTCTGGACGAGGCGGATATCGAATACAATACCGAACTCCGCAAAATGTATACCGATTTCTTCGCGCAGAGCGCGACGGCATACGGCACGACGTGGGACGAGAAACGCGGCGACATCGAGATCGGCAAAAATAAGAAATTCCGTCTGCACGAGCCCGGCGCGGCGTATTATACGGACGAAGTGATAAACAACGCAAAAGAGTTTTCCGACACCGCTCTCGTAGTGCTCGGCAGAGTGGGCGGCGAGGGACAGGATCTGCTCGAATTGCAGACCAAACAGCCGCAGGTCAACGACAGCGACGAGGAGATGACGGACAATAGCAAACACTACCTCGAACTGTCCACGGAAGAACGCGAGATGATACAGGCGGCGAGCGAAGCCTGCGACAACGTGGTCGTGGTGCTTAATATCTGCAACGCAATGGAGCTCGGCTTCCTTAACGACCCCGAACTCGGCATAGACTCGTGCATACTCGTCGGAACGACGGGTCTGACCGGCGTTCGCTCGGTGATCGACGTGCTCTCCGGTGAAGTAAACCCGTCCGGCAGAACGGCGGACACGTTCGCGGCGGACTTCACGAAGGCGCCGTCGTTCGCAACGTCCACGAACAACGGCGTGCTCGCATACACCGACCGTCCTGCGGAAAATTATGCGTATTACTCGTGGTATGTCGATTACACGGACGACATCTACGTCGGATACCGCTATTACGAAACCGCGTATGCGGATATGGAAAAAGAGACCGCGGGCAGCGGCGACGAGTGGTATGCCGAAAACGTCGTCTATCCGTTCGGCTACGGACTGAGCTACACCGATTTCGAGTGGACCGTCAAAAGTATATCGCAGGGGTCCGGCGTGCTTGCAAAGGACGGTAAGATAGACATTACCGTGACCGTTACGAATACCGGTGAAGTTGCAGGCAAAGACGTAGTTGAACTCTATTATTCCGCGCCTTACGGCAACGAAACGACGAACGGATCGCTCGTGGAAAAATCCCACGTCGTCCTCGGCGATTTTGCCAAAACGGGTGAGATAGCCCCGGGCGAGAGCGAGGACGTTACTCTCACGCTGTACGTTCAGGATATGGCGTCCTACGACTGCTATGACAAGAATACGAACGAGCATACGGGTTACGAACTCGATCCCGGCGAATATTCGCTGATGCTTATGCGCGACGCGCATAACTTCGGTCCGATGGCGGGCGGTGCGAGCGCCGAATACATATATGAAATAACGGGCGACGGCTATAACTATGACACCGATCGCACGTCGGGCGGTACGATCGAGAACCGCTTTACGGGCGAGGACAGGGACGAAAACACCGTTCCCATCGACGGCTCGGAAGAATCCGTCAAGCCCGAATATATGTCCCGCAGCGATTTCGAGGGCACGTTCCCCGAGCGTGAAGCCGCCCGCGCGTCCGACCCCGAAGCGATAACCATCTCGCAGGACGACGGCTCTTCCGAGGAAGAAGGTCTTGAAGTGTACGAGCAGGGCAAGGGCGGCGGTCTGACCGTGCAGGACGTTTACGGTCTGGACTACGGCGACGAAAAGTGGGACGCGCTCCTCGACCAGATGAGCCTTTCGGATATGACCGAACTCATCACGGACGGCGCGTTCAAGACGGCGGAGATCGACAGCATAGGCAAACCTATGGTCATCGACTTCGACGGACCGACGGGGCTCAATACCCGCGAAGCGGGCGATAAGCATTGCCGCTTCGTCGCATACCCGAACGAAACGCTGCTCGCGCAGACGTGGAACAAACAGCTCGCTTACGACTTCGGCGCGAAGGTGGGCGAGGAAGCGAGGAACGCGGGCGTGTGGGGCTGGTACGCTCCGTCCGCCAACCTGCACCGCAGCCCGTTCGGCGGCAGAAACTACGAGTATTACAGCGAAGATCCGCTGCTCTCCGGTCTGATGGCGGGCTATACCATCAAAGGCGCGAAGGACGAGGGTATGTATTGCTACCTCAAACACTTCGCAGCCAACGAGAACGAGTCCCACCGCGAAGGTCTGTTCGTGTGGCTGACCGAGCAGTCCCTGCGCGAGATCTATCTCAAACCGTTCGAGATCGCGCTCAAAACCGCGGACGGCAACGCGCTTATGACGAGTATGAACAGACTGGGCGCAACGTGGGCGGCGGGCAGCCGCGCGCTGATGACGGATATCCTCCGTGGCGAGTGGGGATTCCAAGGCACGGCGATAACCGACTGGGTCGGACCCTATATGCCCGTCAACCTCGGCTTGAAAGCGGGCAACGACCTGTGGCTGCACAGAATGGGGCTTACGCATAAGGACGCTTCGAGCGACACTTACGCCTACTATGCGCGCCGCGCCTGCAAGAACATAATCTATACCTACGTTTCCACCGAGGAGGCGCGCGTGGCTGCGCAGGGCGGCGAACCCGTAGATCTGACCGTGTGCTCCGTCAAGCTCTTCTACGGCTGGGTGTGGATTATCGTCGGCATAGAAGCGGTAATGCTCGCGGCTCTCGGCGTGTGGATCTTCTTCGTGATAAAGCGCGTCAGAAAGTGCAATGCCGAAAAAGCGGCATAAATAAAACCGAAGCGGCGCGTTTCGCGCCCGAAATAAGGAGCGTTCCGAAAGGGACGCTCCTTTGCCGTGCGGATTATCGTTAAGTGGGGCGGCAGTGCGAAGCGGCGGCGGGGAAACCGATAAAGCGGCGCGGAACACGGTGCAGGTCCCGGAACGGCGGCGGGAACTGAAAACACCGCGCGAGGATCGGGAACAGGCGCGGTAGGAATACGGGATAAACCGCGTAAAAAAAGGGCGCGCGAGAACAGGCGCGCGAATACATACGTGCGCGGCGAAAGCGGGAACGCATAAAGCGCGGCAGGAATACGGGATAAACCGCGCTAAAAGAGAGGAAACGAAAACAGGCGCGCGAGCGTGCGCAACGGACAGGGAGCAGGAAAGTCAAACAGGCGCGAAAAAAGGACGGCTTACGAGCCGTCCTTTACATTCCGGAATTCGGATGAACTTATTTCTCTTCTTTTTCTTTTTTCGCCTTTTTCGCTTTCTTGGCTTCCTTTTCCGCTTTCTTCGCGGCGAGAGCGGCTTCTTCCTTCGCCTTCTTCTCCGCTTCCTTTGCGGCAGCCTTTTCCTGCATCTTCTTCAACGCTTCGGCGCGCTCCGCTTCCGCCTTCTCACGGGCAGCCTGGGCTTTTTCCGCCGCGATCGTCTTGTTGTCCTTCTTGATGTCGATGACGATCTTGCCGCTCTTTACGCCGGAAAGGCGCGCGGACAGGCGGGACTTTTTATTAGCGGCGGTATTTTTATGAATAACGCCTTTGCTTGCCGCGTCGTCGATAACGCTCATAAGAGAGGGAAGCATTTTTTCCGCTTCCTCGAGCTTGAGCGTGTCGATGGCGTCGTTGAACTTTCTGACGGCATTGCGCATCTTGGAGCGCAGCATCTTATTTTCGAGAGCTTTTTTCTCCGTTACGAGAACTCTTTTCTTTGCGGATTTGATGTTGGGCACGATTTTTCTCCTGATCGAATTTGTTTTAAGATCTTGTTTGCTTTAACCGCTTAATTTTATCACAAATAAAAGAGTAAATCAAGCAAATAATCGCATATTTTCGAGGCAAAATAATAATAATATGAAAAATTTTCCCCGAACGGACCTTGCGAGCGAGCTTACGGGTATATCCGGCACGCGTTTTGACGGCGTGTGCCGCATAAGCGAGACCGTGCTCGACGAAAAGACCGCCGCGCTTTACGGCAAGAGCGCGGGGCGTTACGTCACACTGGAAACGGCGGCTGTGACGGAGGGCGGAGAGGCGGAGCGCGCCCGCGTGGCCGAAGCGCTGTCGCGCTGTCTGACCGAGCTTGCGGAGGACAGATCGAAAGTGCTCGTCGTAGGGCTGGGCAATACGATGATGACGGCAGACGCGCTCGGAGCGGCGGCATGCCGCGCTCTGCGCACTGGCGGCGGAGTGATGTGCGTCACTCCCGGCGTGCCCGGGATCACGGGCATAGAGAGTTTCGACGTGGTAAAGGGCGTATGCGAAGAGGTGCGCCCCACGCTCGTGATCGCCGTGGACAGCCTTGCCGCCGCGTCCGCCGCGCGGCTGGGAACGGTGATACAGCTCTGCGACGCGGGCATAACTCCGGGCAGCGGGGTTTCCAACCATAAGCGGCGGCTTTCGCGCGATACGCTCGGCGTGCAGGTCATAGGACTGGGCGTGCCTCTCGTCGTATACGCGTCCACTCTCGTGCGCGACGCGGGCGGGGACGAAGGGCGTTTCGGCTCGCTGATAGTCACTCCCAAAGAGGTGGACGTCTATGTTGCGGACGCGGCGGAGATCATTGCGGACGCGATAGAACGGCTGCGCATTGCATAACGCGATCGGCGCGCGCATAT
The DNA here is from genome assembly GCA_944372345.1 of uncultured Clostridia bacterium. Taxonomy (GTDB): domain Bacteria; phylum Bacillota; class Clostridia; order Christensenellales; family Pumilibacteraceae; genus Protoclostridium. Next base: position 67,402 of record CALVYT010000018.1, read on the forward strand.
AACGGATATATGCGCATAGGTCTTTTCGACAGCGGGGTGGGCGGACTGACCGTTATGGCGGCGTGCAAACGTCTGCTGCCCCGCGCGTCCTTTGTCTATTACGACGACGCCGAACACGCCCCTTACGGCGACAAGAGCGACGAGGAGATAATCTCCGCCGCCGACGGCTGCGTCCGCGCGCTCGTTTCGGCGGGCTGCGACGCGATAGTCATAGCGTGCAACACGGCTACGGCTGTCGCGGTACGTCGGCTGCGAGAGAGCTGCGGCGTTCCCGTGCTGGGGCTGGAACCCGCCGTCGCGCCTGCGCTGCGCCGCGAAAGGGGGCGCGTGCTGCTGCTCGCTACCCCCGCGACGGCTCGGCACAAGACATATCCGCCGCGGGTCATCGTGGGAGTGGAGCGCACTCTCGCGTCCGACGTGGAACGCGCTTACGGCTGTCCGTCCGCCCTGCGCGCGCTCGCGCGGCGGGTGCTGTCGTCGTATTCGGGCTACTGCGCCGTCGTGACGGGCTGCTCGCACTACGCGCACCTCGCGCCGTATATGCCCTGCCGCGTTTACGACGGAGCGGACGGCGTGGCGCGCAGATTGCTCTCTATCTGCAAAGGCACAGCAGAATGAGCGCGGCAAGAGCCGCGTCGCAGCGGCAGTCGCAGCGGCATTCGGGAGGAGCGGGCGGCTTTGGCGGGCGCGGCGGTCTGCACGGCTTGGGCGGCGGGCAGTAGTCGTTTATACATTCTTCGCGCAGGTATGCGCACTCGGGACTTTTGTAATACATTTACTTATCCTCCGTATAATCCGTATAATATATTTTATTGTTTTTTCTCGAAAACGGTTAAAACCGCTTGACAAATTTTGCCGTTTGTATATAATAATTAGTAATGATTATCATTAAGAAATTTTCCGTTAATGACGATCACAGATGAATTTTATATACAAGGAGAAAGAATTTATGAAAAAGTGGATCTGCCAGGTTTGCGGATATGTCTACGAGGGAGAGAGCGCTCCCGAAAAATGCCCTCAGTGCGGCGCGCCTGCGTCCAAGTTCGAGGAGCAGAAAGCGGGCGAGATGAGCTGGGCTGCCGAGCACGTCGTCGGCGTTGCGAAGGGCGTCGATCAGGAGATCATCGACGGTCTGCGCGAAAACTTCAACGGCGAGTGCTGCGAAGTGGGTATGTACCTTGCCATGGCGCGCGTCGCCCACAGAGAGGGCTATCCCGAGATAGGTCTTTACTGGGAGAAAGCGGCTTACGAGGAAGCGGAGCACGCCGCCAAATTCGCGGAAATGCTCGGAGAAGTCGTCACCGATTCGACGAAGAAGAATCTTGAAATGAGAGTGGAAGCGGAGAACGGCGCGACCGCGGGCAAGACGAAACTCGCAAAGCGCGCGAAAGAGCTTAATCTCGACGCGATCCACGACACCGTGCACGAAATGGCGCGCGACGAAGCGCGTCACGGCAAGGCGTTCGCCGGACTTCTCAAGAGATATTTCGGCAAGTGAGCGTTACATAAGGCAAAACGATAAAGAGCGGGCGTCAGTCCGCTCTTTTCCTATGCCCTTTAACGCGGCTCTTGCGCTTATTAACGCGGCAATTTGCCCGAGACCCCGCGCGGCAATTTGCCCGAGAGCCTGCGCGGGCAGCCCGCCCGAAAAAAATTTTCAAAAATCTTTTCAAAAACCGCCGCCGTTATCAGTATCTGATAGCGCCGTATGCTATAATACCGAAAAGGAGACGGCAATGGGAAAATTCATAGGCGACCCCGGCGAATCGGACAAAAAGCCGGAAGAAAAGAAAGACCTCTCTGATAAGGAAGAAAAGCGCGCGGTAAACCGCCCGCGTATCAGCGGCGAAAGAGTTAAAGAAGTTATCGGGTATATCGGGGGCTATGCGTTCTTTTTAATTCCGTGGCTGTTTATCGCCGGCGGGATAGTGATGGCGATCCTGCTGCATGAGCACGATGGGTTCCTGGGGTTTTGCGAAGTCATCTGCGACATTTGGTGGGATTCGGATTATTCCTATCTCGGCGGCGCGTCATTGACGCTCGGCGGCATATGCGAGCTACTCGGCGCAGGCGTATCCTTGCTCATAAGCGGGCTTGTGTTTGAATGGGAAGATATGTATTTTCGCATAATGGCGGGCGTATGCGGTTTTTGTGCCGTAAGTATGATAGTTGCGTGCACCTGCGGAGGAGTGATGTTCTGACATGCTTTATTCCTCCCGTCTGCCGCAGAGGCGGGTGGCGAGCAGCATAAGCTCGGGAACGTCGGGACCGGAGAGGGAATAGAACGACACTTTGCCCTGGCGGCGGCACCTGACCACGCCTGCCGAGCGCAGCATGCGCAGCTGGTGCGACAGCGTCGTCTGATTGACGCCGAGCAGCGCGGACATATCCCCGACGCACATTTCGCTGACGGAGAGCGCGGACACTATGCGCAGCCGTCCCGGGTCGGCGAGCGCGGCGAGGGTATCCGCCATTTCCGCGAGAGCGCGTTCGGGCGGCATATATTTGATGACGAGCGCCTCCGCCTTCGGGTCGAGCAGGGAGGTCTTTCTCATATTTCCTATCGGGAGATCTTCTCTGATTATCATAGATCGATGATAACACGTTCACGGAGCGGGATCTCGGCGCATATACAGGTTATGTGACGAATAACGGCGAAATTTTCAGACTGCTTATGCTTATGCTGCTCCTGCTCAACGACAGGGAGGAGAGCGGCGGCGTTACGGGAACGCTGAACACGATGATGATAATGGCGTTCCTCGCGGGTGGGGAGTGCGGCTGCGGAACGCAGAAAAACGGCTGTACGGCCGACCCGATATTCCCGGACTCGGGCGGCTCGTGAGCGCGCGGGCGGCGGGATCGGGGCATTTGCCCGAAAACGCTTGATTTTACGCGCGGGAATTGGTAATATTTTATTACTATGGATATAAGTATCGGGAACGACTGGGACGAGGTGCTTGCCGAAGAAACGGACAAGCCGTATTTCCGCGACATATGCGATTTCGTGGAAAAGGAGTATGCGGACTACACGGTATATCCGCCGCGTTCGCTTATCTTTGCCGCGCTCAAATACGTTCCGTTTTCCGAGGTGAAAGTCGTCATCGTCGGTCAGGATCCGTACATAAATCCCGGGCAGGCGAACGGACTGGCGTTCGCGGTGGGCAGCGGAGTGAAGCTGCCGCCATCGCTCGTAAATATATATAAGGAAATATCGAGCGATCTCGGCGCGGATATGAGCGGCAAGAGCGGAGAGCTCACGGGCTGGGCGAAGCAGGGCGTGCTGCTGCTCAACGCGACGCTGACGGTGCGCGCGGGGCAGTCGGACGCGCATTCGGGCTGCGGCTGGCAGACTTTCACCGATTTCATAATAAAGAAACTCGGCAGCCGCGAAAAACCGCTCGTGTTCATACTCTGGGGCGCGAAAGCGCAGAAAAAGAAAGCGTACATAGCCCCGCGGCATTGCGTGATAGCGAGCGCGCATCCGTCGCCGCTCAGCGCGTACAACGGCTTTTTCGGTTCGCGTCCGTTTTCGCGCGCGAACGCGTTCCTGACGGAGCACGGTATGAAGCCGATAGACTGGACGGAAGTCACGCCGTATGAACTGCCGTCGTATTACGGCGCGTCGGGGAGCATAGAGCGGGGATGACGAAAGCGGTGAAAAGGATCATAGCCGCCGCGCTTGCCGCGGTCCTGCTCGCGTTCGTCGCGGCGGTATGCGGCTGTTCGTGCACGCCCGGCGTTAATTTTCCCGAGGCAGCCGAAGAAGCGGAGAAATGCACGGTGACCGTGCGCAGCAGCTCCGCCGACGGCGAGGATCTCGCGGGCACGGGCTTTGCGGTGCTTGGCGACGGCGGAACGTATATCGTGACCAATTACCACGTCGTCGCGGAAGCGACGGAGATCTACGTCGGCGTAGGCGGGACGGAGCGCGCGGCGGAAGTGACGGCGTATTACGAATACCACGACATAGCGCTGCTCGAAGCGGAAGGACTGTCGGGCGGGCTGACGGAAAGCGCGTTCGCGTCGCCCGAGGTCGGCGAAGCGGCGTATTCGGTGGGCAACGAAAGAGGCAAGGGGAAACTCGTGCGCTCTTCCGGCGAGGTGCTCGAGGTGGGCGGCGCGGTCAAGGCGGAAAAGCTCGGCGAGTACGCGGACGTCGGGTACGAATATAAATTCGTTCCCGTTTCGACGTACTCGTGCAGCGTAGTCGCGGGAATGAGCGGCTGCCCGATAGTCGACGGCGACGGCAGCGTCGTCGGTATAGGCACATACAGGAGCGGCGATTCGCCGGACGCGGTGTATTACGGCAGCGATCCGCGGTTCGCGCTCGCCGTCGCGGAAGCGGCGGAGAGCGGCGGGGGCGAAGTCGTGCTGTTCGGCGACGGGCAGTACGGGCTGTTCCTCTCGGAGGGAGCGGCGACGGCTCTGTACGGCAAATACGACTTCGTGTTCCTCGGCAATTACCGCTCGTGGAGCAGCTCGACCCGCAGACTGCACCCGCTCGGGTTCACGGCGCGGTTGCAGGAGAACGGGCTTTACGTAGCGTCGGTCGGGGAGAGTTGTCCGCTCTCTGTCGGCGACGTGATAACGGCGGTGGACGGGATCTCCGTCGTCGGAAAAACGTACTCGGAACTTATGCTGACGTTTTACGACGGATACGAACTTGCCGAAAACGGAGCAAACGGCGCGGCGCTGACGCTTGCGGGAGGCGGGGAAGCGTTTCTTTCGGGCGGCGGATACGCCGTAGTCGCACGATAATCGGAAAATGTTATTCTCCGCGCTTGCCAAACGCGCGGAAAAATGCTATAATACGGGAAACGGATCAAGGACAAGGAGATAATTATGTTTGAAAAGATCGTGGACAAGCTGTCCGAATACCTCAAAGTAGACAAATCTTCCATCACTATGGATACGAACATAAGGACGGATCTCGGCGCGGATTCGCTCACCGTGGTCGAACTGCTGTTCGCTCTCGAACAGGAATACGACATCACGATACCCGACGAAGTCGTCGAATCCCTCGAAACGGTGGGCAGCCTCGTAGAATATCTCGAAAAGACGGTGAAGTGACGAAACTGCCGCGGCAAGCCGCGGCGGTCGTAAGCAAAGCGTTCGCCGCAGCAGACGGACGGGCGTTTTTGCGCGCGGAAAATATATCCGTATAGACTATATCGGAGCCTGTATGTACGAAAAAGTAGACAGCAGTCTGGATTTCGTCGCCCGCGAGAAGCGGGTGTCGGAGTTCTGGAAAGAGAACGACATCTTCGGAAAGAGCATAGCTTCCCGCGAGGGCGGGGAGGAATTTTCCTTTTACGACGGACCGCCGACGGCTAACGGCAAGCCGCACATAGGTCACGTCCTGACGCGCGTGATGAAGGACATTATCCCGCGTTACAAGACGATGCGCGGCTACCACGTCCTCCGCAAGGCGGGGTGGGACACGCACGGTCTGCCCGTCGAACTGGAAGTGGAGAAGTCCCTCGGAATGGACGGCAAAGAGCAGATCGAGAAGTACGGCATAGAGCCGTTCATCGAAAAGTGCAAGGAGAGCGTCTGGAAATACAAGGGGCTTTGGGAAAAGATGAGCGACATGGTCGGCTACTGGGCGGATATGGAGCACCCTTACATCACATACGCCGACGACTACATAGAGTCGGAGTGGTGGAGCCTGAAAAACATCTTCGACCGCGGACTGATATACAAGGGCTATAAAATAGTGCCTTACTGCCCGCGCTGCGGCACCGCGCTCGCTTCGCACGAGGTCGCGCAGGGATACCGCGACGTCGAGGAGATCTCCTGTACCGCACGTTTCAAAGTAAAGGGAAAGGCGAATACCTATATCCTCGCGTGGACGACGACGCCGTGGACGCTGCCGTCCAACGTCGCGCTCTGTATGAACGCCGCGGAGGATTACAGCGAGATAGAGTGCGGCGGAAAACGGTATATCCTCGCGACCGCGCTCGTGGATAAATATTTCGGCGATTACAGGACGGTTTCCGTCAAAAAAGGCGCGGAGTACGAATACACCGAATACGAACCGCTCTTCGATTTCTATAAGCTCAAAGAGGGCGAAAAGGCGTATTACGTCACCTGCGACGACTACGTCACGCTGACGGACGGCACGGGCGTCGTGCATATCGCGCCCGCGTTCGGCGAGGACGACAGCAAGGTGGGGCGCAGATACGGTCTGCCGTTCGTGCAGGAAGTCGGCTCCGACGGCAGGTTCATCGACGGCTGCGGCGAACTGACGGGAATGTTCTGTAAGGACGCGGACGCCGTCGTTATGGCGGATCTCGAAAAGCGCGGACTGCTGCAGTCGCGTATGAAATTTATGCACAGCTATCCGTTCTGCTGGCGGTGCGACACTCCGCTGCTGTACTACGCGCGTTCGAGCTGGTTCATCAAAATGACGGCTTTGCGCGACGAACTCGTCGCCAATAACGATTCGGTCAACTGGATCCCGCCCGGGATAGGCTCGGGCAGAATGGGCAACTTCCTCGAAAACGTCATCGACTGGGGGCGCTCCCGCGAGAGGTATTGGGGAACTCCGCTGCCCATATGGGTGTGCGATAAGTGCGGAAAAACGGAGGCGATAGGCAGCCGTAAAGAACTTCGCGAAAAGGGCGGGCTGGATAAGGACATAGAACTGCACAAACCGTATGTGGACGGAGTGACGTGGAAATGCTCGTGCGGAGGCACGATGCGCCGCACTCCCGAAGTCATCGACTGCTGGTACGACTCCGGCTCGATGCCTTTTGCGCAGTACCACTATCCGTTCGAGAACAAGGAGCTGTTTGAAAAGACGTTCCCGGCGGACTTCATCAGCGAAGCCGTCGACCAGACGCGCGGCTGGTTCTATACCCTCGACGCCGTTTCCGCGCTCATGTTCGGCAAAGCGCCGTTCAAAAACTGCATAGTGCTCGGTCACGTCCTCGACAAGAACGGGATCAAGCAGAGCAAGCACCTCGGCAACGTCGTCGATCCGTTCGAGATCCTCGGAAGCCGCGGAGCGGACGCCGTGCGCTGGTATTTCTATACGATCTCCAACCCCTGGCTGCCGTCGCGTTTCTACGGCGAAGCGGTGGGCGAGGTGCAGCGCAAGTTCCTCGGCACGCTGTGGAACACTTACGGCTTCTACGTCCTGTATGCGGAGATAGATAAATTCGATCCGACGAAGTACAGCTTAAAGGATTGCAAGCTGTCCGTTATGGACAGGTGGATACTGTCGCGGCTCAACTCGCTCGTCCTCTACGTCGGCAAGTGCCTCGACGAATACAAGATAACCGAGCCCGCCCGCGAGATACAGGAGTTTACGGACGAACTTTCCAACTGGTACGTTCGCCGCTGCCGCGAAAGGTATTGGGGCGGCGGGATGACGGATGACAAGAAAGCGGCGTATATGACGCTGTTCACCGTGCTCGAAACGCTCGCGCGGCTGACCGCTCCGTTCATACCGTTTATGAGCGAGAGCATATACCGCAACATCGTCGCGGGGGTGGATCCGTCCGCGCCCGAGTCCGTACATCTGTGCGACTATCCCGTCGCGGATACGGATATGATCGACGAAGAACTGGAAGCGGGAATGAAACTCGTGCTCAGCGCAGCCAACCTCGGCAGAGCGGCGCGCAACGCCGCGGCGATCAAGAACCGCCAGCCGCTGTCCCGCCTCATAATCTGCGGCGCGGACAAAGCGGTGATGAGCGGGGAACTCGCCGCCGTGCTCGAAGGCGAGCTCAACGTGCGCGAAGTGCAGTTCTCCGACAGTGCGGAAGAATATATGTCCTACGAGGTCAAGCCGCAGCTCAAGACCGTCGGTCCGAAATACGGCAAGCTCCTCGGCGACATACGCGAACACCTCGCCTCGCACGGCGCGGAAGCGGTCGCGGCTGTGCGCGGCGGCGGAACGTACGATTTCGAGGTCGGCGGCAGTCCCGTCAGCCTCGCCGAGAGCGATATGCTCGTCGCGGCGGCTGCGGGCGGCAGATACTCGTCGCAGTCGGACGGCGGGCTGACCGCGGTGCTCGACTGCGAGATAACGCCCGCTCTCAAAGAGGAAGGGTATGTGCGCGAACTCGTCAGCAAGGTGCAGACGATGAGAAAGGAGAGCGGTTTTGAAGTGACCGACCATATCCTGCTTTCTCTGTCCGGCAGCGGGATCGTGCTTTCCGCGGCGAAGAAGTACGAAGCCGACATAATGGCGGACGTGCTCGCGGACGGCTGCTGCGACGGCGGAGAGTTCGTGAAGGAATGGGACGTCAACGGGGAGAAAGTGACGATAGGTCTTTCGCTTTCCCGTAAGTGACGAAATAGTCCGTTAAAGGGCGCGCGGCAATGCCGTGCGCCCTTTGCGCATCCGCGGATACCGCCCCGCGGTCGTTTTTGCATTATTTTGCAATAAGTTTGCAGAATTATGGCAAAATTCCTGTTTATCCGCTTGACAGCGTAACCGCTCGTATGCTATCATTATAACATAAAATTTCCCTTTAAGGAGGATAATGATGCAAGAAGAAAAATCCAATCAGCTGTTCTATCAGTACAAAGACAGCGTACCCGGCGACCGCGCCGCCCAGCTCAAAGGAATGCTTGACGCGGCTCCCGACAGCTGCTACAATACGCTGGCGACGGTCAAGACGCACAGCCCCGTAGTGATATTGATCATCTCGATATTCCTCGGCGGATTGGGCATTGACCGCTTTATGCTCGGCGACATAGGTCTGGGCGTCTGCAAGCTGCTGTTCGGCTGGGTGACCGGCGGCATCTGGTGGTTAGTCGACATATTCCTTACTTACCGCCGCGCGAAGGTAAAGAATTTCGAAAACATCGCCGCCGCGCTGCGCGCTGCGACGCCTCCTCCGATGCAGGCGCCGCCTCCCGTGCAGAGATAAGCCGATATAATGCCGACATACGTCCGTCTCCTTTCGGGGGCGGGCGTTTCCGTATTCGCGCCAAGTGCGTCAAAACGCTTGCCGACGGTATTCTTATATGGTATAATACCGTTGTAATGCGCGGACAGGTCCGCGTAAAGGAGCGATGGTGCGCAAGTTCAGAATGACACCGGCAAGACTGCTCGTACTCGGCTTTCTTGCGATAATAGCCACCGGCACGATATTATTGATACTTCCGATCTCGTCCAAGGACGGGACGGTGACTCCGTTTATGGACGCGCTGTTCACGACGGTATCCGCTTCGTGCGTGACGGGGCTCATCACCGTGGATACCAACGCGCATTGGTCGCTGTTCGGGCAGATAGTCGTGCTGTTGCTGATACAGACGGGCGGCGTCGGGTTTATGACGTTCGTATTCGCGTTCCTGCGCCTTGCGGGCAGGAAGATAAGCCTGCAAAGCCGCACGGTGATGCAGGAAGCGGTCGCGGCTCCCGAGCTCGGCGGGATGGGCAAGCTGACGGGGACGATACTCGTCGGCACGCTCGCGTTCGAGGCGGCGGGGGCGTTCGCGCTTTCCTTTGCGTTCGTCCCGAAAATAGGCTGGGAAGGCATATGGGTGGCGGTGTTCACCTCCGTTTCGGCGTTCTGCAACGCGGGGTTCGACCTGCTCGGCGGGCGTCCCGAATTCGGCGGCGAAGAGTTCATATCGCTGACTCCGTTTTCCGGCAACCCCGTGGTGTGCCTGACGGTGCCGCTGCTCATCATCATAGGCGGGCTGGGTTTCTTCGTCTGGCACGACATAAGGAAGAACCGTCACCACGTCACGCGTTACAGCCTGCACACCAAACTCGTGCTTGTAGGCACTCTCGTGGTCGTGCTTCTGCCGACGATCATCATCGCATGCGCGGAGCAGTACGACAACTGGTCGGAGCGCATATTCTCCTCGTTCTTCACGGCGGTGACGCCGAGGACGGCGGGCTTCAACGTGCTCGATATGGGCAGCGTTCGCAATATAACGGTATTTTTAACGATCGCGCTGATGTTCACGGGCGGAGCGTCGGGGTCGACGGCGGGCGGCGTCAAGGTCAATACGCTCGCGGTGCTGTTCCTGTCGCTGTTTTCCGTCGTGCGGCGCAAAAGCTCGGTGGAGGCGTTCGGCAGGCGCATAGACGAGGAGAACATCAAGACCGCCGCGCAGTTCCTGACGGCATACGTCATTTTCGCCGTGCTCGGGGTCGTAATGATAAGCCTGTTCGAGATCGGCGGCGATCTGACGCTGACGGAGATCGTGTTCGAGGTCGCGTCGGGCATAGGCACGGTGGGTCTTACGCTCGGGATAACGCCGGGGCTGTCGATAGGCTCGCTCATCGTGCTTTCGGCGCTGATGTACCTCGGCAGAGTGGGCTGCCTGACTTTTATGCTGTGTTTCCGCGCGCCGTCGGGGCCGGAAGCGATGCTGCCGATGGACAGCGTGAGGATAGGATAAAAGCGCGCCGCGCTTACAGATAACAGAGGAGCAAAGGGAATGAAATCGATACTTATCATAGGAATGGGAAAACTCGGCAAGTTCCTTGCGAAGAAGTTTTCCGACCTCGGCGACCACGTTATGGTGATGGATACGAACGAGGACAAGATAAACGAGATAACGCCGCTGGTCACGGCGTCGAGGATAGGGGACGCTACGAAACCGTCCGTTCTCGAATCGCTCGGAGTGGATAATTTCGACCTGTGCGTCGTGGCGATCCGCGACGACTTCCAGAACTCGCTCCAGGCGACTTCGCTGCTCAAAGAGGGCGGAGCGCGCCGCGTGCTCGCCTGCGCGTCCACGGAAGTTCAGGAGAAGTTCCTGCTCCGCAACGGCGCGGACGGCGTGCTGTTCCCCGAAAAACAGGTGGCGGAGCGCACCGCGGTTATGTACAGCGCGGACAATATGTTCGACTATATCGAGCTGACTCCCGATTACGCGATATACGAGATAGCTACGCCCAAGGGCTGGGCAGGAAAGACGATACGCGAAAAGGAAGTTCGCTCGAAGTATAATATCAATATACTCGCCGTCAAGCGCGACGGCAGGCTGACGCCGCTTCCCAGCGCAGAACACGTTTTCGACGCGGGTGAACGGCTGATGGTTATGTGCAGGAAATCGGATATTTCCAAATTCGTAGATTAGGAGGATAAAAAGATGAGCGTTTACGATTACACCGTAAAGGACGCAAAAGGTGCGGACGTTTCCATGGAAACGTACAGGGGCAAGACGCTTCTGATAGTCAACACCGCGACGGAGTGCGGGTTCACCCCGCAGTACGAAGGCTTGCAGACGCTGTACGCCAAATACCGCGACAAGGGTCTGGAGATCCTCGACTTCCCGTGCAATCAGTTCGGAGAGCAGGCTCCCGGCAGTATGGAGGAGATAGAGAAGTTCCGCTCGCTGAAATACAACGTCACGTTCCCGCTTTTCGGCAAAGTGGACGTCAACGGCGACGGAGCGGATCAGCTGTTCACATACCTCAAATCCTGCAAGGGCGGACTGCTCGGCGACGCGATCAAGTGGAATTTCACGAAATTCCTCGTCGACAAAGAGGGCAACGTGGTCAAGCGTTATGCGCCGGTGACCACTCCGGAAAAGATAGAAAACGACATAATAAAGATCATCTGACGAGCGGCGAAAGGGCAAATGCAGACGGAAAAGTGGAGCGATTACGAAATAATTGCCACGGGCGGCGGAGAAAAGCTCGAACGCTGGGGCGACGTGTTGCTGCTGCGCCCCGATCCGCAGGCGATATGGCAGCCGCCTTTCGACCTTTCGTCATACTCCGGACTGCACGCGCGTTACGCGCGCTCGCATTCGGGCGGCGGCAGGTGGGAGATCCTGCGCGCCTTTCCCGAAGAGTGGACGGTGAGCTACGGCAGACTGCGCTTCCTCGTCAGACCGATGGGGTTCAAGCATACGGGGCTGTTCCCGGAGCAGGCGTATAACTGGGACGCGATGACGGACATCGTGCTCTCCCGCGGCGGCAGACCGAGCGTGCTCAATCTGTTCGGCTACACGGGCGGAGCGTCCGTCGCGCTCGCGGCGGCGGGGGCGAAAGTGACGCACGTCGACGCGGCGAAAAATATGGTCGACAGGTGCCGGCGCAACGCCGCGCTGTCGTCCTGCCCCGCGGACGGCATACGCTATATCGTCGACGACTGTATGAAGTTCGTCGCGCGCGAGCTGCGCCGCGGCAACAGATACGATGCGGTGCTGATGGATCCGCCGTCGTACGGCAGAGGACCCGGCGGGGAAATGTGGAAGCTGGAGGACAACGTCTGCGAGCTTGTTTCCCGGGCGGCGGAAGTGCTGTCCGACGCCCCGCTGTTCTTCCTGATAAATTCCTACACGACGGGATTGCAGCCCACCGTGCTGGAAGACCTGCTTAACATATATCTTCCGGCGGGAAAAACGACAGCTTACGAGCTGACGCTGCCGACGAAAGACAGGGGGATAAAACTTCCATGCGGATGCACGGGACTGTGGAGAGCTTGAAATGGATCACCGCGATATAGTCATACTTTACGAAGACAACCACGTTCTGGTTGCGGTCAAACCGCAGGGCGTGCCCAGCCAGAGCGACGTTTCGGGCGACGGCGATATGCTGTCGCTGATGAAAGAGCACGTTAAGGAAAAATATTCCAAGCCCGGCAACGTCTATCTCGGGCTCGTCCACAGGCTGGACCGTCCGACGGGCGGAGTAATGGTGTTCGCGCGCACGAGCAAGGCGGCGGCGCGCCTCGGCGAACAGATACGCGACGGCAGGTTTTCCAAACGCTATCTCGCCGTGCTGACCGCGCGTCCCGGCGAAAAGCGTGCTCGGCTGGAACACTACCTTCTCAAAGACTCTTCGACGAATACCGTCAGGGTCGTCCCGATGACGACGGAGGGCGCGAAAAAGGCGGTGCTTGTTTACGACACTGCAGAGAGCCGCGAAGAGGAAGGACTGTATCTCGCCGACGTGGAGCTGTATACGGGCAGAAGCCACCAGATCCGCGTGCAGATGGCGACGATAGGCTGCCCGATATACGGCGATATGCGCTACGGCAAGGATCAGCCTTACGGCAAGCTCGCGCTCTGGTCTTACGATCTGTCTTTCCGCCATCCGACGACGGACAAGCGCATGCGCTTCCGCGTGTTCCCGCCCGACGAGTACCCGTGGAACGTGTTCAATCTCGAAAAACATTTAAGCATACTCAAACCTGCGGACTGAACGAAAAAAGCGCGGACGCGCTTTTTTCGCCGCATACGGGCGGTTTCGTTGACACGGACCGCCGCGCTGCGGTATAATTTCGATAGTAAACATCATCGGAGAATACGGATGAAAGTCAGAAATCTTCTCGGAGAGCGGCTCCGCCACGTTTCGGACGAAAGTCAGATAGAGAGCCAGATACTTATGACAAAAGGCGGGTATATGAAACCCGTAGCCAGCGGCATATATTCGCTTATGCCGCCCGCGCAGCGCATATCCAAAAAATTGCAGGCGATAGTGCGCGAGGAAATGGACGCGATCGACGGGCAGGAAGTGCTGTTTCCCGTCGTTATGCCCGCGTCGCTGTGGCAGAGCTCGGGCAGATATACGAGCATAGGCAGCGAAATGGTGCGTTTCGAGGACCGCGGCGGCAATAAAATGGTGCTGGGAATGACGCACGAGGAGGCGGCGGTACATCTCGCCGATCACACCGCAAAGTCGTATACGCAGTATCCGTTTATGATATATCAGCTCCAGACGAAGTTCCGCGACGAGCCGCGCGCGAGAGGCGGGCTTATCCGCGTGCGCGAGTTCATAATGAAGGACGCGTATTCCTTTCACACCTCGCAGGAGGACCTCGAAGCGTATTACAGGCGCGCCTACGACGCATACGTCAGAATATTCCGCCGCGCGGGCGCGAAGAACGTCATCGCCGTCAAGTCCGATTCGGGAATGATGGGCGGCAGTATCTCGCATGAGTTTATGCTGCTTTCCGACGTGGGCGAGGACACCCTCGTGCTTTGCCCCGACTGCGGTTACAGCGCAAATATGGAAGTGGCGGAGTGCATAACGAAGAACGCCGAAAGCGCGCCCGCGGCTCTGGAAAAGGTCGCGACGCCGCACGCCGGGACGATAGAGGAAGTGTGCGCGTTCCTCGGCAAAAAGCCGGAGGAAACGGCAAAGGCGGTCGTATACGCCTACAACGACACGGACAAATACGTCGTCGTGTTCGTGCGCGGCGACACCGAGGTGAACGAAACCAAGCTGCGCAACCTGCTCGGCAAAGAGATCCATCCCGCGACGGCGATAGACGAAGCGAGCGGCATAGTGCCCGGCTTTATCGGCGGAGCGGGTCTGACGGACGGCGTCGACGTCGTCATAGACAGATCGCTCGAAGGTCTGCACGACCTCGTTACGGGCGCGAACGAAGAGGGGTATCACTACGTCGGTTTCGATTTCGCCCGCGACTACAGAAAGCCGTTTGCGTATGCCGACGTAGCGAAAGCTCGCGAGGGCGGCATATGCCCGGTGTGCGGCAAGCCTCATCTGAATATCAGAAAGGGGATAGAGGTCGGCAATATATTCCAGCTCGGCGACAAGTATACGCGCGCGATGGGAATGACCTATCTCGACGCGGACAATACGGAAAAATATCCGATAATGGGCTGCTACGGCATAGGTATCGGCAGATTGATGGCGTCCATATGCCAGGAGAGCCGCGACGAATACGGTCCCATATGGCCGATCAGTATCGCGCCGTGGCAGGTGGAAGTGTGCAATTTGCGCGTCACTGACGACAAGGTGCGCTCGCGCGCGGAGGCGCTCGTTTCCGCTCTCGAAAGCGCGGGCATAGAAGTGCTGTACGACGACAGGGAGATCCGTCCCGGTCCTATGTTCGCGGACGCAGATCTCTTCGGAGTGCCCGTCAGGGCGGTCGTCAGCCAGAAGACGGAGGAGCGCAGCGTGATAGAAGTGAGCACGCGCGACAAGAGCCTTAAAACGGAATTCCCTGCAGACAGAGCGGCGGATGAGATAATATCTCTCGTGAAAAAAATGCTCGGAGAGTGCGGCAGGTGAGCCGCAAAGGTACGAAAGAATGAAGAACAGACTGTTTACTTCCGAAAGCGTTACGGAAGGACATCCCGATAAAGTGTGCGACCTGATCGCGGACGCAGTGCTCGACGCGGCTCTTTCCGCCGATCCTTACAGCCGCGTGGCGATAGAGGTCTGCACGACGACCGATTTTTTGATGATATTCGGCGAGATGACGTGCGCGGCGGATATAGACGTGGAGCGCATCGCGCGCGAGACCGCGCTTTCCGTGGGTTACGACTCTGCGGAAAAGGGGCTGGACGCGCGCTCGTGCAGGATAGAAGTGCGCCTCGACCGCCAGTCGCCAGACATAGGCGACTCGGTCAGCCGTTCGCTTGAAACGCGCGAGGGCGGCGCGGACGGCGCGGACGCTCTCGGCGCGGGCGATCAGGGAATGATGTTCGGGTACGCGTGCAACGAAACGGAGGAGCTTATGCCGCTCACGGCGTCGCTGTCGCACAAGCTGACGGCGCGCCTCGCGGAGGTCAGAAAGAGCGGACTGCTGCCTTACCTCCGCCCGGACGGCAAGGCGCAGGTGACCGTCGAATACGACGGCTTCCGCCCTCTCAGAGTGCATACGGTCGTGCTGTCCGCACAGCACGACGACGGCGTGAACAGAGAGCGGCTGTCGTCCGACCTGAAAAAGTACGTTATAGACGAAGTTTTGTCCGGTTTCGCGGATAAGGACACGATATATCTGATCAATCCGTCCGGCAGGTTCGTCATCGGCGGACCCGCGGGCGACAGCGGAGTGACGGGCAGAAAGATAGTCGTCGACACTTACGGCGGCGCGGTGCCCCACGGCGGCGGCGCGTTTTCGGGCAAGGATCCGACGAAGGTGGACCGTTCCGCGAGCTATTATGCCCGCTACGTCTGCAAGAATATGGTCGCCGCGGGCGCGGCGGACAGGCTGGAACTGCAAGTCGCTTACGCGATAGGCAAAGCCAATCCCGTATCGCTTGCGGTCAATTCGTTCGGTACGGGAAAGGCGGACGACGGACGGCTGCTGGAAATAATAGACGGGCTGTTCGATTTTCGTCCCGGAGCGATCATTTCGCAGCTCGGTCTGCGCCGCCCGATATATAAGGCGACGTCCGACTACGGACATTTCGGCAAGCCGGGTCTGCCGTGGGAACAGACGGACAGGGCGGAAGAAATAAGGAAATTGCTGTAACGCGCGGCTGCGCGGCGGGAGAGTATCCGACGGAATGGGAACTGTCATCAAAGGCACGGTTGCGGACGTGCGTTTCCGCAACGAGGAAAACGGCTATACGATAGCGACGATCGAAACGGACAACGACGCCGTAACGGTCGTCGGCGTTTTTCCTCCCGTCTGCGAAGGCAGCTACGTTTCGGCGGAAGGCACGTTCGTCGAGCACGCGCGTTTCGGCAGGCAGCTCAAAGCCGATACCGTCAGGCTCGACCGCCCGGACACGATCTACGGCATAATCCGCTTTCTCGGCAGCGGGCTGATCAAAGGCATAGGCGAAAAGCGCGCGGCTGCGATAGCGGAAAAATTCGGCAGGGACACCCTCGACGTCATCGAGCGCGAGCCCGACAGACTCGTCGAGGTGCAGGGGATAAGCCGGCGCATGGCAAAGGAAATATCCGCGTCGTTCGGCGAGGTCAAAGCCGCGAGCGACGCGCTGACGTTCCTTATGGAGTTCGGCGTTTCGAGCAGCCTTGCGATGAAGATATATTTGCTTTACGGCAGCGACACCGAAGCGCTCGTCCGCACCGATCCGTATCGGCTGACGGAGGACGTCCGCGGAGTTGGGTTTCTGACGGCGGACAGGATAGCGCGCGCGATGGGCGTCCGCCCGGACAGCGAGTTCCGTCTGCGCGCGGGCGTCGTGCACGTCCTCGGCGAGAGCGCGGACCGAAACGGCAATACGTTTCTGCCAAGGGAAACGCTGGTCGCGGAAACGAAAGCGCTGCTCGGCAGCGAGAACTGCGACAGGCTGGACGAGATAATAGACTCTCTGCTCGTTTCCTCGAAGCCTGCGGCGCTGCGCTCGGCGGAGTACGAGGGCGGAGAGGCGATAATGCTGCGCTATCTCTACCGCGCCGAAGCGGGAGCGGCGAACAAGCTGTGCCGTATGGCGCGCTCGGCGAACAGGGCGATGCCCGATTGCGACGACGAGATAGCGGAGTTCGAGAGGATAGAGCATTTCACGTTCCACCCCGAACAGCGCAGGGCGATAATCTCCGCGCTCGGCGGCGGGGTGTCCGTCATAACGGGCGGTCCGGGCACGGGCAAAACGACGATAGTACGCTGCATACTCCGTCTGCTGACGCACCACGGACTGCGCGTGCGGCTGATGGCTCCGACGGGACGGGCCGCGAAGCGTATGAGCGAGAGCACGGGAGCGGAAGCGACGACGATACACCGCGCGCTGCTCTCGGAGGAATGCGCGGACGGGATAGAGGACGACGCGGTCATAGTGGACGAGTTTTCCATGGTGGACGTCGTACTGCTCGACAAACTGCTCGGCAAAATGCGGGACGAAGCGACGCTCGTCATCGTGGGGGACGCCGACCAGCTCCCGAGCGTAGGAGCGGGCAACGCCCTCGCGGATATAATATCGTGCGGCAAGTTCCCGGTAACGTCGCTGACGCATATCTACCGCCAGGGCGAGGGCAGCGGAATAACCGTCGCGGCGCACAGGATCAACGCGGGCGAAATGCCGGATCTGACGAACGCGAGCGGAGATTTCTTTTTCATACGCGCGTCCGATCCGCATTCGGCGGCGGTCACGGTGCGCGACCTCGTGATCAGGCGTCTGCCGGGATATCTGCATTGCGACCCGATGAAGCTGCAGGTGCTCTGCCCCGTCAAGAACGGCGAAGCGGGCTGCGCGGGGCTGAACGCAGCTCTGCGCGAAGCGCTGCTGCCATCTACGACGCGTCAGGTCGCCGTCGGCGATACGCGTTACTCCGCGGGCGACAAGGTGATGCACACAGTGAACAATTACGAGCTGAAATGGACGCGCGGCTCCGAAGAGGGAACGGGCGTGTTCAACGGGGATATGGGCACGGTGGAAGAGGTCGACCCCGTCGGCGGCGGTATCATCGTTATGTTCGAGGACAGACGCCGCGTCGAATATACGGGCGAGGACAGGTTGCAGCTTATGCCCGCATACGCGATAACGGTGCATAAGAGCCAGGGCAGCGAGTACGAGGGAGCCGTGATTTCGCTGACGGGCGGCAATTATATGATAATGACGCGCAACCTGCTGTATACGGCGGTGACGCGCGCCCGCAGGCTCGCGGTGATAGTGGGCACGGAGGAAACGGTCGCCCGCACGGTGCGCAACAACTATATCCGCAAACGCTGGTCTATGCTCTCCGCGTTCATTGAGAGAGCGGACGGCAAGATGGGCGCGCTGTGGACGGACGACGAAGAGGAATGAACCGCGGCGGCGGTACGGACAATGCGAAGGAGGACGTGAAATGAAAACGGACATCGAAATAGCGCGCGAGGCGAAACTGCTCCCCGTCGCCGAAGTGGCGGCGAAGCTGGGTATCGGCGCGGACGAGCTCGAGTATTACGGAAAATACAAGGCGAAGGTCGCGTCGCACGGCAAAAAGCACGGCAAGGTCATTCTCGTGACGGCGATAAATCCCACGCCCGCGGGCGAGGGCAAGACCACCGTTTCGATAGGGCTTGCCGACGGAATGGCGAAGCTGGGCAAGAGCGTGTGCCTTGCTCTCCGCGAGCCGTCGCTCGGTCCCGTTTTCCGGATAAAGGGCGGCGCGACGGGCGGCGGTATGGCGCAGATCGCGCCTATGGCGGACATCAACCTCCATTTCAACGGCGACTTCCACGCGATAACGTCGGCGAACAACCTGCTGTCCGCGATGATAGACAACCACGTCTTTCAGGGCAACGCGCTCGGCATAGAGAATGTGACGTGGCGGCGCTGCCTCGACCTCAACGACAGGAGCCTGCGCACGGTGCGCTGCGGGATAGGCTATAACGAGCGCGAGGACCACTTCGACATCACCGCGGCGAGCGAGGTCATGGCGGTGTTCTGCCTGGCAAAGGACTTCGCCGACCTGAAAAAACGTCTCGGCGATATAGTGATAGGCACGGACAGGCGCGGCAAAGCCGTTACGGCGCGTATGCTCAAAGCGAACGAAGCGATGGCGATACTGCTCAAAGAGGCGATAAAGCCCAATCTCGTGCAGACGCTCGAAGGTACGCCCGCGTTCGTCCACGGCGGACCGTTCGCCAACATAGCGCACGGCTGCAACAGCGTCATAGCGACGCGCGCGGCGATGAGCTACGCCGATTACGTCGTCACCGAAGCGGGCTTCGGCGCGGACCTCGGCGCGGAAAAGTTCTTCGACATCAAGTGCCGCACGGCGGGCATAGAGCCTTCGTGCGTCGTGCTCGTCGCGACGGTGCGCGGGCTGAAATACAACGGCGGCGTGCCCAAAGCGGAAACGGGAAAAGAAAACCTCGCCGCGCTCGAAAGCGGCGCGTCCAACCTGATGAAGCACATAGAGAACGTCACGGGCGTGTACGATATGCCCTGCGTCGTCGCGATAAACAGATTTGTCACGGACACCGACGCGGAGATCGCGCTGCTCAAAGGTATGTGCGAACGTCGCGGAGCGAGCGTGCGGCTCGCCGACGTGTGGGCTAAGGGCGGCGAAGGCGCGCTCGACCTCGCCCGCGAGGTGTGCGAAGCGGCGGACGGCTGCACGTCGCGCTTGAAATACGCCTACGAGCTTTCCGAAAGTCTGAAAGACAAGATAAGCGCGGTAGCGACGAAAGTCTACGGCGCGGACGGCGTCGACTATACGGACGAAGCGCTGCGGATGACGGACGAGCTCGAAGCTGACGGCGCCGTCGCGGGGCTGCCGGTATGCATAGCCAAAACGCAGTACAGCCTTTCCGACGACCAGACGAAGCTGGGACGTCCGACGGGATTCCGCATAACGGTGCGCGAGGTATACCGCCGCGCGGGCGCGGGATTCGTCGTCGCGGTGACGGGTAAGATACTGCTGATGCCGGGGCTGGGCAAGACCCCCGCCGCGGAAGGAATGACGATAGACGATAAGGGCGAGGAGATCAGAGGGCTGTTCTGATGGCGAATTTCATCGAAGAGATAATTAACGAGGATCTCGCGAGCGGCGCGGTGGACAAAGTGGTGACGCGTATTCCCCCCGAGCCTAACGGATACCTCCACATAGGTCACGCCAAGAGCGTGTATATCAACTACTATATGACGGCGAAAGCGTACGGCGGAAAGTGCTATCTGCGTTTCGACGACACCAATCCGGAAAAAGAGGATGACGAATATGTCAATTCGATCATCCGCGACGTAAAGTGGCTGGGCTGGGAAGGCGAGATAACGTATGCGTCCGACTATTTTGAAAAGACTTACGAGTGCGCCGTGCTGCTGATAAAGAAAGGGCTGGCTTACGTCGATGACACCCCGCCCGAGAAAATGCGCGAAATGCGCGGCACGCTGACCCGTCCGGGCGTCGAAAGCGCCTGCCGCGGCAGGAGCGCGGAGGAAAATCTCCGTCTGTTCTCGGAAATGCGCGAGGGCAAATACGCCGACGGCGAGCTGGTGCTCCGCGCGAAGATAGATATGTCGTCGCCCAAAAACAATATGCGCGAACCGGCGAGATACAAGATCGTCCACGCGCGGCACTACCGCCAGGGCGACAAGTGGTGCATATATCCGCTTTACGACTTCGCTCACCCGATACAGGACGCGATAGAGGGCGTAACGCATTCGCTGTGCAGCCTTGAATTTGAAAACCACCGCCCGCTCTATGAGTGGGTGACGGATAACCTGAAAGAGGTTTTCCCGCACTCTCCCAAACAGCGGGAGTTCGCGCGGCTGAATATCGAGCGCACGATAATGAGCAAGCGCTATCTGAAAAAGCTGGTGGACGAGGGACTCGTCGACGGCTGGGACGATCCGCGTATGCCCACGCTCTGCGGTCTGCGCCGCAGGGGGTATACTCCGTCGTCAGTGCTGCGTTTCGTCGAAGAAGCGGGAATCGCCAAGGCGGACAGCGAGTGTGCTCCCGAACAGCTCGAAGCGTGCATACGCGCCGAATTGAACGATACCGCGCCCCGCGCGATGGCGGTGATAAAGCCTGTTCGCCTTGTCGTTACCAACCGCCCCGACGGCTGGGAGGAGGAGTGCGAAACGGAGATCAATCCTAACCGCCCCGAGTGCGGCACGCGAAAGATAAAGATAGGCAAATATCTGTGGATGGAAGAGGACGACTTCGCCGAAGTTCCTCCGCCCAAGTTCAAGCGCATGACCCCCGGCGCGTATGTGCGGCTGAAAAACGCATATATCGTCAGGTGCACGGGCTGCGAAACGAAGAACGGAGAAACGACGGTGTTCTGCGAAGCGGTGGACGGCACGCTCGGCGGCGACGTCGAGGGAGTGAAAGCGAAAGGCGTTATCCACTGGGTGAACGCCGCAGACTGCACGGACGCGGAATTCCGTTATTACGATTATCTGCTGCTGCCTTACGACGGCGTGCACGAGGATTTCGCGGAGCGTATGAACCCGCATTCGCTCGAGGTGTTCCGCGGCAAGGCGGAGAAGCTGCTCGGCGAAGCGGAAAAGGGCAGCCCGTTCCAGTTCGTGCGCACGGGGTATTTCGTGCGCGACACGGCGTCGGACGGAGTGGTGTATAACCGTATCGTCGGGCTCAAAGACGGTTATAAGGCGGGCAAATGAGATACCGTAACGCGATATTCGATATGGACGGAGTGCTCATCGACAACAGCGAGGGCATCATAGGATGCGCGCGCCGCACCGTGCTCGAGCTCGGTCTGCCCGACCTGCCCGACGAAACCTATCGCCTTTTCATCGGCCCCGCGCTGATGTATTCGCTGAAAACCTATGCGGGCGCGACGGAAGAGCAGTGCGAAGAGGGGTATAAAAAATATCGCGAATACTATTTCGCGCGCGGTATAGACGAGTACAGAGTATACGACGGAGTTGAAGAAATGCTTCAGACGCTGACGGAAGCGGGCGTGAAGTGCACGGTGGCGAGCGGCAAGCCCGCCGAGAGCGTCAGGCGCATACTCGAAACGTCGGGGCTGGGAAAGTATTTCCTGCGCGCCGAGGGCAGCGATCGTCCCAAGAAGTATTCGGACAAGACGAAACAGATCCTCGCCGCGGTCGTCGACGAGCCCGCGGTGATGATAGGCGACAGGGTGTTCGACCTCCTCGCAGCGAAAATTGCGGGCGTTGACAGCATATACGCGCTTTACGGCTTTTGCGCGCCGGGCGACACCGACGAGATAAAACCGACATTCGAAGCGGCGGATCCGCACGAGATAACGGACATCGTGCTCTGCCGCGGAAGATACGCAAATATCCCGAAACAAACGGAGAACATAAAATGAAGAAACTTACATCGGCACAGCTGCGCAGTATGTGGTTGAACTTTTACAAGGACAGGGGACACGCGCTGATAAGCTCGGCGTCGCTTATTCCCGAAAACGATCCCACCGTTCTGTTCACGACGGCGGGAATGCACCCCCTCGTGCCCTATCTGCTCGGGCAGAAGCACCCGCAGGGCAGACGGCTCGCGGACGTGCAGAAGTGCGTGCGCACGGGCGACATAGACGAAGTGGGTGACGATTCGCACCTGACGTTTTTTGAAATGCTCGGCAACTGGTCGCTCGGCGATTATTTCAAGAAGGAGATGATCGCGTGGAGCTACGAATTTCTGACTGACGAAAAATATCTCGGCATAGATCCGGCGAAGATCTCCGTCACCGTGTTTGCGGGCGACGGCGACTGCCCTCGTGACGACGAGTCCGCGGGCTACTGGGAAGCGGCGGGGATCCCGAAAGAGCGCATATTCTTCCTGCCGAAGTCCAACAACTGGTGGGGACCCGCGGGAACGACGGGACCCTGCGGACCGGACACCGAAATGTTCATAGACACGGGCAAGCCTGCCTGCTCGCCGACTTGCTCTCCCGCCTGCGACTGCGGCAAATACCTCGAGATCTGGAACGACGTCTTTATGCAGTATAACAAGACCGCGGACGGCAAATACGAGCCGCTCGCGCAGAAGAATGTCGATACCGGCATGGGTCTGGAACGCACGGTCAAAACGCTTATGGGCGTTTCCAGCGTCTACGACACCGATCTGTTCAAGCCGATAATCGGCAAAATCGAAGAACTGACGGGCAAGAAGTACGGCTCGGACGACGGCGTTACGAGAGCGATACGCGTCATAGCCGATCATATCCGCACGGCGGTGATGATAATAGGCGACGAAAAGGGCGTCGTGTGCTCCAACGTCGATCAGGGCTATATTCTTCGCCGTCTGCTGCGCCGCGCGATACGTTTCGTCAAACAGCTCGGCGGCGGCACGGGCATACTCGGCAAAGTCGCGGAAGTGGTCATCGACGAATACGAGGACGTGTATCCCGAACTGCGCCGCAACGCAGACCGCGTAATCGGGGAGATAAACGCCGAAGAACAGCGCTTTGAAAAGACGATCACGAGCGGGATGAAGCGCTTCGCCGCGATACGCGAACATCTCGTAGGGGACACGATAGCGGGCAACACCGCGTTCAAGCTGTACGACACGTTCGGTTTCCCGATAGAAATGACCGTCGAGCTCGCGAAGGAAGCGGGGCTGAAAGTGGATACCGAGGGCTTTGAAAAAGCGTTCAAAGAGCACCAGGCGAAGAGCCAGGCGGGCGCGGAGCAGAAGTTCAAGAGCGGGCTTGCGGACAACCGCGAGCGTAC
>CALVYT010000019.1 GCA_944372345.1 uncultured Clostridia bacterium
AAGAAAATGGAACAAAAGAAAGTGATAAGAGATTTCAAAGTCCTTACGGAGCAAATATCTCCGGACAATGTAGCGGTAATGGCGGAACTCATCACCATGCACGAGACCAGAGCACTCATAGGCTATATGGGTTATCATGCGGAGAAAGCGCATAAACAGCTTTGCAGGGATATCTTCGGCAAACACGAGCCCGGATATATCTTTTCGGACAGTTACGACTTCGTCCAAAGCGTGGCGTTATTCTTATGCGACCACTTCGGGGAATATTTGGACGACGTCCTGTATATCTCCAAAAGAGGCAAGCCGAGAACGATAAAGACGGAGTGTTATCTCATCGTCACCAAAATGGTATCAAGGGATTACAGAATTTTCCGTAAATGCTAAAGCCTTGAAATCACAAGAGAAGAACCGAAACCCGAATATGAACATCAGGCAGACGAGGAACAGGATTACTCGCGCGTAGATGAAATCGTAGCTTCCCTTAACCTTACGGAAAACATGAGCCTTGCGCTCGATTACCGTATGTCGGGCTTGAGTTATCCCGAGATAGCGAAACAGCTTTCCCGAGTGGTAAGCACGGTATACGAATACTTCGAGAAAATGCGTGCGAGGTATTCCGCCATATACGGATAGATTGTCTATTTCATACTTCATTAAAGGCAGTTGCTTTCCATAAAACGGCTGCCTTTTCTCATGTTCCTCGGTGCATAATTTCTACAATTTTTTTCAAAGTGGCAAAAAACTTGCCCCTTTGGTTTGTATGCTTATAAAAAAGTTTTTTGAATACGACAAAAACTGTCGTGTTTACGTGCTAAAACTTTCGCGAAATAGAAGCTTAGCGGCGAATTAGCAGGAAAACTTTTTCAAATAGGAAAATAGTCTTGTTTTATGCCTGTGATACCTTTATTTGGATAGTGTCCATAAATTTATGTCGCAACTGTAACACATACTACCGCACCAAGACGTACAACCCCGATTATACGGCGGTAGATATGCATATCGAGCAGCCGTTCATCTGGTGGATACTCGTCGTCGTGCTTCTTAATGTGGTTATCGTCGGAGGCATAACTTTTGCGGTATTGAAATGCTTCCTGCCGAAAAGGAAAAAAGCTTCCGCCGGGAGCGGAAGCGACGCGACCTGAACGACAGACGATCGTCGGCAGTCCGCGGTGCGGCGCAGATATGCGCCGCACCGCGGCTTTTTGCCCGCGGGCGGGCGCGCCGAAATTTAATCGTATTCTTATTTTTACGGCGGGGAATTAAAGATCGGTTTAATGTTTTCACGTCATAATTTCGGCAAATAAGAATGACAGGGAGAATATCATGAACGTGATCTCGCTTATGACGATCAAAAACAAAACGGAGCATCTGTCGTCCGCGCTGACGCTCAGAGAGGCGGAAAGCAGACTGCGCGGCGGCGCGCTGCCCGTTGTGGGAGAGAGCGGGATGTATCTCGGTATCGTCGACCGCCGGCTGCTCGAATACGAACTGCTGTCGGGCGCTGACGAAAATACCGTTCTCGCGGAGATAGCGGACGATTTTCCGCGCCCGCGCGCCGGCGCGGCGACGGACTTTTCCGACGTGAGCGCGATCGTTGCGGAATACGGATTCGTGCCCGTCACCGACGACCGCTGCGCGTATATCGGCGCGGTCATCGACGGGCGGAGGCGCAGCAGTACGGGAGCGGCATAAAGGCGCAAAACTGCGCCCGGCGGCATTTGCCGCCGGGCGGGGCAGGGGTATGGGTGAAAAGCAAACGGAGCGCGGACGGGTGCGTCCGCGCTCCGCATTTTAATGCGTATTTTTCATTCCGATATGCGCTTTACGTATCGATCCGAAGTCTACACACCGTTTTTCAGCCGTTCGGCGAGGCGCACGAAAGCGTCGGGAGAGAGGCGTTCGCCGCGCACGGCGGGGTCGAGCCCCTCTGCGGCGAGGGCGGAGAGCACTTCGGCTTTGCCGTAGCCGTTCGCGGTCAGGCAGTTCACGAGCGTTTTGCGGCGCATCGAGAACGCCGCGCGCACCAGCCGTTTCACGCCGTCGCTTGCCGCTTCGCCCGTCTTTTCGATATGCACGACCGCGCTGTCGACGTTGGGCGGGGGAGTGAACATATGCCGCCCCACTCTGCGGGTGATACGCGCTTTGCCCGCGAGCTGCGCGGCGACGGAGAGCGCGCCGTAGTCCTTGCCGCCCGGGGGCGCAATGATACGCTCCGCCACTTCCGCCTGCACCATAACGGTGACCGATCTGCACCTTTCGTCTTCGAGAAAACGGAACAGCACGGGCGTGGTTATGTAGTAGGGCAGATTCGCGACCGCTCTGTAAGACCGCCCGAACGGCAGTTCCGATTTCATAAAATCGCCGAGTATGACCGTCAGATTCGGGTATTTGTTTTCCAGCGGCCGCAGATACTCTTCCAGACGCGTATCTATCTCGTAAGCGTAAATGCGTGCGCCCGTTTCCGCGAGTTTTTCGGTAAGCGCGCCCATGCCTGCGCCTACTTCTACCGCGATGCTGTCTGCCGTCAGCCCCGAGTCGGATGCTATTGCCGAAAGCAGATTGCCGTCGGTCAGAAAATTCTGCCCGAGCGAATGGGAATGTCTGAATCCGCTGTTCATAAAAACATTATATCATATTCCGCTGATGAGGTCAACTGCGCGCGGGCGGGGAGTTCGCCGAAATACTGTGACAGCCGTGTGAAAATACTATGAAAAATTGCTCTTAATGGCAATTTGCCCTCCGCAGATCGGATAAAAAAATTGACAGAACGGGTGCGGATTATGTATAATCTTTATAAGGGTACGGTGATCGGAGTCTGCGGCGCGCAGGCGGTTTTTTCCGCGGCGGGCGCACGCGCGGACGGTGTGCGTCCCGAAAGAGGATCCGGAACGGAGCGAAATGGCAACACTCAAAGAAACGAGAGAGAATAACAGGGCGATACGCGCCGTCGCCGAATGGCAGAAGACGATTTGGTATCCCGTGTTTTTCGCATTACTTTGCGTGCTTTCGTCTTCTTTCGGCTGGCAGGTATACGTCCCCGTATTTTATGTTCTTGCGGCAAGCGTGGTTTTCGCCGCGTTGTTCTGTGACGACGTCAAAGTGCTCCTGACGCCCGTTTTTCTGATATTCTTCGCGATAGGCACGGACGTTTCCGATATGAGCATAGTGCAGTCGCGGAACGATATGCTCGGCACGTTCGAGCTGCCCGGGCTTATCAATATGATAGTCGCGGGCGGGATAATGCTCATAGCGATCGTCGCGCGGTTCGTCAAAGAGGGAGTGATAAAGGATATTCCGATGAAGCGCGGCGTGCTGTGCGCGGGGCTGGTTTGTCTGGCGTGCGCCATGCTGCTCAACGGCGTCGGGTCGTCGAGCTGGAAGCCGATAAACCTTGCATACGGCGCGTTCGT
Organism: uncultured Clostridia bacterium; assembly: GCA_944372345.1. Taxonomy (GTDB): domain Bacteria; phylum Bacillota; class Clostridia; order Christensenellales; family Pumilibacteraceae; genus Protoclostridium. The sequence goes on from CALVYT010000019.1 coordinate 3,411, forward strand.
CGCCTTCGGACTGATGCTGATGTACTTCGTGGTGCTCGGCGTATCCAACCGTTCGGAGGGCGTCGTCGCGTATGTATGCAAGCTGTGCCTCGTGTGCGGGCTGACGGTCTGCGCGGAGGCGTGGATACTGTTTATCCGCCGGATGGCGGACGGCGCTCTGCTCGACGTCGAGGGCGGCGGGTTCAACGGCTCGATAAACCGCAACGTGCTCGTGCTCGGCTGGGGCGAAGCCAATCTCATCGCGGGGACGCTCGTCACTCTCGTGCCGCCCGTGATGTATCTGGCATACGAACGGCGGCTGAGCGTGCTGCCTTACCTCGCGGCGGTGCTGATGTACGTCACCGTCGTTGTGCTCAATGCGCGCACGTCCATGCTGATGGGCGGGATAATACTCATCGTCTGTATCGTGCTCTGCTGCTTCGGAAAGAACAAGGCGGCGAACAGGCTGACTACGCTCGTGCTCGGCGTGCTCACGGTGCTTGCGGGGATAATAGCTTTCGCCGTTATCGGCTTCGATAAACTCCCCGACTTTTTGTCCAATCTGCTGCGCGTCGAACAGGGGGACAATAACCGTTTCGAGCGCTGGGCGGACGGCTTGCGCGACTTTACGCGCGCGCCCGTGTTCGGCGTGGGCTTCGACGACGGCAGCGTGGCGGAAGCGGTCAAAGACGCGAATATGTACAGCAATATGTATCACGATCTGTTCGTCGAACTGATCGGCGCGAGCGGCATAGTCGGGCTGCTGGCGTTCGCGGTGCATATCAAAGGCGTTATCGAACTGTGCCTGCGCAAGTTCCGCGTCGAGCGGCTGATCATAATGCTCGGCGTCGTGACCGTGCTGCTGACGAGCCTGCTCGATAATTTCTTCTATTACATAAACATACAGCTTTTCTACGGCGCGCTGCTTGCGGTTTCGGAGATCCGGCTCGAAGAGACCCGCGCCGCGCTGCTTGCCGATCATAAACGCGTGCCCGCGGGCAGAAAACCGCGCGTGGTGTTCACGTTCGTCGAGGCGGGAATGGGGCATATAATCCCCGAAAAGGCGATCTGCGACGCGTTCGAGCGCAAGTACGGCGATAAAACGGAAGTGGTGCGCTCGCGTTTCTATGCCGAAACGGGCGACGAGAATATGAAGCGGTTCGAGCGCGGTTTCGTCGATACCGTCAAGCTGCAGAGCCGCAGCCGCATATTCGGCAAGTTGTGCATATTCGGCAACAAACTCGCAGGGGACGCGCTCTCGCAGCAGTTCGTTATGAGAATGCGCTACCCCGACAGCAAGGCGGACGGCAAAGCAATGCGTCACCTGCGCGAACTGGACGCGGACGTGCTGTTCACCACGCACTGGGCGACGGCGTTCTATGTCGGCAAGCTCGCGGGGACGGACGTCAAACGCCCGTACACCGTGATGTTCTGCCCCGACGCGTACTCCAACGGAATGTTCAACGTCGACTGCAATGATTTTCTTATCCCCACCGAGGAAGGCTTGAAAAAAGCCGACCGCCGCAGAATGTACGCGGGCGGCAACGGCAGGGTAGTGCCTTATCCGATACGCGAAGAGGCGTTCGCGCTTAAAGGCAGAAAGGCTGAACTGCGGCGGGAAGCGGGGATAGGCGAAAACGAATTCGTCGCGCTGCTCGCCGACGGCGGTTACGGTATGGCGAAGTTGGAAAAGACGGTGGAAGAGCTGCTCGCGCTCGCGCCGGATATGCGTATCATCGCCGTGTGCGGCAAGAACGAAGAGGCGGCGGAGCGGCTGCGCGCAAAGAGCGTTCCCTCCCCGACGCGTCTGGACGTTTACGGCTATACGGACGATATGCTGCGGTTCGTGTGTATGTCCGACGTGTTCGTCGGCAAGAGCGGCGCGAACTCGATGGCGGAGCCGACGTTCTTCGGACTGCCCGTCATCATCACCAAGTGCATAACGCCGATAGAGAGCGGGATAAAGAAGTACTACACCCGCACGGTAGGCAATGCTATGTATATCCCCGACCCGAAGAAAGCCGCCGCCGCGCTCGCGGCGTTTGCCGCCGACGGCAGCGGGCTGGAACGATACCGCAGGAATGCCGAACAGCGTGCGGGCGAGTACGGTGCGGAAAAGATCGCCGATTTCATTTACGAGCGCGCGCTTGCGATCGTGGAGCCGCCGATGGGGGAAACGTATAAGTTTGTCAACTATTACGGGTGAATTTTATCCCGTAGCATGGAAGGCATATAGCGGATGCCGATACGCATTCTGTACCGGAAAAATATCGCAAACGATCCGGATATTTTGTCCGTAATGTATGAATTTTAATATAAAAGGTGGAAGGAATATGGATAAAAACGCAAGGAAAATTTTGTTCATCGCCGTATATGCGATAGGCTTGTTTGTGCTTGTTATGGCGATGTGGTCGCTTTTTGCCGATTTTACGATAGGCAAAAGCGCGTACGACGTTTCGTCGGAAGCCGAGGCGTCCGTGGCGGAAGCGGGTAAGTACGCGTACTGGCTTTCGGGCGCGGGGTTTTTCATTCTGTTGCCGTTCGCCGTCGGGACTCTGCTGACGTGTTTTATAAGACGTTTGTCGGTGAGCGTGCTGACGGCGGTTTACGGTTTGCTCGCGTTCGTCGCGCTGATCGTTATTACGGCGGTCGTCGGCGGTTTATCTTATGACGATAACGGCGAGGTATTGGAAAACGTATGTCTTGTCGTAAGCGCGTTCCAGGTCGAACTGATGTGGGCGATGGCGCCGGTCGTGCTCCTTTCGATATTCGCCGTGATAATATCGGTGAAAAATAAAACCGCGGAAAGGATCGGTTCCGCCGACGCCGTGGTCGCGGAAAAAACGGAGGGCGAACAATGAAAATATTGAAAAATACGATCGGGTCGATTGTACTTCTCGTTGCCGCTCTTTTCGTCTTTACCGCGTGTTCAACGGTTTCCGTCGGCAGCGTTGATTATGAAAAAGACGATTATTCCTGCTCCGGTTCGTTTACCGTGAAAGTGTCGGGCGGCGATGCAGAATATATAAATTACGACATAATGTTATATAACGGGAACGAATTGCTGGATACCACGCATATCGAAAAAGGCGGGCTCGGCAGTAAAGACGACAGCGGGTATTATACAGTGAATTTATATGTTTTTTGTCCGGACGGAACAGATGAGATAACCAACATTAAGGTGGAAAACGTCGAGGTTTGGTCGGTGGGCGGTCCGACGATCGCATTCGCCGTTTTGACCGCGGCCGCAGCCGTTGCTACGGCGGTCATTATCGCCGTTGCCGTAACGGCATCGCGAAAATCCCGCTGACCTAAAGGGAGAAGACCTTTCCTTGCAAGGAAAGGTCTTCTCCCTTAGGAAACCCTCTTTCCAAAGGAACTCAAAATCCTTTTGCGGCATAAACAATGCCTGTTCTATCGTCAGTCCGTCATTCGCCGTCCGCAAGGACCGCGCCTTGCTGTGGGCGCGCCTTGCGGCGGGCACACCTTGCTGTGGGCGCAACCTTGCGGCGGGCACACCTTGCTGTGGGCACACCTTGCGGCGGGCATTGTGTGCTTTTGCGATACCGAACTTACTTGGGAAAATAACGATCAAGTCAATTACCGTGCGTCAGCACCTCTTGCTGTGAATACCGTAATTCGGTAAGCGGATTTTATGCAGTAATAAGACGCCCGCGGCTCGCCGCGGGCGTGATCTTTTTTGAAATTTACCGTCTGACGGGTAATTGCGACATAAGAACAGTACCGCAGGCGCAGCCGAACGGGCACAGAGTGTAGGTTGATTTTGTTTGCCGCTCCGCGGAAAACGGCGATGGCGGAAAGGACTGCGTTTGCTTCGCAGCTGTTCCGTTTGCCCTGCGGCGTTCAAGCGTAATGCCTTTCCGCAAGCTCCGCCGCGCCCGTAAGATACCGAGGCACGTCTGCCTTGTTTTGCAAGCGTGCCTTTATATTATATGAAAAGGATTTTTAAGTTTCTCGGAAAGGGGTTCGGGGGAAACCCTCTTTACAAAGAGGGTTTCCCCCGATAAACACTTCTCCGAAAAAATTATAAATGCACTTTTAAGTTTCTCGGGAAAGGGTCAAGGGAAAACCCCTCTTTACAAAGAGGGGTTTTCCCTTGAAAATTTCTCGGAAGAAAATTATAAAAAGGATTTTAAGTTTCTCGGAGAGGGGGTCGGGGAGAACCCTCTTTTCAAAGAGGGTTCTCCCCGATAAACACTTCTCCGAAAAAATTATAAATGCGCTTGTAAGTTTCTCGGGAAGGCGGGGCGCGGGGCGGACACCCGAGGAGTTTCCGCCCCGCGGCACAATGTCGGAATAGGGAGTTTCGCTCCGAAAGCGCGCGGGGCGCGCGACCGAAAGCAAACGAAAGCGGCGCGTGTGCTCACGCGCCGCTTTACTACCGACGGATCGGTCATTTTCCTGAAAACGTTGATTCCGAAAAGTTATCTTTTAACGGATCGTACTTACTCTTAAGCCCCTCGCTTTAATCACTCCGATAGGGGACTATGTGGTCCGTAAGAATTTTTCTTTTCCTTTCACGCTTTCACGCACGGTTTTTTTTGTTTTTTAATCGTCCGCGCTGCTTTCCGTTCTTCATCATTTTCCGTTTGTTGCGTTTCCGCCATTAAGGTCATATCTTCCGACCGTCGATTCGCCTACGATACGATCGCGACCGTCCGATATTTGGATTGACCCACCGGATACGAATCTTTACGAATAAAACGGATAAGTCCGCGGCGTGCGATTTTTCAAATCCCGTTCCGCCACAACTCCCTTACGACTTCGGTCAGTCTTGCGCTTCTCCGCTTTGCGAATCGTACGCTTTCGCTCTGCGTCTGCTTCGATCGGCGCTCGTCTGCAAATGCTTTCGCGTTTTTGCCTTCGGTCCTCTCCGCTTTCCGTGCGTTTCTTTCGGTTCGGATGCGCTTTCGCTTCCCTCGCTACTCGCTCGGGCGTTTGCAGATCTTCGCGTCTGCGCGTCGTTCCCTTCCGAAACGAACGGACTGCTTCGGCTTCCTCCGGGGACTTGCGTTCCGGCTTTTGCCACACCCTCGTTCGTTCGTTTGTTGTACCATTATTCTACCACAAATTTCGCGTTTGTCAAGACCTTTTTGAAAAAAATTTCGCGATTTTCGCAAAAACTTTTGCAATCAGAACGGTTTGACATTGTAGTTCTCCAAGAATTTATTGATCCTCGGGAAATCCGCGGGCGTGATAATGCTGATGACCTTTTCGCCGAGCACGCCGTTTTCCGTGACTATCACGGCGACGAGGGAGCGGCGTTTCTCAAATTCAGTGAAAACGTCGAGCACCGTCGCATACTTGTTCATCAGTCGGTAGTTCTCCATTTCCGCGGGGTCGACGGCTTCTCCGCACGTCGTGGTCCTGAGGTATTCGGTCAGATTCTCGCCGCCCTCGGCAACGTCCGCGATAATGCGGTAGAGCGCATAGGAATTGATCACGCCGATCATATTCCCGTGGTCGTAAACGATCACCGTTTTCTGTCGGTTCTCCGCGAACTCGCGCACGGCGGTCAGCAGCGGCTCGTCCGCATACGCCGTCACTATCTTCTTGACCTTGAACGCGTCGGTCACCTTCGGCGGGCGGCAGACCTGCCGCTCGATGTATTCGATGTTCTCGACCACTTCGTCGCAGGGCACGGCAATGACGGTCTCGCCCGCGCCCGCGGTGTGATGCACGATAGCGTTGCGCAGCTTGCCGTAGTCGATCAGCTCCGTCGAATACCTGCGCACGGTGATGTTCATATCGCTGCACCGCTTGACCAGATCGGTGAAGTTCTGCGTGGGGCGCACGCTGTATATGGATTTCAGCTGCGCTTCGATACTGTTGTAGCTCCGCAAAAACCTCGCCGCGTTTTCGTTATCCATCGTCACCTCCTTTCGCCGTTATTATATCATACGCGGCGGGCGAGCGCAAGACTTTTTCGTAAAATACCCGCGCGGCGCGCGAAAAAAGCGGCGGAAACGGCTCCGCCGCTATAAATTACCGCGTTTTACGCGTCCGCCCGCGGTATTTCCGCTTTACAGCCGCGACTCGAAGTCGGCATACCCGAACGTCCGCAGCGTTCGGACCGAGCCGTCCGCCCTGCGGAAATATATTCCCGGCAGCGGCGTGCCGTTGAACGTGTTCGTCTTGACCATGGTATACAGCGCCATATCTCCGAACACGATACGGTCGCCCGGCTGCGGCTTTTCGTCGAACGACCAGTCGCCGATGACGTCACCCGCCAGGCAGGTCGCTCCCGCAAGGCGGCAGACATGCGCCCGTTCTTCCGGCGCGCCGGCATCCGAAACTTTCTCGTATCCGTCGCCTGCATACTCGCAGAGGTCTTTCGCACTCAGTCCGTTGTCTGTTTTCCTGAACAGTCCGCAGACGGGCGGGCGGTAGGGCATTTCCAGCACGTCGGGCATATGGCACGCGGCGGACGCGTCGAGCACGGCGACGTCGATCCCGTTATGCACGACGTCGAGCACTTCCGCAACGAGCGTGCCCGCGTTCAGCACGACGGCTTCGCCCGGTTCGAGATAGACTTCGCAGCCGTATTCGCTCTGCGCCGCGCGGATGCAGCGTTCGAGGCGGGGGATGTCGTAGCCCTCGCGCGTGATATGGTGCCCGCCGCCGAAGTTCAGCCACCTCATTCCTTTCATAAACCCGCCGAAGCGTTCGTCGAACGCGCGCAGCGTGGTTTCCAGCGCGTCCGAGTCCTGCTCGCACAGCGTGTGAAAGTGCAGCCCGTCGAGGAGCGGCAGCACGCTTTCGTCGAACTCCGCTTTCGTCACGCCCAGCCGCGAGTACGGCGCGCACGGGTCGTATATCGCGTGCCCGCTTTGCGTGGAGCATTCGGGATTGACTCGCAGTCCCACGCTTTTGCCCGCGCTTTTCGCGCGCTCCGCGTATTTCCGCACCTGACCCGTGCTGTTGAACACGATATGGTCGGCAAGCCCGATGAGCGCGTCAAAGTCGCACGGTTTGTACGCGGGGTTATAGACGTGCGTTTCGCCGCCGAACTTTTCTTTGCCCAGCCGCGCTTCGTAAAGCCCGCTCGCCGTCGTACCGTCGAGGTATTCCGCTATGATCGGGTAAGTCGCGTATGCCGAGTATGCTTTCTGCGCGAGCAGTATTTTGCAGCCCGTGCGCCGCTTTACGCCGAGCAGCGTTTCACAGTTGCGCCTGAGCCGCGCTTCGTCGATGATAAAAGCCGGGGTCGTCATTTTTGTTCTCCGTTTTTGTTCGGGTGGGGGGGGGGATGAGTTTTTGCGGGGGGACCCCTTTTTGCAAAAAGGGGTCCCCCCGCACCCCCTCCCGAAAAACTTAAAATACTTATCCTTATTTATGCGTCGGGACGGATCGTTTTGTCCTTATCTCTTGCGTCGCACTTGTCCCGCCGTTCGGCTTGCCGCCGTCCTTATTCAAAAGATATAATATTCATTTTATAATGACAGGATTTTGTCTGCCCGCCGCCCGACCGTATTCGCTATAAAGGATATACTATTTTTTATAAGGAATAGGATTTTGAGTTCCTTGGGCGGGTGGGGGTGCAGGGGGAGGGTACCCTTCCTTGCAAGGAAGGGTACCCTCCCCCTGCGAACAACCTTACTCCACAAGCACGGGGTCGCTGACGACTTTCCAGGGCAGACCGTAGGCGTTGAGTTCGTCCATAAACGGATCGGGGTCGAACTGTTCGGGGGTGAACACGCCGGGCTTGTCCCACTTTTTAGTGAGCAGCATCGCCGCGCCTATCATCGCGGGCACGCCCGTGGTGTAGGAGATCGCCTGCGACTTGACTTCGCGGTAGCACGCTTCGTGGTCGCAGATATTATAGATATAGGCGGAAGCCGGTTTACCGTCTTTTACGCCGGTGAAGATACAGCCGATGTTCGTTTTGCCTTTGGTGCGCGGTCCGAGCGACGCGGGATCGGGAAGCAGCGCTTTAAGAAACTGTATGGGAACGATTTCGCGCCCTTCGTAGCTGACGGGGGTCGTTGAGAGCATACCGACGTTTTCCAGGCATTTCATATGCGTCAGATAGCTCTGCCCGAACGTCATAAAGAAGCGTATGCGTCTGACTTCGGGGAAGTTCTTTGCGAGCGATTCGATCTCCTCGTGGTGGAGCAGATACATATCCTTGCGCCCCACGCCGTCGAAATCGTATTCCCGCTTGATGCTCATCGCGGGGACTTCCACCCATTTGCCGTTTTCGATGTACGAGCCGGGCGCGGAGACCTCGCGGAGATTGATTTCGGGATTAAAGTTGGTCGCGAACGGATAGCCGTGGTCGCCGCCGTTGCAGTCGAGTATGTCGATAGTGTCTATGCGGTCGAAAAGGTGTTTTTTTGCATAGGCGCAGAACACCTGCGTTACTCCGGGATCGAAGCCCGAACCGAGCAGAGCGGTCAGCCCCGCGGCGGCGTAACGTTCGCGGTACGCCCACTGCCACGAATAATCGAAGTACGCGGAAAAGCCCTCGCGGCGGCAGCGTTCGTCATAGACCTTGCGCCACTCGGGGTCGTCGGTGTTTTCAGGCTCGTAGTTGGCGGTGTCGAGATAGTCGACCTTGCATTCGAGGCAGGCGTCCATTATCGCGAGGTCCTGATAGGGCAGGGCGATATTCATCACGAGGTCGGGCTTGTAATCGCGGATGAGTCTGACGAGCGCGGCGCGGTCGTCGGCGTTCACTTCCGCCGTGGTGACGACGGTCTTTGTCTTGCCGACAAGATCGCGCGCGAGCGCGTCGCACTTGGACTTGGTGCGGCTGGCGATGCACAGTTCGCCGAATATTTCGCTGCGCGTGCAGCACTTGCGTATGGCGACGTTCGCGACGCCGCCGCAGCCGATAACGAGTACTCTTGACATAGCGTTCTCCTTCTTATCTCGCGAGAGCGAGCAGCATTTCTCTTACCGTTTTGCACGCGACGGCGACGGAAGCCCCGCTCGCGTCGTAGTGCGGGCTGAGCTCGGTCACGTCGCAGGCGACGACGTCCGCGCCGAGGCACACGTCGGTAACGGCGCGGCGCAGTTCGTCGAAGCTCACTCCGCCGGGCTCGGGCGTGCCCGTGCCGGGGAATACGGACGGATCGAGCACGTCGAGGTCGACGGTCAGGTAGACGGGCAGTCCGCGGAGCGCGGTCAGCGTTTCTTTCAGCCCCGTAAGGTCGAATTTATGCGTGTCGACGTGCGACCTGCCCCACTCGAATTCCGAGCGGTCGCCCGAGCGTATGCCGAACTGGTGTATGCGCCCGTCGCCGAGCAGTTCGTGGCAGCGGCGCAGCACGCACGCGTGCGAGAGTTTGACGCCGAGATAGTCGTCGCGGAGATCCGCGTGGGCGTCGAAGTGCACGATATGCAGACCGGGGAAGCGCGCCGCGGCGGCGCGTACCGCGCCGAGCGTGACGAGATGTTCTCCTCCGAGCATAAACGGGCGTTTGCCGTCGCGCAGTATGTCCTCCGCGCGGCGGAATATTATGTCGAGAGAGGCGGACGCGTCGCCGGGGCAGAGCTCGAGATCGCCGATATCCGTCACGGCAATATCCGTCAGATCCGCGTCGAGGTAAGGGCTGTACGTTTCCAGCCCGAACGACTCGCGGCGGATGTATTCGGGACCGAACCGCGTTCCAGGGCGGAACGAAGTCGTGCCGTCGAACGGCGCGCCGAACAGAACGGTGTCCGCGGCTGCATAGTCGGCGTCGCACGCCATAAATGCGTTAATCTGCATGTTCGACATTGCTCAAAAGCTCCTCCACGTACGCCGGGATATAGAACGCGCCCTTGTGCAGCGTCGTCGTATAATAGCGGCATTTCAGTCCCCGCTCGTTCCATCTTTTTTCGTCGAGGTCTTTGAGCGGATGGTATTTTTTGGAAGCGAACCCGAACAGCCAGTGTCCCGACGGGTACGTCGGGATATGCGCCTGATAGACGCGGCTGACGGGGAAGGATTCCACTATGCGCTTGTGCGCGCGCTGGCAGGCGAGGGCGTCCTCGGGATAGAACGGGCTTTCGTGCTGATTGACCATTATCCCGTCGGCGCGCAGCGCCTTGAAGCAGTTGCCGTAGAACTCGCGGGTGAACAGTCCTTCGCCCGGTCCGAACGGATCGGTGGAATCCACTATTATGAGGTCGTACTCGGCGGACTTGGAGCGCACGAAACGCATACCGTCCTCAAAATGCGTGTGCACTCGTTCGTCGTCCAGCCCGCAGGCGGTGAACGGGAGATACTTGCGGCAGACGTTCGTTACTTCCTCGTCGATGTCCACGAGGTCGATGCGCTCTATGTCGTCGTAGCGGATCAGCTCGCGGCACGCTCCGCCGTCGCCGCCGCCTATGACGAGCACGTCGCGGACGTGCGGGTGCACCGCCATCGGGACGTGCGTTATCATTTCGTGATAGATGAATTCGTCCTTTTCCGTCAGCATCATATAGCCGTCGAGGACGAGAAACCGCCCGAATTCGGGCGAGTCGAACACGTCTATGCGCTGAAAATCGCTGCGCCTGCTGCACAGCTGTTTATCCACTTTTATAGAGAGCTTGACGTTTTCGGTGTGTTTTTCGGAAAACCACAGATCCATTAGGTGACCTCCGCGCCCTGCGCGCTTTATACGATGACGTTGAGCATTTCTATGTCGGGGTCTTCGGGACCCGTCATCTGGCAGCCCTTCGCCTTGGCGTATTTTATGTATTCGATGATGCGCGGGGTTATGCGTTCGCCCGGCGCGAGCACGGGAATGCCCGGGGGATAGCACATAACGAATTCTGCGCACACCCGTCCCGCGGTCTGTTTCACGGGCAGCTGTTCGGACGCGGCGTAGAACGCTTCCTGCGGGGAGAGCGCGACGTCGGGTTCGATATATTCCTGTTTCATCAGTTTCGCCGCGCTGCCGCGCCCGAAACGTCGGCGTACTTCGGCGAGCGCGCCTATGAGCCGCTCTATGTCGCGCACACGGTCGCCTATGGACAGGTACGCGAGGATATTGCCGAGATCGCCGAACTCTATCTGTATGTCGTATTCGTCGCGCAGGAGCGAGTATACCTCTATGCCCGCAAGCCCGACGGCGAGGGTGTTGACGGCGAGCTTGGTCACACGCTGTCGCCGTTAATGAGCTCTCTGCCGTAGGCGTACCAGCCGCCGAGATCGTTGATCTCGCCGCGCGCATACTCCGCCATTTCCACGACCTTGGCGAACGCCTCTTTGCCGCGGAGCGCGAGATTGCGGCGGGATATGTCGAGGCTGGAAAGCAGGAGATAGGACGCGCTCGTCGTCTGCGTGAGGTTGATTATCTGCCTGACGTATCCGCTTTCCACGCGTCTGCCGGTCAGCAGCAGCGAGCTCTGGGTCAGGCTTCCGCCCGACTTGTGCATGGATACCGCCGCCATATCCGCGTCCGCCGCCATGGCGGAAACGGGGAGACCTTCTCCGAAATAGAAATGCGTGCCGTGCGCTTCGTCCGCGATGCACAGCATACCCGCTTTGTGCGCCTCGTCCGCGATCGCGCGGATGTCCGAGCATATCCCGTAATACGTCGGGTTGTTTACGAGCACGGCTTTCGCGTCGGGGTTTGCCGCTATCGCGGCGGCGACGGCGGAGCGGCTCATTCCGAGGGATATGCCGAGGTCGTCGTCGCAGTCGGGGTTGACGTAGACGGGGACTGCGCCGCAGAGCACCATCGCGCCCATTACGGAGCGGTGCACGTTGCGGGGGAGTATGATCTTGTCGCCCCGCCCCGCGACGGAGAGTATCATGCTCTGCACCGCGCTCGTGGTGCCGCCCACCATCAGAAACGCGTGCGCCGCGCCGAACGCCTCTGCGGCGAGCGTCTCCGCGTCGCGTATGACGGAAACGGGGTGGCAGAGGTTGTCGAGGCACTTCATCGAGTTGACGTCGAGGTTCATGCATTTCTCGCCGAGAAGCGCGGTCAGTTCGGGGTTGCCGCGTCCGCGCTTGTGTCCGGGCACGTCGAAAGGCACGAGGCGCATACGGTGCATTTCCTGCAACGCTTCGTAGATCGGCGCGTTTTTCTGCGAGAGTTTTCTTTCGTCGTTCATTCCGTCAGTATACGTTCTTACCGCTGAATATCTCTATCATCTCGCGGCGGAGATTGTCCATTATTTCCAGCCGGACGGTGGGTGGCAGCTCGTAAACGTCCGTTTTGAACAGATAGTTCTGGAGGTCGATGTCCTTGACCATCATTTTGGTGTGGAATATGTTAGCGCCGTATACGTTGATGTCGACGGCGTCGTATTTCATCAGGGTGGAGGGAGCGATATAGTCCTGTATGGACGCGACCTTGTGGTCCATAAAGCACTTTTTGCCGCCTATGTCGCGGGTGAAGCCGCGCACGCGGTAGTCCATCGTTATTATGTCCGAATCGAACGAACCGATGAGGTAGTCGAGGGTGGACAGCGGAGTGATCTCGCCGCACGTCGCGACGTCTATGTCGACGCGGAACGTCGCAAGGCAGGTCTCCGGGTGGTATTCGGGATAGGTGTGGACGGTGACGTGGCTCTTGTCGAGGTGGGCGAGCTGCGTTTCTCCCGCGGGGACCATAGAGCCTTCGGCGATGAGTATCGTGACGGACGCGCCCTGCGGATCGTAGTCCTGCTTGGCTATGTTGAGGACGCGCGCGCCTATCATATCCGTCAGCGTCGTCAGGATATTGGTCAGCCGGTCGGAGTTGTACTGCTCGTCGATATACGCGATATAATCGCGCTGCTCGCGCGCCGTCTTGGCGTAGCACACGTCGTAAATGTTGAAGCTCAGCGATTTCGTCAGGTTGTTGAACCCGTAGAGTTTGAGTTTGTCCAAGGCTCTTTCCTCCCGACGGACGAAAACGACGCGCCGCCCGAAAGGCGCGCGTCGCGTGAAAACGAATATCAAAACGGCAATATGCCGCTGCGTTCTCCGGAGTCTATATAGCAAATACTTACTTTTACTACTCTTATTGGATCGTTTCACCCGGCTGCTCGCCGTCGGTATCGGGTCGTTACGCCCGAGGTACAATAAGTTTTATCGGCAGTGGACCCGGCTGTCCGTATGGCCTTTAACCCCGGCGGGGCGGTCCGTAGTTATTTGCATGGATACTCTGTCGAACTCATATCACATGGTAATGTTATTTTACCCCGCCCGCGCCGATATGTCAAGGGTTTTGCGGTCAAAAAAAATTTTCTTCCGTCTTCGTATCGTTTCAGTGTATTTTTACGGCATTAAATAACACAATAAAAACAAGCGGATTGTTTCACCTTTATTTTAATTGACTTTTCACGCCCGGTGTGTAAAATACGGCTCATAACGTGAAAATAAGGAGTATATGTATGAAAACGAAATTTCGTTTTGCAAAGATCGTTGCCGTGCTCGCGGCGGCGGCAGCCGTGCTCGCGGCTTGCTTCGCATTCGCCGCATGCGGCGACGAACCGACGGTGGAAACGATAAGTTTGAACGTTGATTCCGTGAAACTCGCCGAAGGCGGTTCTTACGATCTGTCGGTTGTAATGACCGTATCCGGTGTTGACGAACCCGTATCCGGCATTGACGAAGACGCGGATATTACCGTGACGTGGACGACCGGCAACGATAAGGTAGCGACGGTAGACGGCGGCAAGGTGACTGCTGTCGGCGAAGGCAGTACGACCGTGACCGCGACCGCGGACGGAAAGAGCGCGACCTGCACCGTTACGGTATACGCTTCCGAGGATACTGTCGATACGTTCGACGATCTTGTTTCCGCGGTCGGCGCGGCTTCGGAGGGCGACACCGTAGTCATCGGCGCGGATATGACGATGACGGAAACGGTCGTTCTCGATAAAGCTGTCACGGTGACGTCCGTGACCGGCGTAAAGCTCTCCGTGAGCGGCTCCGTCGCGGTGTTCGATATGACGAGCGGCGGCGCGACGATAGACGGGATCGAGATAGAAAAGACGGATAAGACGAATGTAGGCGGACTCGTGAAAATGGGCGAGGGCGCAACGATGAACGGCTGCACGATAACGGGCAGATACGCCGACGGCGACAGCGAGGTCGTCAGAGGCTTCACGCAGATTGCAGGCTCGTCGATAACGGTGACGAACAACACGTTCATCGAGCTCCGTCAGCCCGGTTACGTAGAGGGCAATGGCACGATAAGCGGCAACTACGCGGCAGGCACGCGCGGTTTCGTCGTGACGGAGAACTCCGAAGTTACGATAGAGAACAATTCGTTCGGGGAGAACGCCGTCGACATCGCGATAATCGACAACGGAGAGGTCGAAGATAACTTTGTCGGCAAGACCGCCGAACTTTCCGCGGCGAACAATAACTGCTACGTTGAAAACCAGCCGTCCGGCGAGTATTGCGACGACGGAAAGACGGTCAACGATATAGCGTAAGATCGGGCGACGGGACTGTGCGGATCGCAGGCGCGGCTTCGGAAACGGAGCCGCGCTTTTTTCGCGTCCGGACCGCGACGGCGTATTGACAAATTCCCGCTTTTATGCTAAACTTTAAGCGTTATATACGGGAGGTGCGAAGTGATGCAGAAGGTATCCGCGTTTGCCGCCGCGGCGGATGCGGGAACGACGGAAAATACGTCGCAGAAATGGGACTGGAATTCGTTCTGGAGCACGGTTTTTAATTGGCTGACAACGCACGGTTTGCAGCTGCTTATAGGGCTGGTCGTACTGTTCGTGTGTTTTATCGTGATCAATATCGTGGCGCGGGTCGTGAGAAACGCGATGATAAAGCGCAACCGCGACAAGACGGTGACGAGCGTCGTATATCAGCTGATCAAGAAAGGGCTGAAAATCGTGCTCGTCATACTGTTCCTCGGCTACGTCGGGATAGACACGGCGGGGATAGGCGCGATCATCGGCGCGGTGGGCGTGGCGATAGGTCTTGCCGCGCAGGGCGCGCTGTCCAACTTCGCGGGCGGTATGATAATCCTCGTAATGCGCCCGTTCAAGGTGGGTGACTACGTGGAAACGGACGGTGAAAAGGGCACGGTGGAGGATATACATATGTTCTACACCTATATCGTCACCGACAACAACCAGGTCGTGATGATCCCCAACGGCGAGATAACGAGCGGCGCGATAGTCAACTATTCGATGAAGGAAACGCGTCGGCTCGACCTGAAATTCTCCATAGCCTACAACGAGGACTTCGAGTACGCCGAGGACGTGCTGTTCGAGATATGCGAAAAACACGAAAAGGTGCTCAAAGACCCCGCTCCGTTCGTGCGCATAGATTCGCACGGCGACAGCTCGATCGTGCTGCTGCTGCGCGTCTGGACAAAGACGGCGGACTATTGGGAGGTCAATTTCGACCTGCTCGAAGAGGTAAAGCGCCGTTTCGACGAAGAGGGCATAGAGATACCTTATCCGCAGCTGGACGTTCATACGCCCGAGCCGCAGCCGCTGCGCACCCGTCCGAAAACGGATACGCGCAAGCGCAGGCTTAAAGCTCGGCAGCCTAAGGCGGCGGAGCTCCCCGCCGTCGAAATGCCCGAAAAGGCGGCGCAGCGCGAGGAGCGGAAAGAGCGCAGGGCGCGGGCGAAAGAGCGGCGGGAGAAGAAGCTGCGCGGCGAGCCGACGGAAGAGGAAAAGCTCGCTGCCGAGATAAAGGAGATCGACGAACGCCGCGCTACGGAACTCAGCGACGGGGAAAAGTGAGGCTTTTCGGGAATAAGTATTACGGGGCTTTGCGCTTTTAAGCAAAGCCCTTTTTGCTTCCGCCGCCGCAGCCCGCGCCGCGCGCAAAAAATACACTACATTCCGAAAAGGAGGAAATGTGAAAGCAAGAAGCAAAAAAGTCGGCGTCTTCGGTATCGTCGCGATCGTTTTACTGATAGCGATAATACTCGTAGTCGACATTCTGTGCGGAACTTACGCGTCGCTGATCACCCTGTATTTCAGGGGCGCAACGTGGAGACGAACTATTCCGTCTCCCGGGCGGACGCGTATAAGGCTTCGGGGGACTTTACAGTCAAGGAAGCCGCGGAGGGACTCGTCATGCTCAAAAACGACGACGACGGCGTTCTTCCTCTCGAGGACGTTTCCAAAGTCAATCTGTTCGGTATGCTCACCGCGAAGCAGATCTTTATGGGAACGGGCAGCGCCGGCGGATTCAACCGGGATGACGACAGCTTCCTCTACCTCGACGCGGCGTTCAAGGAGGCGAACATCGAGGTCAATCCCGATCTGTGGAACTTCTATAAGGAGCAGGAAGGCAACGCGTCGGGCACCGCGGGCAGCGTGACGGACATGCAGGGCTCGACGCACTCGATCATCGAACTTCCGCTTGACGCGGATGGTTACGGCGAGGTGCTCGAAGGCGCGAAAGACTACTCCGACACCGCAATAGTCGTCGTCGGACGCGCGGGCGGCGAAGGCAGCGACGCCGTTATGGAGATGAACCCTTACCAGGCGTCCGGGCGCGGCGGCATGACGCAGTATAACGTCGGCGGCGACGAGCGGTTTGCAGGACAAGGGCGTCGCGGTGTATTCCAAGCACTACGCCGTCAACGACCAGGAGACCAACCGCAGCTCCGTCCACACCCGGGCGAGCGAGCAGGCGATGCGCGAGATACCTCTCCGCGTCTATGAGATCCTCTGCAAAGAGGCTGCCGTTTCGGGCAGCGAGGTGCTCTCGGGCAACACCGGCTTTATGACGGGTATGAACTTCATCGGCACGTCGCACACGACCTCGCACTACTCTCTCTGCACCGCGCTCCCTCGCGGCGAGTGGGGCTTTACGGGCAGGATAGTCACCGACGCCGAATCGTATAACAACACGATGTCCTGCGCGGTCCGCGCGGGCACGGATATGATACTGACGCCCAATGCGCGCACGTTCGACGACATTGAAGGTATGGACAACTCGAAAGGCTACGGACTCGACAAGATCCGGGAAGCCGCGAAGCACCGGCTGTTCGTGTTCGTCAATACCGCGGGTATCTCGGTGGACAGCGGTCTCAGCTACGCCTGGGTCGCTCTGCCCGTCGTGATCTCCGTCGTGCCGGCTCTCGGCGCGGTCGCGATATTCGTATTCATGGTGTTCCCGGCGTTCTTCGTCAAGAAGAAGGAAGCGTAAGGGATCAGACAACGGCGCGCGGCTGCGTCCCGCGCGAAAAGTAAACCCATTCATTCGGCAAAAAGACCGCCGCGCCTTTCGGCGCGGCGGAGCTTTTTTTATCATATGAATTTACGGGATTACTATTGCAAATTATTGCCGACAATGTTATAATATCAATACAGACTTAATTTTTAAATATATATACGGCACGGAAGGAAACGAGTATGGCAAAAAATGAGTTTATTGTAAACGGCATAGATGTCAGGTTACGGAAAATCGATAAAGACGATTACATATCATTGACTGATTTAGCGCGCTATGCAAATGCATCGGAACCCAAAGTGCCGATCGCGACATGGATGCGGAGCAAAGATGTCATATCATATCTCGGGCTTTGGGAAAAACTGCATAATCCGAATTTCAAAGGGCACGAATTCGAGGCCTTTGAGAGTGCCGCAGGCAGACATAGCTTTTACCTGTCGCCGCAAAAATGGATTGAAAAGACCAATGCGATCGGGATGATCTCAAGACCCGGGAACAACGGCGGCACCTATGCTCATAGGGATATTGCGTTTGAGTTTGCGAGTTGGCTGAGTCCGGAATTCAAATTATATCTTGTGATGGAATTCCAGCGGCTGAAATCGCGGGAACAGCAAGCGTTTGAATGGTCGGCTAAACGCGAGCTTGCAAAAGTCAATTACCGCATACATACCGACGCTATAAAAGAAAACATCGTGCCGATGTTGACCGAAGAACAGTTGAAATATGTTTATGCCGATGAAGCGGATCTGCTGAATGTAGCGCTATTCGGCAAAACGGCGGCGCAATGGCGCAAACAGAATCCGGCACTTAAAGGTAATATCCGTGATTATGCAAATGTAGAGCAGTTGCTCGTGCTTGCTAATATGGAGAGTTATAATGCTATTCTTATAGAACAGAATATGCCGCAAAGCGAACGTATCAAACAACTCAATATTATGGCGGTGTCGCAGCTTCGGGTGCTGCAACAAAGCAATTCGAAACTGCTTGAAAGAGGACGAAAAGATTAAATTTGTTTATATGAATATCGAAACGATCAAATCATAGGAGTTATATATGGCAAAAAATATCGAACCAAAGCTGAAAAAGATAGGCGATTATCTTAAACTCGACGGTAATGCCGTATTTGTGATCCCGGAATACCAGCGGGCGTATTCGTGGGGAATAGACAGGTGTGATAAGCTGTGGCAGGATATTCTCGATTTCGCGGAAAGTGAAAGCCGCGACAGATATTTTTTCGGGACTATAATAATCAACTGCCAGGATAATGATGAAAAACTCGGATTGATAGACGGACAGCAGCGCACAACGACGTTTTTGCTTTTATTGAAAGCGTTTTTGGTTAAAATAAATACGGCGCTCGGACATATGCGCTGCGATGAAGATTCGGCTGGACTTTATCGCGGTTTGCAGGAACGCAGACGTCGCATTATGGGCATACTCTATAAAGCAGAAACGGAGGATGTTTCCGACAAGCCCGATCGGGAAACAGATGCCGATATATGCAGTCGCTCGATCGTACTTGAAAACTATTCGATCAACGAGCGATATAGATCGGAACTTGCCGTTATACTTCAAGCGGTGGATCTCGAAACGGCGGAAACGAAAGTCATACATTTCAAGTACAAGCAAAAAGATAACAGATATACGAATTTTTTCCGCAACTATAAATTTTTCTTTGAAAAAATCGACGAATTACAGTTGGATCGTCTGAATAGAGTTGCGAAAGCTGTGATCGATGATTGTGAAGTCATAGAGATCAAAAGCTGGCAGGTCGAACAAGCTATAACAATGTTTAATTCTCTTAATTCCGACGGTCTGCCTCTTTATGATTCGGATATTATTTCAGCAAAACTTTATGCGGAAGCCGAAAAATGCGGCGAAGCGGAGACTTTTGCCGGTTTATGGAAAAAGCTCAACGAATTGTTGAATAACGAAAACATTGCCAACGTGGTCGATCTCAATTCAATATTGATGCAGTATATGTATTATATACGAGCGATCAACGGAGAAACGGTCAGCGACGGCGGTTCTGTCAATGTTACAACTCCCGGTTTGCGCAGATATTTTACCGAGATAAACAAAAAACCATTGGCTGATCCCGTGTCAACGTGCGAGGCGCTCATAAATCTTGTGAAAATTTGGGATAAGGTTTCAAACGACCCGGTGGCGAAAATCCTTTTTAAGTTCAATGAAAATTCAAAATTGTTTTTGGCAAGTTATTTTCAAAGGTTCGATGTGAATTCGTTGCCCGAAGATGATATCACCGCAGTACTTTTGTGTATGCTGAGGTTGTTCGCCGTTCTCGAACTCGTGGATGTCGGATATTCAAGCAAAAATTTCAAAATGTTTCTTTTCTGCGAACAGGTCAAACTTACCGATATAAACATACCGGCAGAGGAAATAAAACGTGACTTTGATAAACACATCAGGAATTGCTGGAACGAAAACGATATAACGGTATCATTACAAGATTACAGCGGGAATGCGCTGGTATATCTTAACGAATATTTGTTTGCCTGCGAAATCGGCGAACGGCTTGATATCGGGAATAAATACGATGTGGAACATATTATGCCCAACAGCGGGCGTAATCTTCAAGAGATCAAAAACGATGCCGGGATACTCAATGATGAAGAATTTGCCGCGACTGTCAATAAACTCGGGAATAAGATCCTGCTTGAAGAAAAAATAAACCGCGCAATAGGGAACGAGTGGTTCAGGACGAAGGTATCGACAAAACTTGAAAGCAAGACCGGTTATATTGACAGCAGGTTTCCCATCGCCCGCGCTCTTGTTAAAAAGTACTTGTCCGCTTCAAAACCGTTCTGGAAGAGATCCGATATAGAATCGGCAACGAATAAGGCAAGCGAAAGGATCGTTAAGTTTATTTTTGAAGGATAGCCGTCGGCGGATGCGACAAACGCACGATGGGATACAAAATGCAGAATGCTTCGGCATTCTGCATTTTGTATCCCGCTTGCCGAAGAGATCTGCGGTATTTTAGCGAAAGGATCTGCGGTGATTTGCCGAAGAGATCTGCGGCGGGGTCAGAGGAAGCGTTTCATTCGTTCGACGTTCGTTTGTTCGGCGCACAGCAGGCGGCAGGCGAGGTTGACGGCGTCGGAGTCGGCGTCGGGGTGCATACGGAGCTGCCGTATGGCGGAGACGATCCCGCGCGTAGAGCCGACGATCACCATTTCGGCGATATGCGACGGTGACTTGTCCGCTATCGATTTCAGTTCGACCATTGCCGCCGCGGCGGCTTCGGCGAGCGTGCCCGCATTGTCGCCGCTTTCGCCGCGCTGCTTTGCTTTGCGTTCCGCCGCGTCCGTTATGCGGCGGTATTCGCCGAGCTGCGCCGCGATCTCGTCCGCCATTCCGCGGTCCGCCGCGGCGAGTTTTTCCGCCAGCCGTTCGAGCGTCACCGTGCCCATACGGGCGTTTTTGTGCACGAAGGCGAGGAGTTCTTTCGTTTGTGTCGACGTATTTTCCATATCGGTATTTTGCGCCGAGCGGCAACCGCGTATTCTCCGAGTGCGCGAAATGCTTTCAAATCGTTGCTTTTACGGAAAATTTAATGTATTATTATAAAGGTAGCGGTATAAATAAGAATATACCGCACTTGCCTCGGCGCAGTTCGGGGCGGCGCGGTCACGCGACGGAGAGTGTTAATGAGCAAAAAGGGAAAAGCCGCGGCTATTGCCGTTTCCGTGGTTGCGGGCGTGCTTATAGTTGCGATAATCGCCGCTTCGATAGCGGCGGTCGTCGGGACGTTTTCGCGTCGCCGCGGATATATGAGTTATAACGACATCAGGTACGAACGTCCCGATTTCGACGCGATAGACGAGGCGTTTGAAGACGCGATATATCTTGCGGAGCACGGTTCCGCGTATTCGGCGGTCTCCGCGATGAACGAGGCGACGACGCTCCTTAACGAACTCGTCACCGCCGTCGGCTATGCGAACATAGAATATCAGAAGGATTATACCGACGTATTCTGGCGGGACGAATACGCCGCGCTGTACAATCAGTACAATTCGTCTTACGTCGACTATTGCACGATGATGTATACGGCTCTTACCGGTCCGAACGGCGACACGCTGTTCTCGGGCGACTGGACGGAGGCGGATAAACAGCAGATAATAGACGAATACGAATCCATCGGCGCGGGCTATGAGGAGGGGCAGGCGGAGATCCTCGAGATCACGACGGAATATACCGAACTGTCCGCGTCGGGCGGCTCGTCGGTGTATGCGACGGAGAGCGACGCGCGCGAATATTCGGATAAAACGGGCGAACTGCTCATAAGGCTTGCGCGCGCGTATAACGAACTGTATCCCGACGGGGATTACGCGGAGCGCGCTTACGCGTCTTACGGCAGAGCATATACTCCGGAGGATGTCGAAGAAATGCGCGCCTGCGTCAAAGGCTATCTCGGCAAGTATGTTTCGCTTCTTTACGACACTCTCGGGAACGACGGTTTCGACGTGTATTTCGGCTCCGTGCCCGTTTCTCCGTCGGCGGACAGGGTCGTGGCGGATTTCTTTGCCGACGTATGCTCCCGCGAGGCGGTGTCCGGCGTCGATACGGGAATGACGGGGTATCTGACGGACGCGTTCGAGTATATGACCGACTGCGATCTCTATTACCGCTCCACGAACCCGAACGGGAACACGGGCGCGTTCACGACGTATCTGCAGGGTTACGAGATCCCGTATCTGTTCCAGTATGTGACGGGTTCCGCAGACGATACGTCCACGTTCGTTCACGAGTTCGGGCATTTCTCGTCGTTCTATCTGAACGGCGCTTACGGCGGGCTGGATCTCGACGTCGCCGAAGTGCAGAGCCAGGCGCTGGAAATGATGTTCGTCGGCAGATACGATGAGCTTTACGGCGGTTTATCGTCGTCGGATATGAGCGGCGACGGGATAGTCGAAGCGATGACCGTCGGGGATATGTTCAACAGTCTGGTGTTCAGCATAGTGATGGGATGCGTGCTCGACGAATTGCAGTACGACGTTTACACGAACACGCAGGCGTATACCGACGGCTCGGACGTGACCGAGAAGTACTCCGAACTGCTCGCCGAATACGGAATGGACGCGGAACTGACCGAGGAGTTCAGCTCCGAACTCGGCTATAAATACGATTATTTCCGCTATTGGTGGGCAGCCGTTCCGCATACGTTCGAGTCGCCGTTCTATTATATCAGCTATGCGATGTCCGCCGTTCCCGCGTTCGCGGTCTACGTCGACAGTCTGTCCGACTTCACCGCCGCGGCGAACGAATACAACTATATCCAGAAGTACGGCGACGGAACTTATACGTTTGAAAAGCTCCTCGAAAATGCGGGCGTGGGCAGCCCGTTTGAAGAGGATACTTACGAGGAGATAGCGGGATATCTCGATACGCTCGTCTGAAAAAACGGTACAAGCGAATGCGCTCTGCCTGCGGCGGGGCGCATTTATGCGCCTTTAAGCCGCGCCGCCGGCGGAAAAACCCGGCATATGAGCGGTTTCGGGCGTCCGAATTTCCGTAAAGGGCTTGACAAACTCACGCCGTTATAATAAAATAATGTACAAGGGGAAAGGTATACCCGAAAGTTATGTTGGAAGTTTTTCTGGACGCGCTCAAAGATACGGCGCTGCTGATCCCCTTTCTGCTCGCGGTGCATCTGCTCATCGGATTTCTCGAAGTCCGTAAGCTGGGCAGGATAAAACGGGGAGGAGTGTTGCAGTCGCCCGTTGCGCCGCTCGTCGGTACGGGGCTTGCGCTCCTGCCGCAGTGCGGTTTTTCCGTCGTTGCGAGCGAACTTTACGCCAAGCGGTTCGTCACCGTCGGTACGCTCGTCGCCGTCTTTATCGCGACGAGCGACGAGGCTCTCCCCATACTCGTCGGCGAAGCCGCGACGCAGTCGCACCTGTGGGGCTGGCTGGGTCTGCTCATCGGGATCAAGGTCGTGATGGCTCTTGCCGCGGGGTACGGAACGGACGGCGTTGCCGCTCTCGTCCGCCGCGTGAAAAAATCCTCCGATCGGCACGCAGAGGAAGTCTGCCGCGAAGATAAAGCGCAGGAAACGGAAACGAGAGGAGAGAGCGGCGCACATAAAGCCGAAACGCACGCTGATTGCCGCGGACATTCGACCGAAGTTCACGGCGAAGAGCGCGGCGGGCACGATGACGACGGTGCGGAACGGCACGCGAGCGGCGGCGAAATCGCGGACGGCGAATACGTCCGCACGCACGAGCACGGTTGCTGCGGTCACAGCATAGGCGAGAAGAAAGGCGGAGTGTTCGCGAAATATTTTAAGCATCCGCTCATCCATACGCTGACGATAACGCTGTTCGCATTTGTCGTGAACTTTGCGCTCGGCACGGTGATATACTTTGCGGGAGAGGATAATTTCCGCGATTTCATGCAGAGTGCGGAATACGTTCAGCCGCTGGCGGCGGTGCTTGTGGGGCTTATCCCCAACTGCGCGTCCAGCGTTATGATAACGGAGCTGTTCGCGGGCGGGTCGCTGACGCTCGGCGCGGCGGTCGCGGGGCTTGCCGTAAACGCGGGGCTGGGCGTGGCGGTACTCGTAAAGGAAAACAAAAAAGCGGGAGAGAACGCGCTCATCGTTCTCGGAACGGTAGTGTTCGCTCTCGCTGTGGGATATGCGCTTACGCCGCTTGGGGCGGTTCCGCTTCCGGTCGCAGGCGTATAACGAGGGAATACCCTAATAAGGAGAACACACAGACTATGTCCGTAATACTGATAGTGGACGACGAACAGGGGATAAGGGAAGTGCTTCGCGAATACCTCGAACTCGAAGGATACGAGGTTGACGAAGCGGTTGACGGAATGGACGCGATCAGAAAGGCGAAAGCCCGCGATTACGATATGATCGTTATGGACGTGATGATGCCCAAGCTGGACGGATACAGCGCGGTCAAGGAGATAAAGAAGGAAAAGGACGTTCCCGTCATTATGCTCTCGGCTCGCAGCGAAGAATACGACAAGCTGTTCGGCTTTGAGATCGGCGCGGACGACTATGTGACGAAGCCGTTTTCGCCCAAAGAGGTGGTCGCGCGCATAGGCGCGGTGCTGCGCCGCGGCAAGACGTCGAACAAGCACATAGTGTCCGACGGGTTGGAAATAGACATGGCGGGCAGGAACGTATACGTGGACGGGCGGAAGATATATCTGACGCCGCGCGAATACGATCTGCTCTTCTACCTCGTCAAGAACGAGGGCATAGCGATCCCCCGCGAGCAGCTGCTCGCCGATGTGTGGGGTTATGACTTCTTCGGCGAGGACAGAACGGTGGATACGCACGTCAAGATGCTGCGCGCCAATCTCGGACCTTACCGCGACAAGATACTCACTCTGCGCGGAGTGGGATACAAACTCGTACTCTGAATCGGATGGGAGAGGAAAACAACAAGCACGATACGAGCGCCGGAAGTGCGGAAAACGCAGCGGCTGCCGAAAGCAAGCCCGAAGAAAGACACGGGCTTGTTTTTTCGCCTGCGTCCCCATCAGATGCGTCCGCGGCATACTCTCCGCATAAAAAGGGCAGCCCTTTCCGCTCCATACGCTTCAATCTCTGGGTGATCTTTATGCTGATGACGGTGTTCGTCCTCGGCATTGTATGGATATTCGAGATCATATTCTATTCGACGTTTTACGTCGGGTTTCAGCGCAGCGACATAGGGCGCATAGGCGATCTGTTCACTGCGGAATATCTCGAAGTGGTGGACGGCGGCGCGGATACCGAAACGCTGGAAACGCTGATAAGCGGCTATTCGGGCGACAACAGCGTCAATATAATGGTGTTTAATCTCGACGATTACGGCGAGCCCGTCAACGTGCTGTCCGCGACGGTCGGCGGCGTTCAGGCGGCGGGTATGGCGGACGAGCTGTTCGACTATTACCTGGAAAATATCGGGTACGAAACGCCGCTCGTCGGCGATACGACCGCGCTCGACGACGTGGAGGAGAGCCTCGTCATATACGGCTATTCGACGAGCGTATACGACGCGGAAGCGGGCATAAGCAATATGCTGTATATCTATCTTTCCAGCGCGCTGCCGTCTTTTTCGGGTGCGCGCAATACTCTTGCCGTGCAGCTTGCGATAATTACGGCTGCGTGCTTCGTCGTATCCGTATTCGTCGCATATTTCGGGTCTGGCGCGGCGGCGAAGCCCATGCGCGAACTCGCGGTGCGCGTTGCGGACAAGCGCGGCGGCAAACGTAAACCGCTGCCGACCGAAACCAAGTTTTCCGAAATCAACGAGCTTTCCGAAGCATTCAACGACGCGTTCGACGAGGCGGAAAAGAATAACCGTTTCCGCCGCGATCTGCTCGCCAACGTATCGCACGATATGAAAACGCCGCTGACGATGATCAGGGCGTATTCGGAGATGATCCGCGACATCTCGGGCGGGAACAAGGAGAGATCCGCGCGCCAGGCGCAGGTGATAATAGACGAAACCGAACGTCTGACCGCGCTCATAAACGAGGTGGTCGAGCTCAGCAAGCTGGAAGCGGGCGTCATACGCCCCGAGATCGCTCCGTTCGACCTGTCAGCGCGCGTCGGCGAGACCATCAAGCGTTTCGGCATAATGGAGGAAAAGGGCTATCTGTTCGAGACGGAGATCGAACCCGGCATAACCGCGCTCGGCGACGGAGACAAGATAGACCGCGTGATATACAATCTTATCGGCAACGCGATGAACTATACCGGCGAGGACAAGCGCGTCATAGTGCGCTGCCGCCGCGTCGGCTCCGTCGCCCGCGTCGAGGTGGAGGACACGGGAAAGGGAATGACGGAAGAGGAACTGCGCACGGTCTGGGACAAATATTACCGCCTTGCGCAGGACAAACGCCGCGTTGTCGGCAGCGGACTGGGACTCAGCATCGTCAAGTCCATTCTCGAGCTGCACAAAGCCACCTTCGGCGTGGAAAGCGAAAAGCACGTCGGCTCCGTATTCTGGTTCGAACTTCCCATGAGTAAATAAAGCCGGCTTTTCCGTGAACGGATAAGTCTGTTCTTTTGCGGAGCGGCTAAGCCCGCCCGCGGCTCGGTGCAGCAAACGCGTTCGTCTGCGAGCGCGTTTTTCCGTGTATGATATTTTTCCTGTCCGCATCCGGCAGATCTCGTCGCGCGCACGTGCGCGGCTTTGCGCGTTCCCGCGGGTCAGGCTTTATAGCCGCGCTTGCGGTTTGAATTTTCTTGCCCGCTCCGGTCATTGCATAGCAAACCGCGTCCGCCTTGCACGCGCGGCTTTTGCGTTCCGACCTTTGCGGGACGGCGACCCGCCGCGCTTCGGATATGCGGTTTGCCATTGCTTTCTCTTTGTTTCCCCGAATTGCTCTTGATCTTTATTGCCGGAACAAGAGGAAAAGCGCGTTCGGCCGGCACCGCCTTATATCGTCTGACGGCTACGGTGTTCGCGTTCCCGCGGAACGCCCGGCTAAGCAGGGCGGCGCTCCGAGCGGCCGAGCGGTATCTCTGTATGCTTTAATTTTATTCCGATCACGCCAAAAATAAAAACCCGGGGTCGGTGACGCGACTCGGGTTTTTGGTAGAGATAAGTGGACTCGAACCACCGACCCCCACCTTATCAGGGTGGTGCTCTAACCAACTGAGCTATATCTCTATATGCTTTTTATTCAAGATGCCCCACCTTATATCGCCTGACGGCGATGGCGTTCGCGTTCCTGCGGAACGCTCGGCTAAGCAGGGCGGCGCTCTAACCAACTGAGCTATATCTCTATCTCGTAATGCGCTTTTCGTGCATTACAAGCTGTCTTTCAAAGTGGTGGAGGTAAAGAGATTCGAACTCTTGACCCCCTGCTTGCAGGGCAGGTGCTCTACCAACTGAGCTATACCCCCACGGTGCGAAGTCCGCGAAAGAACGCGAACAGCCTATATAATATATCAAATCGCGGGGGGATAGTCAAGCGAATTTCGGATATTTTATAAAAAATCGGTCGCAGGCAAAACCGCTGCCGCTGTTCGCGCCGCCCGCGTCGTTTGCCGTGTCCGCTATTGACCGTACCCGCCCGCGCCCGGTCATATCCGCTTGCGCCGCTTATTTCCGCCCGAACCGCTGCCGCCGTTCGCGCCGCTCGCGCCGTTATTCGCCGCGTTTTTCGATAATATACGTCGCGATAAGGTCGGCGGCGTGGAGAAGCGAACAGAGCGGGTTGATCGCATACGCTTCGCTTATCGAGTAATCGCCGCCGCGGCTCCTGCTGTCGAAGCCGCCCATATGCCAATTTATCGCCAGAGCCTCCTCGCGCGTCAGGCGACGTATATATCCGTTTATGATATAGACGGATTTTTCGCCGTGCCCGTATGGGAGTTTTTCTTCCCTGGCGTAGTACGGTTTTTTCACCCATTCATTGTCCACTTTGACGTTGCGGAAGTCCTCTTTGTAGTAGCCTATCTTACAGACGTCGTGGAGCAGTCCGCATATGGCTATGCTCTCTTCGGAGATATTGAGTTCCTTATTCCGTTCCGCTGCCGCGGCGCGCTCCATTGCGACAAGGGCGGAAAGCTGCTTATATACGTTTATGCTGTGTTCGCATAACCCGCCGCGGTGGCAGCAATGGAATTTGCTGCTCGCCGGCGCGGTGAAAAAGTCGGAGCCGCTTTCAAGATATTTGAGCAGATCGTCCGCGCCTTTACGCGTTATATGCGATTTGTAGATCCCGATAAATTCTTTTTTGTTATTTTCGGCGGGATCGTCGATCCTTTCGTCCGGAGTTTCCATATTTTCCATAAAATGATTGTAACATATTAGGCCCGGCTTGTCAAGGCATGGACGAGCGCGGCGAGCAGTACGGACGGATCCATCCCTCCGGACAGTCCGACAGCGACTCTGTCGCCGTCCGCAAACATCGAATGATCCTCCGCCGCCGAAGTCCGTCGCGGTTTTTCGCCGCTTGCGGTCATTGCCGCTTTTCGCCGCCGCGCAAAAACGCCGCGGCGCGGGCGAGCATGTCCGCGGATTCCTGCCATTCGGGGTCGCGGACGGGGTAGACGTGGACGAATTTATGCGCGCCCGAGCGTTTGGGTCTCATATCGAGAGCGAACTCTGCGCCGCGCGCTTCAAGCTCTTTTGCCAGCCGCAGAGTGGAAGAGCGCAGAAAATCGCCGTCCGAGGAGGCGAGGAACGCGCGGCGGGGCAGGTAGACGTCGGTCAGATCGGGAATGCGGGTGAGGGAGAGCCAGCCGCCTTTGCCGACGGGCACTCCCGCAAGGGCGCGCGCGCCGCGGCGGCGGAAGCAGAACATCCCGGAGATGAGCAGCAGTCCGTCCGCGCGGGGAGCGACGTCGCTTTCCGCCAGTCCGAACGCGGCGCGCACCGTTTCGGAAGAAGCGGCGGCGTCCGCGAGCAGGGCGAGCATCGCGCCCGCGCTGTCGCCGGCGAGGTAAAAGCCGTTTGTGCCGCGGCTGTCCGCGAAAAAGCGCGCCGCGCGGCAGACGTCCGTCAGCATTTCGGGCAGGGTCGCCTGCGGCGCGAGCCGATACTCCGCGGAAACGACGGTGAAGCCGAGCGAGGCGACGGCGCGGCAGAACCGCTCGTTCAGCCCTTTGTGCCCGTACATAAGCCCGCCGCCGTGCACGTCGAACAGGAGCGGCAGTTCGTCTGCGGCATAATTTTCCGGGACATACACGTCCGCGGGGAGCGCTCCCGGGACTGTTACGTCTTTTTCCGCGCGCACGCCGGGCGGTATGACGCGTCCGCGTTCGCTTTTTTCGTCATACCGCGCCATAGAGCGGCAGATCGCTTTCGCTATCGCAAGGCGGACGCTCATTTCGTTTCATTTTCTGCGGCGGGCGGTTCGCGGTAGGTCTCCGCGTTGTTTTCGGCGAGCCTGCCGAGGAAGGATATTTTTTCCCGCCGCGCGAGCGTTTCGTCGACGCGGGAGGTGACGAGAAGGTATATACAGTACATAGCGGGAAGCCCGAGGTTGGTCTCCATCAGCGAATTGACGGCGAGCACGCGCAGCTGTTCGCCGAACTCCATCCCGCCGCTGCGCACGCCGCCGAGAAGCAGCGAAAACTCCCAGCCGAACTGCACGGCGACGCCGATGACGAACAGCCACAGTATGCGCATACGCCGCGTTTTGTCCTTTTGCAGCAGGTTGTAGACGATGACGGCGAAGTAGGAAACGGCGAGAAAGACCGCCATGAACCAGTGGTATTCGCCCGTTTCCCGCCAGATCCGTATCTGCGTATCGCCCGAGAGCGCGTCGTCGAGAACGGGGCAGACCAGCCACCACACGAGGATGAGTATCGTCCACTCGGCTATGCGCCCGTCCTTTTTCAGGCACAGCCATATCCACGCGAAGTTGGTTATGCCGTAGCTGAGCGACATCCACAGCAGCACCCAGAACATCATGCTCTCTCCGCCCGCGGTGAACGCGCCGTCCGCCGCGACGGTGCCTATGTGCCGCGAACCCGTCAGCAGGTGGAATATGCCGTAGTCCACTATGAAATACAGCAGTCCGCCGGCGATCGCCCAAAGCGCCGTCAGCCTGCGTTTCGTGAAAAACAACAGCAGTACGAACGCGACCACGAAAACCGAATCGAGAATGATATACGGCAGTCCGAACGTCCTTTGCGCGATAATATCCATCGCATCCTCCCGAGCGTATATTTCCATATCCGATTATAACAGAAATCCCGCGGATTGCAAAGCGTTTGGCGGAAAAACTTTTGTCCGTGCGCTTTTTTACGGCGCGCCGCGGTTTTGCGGAAAAATTTTACACGGTTTTTACGAATTTTTACACGGAGTTTACACGATACGAACTTTTTACTTTTTCGATACAAAAGTTTACAACTACGAAACAGCGTATATGCCAGGAGCGGCGGTATAATGAATATGCGATAAACATATTTCAGGAGGCAAGAAAGAATGAAAACAACGAAGAGCCGCATATTTTCGGCAGCTGTCGCGGTACTGCTCGCCGCCGCGGTTATGCTCGCGTGCGTGCCCGCGCTGAACGGCATTTCGGCAAAAGCCGAGGAAACCGCCGCGTCCGACGGCGGGCTGGAAATAGCGGTGATGTCCGACGTGCACATACTTCCGCCCGACTTGATAGCGGATACGGATGATTATGCGGACGCGCTCAACAGCGACCGCAAGATGTTCACCGAGAGCACGGCGATACTCGACCGCATGCTCGCGGAAGTGAAGAAAGAATCTCCCGACGTGCTGATGATCTCGGGCGACCTGACCAAGGACGGGGAATACGAGGGGCACTTGTATCTCGCCGAAAAGCTCGAAGCTCTCAAAACCGAACTGCCGGAGCTTAAAATTTACGTCACGAACGGCAATCACGACGTGAACAACACGCTCGCGTTCGATTATAGCACGCAGTCGGGCGAAAAGGAACAGGCGACGCTTACTTCGCCGGAGAAATTCATCGAAGCGTACGACGTCGTGTACGGCGACGAGTCGGTGATCGCCCGCTTCGAACCTGCGGAAGACAAGACGGCGGGCATGCTGTCTTATGCGGCGCGTCCTGCCGACGGGTATACCGTCATCGTCGTCGACAGCTGCAAATACAGCGCGGACAACACCGAGTCGGGCGAGGACGAGCACGAAACGGGCGGCGCGATAAGCGCGGATCTGCTCGCGTGGATAGAGGATCAGGCGGAAGCCGCGAAAGAGCGCGGCGACGTCGTGATCGGCATGCAGCACCACGGGCTTATCGAGCATTTCGATATGGAAGAGGAGATCCTCGGCGACTATCTCGTCGACGACTACCGCACCGTTTCGCAGACGTATGCCGACGCGGGGCTGAGCGCGGTGTTCACCGGGCATATGCACGCCAACGACATAGCGTATATGAAAACGGAAGCGGGCAACGAACTCTATGACATAGAAACGGGTTCGGCGGTGACGTACCCCTGCCCGATGCGCTTCGTCGAAGTGACGCGTTCGGAAGCGGATAATGCCGTAAAGACCGATCTCGACGTCCGCACCGTGACCAACCTGGACGGCATAACGTATACGACGGCGGATAAACGGACCGAAACGATAGACGACCTGACGGAGTACGCGAAGGGATTCGGCATAACGGAGGGACTGGTGGAGAATATCGGCACGGATCTCGTGCTCTCCCTCGCGTCCGGTCTCGGCTCGTCGGCGGCAGCCGCGGGCGGCTTGGAAAATATGCTCGTATCCCTTGCCGCGGATCTTGTAGGGGTAAACGTCGGCAGCCTGTCGCAGCTCGTCAATCTCGTGGCGGCGATGATCACGACTGATACGTCCGAAAGCCTGTATTACGACGGCGCGGGGCATCTCGTGCTTTCGATGATGGGTCAGAATCTGACGATCTCCGTGACGGGGCTTGCCGAGTCGCTGTCGTATCTGTGCGGCGAACTGGATAAAGTCCTCGCGAGCGCGGATACGCTTGCCGAGCCGGTGAACAAATTCATAAGCGACGTGCTCGATATAGTCGTCTACGACGACGAGAGCGAGGCGAACGACGACAAGACGCTGATCGAACTCGTCAACGACGTCTATCAGTCGCATTTGTCCGGTGCGGACGGAGACGGCACGGCGCCCGCTTACATAGCCGAGGTGCTCGCCGGGATAGCGGACGGCATGTTCACGGATAAGCTGCTGACCGAACTGTTCGATAAGCTCTGGGAGTTCGTCATCGCCGTTTCGGACGATATCCCTCTCCGCGATTTTCTCGGCATCGAACGGTTCGACGTGATCACGGACGGCTCGAAGATAGCCTACGATCCGCAGCCGCTCGACGGCAGGACGCAACCGCTCATCACTCTCAATGCGGACGGCACGAGCGGGCTGTTCAATCTGCTGCTCACCTTAGGCGGTTTCAATAAGTATATCGACGATACGCACAAAGAGGACGCGGAAGATCCGTATGTGACCATACTCGAAGGCGCGGAGAACGCGAGCCTCGCCGATCTGCTCGATATGAACATAATACTCGCGGGCGGAAAGATCGTCAGAAACGCGGTCGAAGAGCTCGTGTTCGGGACTCCCGCGGATGGCGACGCGCCCGCCGAGGAAGGACTGATAACGTCCGAACTCAAAGCGCAGCTCGGCGGACTGCTGTCGTCGATCGTATCCTCGATGTCCTCGGACGGCGGCTATAAGAACGACAACGAAGCGGAGATAACCGTTTCCTACGAGCGCGCCGAGGAGGAAACTCCCGCTCCCGCGCCGACCGATCCCGAAGATCCCGGGGAGCCCTCCGATGAGAGCGGCTGCGGCAGCGTCGCGGCAGGCGGCACGGCGGCCGTTATGATATGCCTGTGCGTACTTCTCGTTGCGGTCGTCGCAGTTACGGCGGCGGTCCGCGCGAAAAAGCGCGGCAGATAAATATCCTTTGCCTGCCCGGGGCGCGCGCCTTTTCACGGCGCGCGCCCTGTTTTTTCGCCGCCGGTATTGACAAAACCGCGCGGGTGTGTTAAAATGAACGTCGGAAGCTGGAGGCGGAAATGATAAGGACTGTCATAGTGGAGGACGACGACGCGGCGGCGGAGCTGCTGGCGGGTTACCTCGATCGGTACGGCGGCGAGCACGGGGAGACTTTCTCTTCCGTGCGCTATGACAATGCCGTGACTTTTCTCGAAAAGTACGCGAGCGACGCGGACATCGTGTTTATGGACATCGAGATGGAAGATCTCGACGGGATGAAAGCCGCCGCCAAACTGCGCGAGCGCGACAGGTCGGTCACGCTGATATTCGTGACGAATATGGCGCAGTTCGCGATCAAGGGGTACGAGGTGGACGCGCTCGACTTTATCGTCAAGCCCGTCGGTTACCACGATTTCGCGTTCAGGCTGAAAAAAGCGGTTGCCCGCATACGCGCCAACGAGGAAAAGTATGTGTCCGTGAACCTGCTGGGGGGAGGGTATGCCAAAGCGGCGGTCTCGCGCATAAAGTACGTCGAGATAATGAAACACCGCATGATCTGGCATACCGAGGACGGCGATTTAGAGTCCTACGGCACGCTTAAAAACGCGGAGAGCGTGCTGCCGCGCGAGCATTTCGCGCGGTGCAACAGCTGTTATCTCGTCAACCTGCGTTTCGTGCGTTCCGTGCGCGATATGATATGCGACGTGGCGGGGGACAAACTCAAAGTCAGTCAGCCGAAAAAGCGGGAATTTCTCAAAAGTCTCGGCGACTATATCGGGGGCGGGCTGGATGTTTGATTTCGCTTCGCCGCTGTTCTGGTATCGTCTGCAATTCCTCGCGGAGCTGCTCGTCGCGGAGGCTTTTTTCGCGTTCAAACTCAAACGCCGCAGCCGCTTTCCGCTGCGCGTCGCGCTCGCCGTGCTCGTATGCTTCGCGGTGACGTTCCTGTTCCCGATAGCCGCTTACAACGCGTTCTATATCTCGTTTATGTTCATATTCATCTTCGCGCTGACGATGGCGGGGCTGTACGTCTGTTTTCGCGAGCCGCTCATCAATATACTGTTCGTGTCCGTGGCGGCGTATGCGATGCAGCACGTCGCGTACGAACTTTATACTCTGCTGTCCGCGGCGTTCGGATTGCAGTCGGCGTCCTCGCTGCAATATGCCGAAACGGGTGAACTCGCGTTCGACGTGTGGACGGTGTCCGTCTATATAGAGAGCTATGCGGCGGTGTACGCGCTGATGTACGCGGCGTTCGGCACGCGTATAAAGCGGGGCACGGACCTTCGTATAGGCAACGCGAGGCTGCTCGTCATCAGCGGGGTGATACTGCTCGCCGCGGTGCTCCTCAACGCCGTCGTGGCGTACCGCGCCGCGGAAGATACGGACGTCGTGCTGCTCTGTATCATCCACGGCAGCAACGCGCTGTGCTGCGTGCTCGCGGTGTTCATACAGTTCTTTATGCTCGCGGGCAGAAAGATGCAGAGCGAGCTGGATACGCTGCGGCTGCTGCACGAGCAGGAACAGCGGCACTATATGCGCTTTAAGGAGAACGTGGACTATATCAACGTCAAGTGCCACGACTTAAAACACCAGATCCGCCGCATAGCGTCCGCGGGGGCGGTCAACGACAGCGTCATCGGGGAGATAGAGCGCGCGGTCACGATATACGACTCGGACGTAAAGACGGGCAATGAAACGCTCGACATAGTGCTGACGGAAAAGCGGCTGACGTGCGCGGACGGCGGCATAGCGTTTTCCTGCATAGCGGACGGCGCAAAGCTCGGCTTTATGACGGACGCGGACATCTGCTCGCTGTTCGGCAACGCGCTCGACAACGCGATAGAGGCGGCGTGCCGCATAGAGGACAGGAGCAGGCGGTCGATAGGGCTGACCGTCAAGGAGTCCAAGGGCTTCGTTTCGGTGTGCGTGCGCAACAGCTGCCCGCCCGACGTGCGCGTGAGCGGGGGACTGCCCGCGACGACGAAGGGCGACACCGTCAACCACGGTTACGGTATGAAGAGCATGAAAGCGGTCGCCGAACGTTACGGCGGGGAGCTGACCGCGGCGGCGGAGGACGGAGTGTTCACTCTCAACGTCATTTTTCCGTCGGAAAATTCTTAATTTATGCTATGTGCGTTTAATTTATGGCGAACCTCTTGAAAGGTCCGCCGTATTTTTTTATTATTCCCGTGACGGCGAAAGGCAGGGGGCGCGTTCTCTTGCCGAGCCGAAAATCCACCGAAAGGAGAAAGTGAAATGAAAGGAAAAGCAAAAGCATGGCTTTCGGGCGTTCTCGCAGTCGTTCTCGCGCTTGCCGCGGTATTTTTCGCCGCGTGCGGCAAGGACGAGCCGCAGCCCGATCCCGGCGTCCCCGACGACGTGACGGTCGTCGAACTGACGATAGACGAGCCGCCCGACGTGACCGAATACTATATCGGCGAGTCGTTCGACCCGACGGGTATGAAGATCAAGGCGAAGTGGAGCGACGGCGTGAAACTGCCGGTGAATATCGCCGACTGCACGATAGAACCGTCGGGTCCGCTCGCGGAGGGCGACAGAGAGGTCACGATCTCTTACGGCGGCAAGAGCGTGGTGCAGCAGATAATGCTGCGCGACGAAACGATAGCGTCCATATCCGTGGATACGGGCAACGCCGCGCTCAAAGTCGCTGTGGGAACGCCGATGGATCTTTCGGGTCTCGTCGTGACGGCGCACTACGCCGACGGCGGCAGCCGCGTCATCTCGGGCGGCTATACGGTCGATGTGGACGGCGAACCCGTGGACGACCTGTCCGAACTGGTGTTCGACGAGTGGGGCAGCAAGACGCTGACCGTCACTTACGGCGACAGGACCGCGACCGTAACGCTCGAAATATTCGACGGCTTTATAATCGAGGCGGAGAACATCATAGAATCCGCCGAGGTGACGGACGATGACAAAAACTTCGTCGAGAAAGTGGCGGGCACGTTCTACGCGTTCTCCAAACCCAATGAACCGGCTTCGGGCGGCGCGTATATGGGAGCGGTGTTCAACGGCGATATAATGCGCTTCCACATATGGGCGGAAGAGGAGTGCTATGCGGACGTCATACTCCGCGCGTCCAGCTCGTATATGCTCGTCGACGGCGGCGCGTGGTCGCCTATGGAGATGGGCGATATGCAGTTCAACCGTCTGTTTGAAGTGGGCTACGGCAGCGCGGCGGACGCGGAGAGCGACTCGCTCGAACCGCTTTACGTTGAGGACGACGTCGTTCTTAAAGGCGGAAAGACGGAGCAACCGGGCGGCGATCCGCTGCTTTACGTCAACTGGATGGACGTCAACTTCGGCACGCTGCCGCTTGCAAAGGGCGACAATATCATCGAGCTCAAAGTGGTGACGGACTATGTCAACTGCCGCGGAGAGAACGTAGCGTGCAACATAGACCGTCTCGAAGTGCAGTATACCGAGGATTACACCCCGCCCGCGACGGCGGAGCAGCTGACGGTCAAGACCCCGCCGACTAAGACGGAATACAGGTCGGGCGAGAAGTTCGATCCTGCGGGAATGGTCGTCGAGGCGCGTATGAGCGACGGCACGACGAGAACGCCGGATATAAGCGAACTCACGATAACTCCGTCGGGTTCGCTGACGACGGCGGACGAGTATGTGACGATCTCGTGGAGAGAGGCGAGCGTGATGCAAAACGTTACGGTGCTTCCCGCCGAGGCGATTACGATCGAGGGCGAAAACATCATAGAGTCGCCGACGGCGGAGGACAAGAACTACGTCGAGGGCGTGCGTAACGGCTATCAGGGCGTTGTCGGAGCGGGCGCGACGGAAGCTCCCGGAGTGGCGGACACCTCGGGCGGCGCGTATCTGAAAGGGCTGTTCGGCTCGTCGGACGGCAAAAGCGGAGCCGTCGCGCGGTTCCATATCTGGTCGGATACCGCCGCGAGGGCGAACATTAAGATCTACGTTTCCAGCTGCGACGTGGAAACGTCGGGCGACGGCAACGCGTGGCATCCGTCGGTGATGAACGACGTTGTATTCAACGACGTGTTCGCCGTGCGGATAGGCACGGACGGCGATCTGAAAGACGCCACGCCGGGTGACGACGTGATCGTCGAGGGCGGCAGAACGGAGGACGGCAGCTATTCAATGGCGCTGTGGGAGAACTGGCGGGAGATAGATCTCGGCACGTTCGATCTTGCCGCGGGCGACAACATAGTGGAACTGGAAAACATCAATTCCACGCTGACCAATCTTGCAGGCGAGATATTCGGTTTCAACGTCGACAAACTCGTAGTAGAGTTCGTGTAAACGGAAGGAGAAGATAATGATAAAAATAACCCCAAAAAGGATAATACTGTCCGCGGTCGTGGCGGTGCTGCTCGCGGTGGCGATAATAGCGAGCGTGTTCGCGTCGATGTACTGGGACTACCTGATGACGTCGTTCGGGGCGAGCAGCCTCAAAGGCGACGAAACGACGGTGAACAACGCGCTCTCGCTCGGCGACGACCTCGTGCAGGAGATCTCGGAGGACTCGATGGTGCTGCTCAAAAACGAGAACGGCGCTCTGCCGCTCGCGGAAAGCGACAGAAAGATCAATCTGTTCGGCTACGGCTCGACGGAAAACGGCTGGATATACTCCGGCGGCGGCAGCAGCGGCACGATAATCAATATGGACAGGGCGAGCGACGAGGATCTCGAACGGATAGTGGTTTCTCCCGCCGAAGCGTTCGAGCGCGAGGGCTTCGAGGTCAACGAGGCTCTGCAAAAGGTCTATACCGACTTTTCGGACTACAAAGCCACGATAGAGCGCGGCATATCGACGCTTTATCAGCCCGTGGCGTCCGAGGTGTATACGCACGCTTTGCTCGCCGACGCGATAGCGTTCTCGCAGACCGCCGTCGTCGTTATCAGCCGCAACGGCTCGGAGAGCCACGAGATCCCTCTTACGCAGTCGAAAAACAACGGCAAGAGCGTTACGGTCGCCACGCGCACCTATCTGGAACTGACCGAAGAGGAAGAGGATATGATCGAGATCGTGACGGATAACTTCGACAAGGTCATAGTCCTGCTCAACACGAGCAGCCCGATAGAAACGGGCTTCCTCGACGACGAGGGCATAGACGCCGCGCTGTACGTCGGACCGACGGGGCAGTCGGGAACGCTCGCGATCCCCCGGCTGCTCAAAGGCTACAAGACGGTGACGGACGAAAGCGGCGAAGAAACGCGCGTCGCGGTCACTCCGTCGGGCAGGCTCGCGGACACCTACGCTTACGACCTGCGCGAATACAACCCCACGGACGCGAATATGTTCGCCAATCCCCAATACCCGAGCCACGGCGAGATAACGTACGCCGAGGGGATATACGTCGGGTATAAGTGGTACGAAACGGCGGACGCGGAGGACTTCTTCGACGACGTGGATAACGAGTACGGCAAGGGTTACGAGGGCGTGGTGCAGTACCCGTTCGGCTACGGGCTCAGCTACGGCACGGACTTCTCGTATACGGTGACGGCGGACGTCCCGTCCGGGTCTGCGCTCACGGCGGAGTCGAAGATAACGATAACGGTCGCGGTCAAGAACTCCGAGAATGCGACGGTGGGCGGCAAGGACGTGGTGCAGCTGTATTCCACCCCCGAATACCACAAGAACGGGATAGAGAAGAGCGCGGTCAACCTCGTCGCGTTCGCAAAGACGCAGCCGCTCGCGCCCGGTCAGGTGCAGGAACTGACGTTCACGTTGACGCCCTACGACCTTGCGAGCTACGACGCTTACGACCTCAACGGCAACGGGCATAAGGGCTACGAGCTGGACGCGGGGACGTATACGATAAGCCTGCGCACGGACGCGCATACGCTTGCGGACTGCGAAAACAACGAACTTGTCTATTCCGCCGCGCAGACGGTGAACATAGACAAAGACCCGGTGACGGGCGCGGAGGTAAAAAACCGCTTTACGGGCGAGGACGCGTATATGGACCTGCCCATAGACGCGAGCACGCTGACGGCGGGTACGGAGTACCTGTCGAGAGCGGATTTCGAGGGGACGTTCCCCGAAACGCGTTCGCCCGATCACAGGGAAGAGGCGGCGGCGCGGGAGGTCAACACCCGCCTGAACGACAGATACGACATTTCGGATATGCCGGAAACGGAAGCGGATAACGGGCTGTATCTCGTCACCCGCGCGGACGGCACTCTGGCTTCTCTCGACGACCTGCGCGGCGGAACGGGCGCGGAATTGAAATACGACGACGAACTCACGCTCCGTCTCGGTTCCGACTACGACGATCCCGACTGGGAGAAGCTCGTCGCGCAGATGAGCGTTTCCGAGCTGAAAAATATGGTATCCACCGGCTTCTTCGGCACGCAGGCGGCGGCGAGCATAGGCAAGCCCCAGCGTCTGGACGTCGACGGCCCCGCGGGATTCCACTACTCCGGCTCGGACGTCGAGGACAGGGACATATGGATCGCGTACCCCTCGCAGGTGCTGATCGGATGCAGCTGGAACCCGCAGACGGCGTTCAATATGGGACAGGCGCAGGGCGTTCTCGCGAGCGCGACGGGCGTAAACGGCTGGTACGGACCCGGGCTCAATCTGCACCGCAACGCGTTCAGCGGCAGATATTTCGAGTATTACAGCGAGGATCCCGTCGTGACGGGCAAGATCGCGGCGGAAGTGATACGCGGCGCGACGAACAACGGGCTGTACTGCTATATGAAGCATTTCGCCGTCAGCGAGGAGGGCGTCAATCCCGATAACGTGATGACGTGGCTGACCGAGCAGACGCTCCGCGAAACCTATCTCCGTCCGTTCGAGATCGCCGTCAAAGAGGGCGGCGCGAACGCGATAATGACGGCGTTCAACTGCATAGGCGCGGTCTGGTCGGCGGCGTGCGACCCGATGAACAACGACATACTCCGCGGCGAGTGGGGCTTCGACGGCTCGCTCATCACCGACTGGGCGATGGGACGCGACTGGATGGACGGTATGCTCGGCATCCGCGGCGGCAACGACCTGTGGCTGGATTCAGGAGAACCGTTCGACAGCGACGCGACGACGGTATCGCTTATGCAGACGGCGGCGAAGAACATACTGTATACGTTCGCAAACACCTATTACCGCGCGACGGACTGGCAGGAAAACGGAGAGCAGGACGACAGATATAAGGTCGAACTGAAAATGGACGTCACCGAATCCCCGTATTCGCCCGTTCCCGTGCTGATGGTCGTCGGCATATGGGCGCTCGCGCTCGCGGGGTCGGCGGTGTGCGTGGTGTTCATAATAAAAAAGCCGGGCGGTAAACGCAAGGAGGCATAAAGCGTGAAACGCCGGACGCGGCGGTATAAGCAGCGCGGAGAGGCATGACCTCTCCGCGCTTTTCGCGTTAAGTTTTCGCGGAAATTCCCCTTGACAAAGAGGGCGGCGGGCTGTATAATAAACGTATGGCAAGTACGGAAACAAACACCGGCAAAAGTCTGTCCACGATAGACCTGCTGGACTATAAATCGATGAAAAAGCACCGCGGGCGCGGGCGGGCGAAGCACGCTCCGTCCGTCGAGGCGGAGAGGTACGAGCCTTCGCCCGAAACGGGGCTGACTGCCGAACAGGTAGCAAAGCGAACGGAGGACGGCTTTCTCAACATTACGAGCAAGACGGGCGGCAAGACGTACTGGCAGATAATCGTTTCCAACGTCTGCACATACCTCAATCTCGTTGTTCTGGTCGTGTTCGTCGCAATGGCGATAGTCGTCGATATAGGCGAAGATTGGAGCAAGTTCCTGTTCGCCGTTATCATAGTAGTCAATACGATCATCGGTATCATTCAGGAAGTCAAAGCCAAAATGGCGATAGACAAGCTGCGGCTGGTGACGGCGCCGTCGGCGATCGTCGTGCGCGGCGGGGAAACGAAGGCGATAAGCGTCCGCGAAGTGGTGCTCGACGACGTGATACTCCTCGAAACGGGTAAGCAGATCTGCGCGGACTCCGTGCTGCTTACGGGCGAGTGCGAGGTCAACGAGTCCATGCTGACGGGCGAGAGCGTCCCGATCAGAAAGACGGCGGGCGACATACTGTATTCCGGCTCGTACGTCACGTCCGGCAGCTGCCGCGCGCGCGTCAACAAGATCGGCGACGAGAACTATGTGGAAACGCTCGCGTCGTACGCAAAGAAATATAAAAAGACGAAGAGCGAGCTGAACAGCTCGATAAACCTCATAATCAAGGTCGTTTCCGTTCTGATGATCCCCATAGCGATAGTGATGTTCGTCAGGACGTATAACTATTACTATCCGACGTACGGCGAAGGCGCCGCTATGGCGGAGCTGTGGGGACGGGGCTCGGGTCACCTGTTCTACGAAGTCATAACCACCGTCAGCGGCGCGGTCATCGGCATGATCCCGTCGGGTATGTTTCTGCTTACGAGCGTCGCGCTCGCCGCAAGTATGCTGCGGCTCGTCAGGCGGCGCGCGATGGTCAAGAATATGTACTGCATAGAGATGCTCGCGCGCGTGGACGTGCTGTGCCTGGATAAGACGGGGACGATCACGGACGGCTCGATGAGCGTCAAAAAGGTTATAGAGATCAAGGGCGGGGAGTGCGGTTTTCCCGTCGGCGACATAATAGGCTCGATGCTGAGCGCGACGGAGGACAATAACCAGACGGCGATCGCGCTTGCCGACAAGTTCGGTTATAATCTCAAATTCCGCCCCGTCACCGTGCTGCCGTTCTCATCGGACAGAAAGCTCAGCGCGGTCACGTTCGAGGAGATGGGAACATATATGCTCGGCGCTCCCGAGTTCGTGCTCGGGGATATGGGCGTGCGCATAAAGCGGCTCGTCGACGAAAACGCGAGCCAGGGCTACCGCGTGATGTGCCTTGCGCACTCGCCCGCGGAGATAAAGAACGGCAGACTGCCCGGCGTGCGCCGCCCCGTCTGCCTGATCGTCATAGAGGATCATATCCGTGAGGACGCGGCGGACACCATCAAGTGGTTCAGGGAAAACGACGTCGCAGTCAAAGTCATTTCCGGCGACAATCCGATGACCGTCGCCGAAGTCGCGCGCCGCGTGGGAGTGGAAGGCGCGGACAAGTTCATCTCCCTCGAAGGGCTGAGCAATCAGGAGGTCGTCGAAGCCGCGAACAGATATACGGTGTTCGGCAGAGTGACTCCCGAGCAGAAGAGCATACTCGTCAGCAGCCTTAAATCCAAGGGGCACACCGTTGCGATGACGGGAGACGGCGTAAACGACATTCTCGCTATGCGGCAGGCGGACTGCGCGCTTTCCATTGCGAGCGGCGCGGACGCTGCGAGGAACGTCGCGCACCTCGTGCTTATGGACAATAATTTCTCGTCCATGCCCGACGTCGTCGTCGAGGGCAGGCGGGTCATAAACAACATAGCCAAAGCCTCGTCGCTGTATCTGATGAAAACGATAATGACGGTGCTGCTGTCCGTCATAACGCTGATAATCGGCTCGCCGTATTTCTTCACGACGGAGCAGACGCTGATGTACGAACTGTTCATCACCGCCGTTCCGTCGCTGTTCCTCGCTTTGCAGACGAACAAGGACAGGGTGCACGGCGGTTTCCTCGGCAATATGCTGAAAAACGCTTCTCCCGGCGGACTGACGCTGACTATGGCGGTAATGGCGGTTTACGTCTATTGGCGGATCTCGCATCCGAGCGGGGACGCTATGGACGAGCTGATGAACGACCAGGTGTTCAAGACGATGGTCACGATCACGCTGACATATACCGGTTATATGGTGCTGCTGCGCCTGTCGCGGCCGTATAACGCATACCGCGTCGTGCTCGTCGTCGTCACGCTGGGGTGCTGTCTGCTCGGCACGTTCGTACTGAGCGGACTGTTCGGGATAGTCTACTTCGACAAGTCGGGCGATATGATAATCACGTTGCAGGATGGGCTGTATATGTCCACCGTCGTGCTCGCGGCTTACGGGGTCGTTTCCGTCCTCGGCACGGTGATAGGCAAGATAAATATAGGCACGCAGCACGTCGAGATCGCCGCGGCGAAAGAGGAGGAGACCCGCGCGGAAGAGGAGCGCGTCCTCGCCGAATACCGCGAGAAGAAGGCGACCGCCGCAGACAAAACGGAGGAAGCTCCCGCCGAAGCCCCCGCGCCGTCGGAAAAACCTGCGGAAAGGCAGACGCGCGCGCCCGCCCCGAAGCGGCAGGCTCCCGCAAAAGGCAAAAAAGAATGACGATCCCGCCGACCCGCGTTTTTACCGACGCGGGTCGATGACGAGAAGGATAAATATATCGCGCCGCGACGGCGCATCATAACAGAGCACTATGCCTCATTCGTACACCCATCAGCTGATAGCGGACGACGTTCTGCCGCTTGCGGGCGGTATAACGCGCCCGAACGATTTTTACTTCGGAGCGCAGGGCGGGGATTTTATGTATTTCTGCCGCTTTTTCGCTATGAGCCGCGTCAGTCCCGGCAAGCTGCTGCACCGCGAGCGCATCTACGAAAAGTTCTCCGCGATTCTCGAATGCGCGCGCAGCCGCCCCGAAACGCTGGACTATGCGCTCGGCTACGTCGCGCACTACGCGGCGGACACCGTGTTCCACCCGTTCGTGTACAGACGTGCGGAGGACGTCGGCGGCACGGCGTTCGACCGCAGGATCACTCACACCCTCGTCGAGCGCGATCTCGACGCTTACTTTCTGCTTCGCCGCGGCATAAAGGTGCATTCGTTCCGTTTGCCGTATGCCCGCCGCGACCTCGACTTAGGAATAGTCGCCGCCGTGATGAACGCCGCTCTCGGCGAGCAGGGGCTCGTTCTTCCCGAAAAGGACATAGAAAAGGCGATAGGCGGATTTTTTCTGTTCCTTCGCGGCACTTACGGCAAGAGCGGGATAGGCAGGCGGGTGTTCGGCGTGCTTGCCAAAACGCGCATAAAGCCGTTCAGGCTCGTGCATTCGCTGTATTCCCGTC
Source organism: uncultured Clostridia bacterium (assembly GCA_944372345.1). GTDB lineage: Bacteria > Bacillota > Clostridia > Christensenellales > Pumilibacteraceae > Protoclostridium. The sequence goes on from CALVYT010000019.1 coordinate 46,844, forward strand.
CGTTCTGCGACGTGCGTTCGCTCAATCTCGAAAGGCGGGAATGGACGTTCGTCGGGCATAAAGATATAGTCAGGAGCGACTCCGCCGACGACCTGTACGTCCGCGCGCTCGAACGCTCCGTACAGCTTATCGGCGTGTTCCGTATGTGCCTCGAAAGCGGGCATAATCTGCCCCGCGAGCTGTTTTCGCTGAACTTCCTCACGGGACTGCCCGAAGAGTACGGGGACATAGACGACGCTTACGGCGAAGGCGTTGACTACTCCGCGCTGCTCGCCGAATACCTCGAAAACGAAAAACGCCGAAAGTGACGGACGGCTTTCGGGCGGCTTTATATTGTTTCCGACGTTTTCCGACGCACCCCGACGCAGACGAAAGCAAACGCGCCGCGCTTGGTCCGCGGCGCGCCGTTTTCGCAGTATTCGGGAGTGCGTGCGTGCGCACGCATTTTGCTTTTACCGCCGAAAAACCTTGCATTTGACGCGCCGAGGTGTTATAATAACAAAGATATGACTATCGGCGGGTTTATCGGAAAATACGCGCCGCTCTGGCGCGGGCATACGCCGGGGCATAAGGGAACGCTGTGCGCGCGGGACGTCACGGAGATCCTCGACGTATTCCCGGGCGGGCTCGTCGAGGCTGCGGAAACGCGCGGAGCGAAGCTGTACGGCGCGGAAAAGCTGCGGTTTTTAACGGGCGGCTCGTCCATCGGGATCAAAGCCGCCGTGCTCGCCGCGCAGCCTGAGGTTATTCTGACGGACTGCTACCGCCACCGCGCCGTGGACGAAGCGGCGCTGCTCGCCCGCGCGCGGCTCGAACTCATCGGCGGCGCCGAGGGAGCGGACGGACTGCCCGTCCTTACGACGGCGGAAAGCGTCCGCCGCGCCCTGAAAGAGAGCGGAGCGGACTGCGTCGTCGTACAATATCCCGATTATTACGGCAGAGCCGCCGACCTCGGGGGAATAGCGGAGGAAGCGCGGAGCGCGGGCGCGACGCTTATCGTCGATTCGGCGCACGGAGCGCATTTCGCTCTCCGTCCCGATCTGTTCCCGCCGAGCGCGGTCACGGAGGCGGACGCGTGCAATATGTCGGCGCACAAGACGCTCGGCGGACTGACGCAGACGGCGTTCCTCGCCGCGCGCGGCGAGCTCGCGGGCAGGGTCGACGGTATGCTGGACGCGCTCGGCACGACGAGCCCGAATTACGTCCTGCTCGCGTCGCTGGAAGCGTGCGTGGACGGAGCGGATAAGCTGCGCGCGCGCTACGACGGGCTGAAAAAATTTTCCGATACCTTCCGCTCGCGGCATAAGTGCCTGAACGGCGATGACTTTACGCGCATAGCCGTTGATTGCGGAGAGGGCAACGGAAAGCGCGCGGCGTATGCGTTTTACAGGCGCGGGGTCGCCGCGGAAAAATATGACGACAAATACGTCGTTTTCATACTGACGCCGTATGACGGCGAAGAAGGGCTCGGCGCGCTGGCGGAAGCGGCGGAATGCGTGCTCGGGCGGGGAATATGATATGGAATATTCGCATAACGGAAAACTGATAACTTTCGAGGGCTGCGAAGGCGTGGGCAAATCCACGCAGATACGCCTTCTTGCCGAATATCTCGAACGGCGCGGGATCGACGCGCTGTTCACGCGCGAGCCGGGCGGCACCGCGCTCGGAGAGCGCGTGCGCGAACTGCTCAAAGACGAGTCTGCGGAGATGTTTCCCGAGACCGAACTGCTGCTGTTCGAAGCCGCGCGCTGCGAGAACACGCGCAGGGTGATCGTTCCGGCGCTCGAAGCGGGGCGGCTGGTCGTCGTGGACAGATATATCGATTCGACGACGGCGTATCAGAGTTTCGGCAGGGGGCTGGACCGCCGCGACGTCGAATATCTTAATCGTTACGCGACGGGCGGAGTGCGCATAGATCTGACTATATTCCTCGATGCGCCGCCGTTTGCAAATACGTCGCGTTCGGCGTCGGACAGAATGGAACTTGCGGGAAGAGCGTTCCACGACCGCGTTTATGCGGGTTACCGCGCGATAGGCGGAGAATGCGGCAGGTTTGAATTCATAAGTACGCGCGAAGATAAGTACGCCACGGCGCGCGAGATCGTCGCCGCGCTCGAAAAGCACGGGGTACTGACGTGATCGACGCGCGCTACATCGCCGCCGCCCGCCGCACCGCCGCGGGGAGCGCGCTGTGCCGTTTGTTCGCTTCGGGCGAGGGCGGGAGATCGTATCTGCTCTCGTCGCCCGACGCTCTGCTCTGCGAGTGTATCGCGCTCGCAGCCGCCGCCGCGGAGAACGGCGGAGGGAACGCAGGCAGGCGGATAGAAGAGGGCTTGTGCGACGACGTGCGCGTGTTTGGCAGGGAGGGCTTCCGCACCGAGGACGCGGACGCGGTCGTTTCGCTTTGCAGGCTCGCTCCCGCGGAGCTGAAACGCCGCGTGTTCGTGCTGCTGCTCGCAGACAGCAGCGACGCGGCGCAAAACAAACTGCTCAAAACTTTGGAGGACGCGCCGGGGCGCACGGTGTTTTTCGTCGCCGCGCCCGCCTCGTCCCTGCTGCCGACGGTGGCGAGCCGTCTGGAAACGATAATTCCCGACGCGCCGTCGCCGGGAAAGGAGTTCGAGGGGGAAACGGGCGAGAATATGCCGTATGCGCTTTACGGCGGCAGCGACAGTCTGACGGAGTTCGACGCGTTGCTAAAAGGCGAGAAAACGGATTCGCTCCGAAGAGCGATAAGGCTCGCGGAGATAATAGGACCGAGCGCGCGCATGCTCGAATGCGCGGGACTGCTCGGTCAGACCCGTCGGGATATGCGCGACACGCTGTCGTATTTCGAGCGTATACTCGGCGACGCGACGAGGTATCACGGCGGGGTCAGAACGGAAAACTACGGATTATTCAACGTGCGCGCGGTCGCGGAAAAATTTCCGCTCGCGGCGGTGCCCGGGGCGCTGAAAGCCGCCCGCACGGCAGCCGCAAGGGCGGCTACGGGCAATCTCGCGGCGATCGCCGACACGTTCGTCATAACCGTTTCGGAGGTAATGTATCATGCCAAGAGTGGTGGGCGTCAGGTTTGAAAATACGCCCAAGGTATATTGGTTCGCGTCGGACGGCGCGGATTATAAGGCGGGGCAGAGCGTCATCGTGGAGACGGCGCGCGGCGTGGAGATAGGCGTCGTCAGGACCCCGACGGAAGAGGTGGATGAGAAAAAGATAGTCGCTCCGCTCAAACCCGTCCTGCGCGCGGCGACGGAACACGATCTCGCGCGGTACGCGGAGCACGTCGCCAAAAAGCCGGAAGTGCTGCGCACCGCCGCCGAAAAGATCGCCGCGAGAGGGCTGAAAATGAAACTCGTGGACGCGCAGTACACGATAGACGGCGCGAAGCTCGTGCTGTATTTCACGAGCGAGGGACGGGTGGATTTCCGCGAACTCGTCAAGGATCTTGCGGGCGCGTTCAGGACGCGCATCGAACTGCGCCAGATAGGCACGCGCGACGAGTGCCGCATGCTCGGCGGCTTCGGTCCGTGCGGCAGAGTGTGCTGCTGCGCGTCCGGCTGCGAGTTCGCCAAGGTCAATATCCGTATGGCGAAGAATCAGAATCTGTCGCTAAATCCCGGCAAGATCTCCGGTCTGTGCGGCAGGCTGATGTGCTGCTTGGGCTACGAGAACGCGTACTACGCCGAGGCGAACAAGCTGCTGCCCAAGGTGGGCAGCCGCGTCAGGGTGGAAAAGGAGAACGGCGTCGCGGCGGACGGCGTCGCGGCGGGGGTCAATCAGATCAGAATGACGGTGCGCGTGCGCACGGAAAACCGCGACGGCAGCTTCGACGTTTCCGATTATCCCATCGAAAAAGTGACCAAGCTGGACGCGTCCAGCGCGGCGGACGACGTGCGCGTCAGCAAAGCGGAAGCGGACGAACTGCGGCATATGGAGGACTGACGGCGGGTTTACGCCGCCGAAAGCGAAAGCGGGCGCGTAAAATTTTCCGAAACGAAGAATTTTGCGCCGCCAAAATATGCAAAAACTATTTACTTTTTCCTTTCGCCGTGTTATAATAAAACCCGAACAACGAAAAAGAATCGGGAGGATAACGGTCATGGCAAGAGTAATTTCGGACGAGTGCGTATCTTGCGGAACGTGCGAGGGCGAGTGCCCCGTAAACGCGATCTCCGCCGGTGCGAGCCACTACGAGATAGACGAATCCGCTTGCATCGACTGCGGAGCCTGCGAAGCTGCATGCCCCGTCGGCGCGATCAGCGAGAAATAATCTTTTAAGGAGCTTTTACCCCGCTCCGACGGGCGGGATAACGTACAATGAAGAAAACAAGGATAATTTTGCCCGCGCTGCTGCTTATCTGCGCGGTTGCAATGATATGCGTGTGTTTTTCCGGGTGTCTGCGGGTCGACCGCATAATCCCCGGCTCGGACACGGCGGACGACAGCTATATGTCGCTTGACGAAAAACTGCGCGGCGAAGATTACGGCTATACAGTGACGACGTATACCGTCGATCAGATGACGAACAATGAGATCTCCGGATTGCAGGCGCGAGTGACCGCCGAAAAGACGTCGAACGGCGAACGGGAATGGGTCGCCGTGTGGTATTTTACGAACGAAGAATACGCCATTCGTTGGTACGGGATCGACAGCACGGGATTTCTCAAATACGGGCTCGCCACGATAATAGGACCCGCTGACGCCGAGGAGGCGGAGAGCGGCGAATATTCGGGCAGCGCGGACGTGGTGTATTCCCGTCAGGGCAGAGCGGTCGTCTGCGGTACGGCGGACGCATACGCCGACGCAATGTCTTAACAACAGGAAAGGGAACGGCTGCGGCGCGGACGCTCCCTTTTGTTTCGGCGCGGCGCTTTCGCCGCAAAGCGAGGCAGAATGAAATTATCATCCGTATTGGGACAGTATATAAATAAATATAAGATGATGAAGCCGAAGGAGCTGACGGAGCTGGCGGACGGCGGCGACGCAGAAGCGTGCTACGAGCTCGGCAAGCGGCTCTATGCGGGAAAGGGCGTGAAAAAGAGCTACGAACAGGCGCGCGAACGCTTCGAGGCGGGCGCGGCGAAGGATCACGCGGGCTGCTGCTACGAACTCGGCGAAATGCTCATAGCGGGGCTGGGCGGCGAGTCGGACGACGAACGCGCCGCGGGGCTGTTCCGCAAAGCGGCGGACGGCGGCGACGTGCACGCGATGTTCGAGCTGGGCGCGATGTACGCGCAGGGCAGGGGCGTGAAGAAGAACTACGTCAAAGCCATGCGCTATCTCCGTCTCGCGAACGTGCTCCCCGAAGCGAACGCTATGCTCGACGACGCGGTGAACTGGTGGCGTCCCGCGGCGGAAGCGCGCATACCAGAGGGCGAATACTGGTACGGCGTGTGTCTCATCAACGGCTACGGCGTGACGCCCGATTATACGGTCGGGTATAACTGGATATATCAGGCTGCGCTGTCCGATCATCCCAAAGCGATAGACGCGATGGTGCAGATCTACGAGGGCGGGATAGGCGTTCCCGCAGACAAAGATAAGGCGGCGTATTGGCGCGACCGCTACGTCAAGGTCGTCGGCGGCAAGGCGAAGGAAACGCAGTCGCTGTTCGACACCGTCGGAGAAACGGAAAAAGAAGGCGAATGATCCGCCTTAATAATACTGGAGGTGACACTATGGCTTCCGGAAGTCATAACAACAAACGCCGCTATTCGACGGCGCGCGCGTCCGCGAGTTCGCGGAAATTCTATTTCAACATCACGATCAACGCGTTCATCGGCTGTATGCTCGCGGCGATCGGCACCTGTCTGCTGTTCCAGAGCGGCAACGACGTTACGCCCGTTGCGATCACGATAGTCGGCGTGTTCTGCGTGTGCCTCGGCGCGGTGGCGATAGTGCGGTATCTGCGCAAGGCGGAAGGCACGGACACGTCCACGCTCGTCATAGGTATTTTGCAGGCGGTGCTCGGCGTGATCCTCATTATAATGGCGAACACGATCACGGACTGGGTGTATCTGGCGATCGGTATCGCGCTCATAGCTTACGGCGTTTACACCGTCGTCAAAGGCGCGATGCACAACAAGACGCTGTTTATCATTCTCGGCATCGTGCTCATCGTGGTCGGCATACTGATACTGCTCTATACGTTCAACGCCGACTGGCAGTGGCTTAAAGACTGGGGATATATCTTCATCGGCATAGCAGCCTATTGCGGCGCGGTGGTATTCCTGTTCTTCTGACGAAACGCAAACGTCCGCTCCCGCGGACGTTTTTCGTTTGCGGCGCGACGGCGACGTTCCGTTCGCGCTGCCGACGCGTATTCAATGGAGGTGTCCGATGACCGCGGCAGAATTGTTCGCTCTCGTAAAACTCGTGCCTGCAGGGCGGGTGACGACGTACGGCGCGCTCGCCCGCGCCCTCGGCTGCCCGCGCGGCGCGCGGCAGGTGGGACGGCTGCTGCATACGAACCGAACGCCGATAGTCGTACCTTGCCATCGCGTGGTATTCCGCGACGGCAGTCTGTCGTCCGCTTTCGCTCACGGCGGCGAAAACATACAGCGCGACTGGCTGAAAAAGGAGGGCGTGCCCTTTAACGGCGACCGCGTCGACATTTCCGCCTGCTTTTTCGGGGACTTCCCCTCATAGCGACCCGCTCCCTGCGGATCGCGCGGCGTAATGCCGTTGCAACGAACGATAATATGACCGGGAAGCCTGCCGCGGCGCGTGCGCGCCGCGGCAGGCTTTTTTGCTTTGCGGCGGCAGGTGCTTTTGTTTTGCAGCGTTCCTTACCGCAGACGATCGTTTTATGGTTTTGCCGTAGCGCGAGGTTTTTCTCCGAGGGCGGGTCACGGCAATCGTTTTATGCCGGCAGGGCGTTCATTGCGGCGGGCGCGCGGACGGCGGAAAACGCTTCCGGGGGCGGCGAAAACGAAAGATTTTACACGGATTTTACACGTTTGTTACAATTATAAATAAATTTGTTACAAGTATGCCGTAAAATATAAGTACTAAAATCAAGGAGAAAGAAAAGAAATGAAAGCAAAGAAAAGAATCGCATTTTTTGTTGCGGCGCTTGCAATGACGGCTGCGATAGCCGTTTCGTCCGTGGCATTCACGGGCTGCGGAGAACCGACGATAGTGCTTAACGGTTCGACGTCTATGGAAAAAGTCATTACGGCGCTTGCCGAAGCGTACATGGAAGATCACGATGTTCGTATAACCTATGCCGCAACGGGCAGCGGCGCGGGCGTTACCGCGGCGCAGAACGGCACGGCTGACATCGGTCTCGCTTCCCGCGACCTGACCGAAGAAGAAGAGGCTACCGGACTCGTGGGCGAAGCTATCGCGGTCGACGCGGTCGCGATCATAGTCGCGGAAGAAAACACCACTACGACGAACGTCACCGCCGCGCAGCTTAAAGATATCTATTTCAACGGCAATGAAAACGCTATCGAAGGTATCGAGTCTGCGGCAGGCAGAGAAGCCGGTTCCGGTACGCGCGAGTGCTTCGATGATAAAGTAGGCATAGACAAAGAGGATAAATACAATGCCGAAACCGTTTCCGAGTTCGGTTCCAACGGCGAGGTAGCCACTTCGGTCGATACCGACGTCAAGCACACGAAGATAGGTTATGTTTCGCTCAGCAGCGTTATCGAGGGAACCAAGGCGATCCAGTTCGAGGGCGTACTTCCTTCTACCGAGACCATTGCGGACAATACTTATAAGCTGTGGCGTAATTTCACGCTCGTTATGAACGGCGGCGTGGAGAAGCTCAGCGAAGCCGCGAAAGGTTTCTATGATTTCATCTCGACCGACGAAGGTCAGAAGATCATCGAGGAAGCCGGCGCGATCCCTATGAGCGAGTTCGAGAAATAAGAATATCGAACAGCAATAGCGTGACGTTATCCGCCGAAAGGCGGTAACAAAAACGAATATGATACGAAGATCTCCGCCGAAATAAGTCGGGGGTCTTTGTTTTGTGACGCCGCTCTTCCGCCGCAAATCAGGCGAAAGAGCGGCGGATATTTTACGGATTTTACACGGATTTTACAATTTGTTTACAATTATGTACGAGTTATTTACAAGTGTGCGTTACAATATCCGTAGTAAAACAAACGGGAGAGAACTCATGAAAGGAAGTATGAGTAAAGCCGTCGGCGCTCTCGGCGGAGGTGCAAAGTGAACGAAGCGGAAAACGCGACAGTTGCCCTCGACGGCGGACGGCAGGAGAGCGAAACCGCGCCGCCGAAGCGCGCGGAAAAAGGAAAAAGGAGAAATAAGCCGCTTATCGAAAAATGGATATTTTTCGCGTGCGCGCTGCTGTCGCTTGTCGCAGTCGCCGCAATAGTGATATTCATTTTGGTCGAATCTGTTCCGGCATTTGCCAAAATAGGAATATTCAATTTCCTGTTCGGCACATATTGGCTGCCCAGCGGGTACAGCGCGGCGGCGGACAATGCGAGTGAAATGTTCGGCATTTTGCCGATGATAGTCACATCGCTTTGCGTGACTTTGTTCTCGCTGCTGCTCGGCGGCATACTCGGGGTGTTCTGCGCGATATTCCTCGTTTACTGGTGCCCGCAGAAGTTCAAAAAAGTCGTGGAACAGCTCTTAAACGTCTTTGCCGGCGTCCCTTCGGTCATATACGGTTTCTTCGGACTTGTGTTGATAGTTCCTATGCTTGCGCGTATGACCGGCACTACGGGAATGGGCGTTATGGCGAGCACGCTCGTACTTATGCTGATGATACTGCCCACGATAGCGAGTATGAGCAAAAACGCGCTGGAAAGCGTGCCCGAAAGCTACTACGAGGGCGCGATCGCGCTCGGTATGACGAAGGAACAGGCGATATTCACCGTAATGATCCCGGCCGCGAAATCGGGCATAATCAGCGGACTCATAATGGGTATGGGCAGATCGATAGGCGAAGCCATGGCGGTAAGGCTCGTTTGCGGCGGTTCCGCGGCATTCCCCGTCGGACTGTTTTCCAACGTCCGCACGATGACGTCTTCTATCGCAATGGAAATGGGATATGCGTCCGGATTGCAGCGCAACGCACTGATAGCGACGGGTTTCATATTGCTGCTGTTTGCGCTCGGACTTAACTTTGCGATCGCCGCCGTCAAAAAAGACCGTAAAGACAAACCGTCGAAAGCCGGGGCGGGCGCCAAAGGGAAGAAAGGCGCAGCCGTTGCGATGACCGCGGATCCGGCGTTTGAAACGGTATACGTCGGACGGCGTCCGCTTGCGAATGTTTTCGCAATGGAGACGCCGCGCCCCGTCTATAAAAAGAAAGGCGTCATATGCGCGATATTGAAATACTTTTCCTTTGCGGTAACTGTTTTTACGGGCGCGTGCTTGCTGCTTCTGGTGGGCTTTATACTCGTAAACGGTCTGCCCAATCTCGGAGCGGTGTTCGGCAGCGACGGGCTTGCCGATTTCGGCAACTCGCTGTTCGGTACGGTTGCGCTTATCCTGCTGACTCTTGTGATCGCGCTTCCGCTCGGGATATGCGCCGCGATATATCTGCACGAATATGCGAAGCCCGGCAGCAGGATAGTCAAAGCGATAAGGCTGTTCAACGATACGCTCGGCAGCGTTCCGAGCATTGTGTTCGGTCTGTTCGGCAATATAGTGTTCGTCGTGGCTTTCGGAATGAATCAATGTATTCTTGCCGGCGCGCTGACTATGGTGCTCGTCATACTGCCGACCATAATACGTTCCGTCGAGGAAAGCCTGATAGCCGTGCCCGATTCGCTGCGCGAAGCGAGCCTTGCGCTCGGGGCGACGAAATTGCAGACTATATGGAAGGTTGTGCTGCCGCAGGCGCTTGCGGGGATACTGACCGCGACGGTACTTTCGATAGGGCGTATCGTGGGAGAATCCGCCGCGCTGTTATATACGATGGGCTCCTCGCGCGCGTTCCTGCCTCAGGGACTTGTGGGCAGGGGCAATGCGTCGTGCACACTGACCGTATATATGTATGTGCTGGCGAGCGAGGGAACTCATATGGATACGGCATACGGTCTGGCTGCGATACTTCTCTTCATCGTTGCCGTCATATACGTCGGGCTTGCGCTCATAGAATACTTCAATAAAAGAGAAAAAGGAGCTAAAAAATGCAAAGAAAAGATAAAACCGGCGGCGGTATAGCGAACGCTCCCGGGGCGGATAAGGCGGCGGCGAGAAGCGCGATGTTCGATTTCGACCGCGACATAGTGATAAATATAGAGCATATGGATCTGTATTATACGGCGTTCCACGCGATAAAAGACGTATCGATGCAGATCCGCAGGAACGAAGTGACGGCGTTCATAGGTCCGTCCGGCTGCGGTAAGTCCACGCTGATAAAGAGCCTCAACCGTATGAACGATCTGATCCCCGGCTGCAAGATCACCGGAAAGATCGAGATCGGCGGACAGGACATTTACGCGCCCGGCGTCGACCTGCCCATACTGCGCAAGAACGTCGGGATGGTGTTCCAGAAGCCCAATCCGTTCCCTAAAAGCGTCTACGACAACGTAGCTTACGCGCCGCGTATGTTCGGTATCCGCGACAGAGCGACTCTCGACTATATAGTGGAAACGAGTCTGCGCCGCGCCGCTATGTGGGACGAACTAAAAGACCGTCTGAACAAGTCCGCGCTCGGGCTCAGCGGCGGTCAGCAGCAGCGTCTTTGCATAGCGCGTTCGCTCGCGGCGGATCCGTCCGTGCTTCTGATGGACGAGCCGACGAGCGCGCTCGACCCCATTTCCACGGGTAAGATAGAGGAGCTTTGCGACGAGCTCAAAAAGACGGTTACCGTCGTCATAGTCACGCACAATATGCAGCAGGCGGCGCGTATTTCGGATAAGACGGCATTCTTCCTGCTCGGCGAAGTCATCGAATTCGACGAAACGGCGAAGATGTTCTCCAATCCCACGCACCCCGAAACGGAAAGATATATCTCAGGGAGGTTCGGATGAGATCTCATTATTTGCAGCAGCTCAGCGAGCTGGAAGATCTTATAGGAAAAATGGGCGGACTCATCGTCGGCGGTTTCGACGAGGTGGTGCACTCGCTGACGCAGCCCGACGCGAATATCCTCAAAGTCAAGGACGCGATGAGCACCGAGCAGCGCACGGACAAAAAACTGGAAGAGATAGAACGGCTTTGCAGCTTGCTTCTTCTCACTCAGCAGCCCGTGGCGTCGGATATGCGCTTTATCGTCAGCGTTATGAACGTCGTCGTCGATATGGAGCGCATAGGCGACCAGATACGTGACATAGCGGAAACGGCTGCCAAGTGCACGGAACTGCCGGGCGCGGACGAGATCGTCGAGATGTGCGACTGCTGCTCCGTTATGATCAAGGGCGCGCTCGACGCGTATATAGGGCGCGACGTCGAAGGCGCAAGGCGCGTCGAAGCCAAGGATGACAAGGTGGACGCGGCGTTCGACAGTCTGAAAATCAAACTCAGCGAACGCATAAAAACCGAAGAGGATACGGACAATATCTTGAATTATCTTATGATAGGCAAATACCTCGAACGTATAGGCGACCACGCGACGAACATAGCGGAGTGGACGAATTACGTTGTAAGAGGAATGAAAGACGAAAGCAGCGATAAATGACCGCGGACGGGCGCGGGCGTGCGGCGGACGCGCGCCCGCGTTTTACGCCGCGGACTTTTTTCGCGGCGGCGCCCAAACGGTTGCGTGCCGCCGCGGTTTGTTGTATAATAAACCACGGCGCGGGAAAGGTGAATAAAACGGACAGGTGGATTATGAACAAAATAAACCGTGAAGCGATAAACAAGAAAACGAAGATAGTCTGCACTCTCGGACCGCGTTCCTGCGACGAGGCGACCATCGAAGCCATGGCAAAAGCGGGAATGAACGTTGCGCGCATAAACGCGTCGCACGGCTCGCACGAGGAACACGCCGTCAAGATCGAAGCCGTCAAGCGCGTGCGCGAGCGGCTCGGCGTGCCCATCGCGCTGCTGTTCGATACGAAAGGACCGGAGTTCCGCATAGGCGCGTTTGCGGAAGGTAAGGTGCGGCTGAAAAAAGGCGATACGTTCGCGTTCACGACGGAGGACGTTCCCGGCGACGAAAAAAGAGTTTCCGTATCGTATAAAGGTTTGTGCGGGGAAATGCTGCCCGGCGACCGCATATTGCTGAATAACGGACTGATGATATTCGACGTGACGGACGTGCGTCCGCCCGAGGTGATCTGCAAAGTCGTTGCGGGAGGAGAACTTTCCGACCGTAAGTCGATGTTTTTCCCGGATAAGGAATTCAGGCTGAAATATCTGTCCGCGCAGGATGAAAAGGATCTGCTCTACGCGATAGAGCACGACGTGGATTTCATTGCCTGTTCGTTCGTCAGCAAAGCGCAGGACATAACGGAGGTGCGCGAGTTTCTCGCCGCCCACGGCTCGCGGGACATAGATCTCATCGCGAAGATAGAGAACCGCGCGGGCGTGAACAATCTTGCCGACATACTCGCGGTCTCCGACGGCATTATGATAGGCAGGGGCGATCTCGGCGTGGAAGTGCCTTACGAGGAACTGCCCGACATTCAGAAAAACATTATCAACGAGTGCCGCAGAGCGGGCAAGCGCGTGATCACGGCGACGGAAATGCTCGAATCGATGATCACCAAGCCGCGCCCCACGCGCGCGGAGATCTCCGACGTGGCTAACGCAGTTTACGACGGCACGAGTGCGGTCATGCTGTCGGGCGAAACGGCGGCGGGCGACTATCCCGTCGAAACGGTCGCAGCGATGAGCCGCATAGTTATGCAGGCGGAAAAGAACAGGCAGTTTATGCAGTTCCTGCGCGCGGAGGATTATATCATCAGGGGCGCGTCCGACGCGCTTTCGCATTCGGCTTGCACGCTCGCGGGAGACATAAAGGCGAAAGCCATAGTGGTATGCACGCGAACGGGAAAGACCGCTATGATGGTGTCGCGTTTCCGTCCGATGCTGAACATAATCGGAATGACGAGCGACCCCAAGGCGTACCGCAAGCTCGCGCTCAGCTGGGGGGTCACGCCCGTGCTGTCCGAGGAATATTCCTCCGTCGACGTGCTGTTCCATTTCGCCAAGTGCGCCGCGCGCGAGACGGGGCTGGTCTCCCGCGGGGACGTCATAGTCATCACCGGCGGCACGCCGAACGGCAGGAGCGGCAACAGCGATCTGATACATATTTCGTCCGTCTGATACGCGGCGGACCGCGGAGGGGCTTCGCTTTTGCGGAAGCCCCTCCGCCTTTTTGTTTTTCCGTAAGCCGTCGGAAAAAATTTTTTACGCGGAGCCGTTTCGGGCGCGCTACCGCCGAAAATGTTTTGACAAAACTTTCCTTTTCATTTACAATAATATCGGAGGGCGAACGATTGAGCAAAGCGCTGTTACTCATTCACGGATTTCTTACGGGGGCGGACGACTGGGACGTGCTGTTGCCGTATCTCAAACCGTTATACGACAAGATCGAGGTATTCCGTCAGCCGGGTCACGAACGGGCGGGGGATAAACCGCATTACAAGGATTTCACCGAGCCTGCCGTGTACGCCGCAATGGACGTCGCGCTGGATAAGCTGGCGGACTGCGACAGGGTGGACGTGCTCGGACATTCGATGGGCGGCGGCGTCGCGGCTTACGCGTGCGCGAAGCTGAAAAACGTCGGGCGCGCGGTGATGTACGCCCCCGCGTTCAAATATCCCCGCACGGACATACTGCTCAAACAGAACGCGGTGGCGAAAAAGTTAGGGGCGATGGCGAAGTCCTGCCCCGACGAAGCGCTCGCGGCGGCGCTCGAAAAACGGGCGGACTGCGTGCGCGACACGTTCGACGCGGCAATGCAGATATTTTTCAGGCGGCTGCTGCCGCATTGGAGTCTGCACAATACGATGACGTTTATGCGCGTTATGGCGGAAGCGCGGAAATATCTTCCCGCGGTCACCTGCCCGCTGTGCGTGGTCTGGGGCGATCTCGACGAACTGATCCCGCTCTCCTCCGTGAAACAGGTCACGGAAGAGTCGGGCACGAAAGAGATATATTTCCTGCGCTATCCCGACGACGACCATGCGCTGATATATCTCGGCAACGTGCCGCGGCTGGCCCGGGACACGCTGTGCTTCCTCGGCGGCGGGGATCTGCTCGAAACGGAGAGCGACAAGGGCGAGGAGCGCGCCTGCTACCGCATAGTCAAGGGCGACGCGGGCTCGCGTTTCGTCACGGTGACGGCGGACGTGCGCGGCGTGAGCGGCTCGGGACGCGACGTGAAGGAATACCGCAGAACGAATACGGCGACGTATACCGACGGCGGAGCGGAGTTTTTCAGGCGGATAGCGGAAGCGGACGCCGCGACTACGGTTTAATTTATGGAAAGTTAATCATTTTTTCGTAAAATCGGATGTATATGATTTAACGGGATACCCGTAAGGAGAATACATCAATGCCTGTAAAGATCACAAGCGACAGTACATCCGATCTCGACCGTCTTTTCGCCGAACGCGGCATAGCGGTGACCCCGCTGACCGTTCTGCTCGGGGACAGGTCGGGGCTTGACGGCGTCGACGTCACGCCCGATGACATTTACGAATATTTCGACAGGACCAAGACCACGCCCAAGACGAGCGCGGTTTCGCCCGAAGAATACCGCAGATTCTTTGCGGAGCAGACGGCGGACGGCAGCGAGGTCGTGCACTTCACGATCTCGTCGGAAATGAGCGCGTGCTACTCCAACGCCTGTACGGCGGCGGAGGACTTCGACGGCGTGTACGTCGTAGACTCCCGCAATCTTTCCACGGGCATAGGACTGCTCGTGCTGTACGCCGACGACCTCGCGAAAGCGGGCTTCGGCGGCGCGGAGATAAAGGCGAAAGCAGACGCCCGCAGAGCCGCTGTCAGCGCGTCGTTCGTGGTGGATACGATGACGTTCCTGTATAAGGGCGGCAGATGCAGCAGCGTGACGGCGTTCATCGCGAGCGTGCTCAAGATCAAGCCGTGCATAGTGGTTTCCGACGGGAAAATGTCCGTCGGCAGGAAGTATATCGGCTCGACGAACAAGGCGATAATCAAATACGCCGCCGACATTACCCGCAGCTGTCCCGACCCTGACTTGAGGTATGTGTTCGTCACTCACTCGTCGGCAAAGCCCGAAGTGGTGGAAACGGTCAAGCGCGAGGTGCTCGCGGCGTGGCCCGGGGCGAACATAATAGAGACCGTAGCGGGCGCGACGATAACGTCGCACTGCGGCAAAGGCACTCTCGGCGTGCTGTTCTTCACGGACGGAGGGCGCGCCGGACAATAAGGAAAATAATAAGGACGCCCGCCGCGAGGCGGGATAAAAGGAGAAACGATGAGCAAAGTAAAGATCACGAGCGACAGTATTTCCGACCTCGACTATCTGTTCGCGGAGCGCGGCATAGCGCGCCTGCCCATACCCATCCTTCTGGGCGACAGAGAAGGGCTGGACGGCGAGATAACGCCGGACGACATCTACGCGTTTTTCGACGAGACCAAGTCTACGCCCAAGACGAGCGCGATCACTCCCGAAAAGTATTACGAATTTTTCAAGGAGCAGACGGCGGGCGGCAGCGAGGTAGTGCATTTCACGATCTCGTCGGAGATGAGTTCGTGCTACCGCAACGCGTGTACGGCGGCGGAGCAGTGCGGCGGCGTATACGTCGTCGACTCACGCAATCTGTCGACGGGCGCGGGGCTGCTCGTGCTGTATGCCGACGATCTCGCGAAAGCGGGCGAGAGCGGAGCGTCGATCAAGGAAAAGGTGGACGCGCGCCGCGCCGCCGTGCAGGCGTCGTTCGTCGTGGACACTATGACGTTCCTGTATAAGGGCGGCAGGTGCAGCGGTATAGCGGCGTTCGTCGCGAGCGTGCTGCGCATCAAGCCGAGCATCATCGTTTCGGACGGAAAGATGGTAGTCGGCAAGAAATATATGGGGGCGACGGACAAGGCGATAATCAAGTACGTCGCGGACACTCTGAAAAGCTATCCGCACCCCGACTTGAAGTACGTTTTCGTCACGCACACGTCGGCAAGACCCGAAGTGGTGGCGAAGGTCAAGGAAGAAGTGCTCGCCGTTTATCCCGACGCGAACATCATCGAAACGCTCGCGGGCGCGACGGTGACGTCGCACTGCGGCAAGGGCACGCTGGGAGTATTGTATTTCAACGACGCCGAGTAATCGGCGAAGGAGCATTATGATCGTACTCGGCATAGAGTCGTCGTGCGACGAAACGAGCGCGGCGGTGGTGCGGGACGGCAGGGAATGCCTGTCCGACGTCATCGCGAGCCAGATAGAGATACACCGCCGTTTCGGCGGAGTGGTACCGGAGATCGCGGGCAGGAATCATCTGCTCGCGGTCATTCCCGCCGTGGACGAGGCGCTTCGGAAAGCGGGAGTGAAGAAAGAGGAGCTGGACGCGGTCGCCGTCACTTACGGCGCGGGGCTGATAGGCTGTCTGCTCGTCGGCGTTTCCGCCGCCAAGGCGATAGCCTACGCGCTCGGGATTCCGCTCGTCAAGGTGAACCATATCCAGGGGCATATAGCGGCGAATTTCATCGCATTCCCCGAGCTCGAGCCGCCTCTGCTTTCGCTCGTCGCGAGCGGCGGGCATACGAGCATAGTGAGCGTGGAGGACTACAACACTTACGTTCCCGTCAGCGCGACGCTGGACGACGCGATAGGCGAGTCGTTCGACAAGGTCGCGCGCATACTCGGTCTGCCGTACCCCGGCGGTCCGGAGATAGACAAGCGCGCGAAGCGCGGCAGTGCGAACATTAAGTTCTGCCCCAATCTGCACGTCCGCGGTGATCTTTCTTACACGTTTTCCGGGCTGAAAACGGCGGTCGTCAATTATGTGCATAACTTAAAACAGCGCGGCGAGGAGATACCCGTCGACGACGTATGCGCGTCGTTCACCGCGGAGGCGGTGGGTTATACGGTGGATACGTTCATCCGCTGCGCCGAGGAGCGCGGAGTGAAGCGGCTTGTGCTCGCGGGCGGTGTGGCTGCCAATTCGTATCTGCGTTCGCTGCTCGCGGCGGAGTGCGAAAAGCGCGGGTTCGAGCTGTTCGTGCCGCCCCCGTCGCTGTGCACGGACAATGCCGCGATGATCGCTGCGCGCGGCAGTTTTGCGCTTAAAGACGGAAAGGACATTGCGGGGCTCGATCTCAACGCCCGCAGCGTGATATGATATCTGACTTTCCCGGCTCTGCCGGGCTTTCGCGTTTTTCGAGGCGGTCGCATAAGTGATATATTGCATTTCGGACATTCACGGGGAGTACGAGCTGTTCTGCCGCCTGCTCGACAAGGTGCGGTTCGGCGGCGGCGATACTCTGTTCGTGCTCGGGGATATGATAGACAAGGGAACGCAGTCGCTGCGCCTGGCGCGCGCCGTTCTCTCAATGCCCGACGCGGCGGTCATAGCGGGCAATCATGAATACGATCTCGTCAAGATCTATCGCGCGCGCGCCGATGAGTACGGCGATGCGGAAGCGGCGGCGGACACTCTGCGCGCCTATTTTCCCGGGGAAGAGAAGCTGATGGACGTCGGGCTTGCGGAGCGGCTTGCCGCTTTGCCGTACTTTCTGCGCACGAAGGATATGCTGTGCGTGCACGCGGGCGTGCCGCTTTCAGCCGACGGCGGCATTCTTCCGCCCGAGCGTGCGAGCCGCGAACAGCTCGTTTACGACAGGGTGTTCAAGGAGCCGTCCGTGCGCCCGAAAGACTCGCCCTGCGTCGTATTCGGTCATACGCCGACGCGCTACATAGGCGGCAGGGACGGCGTTCTGCTGTATCCTCGCTCGTCCGTTCCGCCGCGTTCCGTGCGCGATCTCGTCAAAGCGCATATAGATACGGGCGTCACGCTCGGCGGCGTGCTCGGCATTTTCCGCGCCGACGATTGCCGCGCGTTCTATGTGCATTCGTAAGTTTTCGGGAAGTGTTTTCTCGGGGCGGAAACCCCTCTTTCGGTAAAGAGGGGTTTCCGCCCCGAACCCCACCTTCCCGAGAAACTTACAAGTGCATTTATAATTTTCTTCCGAGAAATTTTCAAGGGGAAACCCCTCTTTGTAAAGATGGGTTTTCCCTTGACCCTTTCCCGAGAAACTTACAAATCCTTTTCCATATAATATAGAGGCACGCTTGTCGAACAGGGCGGGCGTGTTTCGTTATATTATGGAGCGCGGCGGGGCTTGCGGAAAATGTTATGCCCGAACGCCGCAGAGCAGACGGGACGGGAGCGGAGCAAATTCGGCTCTTTCCGCCATAGCCATTGCTGCCGCTTCGCGCCGATTGTCGGTTTCCGTGCGCCGCTTTGCGGCGTACTCAGCCGAGCGCGAACGCCAAAGGACGGGTGCGCTCGGGGCTGCGCCCCCGCAAAAGCTGCGCTTTTGCTGTCGCGCGAAAGGTAAAAAAGCATTATAGTCAAGAAGCATCTTTCGCTGTTTCGGAAATAAGATATTGACGCGCACGGCTCGCCGTGCGCGTCTGCTTTATGCGGGGAAATAGCTTGCTGTTTAACAGAATTGGCAGCGAATGCGCAGAGATTTTTGTAGTGAATGCGGCGGTTGTCGGAGCGTGCGGAGCGATAGCGGTCGGCGCAAGGATACCCTGCGCCGACCCGAAACCGCCGCAGATTCGCAAAAAGATCGCGCAGACGCGTGAAATGGGCAGCGCCGTAGGCGCAACCGAAGTGGTGTTTAAGTTCCTTGAAAAAGGTGCTTCCCATTCGGGCGCAGCAGGCGCAAGCGAAAAAGACCGCGCACGGCGAGCCGTGCGCGGACAGTGGTTGCGGGAGCAGGACTCGAACCTGCGACCTCTGGGTTATGAGCCCAACGAGCTACCGACTGCTCTACCCCGCGATATGGGCGCTTCCTTTCGGACAGCAT
The DNA here is from genome assembly GCA_944372345.1 of uncultured Clostridia bacterium. Taxonomy (GTDB): domain Bacteria; phylum Bacillota; class Clostridia; order Christensenellales; family Pumilibacteraceae; genus Protoclostridium. Next base: position 65,744 of record CALVYT010000019.1, read on the forward strand.
AGAGATTATACAACAATACGATATGCGTTGTCAAGGATTTTTATGCGGATATTTTTCCGCTTATCGCGCTTCGGCTCGGCGGCGAATGGGGCGGCGAGAAGGAACGCGCGGCTCGGCGCGGCGGGTAAATGCAAAAGACTTGACATAACTTATAACAGAGTGTATAATGAATATACTAAACGGGGAGGCTTGACAGAAATGGTGAAAGTCAGATGTCCCAAGTGCGGAACGATATTTCCGCCCGAGGCGAGAGAGGTGCAGATCTGCCCCAACTGCGGGTGCGTAATGCGCGTGACCAGGCGGTCCGCGGCAAAGCGTTACATCACCGACCGCAGGGACGACGGGTACAGACCGCAGCAGCCGCCGCGTCTGCCGGAACGGAGCGGAGGCGTTTATCTTTCGCGCGAAGAATACGAAGATCTGCTTTATAAAGCGCGTGCGCGCAGGGAACACCGCGCCGACCGCGGATATTACGACGGGTATGCGGAGGACTATACGGGCATAGCTCCGCCCGAGTACGACACGCCGAGGGAAGTCTATGACTACCGGCGCGACCGCGGTTATCCGCCGGCAGGGCGCGCGCCCGAACCCGCGCCACAGCCCGAACCCGCGCCGCAGCCCGAGCCTACGCCCGCGCCGCAGCCGGCGGAGGAGCAGCCCGCTCCCGTCAATGAGAGCGCGCCGCAGCCGGAGCAAGCGCCGTGCGATATGTTCGCGTGCGACCCCGCGGCTCCGCGCCCGTTCGGCTCGTCCGTGTATGACGGACCGGACTACGGCAGACCGCCCGTCGAAGCGCCCGCGCCCGTGTCGGATATATTCCGCAGCGCGCCCGTGCCGTCCGCGCAAACGGCTGTCGCGCCCGTGTCCGTGCCCGAGCCCGCTCCGAAAGGGTCTGCGACGGTACGCAACGTCCCCGCGACGGTACTGACCGTGCTTGTGCTTATAGCTGCGGGCGTGTTCAGCGGACTTCTGCTCGCGCTCGGCATTTCCGGAAGCGGCGGATCCGCCGTGAGCGGAATGGATATAATCGGCAGCCGGCTGTTCGGCGTTGCGGAAAAGGTGATAACGATCGCGCTTATCGCAGTGCCCGTGCTCGTCGCGCTGCTCGGCATAGTGGGCGCGCTCGCCAAGTCGAAGCCGCTGATGATAATTATGGGCGTGCTCGGCATACTTGCGGGGGCGGCATTGCTGCTGTTCAACCTGCTGATCGCTCTGCCGACCACGGGCTTCGAGGGCTTCGCCGATCTGCTGACTTCCAACTTCAAGAGCAACGGCGTGTGGGTGTATATAGCCGCGGGGCTGACCGTTCTCGGCGCGATATTGTGCTTCGTGACCGCCGCGCTGACGAAGAAAAAGCCGAACGCGCAAAAAATTATGTAAAAACGCTTGCAAAAACGGCTTGACGTGTGATAGAATATAAAGGCTTTCCGATAAGGGAAGCCTTTTATCCTTGCTTGCGGCGGAGTCCGCAGGCTGAAAAATCCAAAAGGAGGTATTTGACATGACCGAATACGAACTTCTCTACATCCTCTCTCCGAAGATGGAGGACGCCGCGCGCGAAGACACGATCGAGCGTTTCAAGAACGTCGTCGTTCAGGCGGGCGGCAGCGCGGAAGTGACCAAGTGGGGCGTGCGCAAACTCGCTTACAAGATCAACTTTATGAGCGAGGGCTTCTACGTCCTGATGAACTTCACCGCACCCGAGGATATTCCCGCGGAGCTCGAACGCCAGATGCGCATCACCGACGCCGTTATGAGATTTATCGTCACCAAAAAGGTGGACAATAAGCTCACGCGCGCCGAGGAAGCGAGAAAGGCGAGAGCGGCGGAGAGGGCCGCAGCGGCGGCGAAAGCGCGCGAGGAATCCGCCGCGCTTGCCGCACAGCAGGCTGAGGAGTCCGCTGCCGCGGAAGCTGCCGAAGCGCAGCCGGCGGTGAGCGCGGAAGAGCCCGAGGCGGAGCCCGCCGAGGCGCAGAGCGCGGCGGACGAAGTTTCGGCGGAAGCGTCCGAGGACGAAAAGACCGCCGAGTGAACAGGAGCTTAATATGAACAAAATTTTCATTATCGGCAATCTGACCGCCGATCCCGATTATTCCGTATCCGCAAGCGGCACGCCCGTGTGCAGGTTCACCGTTGCGGTCAACCGCCGCTTCTCAGGCAATCAGCAGGAAGAGCGCACCGCGGATTTCTTCCGCGTCACGACCTTCCGCAAGACCGCGGAGAATTGCAGCTCCTATCTTTCCAAAGGCAGGAAAGTGGGCGTTGTGGGCGCGTTGCAGATCAACGACTATACGGACAAGGACGGCAACAGACGCACGAGCGTGGACGTCACCGCCGACGAGGTTGAGTTCCTCAGCCCGCGCGGCGAAGAACAGGCTCCCGCAGCGGCTCCCCGTAAACAGACTTCGGCGTCGTCATCTTTCGCGCCGATCAACGACGAGTCGCTTCCATTCTGATACAGGAGTAGATCATGGAGAATAAAAAGACTGCCGCCGCGAAGGAGTTCGGCGGCGATGACAAGACCGCGAAAAAGACCCGCCGTCCCCAGAAGAGAAAGGTCTGCGAGTTCTGCGAAAAGGGCGTCGCAATGATCGATTACAAGGACGTTTCCCGTCTTCGCAAGTATGTGACGGAAAAGGGCAAGATCGTTTCCGCACGCACGAGCGGCTGCTGCGCTCATCATCAGCGTCAGCTTACCGTCGCCATCAAGCGCGCGAGGAATATGGCTTTATTGCCTTTCAAGGGCGAGTAAAAAATAATTGCGGATGGTTCATCCGCAATTATTTTTTGCCTTTTCTTTGGCGGGAAGCCGCATAGCGCCGCCCGAGCGGCTGCGCGCTCGGTCGGGCGGCTTCCCCGCGTGATGGGAAGCCGCATAACGGGGATTTACGGACTGCGTGCTCGGTCTATATGCCTTCCCACCCAAGGGGAAGGCACATAACGGGGTTGATACGGACTACGCGCTCGGTCACATACTCCGACTTCGCACTAACGTGCTTCGTCGACGTAGGTATGCTCCCTCGCCTGTTGTCCGTCTGAACCCCGTTCTCTGCCTTCCGCTGTATCGCTGCCGCCTCGCGCCGATTGTCGGTTTTCGCCGCGGCAATGCCGCGGCTGTAACCGAGCGCGAACGCCAAAGGGCGGGTGCGCTCGGGGCTGCGCCCCCGCAAAAGCTGCGCTTTTGCTGTCGCGCGAAAAGTTCGCATACATTGCGTTAAAATCGCGCACGGCTTGCCGTGCGCGTCTTATTTTTGCGGGAGAATAATTTGCCGAGTTACAGAATTCGCAGCGAATGCGCGCCATACACGCTTGCTTTTTTCGACAAGCGTGTTTCTATATTATAATGAAGAGGATTTTAAGTTCCTTGGGAAAGGGGTGCGGGGAAAACCCTTCCTTGCAAGGAAGGGTTTCCCCGCGAACGCGTTTCCCGCAGACAAGTATGGTTGCGCGCGAAGCGCGCAACCATACTTGTCAAGCGTTCGAAGGGGTGTTTGCGAAAATTTTTTTAATTTATTTTTCCGAAAGGTATTGACATTTGCCTCTTGCGGGAGTATTATAGTTATACACACGCGGACACAATATATTGTGGTCAGGACATCGCTTAGGTTACAATATATTGTTTCTGCGAATATAACAAGGGGAACGGAGTAAGTATGAAACTCATCAAGAGAGACGGTTCGGAAGTAGAGTTCGACAGACAGAAGATCGCGAATGCGATAAAGAAAGCGAACAGGGCGGGCAAGCCCGAACTTTCTGACGAATGGATCGACACGCTTGCGCTGACGGTGGAAAAGGACTGCCTGAAAATGAACAGGGCGGTCAGCGTCGAGGAAGTGCAGGATTTCGTCGAAACGAACATAATGAAGCTGGGCGCGTACGAGGTTGCGAAGCGGTATATCAGATACCGTCACCAGCGTAATCTCGCGCGCCGCGCGAACACGACGGACAAGTCCATACTTACCCTGATCGAGAGCAACAACGAGGAGATCAAGCAGGAGAACAGCAACAAGAACCCGACGGTCAACTCGGTGCAGCGCGACTATATGGCGGGCGAGGTGAGCAAGGACCTGACCAAGCGTCTGTTCCTGCCGCCCGACATAGTGCAGGCGCACGAGGAGGGGCTCATCCACTTCCACGACGCCGACTATTTCGCGCAGCATATGCACAACTGCGACCTCGTCAATCTCGAAGATATGCTGCAAAACGGCACGGTCATAAGCGGCACGATGATAGAGCGTCCGCACTCGTTCTCGACGGCGTGCAATATCGCGACGCAGATCATAGCGCAGGTCGCGTCCAACCAGTACGGCGGGCAGTCGATCAGTCTGACGCACCTTATGCCGTTCGTGCAGATCTCGCGCGAGAAGATCTCCCGCGACGTCGACAGCGAGTTCGAGCTTATAGGCGCGCAGCCCGACGCGGAAGTCAAGAAAAAGATCGTCGAAAAGCGGCTCAAAGAAGAGATCAAAAAGGGCATACAGACGATACAGTACCAGCTCGTGACGCTGCTGACGACCAACGGGCAGGCTCCGTTCGTGACTATATTTATGTATCTCGGCGAAGCGCGGAGCGAGGCTGAGAAGAAGGATCTCGCGCTCGTCATCGAGGAAATGCTGCGCCAGCGTTACGAGGGCGTCAAGAACGAGGTGGGCGTATATATCACCCCCGCGTTCCCCAAACTGATATACGTTCTCGAAGATGATAATATCCGCGAGGACAGCCCGTATTACTACCTGACTAAGATCGCAGCCAAGTGCACCGCCAAGCGTATGGTTCCCGACTATATCAGCGAAAAGGTGATGCTGAAAAACAAGATAGACAAGAACGGCAACGGTCAGTGCTACACCTGCATGGGCTGCCGCTCCTTCCTGACCCCTTACGTCGACGAGAACGGCAAGCCCAAGTATTACGGACGGTTCAACCAGGGCGTTGTCACGATCAACCTCGTGGACGTTGCGTGCAGCGCGGGCGCGGGGCACGAAAAGGAGTTCTGGGAGATACTCGACGAACGTCTCGAGCTCTGCCACCGCGCGTTGCAGGCACGACACAAGCGGCTGGAAGGCACGCTGTCCGACGCTGCTCCCATACTCTGGCAGCACGGCGCGCTCGCAAGACTTGAAAAGGGCGAACGCATAGACAAACTGCTCCACGGCGGATATTCGACCATATCCCTCGGCTACGCGGGACTGTGGGAGTGCGTGTACGAACTGAACGGCAAGAAACTGACCGAGCCCGAGGGCGAGGAACTCGGACTGCGCATAATGCAGCGGCTCAACGACGCGTGCGCGAAGTGGAAGAAGGACGAGAACATCGACTACTCGCTCTACGGCACGCCGCTCGAATCCACGACGTACAAGTTCGCCAAGTGTCTGCAAAAGCGGTTCGGCATAATCCCCGGCGTGACGGACAAGAGCTATATCACCAACAGCTACCATATCCACGTCACCGAAAAGATCGACGCGTTCAAAAAACTGGAGATCGAGAGCAAGTTCCAGGCGCTCTCGCCCGGCGGAGCGATCTCCTACGTCGAAGTGCCGAATATGCAGAACAACATCGAAGCGGTGCTCAGCGTGATGAAGTTCATCTACGACAACATAATGTACGCCGAACTCAACACTAAGTCGGACTACTGCCAGGAGTGCGGTTTCGACGGCGAGATACAGATCGTCGAGGACGGCGGCAAACTCGTCTGGGAATGCCCGAACTGCGGCAACCGCGATCAGAGCAAACTCAACGTCGCGCGCCGCACCTGCGGATATATCGGCTCGCAGTTCTGGAACCAGGGCAGAACGCAGGAGATCAAAGAGCGCGTGCTCCATCTTTGACGGATAAATAACACCGATGTATCGGCTGCCGCAGGGCATATCGCCTTGCGGCAGAATCGGTTTACCGAAACGCCGGCGCGCTGCGCGGCGAGCGGAGGAAAACGAATGAACATAGCGGAGATCAAATACCGCGACATAGCCAACGGACTGGGCGTCAGGGTGTCGCTGTTCGTGTCCGGCTGCCGCCACGCGTGCAAGGGCTGCTTCAACGAGATCGCGTGGGATTTCGATTTCGGCAAGCCTTACGACAAAGCGGCTGAGGACGAGATCCTGCGGGAGCTCGCGCCCGATTATGTGGACGGACTGACGCTGCTCGGCGGGGAGCCGTTCGAGCCTGAGAACAGACCCGAACTGCTCGGACTGCTGCGGCGGGTCAGGGCGGAACTGCCGGAAAAGAGCGTGTGGATATATTCGGGCTTCACGTTCGAGGAGCTGACGGGCAAAGTCCCGTCGCGCGGGGGCGGCGCGGACAGCGAAGAGATGCTTTCGCTCACCGACGTGCTCGTCGACGGGCGGTTCGTGTACGCTCTCAAAGACATAACGCTGCGTTTCCGCGGCTCGTCCAACCAGCGGCTGATAGACGTGAAAAAGACGCTGGAAACGGGCACGGTGACGCTGTGGGACAGCTCGGCGCATATGTGACGCGCCGCACGGAAGAAGTATGAACATAGTATTCGTCTGCCACGGCAATATCTGCCGCTCGCCGATGGCGGAGCACATAATGAAAAAACTGCTCTCGGAAGCGGGGATAAACGGCGTTTCGGTAAGCTCCCGCGCATTGCATACCGACGCGCTCGGCTGCGGGATATATTCCCCCGCGCGGCGCACGCTGGACGCCCACGGCGTTCCGTACGAGCGCAGGCGCGCGGCACTGCTGACGAAAGAGGAATACGCCGCCGCGGATCTCGTCGTCGTTATGGACGAGGAAAATTACCGCGACGCCGTGCGGCGGTTCGGCGGAGAGAAAGTGATCAAACTGCTGTCGTATGCGGGCGGCGGCGACGTTGCCGACCCGTGGTATACGGACGACTACGAACGGGCATACTCGGACATAGAACGCGGCTGCCGCGCTCTTGCGGAGCGGCTTGCCGGCGGCGGACGCATAGCGGAGAATATATGACTGAACCGAACGGAACAAGCGCAAACGCGGCGGGCGGCGGACCGACGAAGATCGGGGATATGCCGTACTCCCGCATAGACATAGACGCGGAATGCCGCGCTCTCGAAGAGGCGGCGCGACGCGCCGCAAGCGCGGGGAGCGGCAGGGAGCTCGCGGACGTGCGCAATGACGCCGTGGAGCGGGCGAAGCACATACAGACGATGAACTCGCTGTGCTATATCCGCTTTACGCTGAACACGCGCGACGAGTTCTACCTTGCCGAAAAGACGTATTACGACGAAAACCTGCCGCGGCTCTCGGCGTGCGGCGCGAAGTTCAACCGCGCGTTCCTGTCCTCGCCGCACCTTTCCGCCGCGCTGGACCTGATGAACCCCAACGTCGCGAAGGCGTATGAGATCGCGCTCAAAGTGAGCGACGAGAAGATAGTCCCCGAGCTTGCAGAGGAAGCCGCGCTCGTGACGGAATACGACAGACTGATGAGCGAGATGGATTTCCGTTTCCGCGGAAAGACGATGCCGCTCAGCGTGCTGCGCAAATATTTCGACGACTCCGACCGCACCGTGCGCCGCAAGGCGATGGAAGCCGCGGGCAGGCGTATGGCGCGCGATTCCGCAGCTCTCGACGGACTGTTCGACAAGCTCGTGCGCGTCCGCGCGCGCATGGCGAAGAAAATGGGACTGCCCTCGTTCGCCGTTATGGGGGATATGCAGATGGGCAGATACTCTTACGGCAGGCGGCAGCTGCGCGCGTTCCGCCGCGAAACGGCGGAAAACGTTGCCCCCGCCGTCGCGGAACTGAAAGAGGATATAGCCCGCGCTCTCGGCATAGGGACGGTGATGGCTTACGACAACGAAACGTATTTCCCGTGCGGCAATCCCGAGCCGGCGCACGGTCCCGACGGACTGTTCGCCGCGGCGAAGGCTATGTACCACGATATGAGCGCGGAATCGGGCGAGTTTATAGACGAAATGCTCGCCGCCGACGCGTTCGACGTGTTCGCGAGGAGCGGCAAGTGGGGCGGCGGCTACTGCACCTCGATAGACGACTACGGTCAGCCGTTCGTGCTCGCCAACTTCAACGGGTCGAGCGGCGACGTCGACGTGCTGACGCACGAAGCGGGACACGCGCTCGCATATTACGAGATGTTCCGCAGCGGAGCGGACTACGAACTCAATCTCGGCACGATGTCCGTGGCGGAGATCCACTCGATGGCGATGGAGTTCTTCGCGTGGAAATACGCGGAGTCGTTCTTCGGAGAGCGCGCGGACGACTACCGCCGCATGCACCTGGCAAGCTCGCTGACGTTCCTGCCGTACGGCGCGGAAGTGGACGAATTCCAGGAAACGTGCTACGAAAATCCCGATATGACCCCGTCGGAGCGCAACAGCCTCTGGCTGGATCTCGACGGGAAATACCGTCCGTACCTGCACAGCGAGGGACTGCCGTATTTCGAGAACGGCACGCGCTGGCAGTATCAGATGCATATCTACGAAAACCCGATGTATTATATCGACTACTGCCTGTCGCAGACCGTCGCGCACAGGTTTCTGCTGCTGTCGCTCGACGACTACGGCGACGCGTTCGGGCGGTATATGAAGCTGCTGCGCACCGCGGGCGAAAAGCCGTTCGGCGAACTCGTCGAAGCCGCGGGCATAGACGATCCGCTGCAAGGCGGTGCGCTGACGGAGAACACCGCGCGCGCGATCGAGCTTGCGCGGAAGCTGTTTTTCGGCGGGCCCGCTTCCCGATAACGCGCCTTTCTTGCGATCGCCGTTATAACATACTGCGTCGGATCTTATTTTCGTCGTTGCCGCCCGCGGCTTTTGCCGCGGGCGGAACTTTTAACCGACGAAACGGTATTGACATTTTCCGCGTCGTATGGTACAATAAACCCGTATGGGCGTTTCCGATGGCAGAGCGGACGCGATAAAAGGGGCCGACATGTTCAGAATAGCGGTGGTGGACGACGACGCGCGCGACGCGGACAGGATAAGGGAATACATCGACGCGTATTTCGGCGGGAAGTCGCCGGGACTGCGCGGCAGGTCGATGTTTTCGGGAGTTCCTGAAGTGACGGTGTTCTCTTCCGGGGACGATTTTCTCGCGTCGTATCCGTCGGGCTACAACGCGGTGTTCCTTGACATAGATATGCCGGGAACGAGCGGTATGGACGCGGCGAAGAAGCTGCGCGAGAGCGACGGCGACGTCGCGATAATCTTCGTGACCAATATGGCGAGGTACGCGCTCGACGGCTATGCGGTGCGGGCGCTCGATTTTATCGTAAAACCGGTGACGTATGACGATTTCGCGCTCAAATTCTTCAAAGTCCTCGAATACTGCGCGCGCAACGCGTCGAAAACGATCAATCTGCGCATAAGCGAGAGCGAGTGCGTGAACGTCGGCAGCGCGGATATAACTTACGTCGAGGTGATGCAGCACTATCTCGTATATCATATGACGGACGGCAGGACGTACCGCGTCCGCGGCACAATAGGCGAGGCGGAGGAGCGGCTTTCTCCGTATGCGTTCGCGCGCGCGTCCAAGAGCTTTCTCGTCAATCTGCGCCACGTCGCGGCGATCAGAGGTCAGGAGGTCGATGCGGGCGGCGAAACGCTGTATCTCGGGCGCACGAAGCGAGCGTCGTTTTATGCGGCTTTCGGAAGATATATCGGAGGGGGGGGGTTAAGTGATTCAGGCGCTGCTCGATTATCTTTACGAGGGCTTTTACAGCGCGCGCATACTCGCGGGCGCGTTTATGTTCGCGTTTTTTCTGCTCCGCCGCAGACTGCCCGTTCCCGCCGCGGCGGCGATATGCGTCGCCGTCACCGCGCTGACGGCGGGGTTCAACCCGCTCGTAAAAGTTCTCGCGGAGAATCTGACTTACGACGTTATGAAGATCATCCACGCCTTCTGGTACAGCGGACTGCTGTTCATACTCCTCGGCGTGCTCGCGGCGTGCTATAAGGGCGGGTTTTCCGAATACGTCTATGTGTTCGCGTGCGGGCTGCTCGTCGAGTGCTCCGTATTCGGGCTGTTCCGCCTGTTTTACGACGTCGGCGTGTTCGAGCTGCGTGTCAATACCGTGCTTTCCGTCATATCCGAACTGTTGTTTTCCGCCGCGCTTTACGTCGGGGCGTTCTTCGCGTTCCGCCGCATTTACCGCGGCAGGGATATTTCCGATCTGCGCGGCAAGCGCGCGATGACGGTGTATTTCGTGCTCGTCATCGCGCTGATAATGTTTATGAGGCTGAATTTGCAGGGCGTTTACGAAGAAGTATACGGAACGGACACGAGCTGGGTTATTTCGCTTACGCTCGGACTTATCCCCGTCGCGCTTCTTGCGCTCGTTACGGGCGCGGTGCAGCTCGGCAGACTGCGCGGGGAAAAGCAGGTGCTTGCGGGTATGCTTAACGAGCGCGAGCGGCAGTATGAATTATCGGCGAAGAACATAGAGATAATCAACCGCAAATGCCACGATATCAGGCGGCATCTGCGCGCGCTCGAATTTGTCGACGGCGACGAACGGGCGCGGTCGATCGCCGAAATAGAGGAGTCCGTTTCCATATACGACGCGTCCGCGACGACGGGCAACCCCGCGCTCGACACCATTCTTTCGGAAAAACGGCTGTACTGCGGCGCGCACGGGATAAAACTCACCTGTTCGTTCGGCAGCGGCGCGCTGTCGTTTATGGCTCCCGCCGACGTGTACGTCATGCTGGGAAACGTGCTCGACAACGCGATAGAAGCGGTCGGCGGCGTTTCCGACCCCGAAAAGCGGGTCATTACGCTGACGGAAACGGAGAAGGGCGGGATAGTATGTATCCGCGAGGATAACTATTTCGAGGGCGAACTGGTTTTTGACGGCAGCTTGCCCGTGACGTCGAAGAGCGAGGAGCGCGGATTTCACGGTTTCGGAGTGCGCAGCATAAAGCATATCGCCGAAAAGTACGGCGGCACGATCGAGGTGCGCGCCGAGGGCGGGATATTCTCGCTGTTCGTCACGCTGTCCGCTTTCAAATCATAGACGGCGGCGAGGGCGTTTTTTTAGCGCGTCCGGAATACGGCGCGCGGATGAGCGAAACAGATATGTCGTTTGGCGGCGGGGCAGACCCGCCGTTTTATTTTTACGCCGCACACACGGTTTATGTGCGTTTTTATGCGCGGTTTGTGCGGTTTGCGCCTGCTACGGCGACGTTCGCGCCAAGGGTCTTGAAATCCTTTTTCGGTTGTGAGATAATACGCTCGAACGCGGCGGAAAGCCGCGGAATATGTCCGAAAAAGGAGAAATGAAAGATGAAAAAGATGCGTGTATTTTTAGTCACCGCAGCCGCTCTCGCGGCAGTCGTCCTTGCGACGGTAGCCTTTACGGCTTGCTCGGCTGCGAGCATTACGGCGACGTACGTCAACGGTACGGTCGCGGGCAACGGTTACGGCGGGCAAGACAGCACCGTTTACCAGCTCAACCTCTATGACGACGGTTCGTACGAAATGGTGGAGACCACTCTCATTTACGCTTACAGTATGAATCTCGGTACGACCGCCGTGACGACCTATGGCACGTTCACTGCGGGAGAAACCGTCGACGGGTATACGGAATATACGCTTTCCGAAGCGACGAGAGTCATACTCAATTCGTATTCGCTCGCGGGCGGGTTCAACATCGGCATCGATACCGAACTGACGACGGAATATCCCGTCGAGCTTCCCGCCGAAACGGAGGGCGAAAAGATCTACGCGAACAGCGCGCAGGACGTTATCGACAAGTACGGCGCGAGCGTCAAGGTCTATATCGGAGAGAACAATACGTTCTCGTTCGAGAACCCTAACGCATAACGCCGATCGCGGCGGAAGCAGAGCGGCGGCGGCATATGCCGCCGCCGTCGCCTTAACGGAATGAAAGGAGAAAGATCATGGAAAACGAAAAGGTCAGAAAGCCCGTTTCGCTGAAACAGGTCATAATCTTCGGCACGATAGGGATCGTAGTAGCGATAGCGCTCATCGTAGGCACGGCGTTCGCGCTCAAATACGAGAACCTGCTCACCGTGTTTTTCAGCGACAGCGATTACGAAGCGACGGACGCGGAGAAAGAGCTGTGCGAGGAGATCGAAGCGGAGGGCATAGTGCTGCTCAAAAACGAGGACGGCGCGCTGCCGCTGTCCGCGGACGAAAAGAAACTCGCCGTGCTCGGGCAGGATTCCGTGGATTTCGTGTACGGCGGATCCGGATCCGGATCGGTGGACGCGTCGCTCGCTCCCACGATGAAACAAGCGCTCGAACGCGCGGGTTTCACGGTAGACCAAACGCTGTGGGATTTTTATGACACGGGCGCGGGCAGCTCGTACAGAAAGACGTATCCGAACGCGTCGGGCGACGGAGAGTTCTCCGTCAACGAAGTGCCGCGCAGCGTCTTTACGGACGCGGCGGTATCGGCTATGGACGGCGACGACGTCGGGATAGTCGTGATCGGGCGCAGCGGCGGGGAGAGCGCGGATCTTCCGCTCGGAACGCTGCCGACGGGATACAAGTATCTGCAAGTAGATAAGAACGAGCGCGACACTCTGCTGCTCGCATGCTCGAAGTTCGACAAGGTAGTGCTCATCGTCAACTCGTCCAACCCCGTGGAGCTCGGCTTCCTCGAGGACGAGGAATTCAAAAACGTCAAAGCCGCGCTTTGGGTGGGCGCCGTCGGACAGGAGGGTATGTACGCGATAGGCGACGTGCTCAGCGGCAGCGTCAACCCGTCGGGCAGGCTTGTCGACACTTACGCCTACGACAGTCAGAGCGCGCCGTCCGCGAAAAACCTCGGCGACTATACATTTGCGAACAGTTCCGTGACGAACGGTACGAAATACATCGTTTATCAGGAAGGCATCTACGTCGGATACCGCTATTACGAAACGCGGTATGAGGACGTCGTACTCGGCAGGGATAACGTCGGCGACTACGACTACGGAACGCAGGTGCAGTTCCCGTTCGGCTACGGTCTGTCGTACACCGAATTTTCGTGGAGCGGCTTTACCGCCGAAGAGTCGGACGACGGGAAGTCCTTCGACGTTTCCGTGACGGTGACCAACGACGGGGAGCGCGCGGGCAAGGACGTCGTGGAGATATATATGCAGTCGCCGTATACGGACTACGACATAGACAGCGGCATAGAGAAGTCCTCCGTCGAGCTCGTCGGGTTCGCCAAGACGGGGCTCATAGAGGCGGGCGGCAGCGAAACGGTCACGGTGAACGTGAGTAAAGAGCTTATGAAAACGTATGACGCGGACGTCGCGGGGACGTATATCGTCGACGCGGGAACGTACTACTTCACCGCCGCGAAAAACGCCCACGACGCGGTCAACAACGTCATCGTCGCCAAACAGCCTTCGGCGGCGGAAAGCGGGCTTATGCACGGCAGCGGCGACGCGGCGTTCGTCTATGCTTACGAGCAGGCGGAGAGAGATACGGAAACGTATTCCGTTTCTTCCGCGACGGGCGAAAAGATCGTCAACCGCTTCGACGACGCGGACGTAAACGCTTACGACACGTGCAAATACGTCACCCGTTCGGACTGGGCGGGCACGCTGCCGACGGGCGCGTATAAGAACGGCTCGTGGGCGGCAAGCGACGAACTGCTCGCCGACCTCGAATGGTACAGAGCGGACGAGGTGGTGAACGCGGAAGGCGCGACTATGCCCGAACTTAATTCGACGGCGACGTCGTATACGGTGCAGCAGCTTGCCGACGCGGACTACGACGACGAACGCTGGGAGGATCTCGTCAGCCAGCTCTCCGTCACGCAGGTGACGCGGCTCGTGCGTATGGGCGGATATTCCACCATACAGATAGACAAGATAGGGCTTCCCGCGACGCAAGACAAGGACGGTCCGTCCGGCTTCTCGGGTACGCTCGTCGGCGGCGTCAGCACGATGGCGTGGCCCGCGGAAGTGGTGCTCGCGGCGACGTGGAACGTCGACCTCATCGAGGATATGGGCGAGTCGCTCGGCGGGCAGAGCATTGCCGCGGGCGTGGCGGGCTGGTACGCTCCCGGCGTGAATATCCACCGCTCGCCGTATTCGGGCAGGAATTTCGAGTACTTCTCCGAGGACGGCTTCCTGTCCGGCAAGATAAGCGCGGCGGAAATGCGCGGCGTGCGCTCGAAGGGCGTTATAGCGTATATGAAGCACTTCGCGCTCAACGACCAGGAGACCAACCGCTACGGCGGCGCGGTGTTCGCGAACGAGCAGTCCATACGCGAGATTTGGCTCAAAGGCTTCGAGCTGACGGTCACCGAGGGCGGAGCCAACGCCGCGATGGCGGGAATGAACAGGATAGGCGCGCGCTGGGCGGGAGCGCACAAAGGTCTGATGACCGACGTGCTCCGCGGCGAGTGGGGATTCGAAGGCATGGTCATAACCGACCAGGCGTCAGTTTCCGCGATGTTCTATCAGGATATGATCTCGGGGCTCTGGGCTGGCACGGACATATGGCTGAACACGAACAGCAGCTACTGGTCGCTCGAAGATTATTACGAGAACCCCACGGTGATGACCAACGTCTGCCGCGCGGCGAAGAATATAATCTATTCGATAACCAACTCCAACGCCGTCAAGGACTACGAAAGCGGCGGACTGACTGACGCGGACTTCGGAATGCCTCCCTGGAAGATCGTGATGATCATCCTCGACGTGGTCCTGCTCGCGGGCTGCGCCGCGGCGATAGCGGTGCCTCTTACGCTGCATCTCGTCGGCCGCAAACGCGCCGCAAAGCAGTGACCGGCATTGCGCGGCGATCGGAAACAAGCGGATATAACGGCTCCTGCCCGCGGCATTTGCCGCGGGCAGGAGCGTTTTTTGCGGCGTATTTACGGCGCGGCGGGCGCGTTGCGTGAGTCCGGCGTGCGCAAGGAGGCGGGAAAATGCGCAAATTGCGGCGGAGGGGCGGACGGACAGGCGCGCCGCTCTTGACAGCCGCTCCGGTCTTGTGCTATAATATCGGTAAGCAAACAACGGAGATAACGCAATGAAAGTCATATTGCTCAAAGACGTCAAAGGGTCGGGAAAAAAGGGTGATATAGTGAACGTGTCCGACGGATACGCGAACAACTATCTTATAAAGCAGGGGCTGGCGCAGCCCGCGACGGCGCAGAACCTCAGTCTGCTCGAAGCGCAGCGCTCGTCCGAGCAATATAAAAAGGCGACCGCGCTCAAAGAGGCGAAGGAGCTTGCCGAAAAACTGAACGCGACCAAGGTGGAACTGAAAGCGCGTATGGGCGCGAACGGCAAGCTGTTCGGCTCGCTGTCGTCGCAGGCGATAGCGGACGCGCTCGCGGCGGCGGGAGTGCCCGTCGATAAGAAGAAGATAGTCCTCGATTCGCCGATCAAACAAACGGGCGAGTATAAGATAACCGTCAGACTGCATCCGGAAGTGAGCGCAAAAGTCACGCTTTCCGTCGTTGCCGGCTGAGCCGGGAGGGCGGACGAATGGCGGACAGGTCGGCTTTTTCGGACAGAAGAACGCGTGCGTTCATCGAGGATTACAACCGCATAGTCGTATTCGTCGCCGACGCATGGGGCGTTCGGCGGGACGAATTCGAGGTATACAGCGGCGGCGTGAGCATACCCATCGCGGATTTTTACAGCAATCCCCACGAGGGGCACGAGATCACGCTCGTGCTCGGCAGGCAGCTCGATCCCGAGCAGCCCTGTTTTGCCGTGCGCTCGGGCATCAGCGTTCCCGCGCAGCCCAAGGGCATTTACGACACGGCGGAGTTCAACGCGCGTTACGAATATAACGGCAGGCTGGGCGCGTCGATAGAGAGCGGCCGCACCGTTTTCCGCGTATGGGCGCCGTTCGCGCAGTGCGTGCGCCTGAATATCTACGACGACGGCGAAACGGGCAGCAATTATTACGGCGGAGTGATGACGCGGTGCGCGCGGGGCGTGTGGAAAGCGGAGCTCGACGCCGATCTGTCGGGCAAGTATTACACTTACACGATGAGTTACAACGGCAGGGAGGACGCGGAGACCGTCGACCCTTACGCCGTCAGCGGCGGTATGAACGCCCGCCGCGGTATGATCGCCGATCTGTCCTCGCCGAGGCTCACGCCTTACGGCTGGGCGGAGGAGCACGAGGCGTATAAGCGCAGCCACGCGCTCCGCTCCTATACGGACGCCGTCATATGGGAAACGCACGTCCGCGATTTTTCGGGCAAGACCCGCGCGATCAACCGCACGCGTTTTCTGGCGTTTGCCGAACACGGGCTGAAAAATTCGTCGGGCGAGAGCATAGGGATAGACTATCTCGTCGATCTCGGCATAACGCACGTCCATCTCCTGCCCGCGGCGGAGTTCGCGACGGTGGACGAGTCGCGGCTGTACGACGACGGTTACAATGCGTTCAACTGGGGATACGATCCCAAGCATTTCAATATGCCGATGGGCGCGTACTGCACCAATCCTCGCGACGGCAGTTCGCGCGTGCGCGATCTCCGCGAGGCGGTGTGCGCGCTGCACGCATGCGGGATAGGAGTCGTGTTCGACGTCGTATACAACCATACATACGATTTTTCCGCGCCGCTCGCGCTGACGGTGCCGTATTATTACTATCGTTTCGGTCACCGCGGCAACCCGACCAACGGCAGCGGCTGCGGCAACGAAACGGCGAGCGAACGCCCTATGTGCCGCAAGTTCATCATAGATTCGCTGCTGCATTGGACGAACACATACCACGCCGACGGCTTCCGCTTCGACCTTATGGGTCTGCACGACGTCGGCACTATGCAGGAGATAGAGCGCGCTCTGCACTCCGTCGATCCGTCCCTGCTGCTCTACGGCGAAGGCTGGGTGGGCGGCAGCACGATGCTGCCCGGCGAAAAGCAGTGCAATAAGTGGAACGCGGGCGGCATAACGGCGACGAACGGCGCGGCGGGCAGTGTCGCCGTATTCTCCGACGTTATGCGCGACTGCGTCAAAGGCTCGGTATTCAACGGCGGCGACGGCGGCTACGCCAACGGCAAACCGTATGAAAACGTCAATGCCGTCAAGTTCTCGTCGATGGGAGCGACCTCGCCCAACTTCAATATGAACTGGGTGACCGCGGAGGCTTCGCGCGTCATCAATTACGTTTCCGCGCACGACAACAACACGCTGTGGGACAAGATCTCGATGACCGCGGGGCACGCGCCGCTCGAAGAAAAGCTGCGCATAAACAGGCTGTGCGCGGGCATAGTCCTGACGAGCCGCGGCGTGCCGTTCTTCCAGTCGGGAGAGGAGCTGCTCCGCTCCAAGCCGGACGGCAACGGCGGATTCGTCGAGAACAGCTACAACGCGCCCGACGAGATCAACAATATCGACTGGAATTCTCTGCGCCCCGGCTCGGACGCCGAGGCGATGCGCGACTACTACCGGGGATTGATAGCCTTCCGCAAAGCGCACCCCGTGCTGCGCCTGTCAGGGCGCGACGAGATCGAGGACGCGACGGATTTCCGCAGCGACGTGCGCTACGACGTCATCGCCTACACCCTCCGCGGCTGCGGCGAACAGCTCTATATCGTCTATAATCCGCTCGAAGCCGTCGACGTGCCCCTGCCCGAGGGCAAATGGTCGCTGCGCATAGACGGCGACCGCGCGGGCGACTCCGACCTCGGCGTGTTCGAGGGCAAATTTCATGTCGAAGGTAAGAGCGTATGCGCTTTCGTCCGCATAGATTGACGATAAGCGGGTGAGTTCTGCCTTCGTCCGCGCCGACCGCCCGCCGTGGCGAACTCCGTTATAATTAAAATTGCTTGCGGCGATCGATCTTGTTCGCGCCGACCGGCGATATGCGGAAGCGTCCGACGTTCGTTGGCATAGACCGCCCGTCGGGACGATCCCGCCGTCGGTTGACGGCAGGGACGATCCCCGTAATGTGAATAATTCGGGAAACATATCTCTTTACGCGCCTGCCGGTAAGGCAGGCGCGTTTTTACGGCCGTCGGAAAAACGAAAAGCGTTTAAGCGAACGCATACGGGCGCGGCGTAAAAATTTTTTTGAAAAATTTTGCCGACATATGGGACAAAACGGGCTTGTCGGACGTTTTATAAATGAGAGCGTTAAAGCGCGTTATAAAAACATAAAGCCGCAATATAGGCAAGGACATAAAAGCGCGTTAGGAGC
Organism: uncultured Clostridia bacterium; assembly: GCA_944372345.1. Classification (GTDB taxonomy): domain Bacteria; phylum Bacillota; class Clostridia; order Christensenellales; family Pumilibacteraceae; genus Protoclostridium. The sequence continues at coordinate 83,831 of CALVYT010000019.1, forward strand.
CGAAGCAACGGAGCGCGCAATAAGCGGACAAAAGCGCGTTATGAGCCGAAGCGGCGGGCGCGGAAAAAGTACGGGCGCGCGTTAAAAAAGGGTATTGACCTGGCGCGCAAAGCGTGATATAATTAAAACAGCAAAAAGGAGAAGCGGGCTCCGAGGGTCGGGCGGACTGTCGGAGGCGCATACCGAAAGGGGGAAAGACATGAAGATACTCGAATTACGGAACGTGAGCAAGGTGTACGGAAAGGACGGGGCGCTGACGAGGGCGCTCGACGGCGTGTCGCTTTCCGTGGACGCGGGGGAGTTCGTCGCCGTTATGGGCGCGTCTGGCTCGGGCAAGACGACGCTGCTCAATCTCATCGCGACGATAGACGACGTGAGCGGCGGGAGCATACTCGTCGACGGCAGGGACGTAACGGCGATGAGCGACGAAGAGCTCGCCGCATACCGCGGACTCAAACTCGGCTTCGTGTTTCAGGAATACAATCTGCTCGACACGCTGACGGTATACGAGAACATCGTGCTGCCGCTGACGCTGCGCGGCGTGCACCGTGCGGAAGCGGACGCGAGGACGCGCGACATAATGGAGTCGTTCGGCATAACGCAGCTGCGGGATAAATTCCCCGGCGAGCTGTCGGGCGGCGAAAGACAGCGCACCGCCTGCGCCCGCGCGCTCGTCGGTCAGCCGTCGCTGATCATTGCGGACGAACCCACGGGCGCGCTCGATTCCCGCAATTCCCGCAACCTTATGCAGCTGCTGCGGATGATGAACGAAAAGTACGGTGCGACGATACTCACGGTCACGCACGATCCCGCGGTGGCGGCGTATGCGACGCGCGTGCTGTTCCTGCGCGACGGCAGGCTGTTCGACGAAGCGGCGCGCGGCGGCAAGACGGACGACGAGCTTTTCCGCGAGATAGTCGCGATAAACGCCGCGGCGGGAGGTGCGGACTATGACGTTTAAGCTCGCTCTTCGCAACGTCAGGCGCAGGGCTCTGACCTATATCGTATATCTCGTCACCGTCGTGCTTACCGCGGCTCTGATGCTGGCTTCCAACGGCGTGCTGTTCGCCGACGAACTGATGGCATATGTGAACGTCATATACAGCGCGATCATCGTTATGACGCGTTTCGTGACGGTGGTCGTTGCGGCGGCGGTGTGCTTCATCATCTGCCACGCCACGACGTGGATGCTCGGGCGGCGCAGGCGCGAATTCGGAACGTATATGCTGCTCGGCGTGCCGCGCAAGAAAGTGGTCGCGCTGTTCGCGGCGGAGAACGCCGTCGTCTGCGTCGTTTCGCTGCTGCTCGGCGGGGCGCTCGGCATAGGGCTGTTCTATGTGTTCAACGCGATCGTATGCTCGGCGATAGACGGTATGGTCCCGCTCGGGTTCACCCCGATCTGTCCGATCGTGACCGTCATCGAATGGCTGGCGATATTTCTTATCGCGATCGCGTGGTCGTCCCGCACTCTCAAGAAAGCGAAGATAAGCGAGCTCATCCGCGAAGAGAGCAAGCGCAAGAAGTATACGCCGCGCATAGACAAAGCCGTGTCGGTGACCGGCGGAGTCGTTTTCGGCGTTGCGTTCGCGATCATCCTGATCTTGCTCTGCGTGAGCCTGACAATAGGGAACGGCGACGCCGGTCCCGCCGTCGCGACGGGAATGGTCGTATGCGTGCTGGCGGCGATCGCGGGCGTGTTCGTGTTTTATATCGGCTTGCGCGGGCTTCCGCTCACGAAGATATTGACGCGCATACCGTGCGCGCGTAAGACCGACAGCGGCGCGGACGCGTTCGCATATAAGGACGCGGCATACGACGCCGTGACGCTCGTTTCCTGCCGCAGCCGCGCGCGGACGATGAATTCCAACGCCGTTCTGACGGCGGTCGTCGCCGTGCTTATGACGATAGCGATAATGCTGGCGTGCTTTATGTTCGGTTTCCGTTACGCTTTGCTTGAATCGGTACATAGAGGCAATTTCGATATTTGCATAATGGTGTCAGCCGGTCGAAACATTACCGAGGACGACATTGTAAAGGAAGCCGAAAAGTATGCGGAAGTTAAGGACGTCGTGGCTTTTTCGCTGTATACGGACGAAGATCTGACCGCTTATTCGGCATGCGTGATAAGCGAGAGCGACGCGAACGACGATCTCGAATATTGCGGAGAGCCGACTATTGACGTCGAACCCGGCAGTTATATCCTGCTGTCGAGGTTTTACGAGGCGCCGCAGCCGATCGACACGCTTACGGTTTTCGGCGAAGAGTTGACCTATGCCGAAACGGTTTCGTTTTACAGTAATGACAGCGCTTTGACTATAAGAATGAATTATCTGGTGGTGGACGATGCGTTTACGGAACGCGAAGAGGTCGCCGCTGCGCGCACGTCGACATATGTTAATATGAACGTGAACGGCTTTTTGCCCCCCGAATTTCAGGAAGCCGTAGAACGCGAAGGCGCGCGGATCGATAATAACGTGTTCGAAAATATATATGAGCTTAATGCCGTACTGTCCGCGGCGGTCATAGCGTCGCTGTTCCTCGGTACGACGTTCACGCTGCTGTCGATGGCTCTGCTTTCGCTGCGTATAACGGCGGATGCGGCGGAGGACAGGCGGCGGTATGCGATACTTTACGCGCTCGGAATGAACAGAAAGCAGCAGCGGCGCATGCTGCGCGGCGAAATATTGAAATTCTTCGCGCTGCCGCTGATACTGCCGCTCATCTCGGTGATCCCCACGCTATGCGCCTGCGCGGTCGTCTGCGATTTTGTCGCGTCGCTGCACCTCGGCGTGTTTGTCATGGGCATCGGCGTGCCGCTGATATACGTTGCCATACTGGCGGGGTATTTTGGGGTGACGTACTTTATATCTCTTAAAACCGTGATAGGGCGGAAAGCCGTATAACGGGGATATAATGGGAAGCCGCATAGCACCGCCCGAGCGGCTGCGCCTTCGGTCGGGCGGCTTCCCATCGTGGTGGGGAAGGCATATAACGGTGTTGATACGGACTACGTGCTTGGTCACATACTCCGACTTGCGCTACGCTTCGTCGACAATAGTATGCTCCCTCGGGCGAAAAGCCGTATAACGGGGATTGATAGCGACTGCGTGTTCGGTCACATACTCCGCCTTGCGCTA
>CALVYT010000020.1 GCA_944372345.1 uncultured Clostridia bacterium
CTGTCACGTTTTCGGGTCACGGCGGGGTCACCCAGCCGTGACCGCTTCCGCCTCCGCTCGCTCCGAAAACGTGCCATTCCCTGCCGAAATACGCTCGCATTCGCTGCGAATTCTGGCGAACAGCAAGCTATTTTTCCACATAATAAAGACGCGCACGGCTCACCGTGCGCGAAAGTTTTGATTTACTTTGCAAGCATTTTGAGGCATAGGAGGCAAGTTTGTTCTGTTTGCTGCCCCGCGAAAATGGCTATGGCGGAAAGGGCTGTACCTGCTCCGCTCCCGCCCCGCCTGCCCTGGTAAGTTCAAACAAGCGATTTATGACCGTCTTATCCTATTCCCCTAAACAGCGGAAGGCAGAGAACGGGGTTCAGACGGACAACAGGCGAGGGAGCATACCTACGTCGACGAAGCGCGTTAGCGCGAAGTCGGAGTATGTGACCGAGCGCGTAGTCCGTATCAACCCCGTTATATGCCTTCCCCTCGTTATTTATTTTTCTTTCTATGGAAGAGGATGGTAAGATTCTCCGTTCCGCTGAACAGCCGTTTGAGGTTCGCGTGGTGAGCGAGAACGGCAAGAGTAAGAGTCGCAAAGATCAGAGCGGAAACGACGGGCTGGTCGCCGCCGAGAACGTATGCTTCGTAAATATTGGGCACGAAGATCATTATGAACGACGCGAGCGCGCCTATTTTGACGAACACGAGGAAGATCAGTCCCGCGGCGAACGCGACGAGCGTCACTATCGGATGAGCGAGGAGCGCGACGCCTATTATGCACGCTATCCCCTTACCGCCCCTGAATTTCAGGCAGACCGGGAAGATATGCCCGACTACGACGGACAGCGCGGCGACGTAAAGCCCCAGCTTGTCGTCGACGTCGTAAACGCTTCCGGAGATCAGCCACCACGCGAAGAACGCCGGGATCGCGGCTTTGAGCGCGTCGAGAACGAGGCAAAGCGCGCCCGTCACCTTTCCGAACGTGCGGACGACGTTCATCGTCCCGGGATTGCCGCTGCCGCTCTTTCTGATGTCGCCGTGCTTGATACGCGCGAGTATGAGCGCGAAATTGATATTCCCTATGAAATAGCAGACGACGACGGTCAGCAATATTTTCAGCCAAAGAGCCATCTCACTTCTCCTTTCTTCCCGTGATCTTCAACCTTATCGGCGTTCCAGAAAAATCGAACGCGCGGCGCAGGCTGTTTTCGAGATACCTCTTATACGAAAAATGCATAAGCTCCTCATCGTTGACGAAGATAACGAACGTCGGAGGACATACGGACGCCTGCGTGGCGTAGAGTATTTTGAGCCGTCTGCCCGAATGCGAGGGCGGTTCCGTCGCGCGCACGGCGTCGCTTATGACGTCGTTGAGCACGCCCGTCGGAACGCGCATGCCCGCGTGCGAATATACGGTCTCGGCAAGATCGAGCAGTCTGTCGACGCGCTGCCCGCTTGCGGCGGAGACGTATTCCGACTTGAAATAACCCATAAAATTGAGTTTCTCGGCAAGCGACGCGTTGTATTTTTCGACGGTGTGGGTATCCTTTTCCACCTTGTCCCACTTGTTCATCACTATGACGGAGGGTTTGCCTTCATCGTGCACCATACCGGCTATACGCACGTCCTGCTCGCTGATCTCCTCGCTGCTGTCGAACACGACGAATACCACGTCCGCGCGGCTGATGGCGGCTATCGAGCGGAGCACGCTGTAACGCTCCACCGATTCGTCCTCTATGCCGCGCTTACGGCGCATCCCCGCGGTATCTATCAGCGTATACGCCGCGCCTTTATAAGTAAAAGGCGTGTCTATAGCATCGCGCGTCGTGCCGGGAACGTCGGAAACTATGACGCGCTCGAAGCCGAGGATGCGGTTGACGAGCGAGGACTTGCCGACATTGGGCTTGCCGACGAACGCGAGGGACAGCCCCTTCTCCGTTTCGTCTTCCACCGCCGGGAAATGCCCGACCACTTCGTCGAGCAGATCGCCTATGCCGAGCATCTGCTCGCAGGATATGGAAAACGGCTCGCCGAGTCCCAGCTCGTAAAAGTCGTAAAGCGTGTCCGTTTCGTTATTGTCCAGCTTGTTGACGGCGAGCACGACGGGCTTGGAAGTCGTGCGCAAGACCGCGCCCACCTCCCTGTCCGAAGTGAGCAGCCCCGCTTTGCCGTCCGTCATAAACACTATGACGTCCGCAAGATCCATCGCTATCTCCGCCTGGCGGCGTATCTCCGCGCCGAAATCCGCTTTGGCGTTCTCTATGCCGCCCGTGTCTATCAGCGTGAAATTCTTGCCGCACCATTCGGCGTCGGCATATATGCGGTCGCGCGTGACGCCCGGCGTATCCTTCACTATGGAGATACGCTTGCCGCAGACGCGGTTGAAAAACGTGGATTTCCCGACGTTACTGCGCCCTATTATAGCTACGATGGGTTTTGCCATAGTGTTATTTTATCACAATATTTGCCCTTTGTCCACAATTTATTTCGCTCCTCCGCGGAAAACGCAAAAAAAGACCGCCTACGCGGCGGTCGGGCGCGGCAAACGCCGCTCCGCCGTCATAAAAAACGACGGGGAATCAGTCCCCGCCGTAGATGTCGTTGTCGTCCGCGTCGCAGCCGGGCTCCTCCCGTTTCGTTTCCGCGCCGACGTCCTCCGCAGCCTCCGCTTCCAGACGGCGCGCCGCTACGCTGCGGTTTTCTATCGAACGTCGCACCGCACACACTATCTCCGCCGTAAGAAGCGACGCGGCGCATCCCACTATCATCGCGTTGAATATGCCGTAACCGCCGAGAGTGAACGGCGAAAAACCGTATGCTCCGCTCAGCAATCCCATGCTCGCCGCGTCGCCGACTATGCACCCGCCGAATATCGCCGCAACGCAGCCGAGCCGCGATCCCGCTATCGCATACGCCGCCGCTCCGCCTATAAATCCCGTCAGCAGGAAGAACGCCGTCAGCGCGCCCGTCGTTTCCGTCCCCGCGAACATCCTGAACGCGACGGTCAGCGCCGCCTGAACGACGAGCGCGAGCAACGTGCGCAGGATATTGCCCTTGCGCGCGGAAACCGCCAGCACGACGACAAACACGACGGCGGGCACTACGAACCCTCCGACGGTCATCACGAAACCGTTCGTGCGCACTTCGGGCATGACCGCGCCTATTATCAGCGCGAGAATGATCAGGAACGCCAGCCAGCTCGTCATCCCCAGCCTGTCGAAATATCTCTCCGCCGCGCCGAAGAACAGCAGTACGGCGGTTATGCCGAGTATTATTATCCCCGTGGTCATAAAAAAGATCGCCTCCCGTAAACGGCGGTCACAAAAAAATCGCCGCCCGTATATAATGGTCGGCAATTTTTCGTTTTTTATTCCGCAGCGGAACGCGATCGTCAGAGATAGGACTTGCTCCACCCCGTCGTCAGCGCGTTTATCTCCGTCATATAGCTCTCGAAGCCGTACTTGTACTTGCTGTCCTTCCACTCGGGCGAGTAATTATATATCTTCACGCGCTCCACCGTCACCGTCCGCATAGGCGCGCGGAAATATCTGCGGGCGCATTCTGGCGTGCCGTCGGATGAAACGTAGCGCTCCAGCCCGAGAATGACCCCGAACGTCTCCGCCGCTTCTTCCTCGTCGAGGGGCGCGCCGAACACTTCAAGCGACAACGACTGAACGGAACCGCTGCCGCCCTGCGGCGAAAGATGCTCGGCGTCCGCCGTTCTGTCGCAGCAGAACTGGAACTCCGTCGCCGACAGCGCGCTGCCCGAATAATTTCCGCAGAGAGCGTAGTCGAAGTCGCTGTATTTCATCTTGTTCGCGGAGTCTTTTTTGACGGTATATCTGAACACTTCGGGATAACTCTCGTTCTCGAAGCGTTCGGGCGAAAAATCATCCGTAAGCCCGGAGATAAAACCGAGGTCCTTGCTCCTGTGGGAGTAATCCCACTCGCCGTCCTCTTCGTCGTAGACGGGATCGTAATAGCCGCCGAAACGCACCTGTTCGTTCTGCGTATCGAACACTATCGTTCCATCGAAATACCCTATCGACGCGAGGTACATAAAGTTGTTAGCCGCATTCGGCGCGTCGGAAACGAATATCTCGTATTCGACTTCGTACTTCTCGCCGCCCGTCCCGAACGTGAACACCGCGACGGGATTGTCGTAAAACATATAATTCGCCGCCATGACCGTCGGGATCGTTATGCCGGCGGCTATAAGCATCACCGCGACGATCAGCCCGGCTATAAGGAACACGCGCGCTCTGCCGCGCTTTTCCGCGTATTCCGCTTCGGTCATCTCCGCCGCACCCTCTTCCCTTCGGCGAAGCTCTTTTCTTCCTCGGGAGGTCATCCCGCGCATATCGTCGTTCTTTTTCATTCCACGGATATCTCCTTTCCGCGCAGGTACGCGAGCACGCCGCGCGGAGAAACGAACGTCAGCGAAACGGCGCGGAGCATCTGTCCGCCGACTCCGTATTTTCTGTTTGCCGCAAAATCGCCGTACTTCCCGTCGCCGAGCACGGGCATCCCCGCCGCGGCGAGCTGCACGCGCAGCTGATGAGTTCTGCCCGTCGCAGGGTAAAGCGCGAGCACGGAAAGCTCTCCGTCGCGCCCGACGAGTTCGTAATCCGCGGAGCATTCCGCTCCGCCGCGGACCGGCTTACCGTAAGCCCTGACTACGCCCTTCGCCGCGTCCTTGACGAGCCAGTGCCGCAGCGTTCCGCGCCCGGACGGCGGCGCGCCGACCACCGTCGCGAGGTATTTTTTCTTTATCGCCCGCGCCCTGAACTCCCGTTCGAGTTCGGCGGCGGCTTCGGGTGTGCGCGCGAGCACGACGAGCCCCGTCGTATTGACGTCCAGCCTGTGGACGGGATACAGCTCGCCGTAAACTTCGGCGAGCGCGGCGGGCAGGCTCATAGTGTCCGTATGCGCGGGCTTGTCCGCCACCGCTATGTTATCGTCCGAATACACGACGGGAATGTCCGGCGCGGCGTCCGACGTATACGCTTCCGCCGCGTCGCCCGCCGCCAGCATAACGTCCTCGCCCGTCCTCTCTCCGCGCACCTTGACGTGCCTGCCGCTTATCAGTTCGCGCAAGCGGCGTTTGCCGAGAAAGGACAGCTTTTCCGCCAGCAGTTCGGACAGCCGCATATCGCGCGGAGCGGTCAGCGAATATTTCATTTATCCGCTCCGCCCTCTTTGCCGTCTTTATCCTCTTTTATCAGCCGTTCGAGATCGCTTATGAACTCCACGAACGTCGTCACGTCGCGGAAATCGCGGTAGACGGACGCGAAACGGATATACGCCACTTCGTCGAGGTCTTTCAGACCCTTCATAACGAATTCGCCTATCTGCTTGGAGCTTATCTCCTGCAACAACGTGTTATATACCATTCGTTCCACGTCGGCAACGAGAGCGTTTATCTTCTCCGCCGTCACGGGACGTTTTTCGCACGCCTTTATCACTCCGCGGCGGATCTTGTCCGCGTCGAAGGGCTGACGCGTCCCGTTGGATTTTATAACGAGAACGGGCGTGCGCTCTATCACCTCGTAAGTCGTGAACCTGCGCCCGCACCCTAAACATTCGCGGCGGCGGCGTATGCTCGTCCCGTCCTCGCTCATCCGCGAATCTATGACTTTGCTGTCCATACAGCCGCACTTGCTGCATTTCATTCTGCTCTTCCTCCCGTTTTGTGTATCATACCACAAATCGGGCACGATTGTCAATCGGTGGAGAGCACCGAAACGCCGCGCGCGGCTGCGTTCAGCCGTAAAGCGCGCACTTGCCTTCGCAGCCGCCCGGCTTGTCGTCGCCGCACCTGCCCGCGCCGTCCATATCGATCAGTATCACGTCCGAACCGATCTTGACTATGCACCCGAGCGGGATGAAAATGTTCTGCTCCTTCGAGAACAGTCCGCCGCGCTTCGCAGGCGCGACTATGCCGAGAGCCGCCTTGCTCTCGACGGAGATTATCATATCCACTATATGTCCGAGTTTGGCGCCGTCGGCGGCGTTCACCACTTCCTTTTTACGCAGTTCGCAGAATGAGATCTCGCTGTCCATACCATCTTGTTTATGCGGCGCGCGCCCGATCCGTTACCGTTTTCCGGCTTTTCAGCGAAAAACGCTGCTATGCCTGACATAAGAGCATATGAAATGCGCGAAATTTGTCCGTTTCGGCGGTTATGAATAAGGAGCAGGCATATGTGAAAGAATACCATACGGAGGCATACGCGGGATGAAAACGAGAGTGGAGATCACGGGAATAGACACGGCGCAGCTGCCCACGCTGAAACACGAAGAGGCAATGGAGCTGCTGAAAAAGGCGCAGAACGGCGACAAGGAAGCTCACGGGAAATTCGTCACCGCCAACCTGCGGCTGGTGCTCAGCATAGTGCAGAGGTTCTACGGCAGAAAGGCGTGCGCGGACGACCTGTTTCAGGTCGGGTGCGTTGGGCTGATCAAAGCGATGAAGAATTTCAATACGGAATACAATCTGCGCTTTTCCACCTACGCCGTGCCGATGATAATCGGCGAGATACGCCGCTTCCTGCGCGACGGTTCGGCGATGCGGGTATCCCGCTCGCTGCGCGACAGGGCGTATAAAGCGTTGCAGATCCGCCACGACCTCGAAACCACGGGCGACCGCGAAGCCACCTGCGAGGAGATCGCGGCGCATATGAACGTTCCCGTGCACGAAGTCACCTACGCCCTCGACGCCATTGCCGACCCCGTTTCGCTGTACGATCCCGTCTACCACGACGGCGACGAAACGGTGATGGTGATGGACCAGATAGCGGACGCGAGGTACGATTCGGAGCGGTGGCTGGGCAATATCGCCGTCGGCGAAGCCATGGACAGGCTGCCCGAACGCGAACGCCGTATACTTGCCCTGCGTTACTACGAAGGCAAAACGCAAATGGAAGTTTCCGAAGAAATAGGCATAAGCCAGGCGCAGGTTTCGCGGCTGGAAAAGTCAGCGATCAGGCAGCTGCGCGAATCAGTCGAAGGGTAAAACGCGGAAATAAGCGCAAAAAGTCGGCAAAAACGGGTACTATGCGTCGCAGAGTACCCGTTTTTATCGCAACCATTCGGCTGAAAATTATATGTTTTTCGCTTTCGCGCGGTTTTGCCGCTTACCCGAAAAAATCGGGAGGAAGCGGCGTCCCCGACCGCTTGGCGAGCCGCTTTATGCGCAGCCGCGCGAAAAATCCCGGTTTCTTCTTCGGAGCGGAAAGCAGCAGGCGCGACCCGGAAGCGGAGGAATAAGTCAGCACGCGCACGTCGGAAGCGCCCCACAGCCGCACGCAGTCTGCGACATCCTCACCCGCCCGCCTGCCGCCGAGCGAAAATATCACGAACCGCTTGCGCGCCATTTCGGGCAGAGGTCTGCGGTCTATCTGCATATATTCGAGATAATTGAAAAAATTGACTACGGGCGCGGGAGCGTGTCCCGAAACCGACGGCGTGACGAACGCCACCGCGTCGGACGCAAGCATGCTCTTTCTTATCGGCATTACCTCGCGGGCGTGGCGGCACTTGCTCTCCTCGCCGTTAAAGCACAGTCCGCAGCCGTCGCAGAACGTCGTTATGCCCGCGGGCAGCAGCCACACGTTCGCCTCGCCGCCCGCAGCGATCACGCGCTCCGCGAGATCCTCCGCCGCCGCCGCGCACTCTCCGCGGTCGGATCCGCCTATTATCGTTACTTTCATAATTCCTCCCCGTCGTCCGAGCGCAGATCCAGCCATGCGGCTTCGCGTTCGGTCAGTTTTATCTCCGCCGCTTCGGCGTTCTTACGGATATGCTCCGCGCTGCCCGCTCCGACTATCGGGAATACATTCATCCCGCACGCAAGCATATAAGCCGTCGCGATCTGCGACGGAGCTTTGCCGTACTTTTCCGCGAGCCGCTCCGCACGCGCCAGGCGGCGCAGATTATCCGGATATAAAAACGCCTTGCGGTATAACGCCGCCATATTCCGCCGCGCGCCGCGTATGTCGGACGACGCAAACCTGCCCGAGAACAGCCCGCCGCCGAGGCTCGACCACGCGACGAGCGGCATACCCGTGCGGCGGTACCATTCGCGCTCCGCCGCGTTCTTTTCTCCCGTGACCGTGGTCAGCCCGCCGCCCCACGGGTCCTTTTCCATAACGGCAAGCCCGAAATTGGGGCTCGATACGGTGAACGGCTGCAAGCCCTTTGCATATGCGTATTCGTTCGCTTCCTCTATGCGCCCGTACGTCCAGTTTGAGCCGCCGAACGCGCGTACCCTGCCCTCGCAAACGAGCTCGTTCAGCATTTCCACGATAACGCCGACGGGCACGCGCCTGTCGTCGCGGTGAAGCAGATATATATCGACATAGTCTGTACGCAGTTCTTTCAGCGACCTTTCGAGATCGGCACGGACGCAGCGCTCCTTTACCCTGCTGCTCCACAAAAATCCGTTCAGCCCGCCTTTGGTCTGGATCACGACGTCCGCTCTGTTGCCTCGGCGGTCTATCCACCCGCCGAGCGAACGCTCCGCTCCGCCGTATCCGCGCGCCGTGTCGAACGCGTTTATGCCCGCGGCAAACGCCGCGTCGAGCAGGTCGTCCGCGTTCTCCCCCGCTTTCATACGCCGTATGCAGGTCCCGAAAAAGAGCCGTGAAACGCGCTTTCCGACATACTGTATCTCCGAGTATTCCATAAACAGATTTTACCACGATGCGCGGCGGATTTCAACATATTTCGCGCGGTATGCAAAAAAAAGCGGAGAAACGCGTATCGTTTCTCCGCCGACGCAAACGCGTCTTTATTTTCAGCTCCGCTCCGAAACTCCTCCGCTTATCGCTTTTCAAGCGGTTTGCGAGTACCCGAGCGGAGGAGCGTTTATCAAGGAGCGATATTTCCGTTATAAAGTTTCTTCCGCTTTGTCGTCGCAGATCCGCCGCGTAGAGTCCCTGTTGCGGGGCGCATATTCAGTATGGCTCTTTCCTCCGATAATATACCCGCATAGCAAAAAACGCGCAAAATACAAAGCGGCGAAGTGCGGACAGTACAAAAGACGCAGACGTCCGCGCCCGAACGGTACAAAAGAAAGCAACTCTGCGAAATGCGGCGCGTCAGAACGCGGCGCGGCGGGATGCAAAAGTCCCGCAAAACCGACGAACGGCGAAAAATTCTGCGGAATGCGGCGCGACGAAACGCGGCGCGGCGGGATGCAAAAGTCCCGCAAAACCGACGAACGGCGAAAAATGCGGAACGCCGAAAAACCGACGGCGCGCCGTAGCGCGCCGTCAGCCGATCTTTGGATCTTTGATCACTCTTTGGTAAATTCATTGTTCGTGCACTTCGGGCAAGGCGGCATGGTGTCGCCGCTGCCGAGCCGCACTTTCGTGTGACAGTTCGTGCAGTCGTAAGTGCCGCTGCCCGGAGTCATTCCCGTCTTGTATATCTTTTCGGACATAGCTTACCTCCCGCTTATATTATGCGCACGGGAAACGGCGGCTATGCGCCGCGCGTTACCGCACGGCAAAAAGTCAGTCGGTGATATTGTCGCGATCGAACAACGGCGAAGAGAAGAACTCGACGAGCGTCATATTCAGCCCTTCGCATACACCGTAGATCGTCGACAGCGTGACGGTCTTGCTTTTAATCATCGTGGATATCGTGGAAAACGGCACTCCGCACGCCTTCGACAGCGCATACGTCGTCATTCCGCGTTCAGCCATAATCTCTTTTATTCTTGAGTATACCGCGTCTACGAGTCTCATTTGTTCCCGCCGATAGTTTTTTCTATATTTTACCCGATATGAAGTAAAATATATTTGGGCATACCGTTATAATCGGTTGACGGAACGCGCATTTTCGGTATACAATATAACAAAGGGAGTTGAAATGACGGCGTTTTTTCCGGACGAAGACCAAACGGACGTGCCGCCCGGGCTGGCCGCGGCGGTAAACAGGCTGCTTGCATATCCGTCCGCGAGCAATGCGGGAGAGATATGTGCGGAGATCGCGGATATAGTGACGAACGCACACCCGTCCGTGCGGGAGATAGAAATACACGCGGACGATCTCGGCGAAAAATTTATGATGACGGTCGGGCTGCCCGAACTGCCCGAAGAGAGCGGCGAAAAAAAACAAAACCGACGCGCAAGACTCAACCCTCCTCCCCCGAGGAATGCAGGCATATTCATACTGCCGTTCAAGGGCAGAGAGCGCGGACTGAACAGAGAGTATCCGAAATAAACAGACCGCATCGCGGCGAGAAACGGCGCGCGGACAGGGCGGAAAAAATCACGAACAAGCGACCCCGCTCGCCCGCCCGATAAGAGCGGAGCGCGGACAGGGCGAAAAAAATCACGAACAAGCGACCCCGCTCACCCGCCCGATAAGAGCGGAGCGCGGACAGGGCGGAAAAAATCCGAAATAAATACAACGTCAAAAGGCATTCTTCAAACCGAAGAATGCCTTTTTGCTGCCAAAATCGCCGTGCATCCGTTTTTGTCGCACATCGCCAAAGAGTCTCGCAAGCAGCCGGCTCGCCCGAAGCTGACTTGTGGCACACGCCAAGAGCTGCTTAGTGCTGCTGCGGTCAAGCCCTGACACGGTTCACAGTAAAGCGTTGCACAAGACCCCGGGGTCAACACCGCTTACTTGCAACTTACCTTCCACGATATAC
>CALVYT010000021.1 GCA_944372345.1 uncultured Clostridia bacterium
CCTAGTTATGTTATTCAAAGTTGGCTTAGAGATATAAATACTTTACAGTTTCTATATTTGTGGGAAAAAGATAACAATCAATATTTTATCGAAGAAGCAGCAAAAGAATTGATAGAAAAAACAAAACAACCTTCATTTACAATGACTGCAAAATTATGGATAAAGAATACTCGGGCAACAGGAATCAGATCGAAACAAGGGCATGGAGGGGGAACTCTTGCCCGGCAAGAGATCGCAATCGACTTTATTACATGGACATTTCCGGAAAAGAGATATGAATTGTCGAAACTTATTGTTACCAAGATTATGCAGTTAAAGGATTAAAAGTTCAATTTAGTGTACTCATTAGTTGTCAAACTATATTAAAGATGGATGGGAGAAAGAATGATTAATTTCTTGCAAGTAGGAATTATATATGAATAAAATTGAATTAATCAAAGGAGAATCAAATTGAAATTTCTCGTTTATTATAGTAGTCCTTCAAGTTTAAATTATCATAATAACACAGTAATTTTAATTAAAGACAATTGGGATGATTGGTTTCAATATGAAACTAAATATAATTTGATTTATGTTAAAGATGGAAAGAGAATTGATATTGGTAGTGTAAAAATTGGTGAGTTTCAGATGGAAACTAACCAAAGAACAGCAAAGATACCAAATGATTTTACTAATTTATCAGAGAAATTTTTTTCATTAGGGCAAAGTGATTACTATTATGAGAATATCAAAAATTTAGGTGATTCGTTAAGAATTGATATTTTAGAGGCATTAAATGATATTGCGTATAATAATGAGCTATATAAAAAAGTTAAGGGACTAAATGTTACTCGAGTTTCTCTAATGCGAGAAGTTAATGATTTCATGATTAAGCAACAATTTAGTCGTATTGCGCACGGGAAGGCAAGATTGACCGAATATGATATTGAATATACATATCCAACTACGCATATGGAAAATCCTCCAGTTCTTACATTTAGAGTTATGCCTGATTCAAATCCGCCGACGAACATTCATGTTATTATAGGGCGAAATAATGTTGGAAAGACTTATTTAATAAAGAACATTATAAAATCTATTTATTTGGATTCACCGAATAATGAATTTGGTATATTAAAATCATCTAATTCATTGACCGGGAGATTAAATGCGGCAAATGGAAGGAATCAAGCGTTTGCAAATGTTTTGTGTGTATCTTTTAGTCCTTTTGATAATTATGAGGATATTATTACTATTGCAAAAAGAAAATCCATGCCGTTTAATCATATAGGTCTTACAGCAGGGGATTTGAATGAGATATTAACTAGAGATTTTGCTCAAAGTTTGATACAGTGTCAGAAATCCGAATATAAAATAAGTTTATTAAAAAAAGCAATTGAGATTTTGGAAACAGATCCAATATTTGAAAGATCCAATATAAAACCTTTGATTATAATATCTAGAGATGATCGAGATGATGTTCAAAAAGAGGAGGCTATAAAATTATTTAAAAGATTAAGTTCTGGACACCAAGTCATCATTTTGACATTAACTAGGTTGGTTGAGTGTATTACAGAAAAATCTTTGGTAATTTTGGATGAGCCTGAAAATCATTTGCATCCACCACTTTTGGCCGCTTTTGTAAGAGCGTTATCTGAATTACTAATTGATAGAAATGGTGTAGCGGTTATAGCTACACATTCTCCAGTAATTTTGCAAGAAGTACCGAGAAGTTGTGTTTGGAAAATAAATCGGATAGGGAATGAAGTCGCAATTTCTAGACTAGAAATAGAATCTTTTGGGGCTACGATTGGAGCTTTAACTAGAGAAGTTTTTGGGTTAGAAGTGACTAAATCAGGTTTTCATAAAATGCTTGAAGATGAGGTGTCTAAAGGAAAAAGTTATGGGGAAATAATAGAAAGTTTTAATAATGAATTAGGTGACGAAGCAAGGTTGCTTTTAAGTACATTGTTACAAATAAGAGATTAATTATGAAAAAATTGGAAAAGCCAAAGATGTCCGTAAGAGAAATTTTAACTGACATTTCAAATATTACAAGAGATAAAAATAAGAAAAGCCAAATATGTGATTCAATAGATCTGATAAAAGAATATTCGGATAAATATGATGATTTAGCAACGAATCATAATTTACATACCTTTATTCCATACGATAAAGTAGAAGTATCTCTTACTTCGACCGATCTGCAAAAACTTTATACAAATTCCTTCTCTAAAGGAAGTTTAAAGGAAAAATATTATAGTAAAATATTAGCGTTGTCAAAAGATGGGAAATGTCCAATTTGTGGAATTGGGCAAGTTTCAAATTTAGATCATTATTTAGCGAAAACAATTTATCCTATTTTTTCAGTTACCCCTATCAACTTAATACCAATTTGTAGAGATTGTAATTTTAAGAAACGAGATAAACCGATAATAAATTATGTTGATAGTCCATTGCATCCATATTATGATGATATAGATAATTTTATTTGGTTGTCAGCAAATATTTTAAAAAAGGAAGAGGGTAACATCGTAGTTGAATATTTTGTTGATAAATCTATTATGGAAATAGACAATTCATTATATTGTAAACTGAACTCACACTGTAACTTATATAGATTGTTTGAACTCTATGCAATACAGGCAACAACTGAAGTTGCAGAAAACTTAGATGCTTGGAAAAGAATAGCTTTTAAAGAAGGTATAGAAAAATTAAAGGATATTTTAAAGGATATGCTAATATCTAGAGAAAACTTCCAAAAAAACACATGGATTACAGCTCTTTTTCGATCGATTATTGATCATATAAATATTATTCTATAATAGAGATTGATACGCATATTGCAATCCGAACTGATGTGGTTGGATAGTAATAGATGTTTTTTGTTTTTACAATAAAACATTGAAAGAAGTGTCAATTACCAATGGTAACAGAGGTAGCATTTTTATCCACTAAACCCAAGCAAATCCTAAATCGAACACATAAGTCCGGTTTGGGATTTTTCTTATATATAAACCGTAGTATTTCACGTAAAAACAGGGTTTTCCGGTCATATTTTGAAATATTCCGAGGGTTCGAACGGAAAGGGGGAATTATGCCCGGGAGGCAGCGATTCGAACCCGCGGTAAAAAGAAAAGCGACTATTATGTTGTTTCCAAACGACGAATAGCAGCGTAAATTCGCGGTATTGAGTTTCTTTCTTGTTCTGCCTTACATACGGCATTTCAACCGTTCTTCGGTAAAAGAAAAGTCCCGACTTTCATCGTGACCGGCGCTTACGGGACTGTTGTATGCAATTATCATTTTATCGTCGTACAGCGTTATTTGCTTTACCGGGGCGTTTATCGGCATCTGTGGTTCGAGTTTCAGCGCCCGATCGTAATACGCTCGCATTTCTTCTTCTGCAAACCTGTATGCCGATTTGGCTCTTTGTATGGCTATGGCTTTTTCGAGTTCCGCGGCTTTTACTTCGAGTTCTCTCAGCCTTATCATAGCCGTTGCGCTTCTGTACGGCACGGTTACTTCCTTCAAGCGGACAGTTCCGTTCGCTGCTGTTCGGAAAGAGCGGATATTTTGGCAAGCAATACGCAAAAGAACGCTTCCGTTTATTCGGTCTCGTTTGTCCGTTTATAACGCCGTCCGCGCCGCAATATTATGCGGAAACGGTTTGATTATATTGCGAATGCGCAAAAAGTCAATGCCGCTTTTTAATGATCCGTTGCAAAACACAAGCGACAGTCCGCGGGTATTACTGCGGCGCGGTCGCCGCTTTTTAATGATCCGTTACAAAACACAAGCGACAGTCCGCGGGTATTACTGCGGCGCGGTCGCCGCTTCTTAATGATCCGCGGAAAAACAAGAGTATCGGAACAGCGCCGCGGAAACCGAATTTCGGTTTCCGCGGCGCTGCGCGTTATCTTTTTCTCCGGCAGCGATCCCGACGACGCTGCGGCGTTATATATCATTCGGTCGCGGCGTTATCTTTTTCTTCGGCAGCGATCGCGCCGGAAATATGGCTTTATCCGCTTTTTCACTGTTCTTTCCGCGACTGCTTGCTTTTCAGGTATTCCCAGGCGGAGAGATTGCCCGTTTTGCCCGAATAGCCCGCGCCGCCGAATACGATCACGAGGTCGTCCGAGTTCTTTTCAAAACAGCCTTCGTCGGCTTCGGGGAGCGCGTCCGACGTTATGACGATCTCTTTCAGCACGGGGTTGTGCGAAAAGCAGCCGCGCCCGATCTTCGTCACGTTTCTGCCGAGCACTATGCGCTCTATGTCCCAGCAGAACGAGAAATTCTCCTCATCGATCTCCGTCAGACTGTCGCCGAGCGCGGCGGAGCGCATATTTTCCATATCGCGGAACGCGAAGCCGCCTATGCGTTCGACGCCGTCGGGCAGGACGTAATCGCGGACGTCCGCATTGATGGGGAACGTGACCGCCGTCTTTCCGTCCGCGGTGAGCAGCGTTTCGCCGACCGTCTTGTAATTTTTCGGTTCGCCGTCGAAACGGATGCGCCTGATCCCCGTCGAATAGAACAGGAAATCCCCCGCGATCTCGCGCACGGCGGCGGGCAGCACGATCTCCTCCGCGTCCATAAGGAATGAGAACGCCGCGGAGCCTATCGTGCGCAGTCCGGACGGCAGCGTCCCGGGGAGCAGGGAAGTGCAGCCGCGGAACGCCTTGTCGCGTATGGCGTTTATATTGACGGAATAGCGGACGTGTTTTAAGTTGATACACCTGCGGAACGCCAGCGTTTCGATAACGCCGACGAACGACCGCGACATATCCGCTTCGGTAATGCTCGGACAGACCTCGAACGCGCCCTTGCCTATCTCATAGAGCGCCCGCGAAAACGTCAGATCGCCGAGGGCTTTGCAGTACGCGAACGCGTGCGCGCCTATCTTTTTCAGGTCCCCCTCAAGATCCCAGTTTATCTTTTCCAGCCTCGTGCAATGGTAGAACGCCTCTTCGCCGATCTCCTCTATCTTGCACGGCAGCGTGACGGTGCGCATAACATCGTTGAATCTGAACGCGCCCTTTCCTATGCGCGTGAAGCGGTCGGGAACGACCACGTCCTCGTCCGAACCGTTATACGCTTTGAGTTCCGCGGGATCGTCCTCCGACGCGACGAAATCCTTGTCCCCGTTGCGGAACAGCAGTTCGGCGGAATATTCCGAATCGGCGTAGCCGCCGCTCCCGTCCGCGCGCAGGCGGAACGTGAACGACGGGCAGTCCTTAGCGCCCGAGTTGTCCGCGGACGGAACGATATGCGTCTTTCCGTTCTCGCTGACCGTGCGCACGGAGAACGCCAGCATTTTTCTGCCTCCGCGCGTGACGGAAACGCACTCCGCGGCAAACTCCTCCGCCGCGCTGCCCGCATTGCTCTTTTCGGAGATCTCCGCCGTATATCCCGACGCTCCGGGCACGGCGAGGAAATACACCGTCATATCGCTTTCGTCGAACTCGGGCGACGGAGAAGGGAGTATGCGGCGCACCCGCGCGCCCGTAGCCGCTATCGCATCCGCCGCCGCCGCGGGCAGTTCGCCCGTGCAGACGAACTCTTCGAGCGCGGCGCAGTGCATGACCGCCCGCCCGTCGTAGCCCTCGGGAAACCCGCCGGGAAACACGAGGGAGGAGAGTTTGGGGCAGTTATGTACGACGGTCTCCGCCATAGCCGCGATATGCTCGGGCATCCGTATGCGTTCCAGCGACTCGCACTTGTTGAAGCAGTACATCGGGAGATACGCGACGCTCGTCGGCATGACGACGCCCGTCAGATTCTCGCACTCCTGAAAGCAGTTGAACCCGAGCGCGACGTCGCGGCAGCCCGCGTCGAACGTCACGTCCGTCAGATTTTTGCAGAGATAAAAACAGTAATCGCCCACTTCCTTGACGTGCTTGTGGAACGTCATCGTGCGCAGCTCCGTACAGCCTCGGAACGCCTCGTAAGCCACCCGTCTGACGGAAACGGGAAGATTGACCTTTTCCAGTTTTTTACAGTCGGCGAAACACCTGTCGCCGATCTCCTCCACGCCCTCGGGCAGAGTGACGGAGCGCAGCAGCGCGCTTTCGGCGAACAGCCCCATTCCGAGCGCGAGCACCCGCTTTCCGGCGATCTCCGCCGGTATATTGGGATACGACGCTTTGCCGCGGTATCCCGTTATCTTGATCCCTTCGCGGTAGGGGACGTATACGAATTCTTCGGGAGAGGAATAGTTGACGTTGGTGTCCCGCGCGCCGTCCTTTTCAAACTGATCCACGACGGCGTAGATATGCGATTTGTCCGTCGGATCGGAGGAGCGGCTGAAAAACACGGATTCTTTATCGAACGCCTGGAGGAACAGCCGGTAATGCCGCTCGCGGCTGCTTTCGGGGATATTCTTTTCCGCCGCCCGAAGGAGATCGAACACGGACCGCCCGTCCTCGTTCACCGAATATATGCCGAACCCGGGTCTGCCGCTTTTGATGGCGATCGCCGTTTCTATTTCCCAGCACACCGCGCCGCTCGCGACGGAATCTTCTCCGAGATAACAGCACAGCCCTATGCAGTTATCCATAGTCATCACGTCGAGCACCTGCTTTTTCCAGCTGTCGCCGTATTCGAGCGACGTGTCGTACCATAACCTCACGCCGAAATTGGACATAAGCTCTATGTCCGCTTTGAGTTTCTCTCCGTCCTCGTGCGCGTAGCTCAAAAAGATGAATTTATCTCCGCGCCGCGGGTCGTATACTCCGTTCTTTTGTACCGTCATCTTCCTTCCTCCGTTATTTTCCCGCCGCCGCGATAAGCTCCTCGGCGGTCACCGCGTATTTTTTAAGTCCGTCGGACAGCGGCGCCCAGCCCGGTGCGAAAAACGCCGCTCCCGCGCTCTCCGCGCACTCTTTATCGTGCACGGAATCCCCTACGAACGCCGTTTCTTTCACGTCGCACCCCGCGCCTTTCGCATATTCGAGTATGGGATCTGGCGCGGGCTTGGGGCGGGCTACGTCGTCCGCCGCTATTATCCTATCGAAATATTTGAGCAGTCCCGCGCCTTCCAGCCCTATGTGCGCTATCTCGTGCTTGCGGGACGTCACGAGCGCCATACGCACCTTTCCCGAAAGCGTTTCTATCATTTCTCTCACACCGCCGAACAGCGGCGCGCGCGACAGCCTGTCGGCATAATCCGCGTTCCACTCGTCGTATTCGCTTTGCGTGAACCCGAAATCCCGCACGGCGTCGGCAAGCGGCAGCGAAAAATAGGGGAGAATGTCGCCGCACTTTATCCCCTTTCTCAAAAGAGCCGCGTCGAGCGCGCCGAGAAACGCCCCCTTCGTGTCTATGAGCGTTCCGTCTATGTCGAATATGACGTGTTTTATCATCGTTTTTCTCTCCCCGTATGTTTTTTCATTTACGATTATATATCATTTTTCCCCCCGTTGTCAACATACGCGCCGCAATATGCCGCTCCTTTTCCTCTTTTCCCCGCTTAAAAAGCCGCATTTCTTGACAGACCCGCCCGAATATGCTATATTCATTCCGTAACGGAACGTTTCAAAACCTCCTGCATTCGTTATGTTGATAACGTCTCGGGCATTGTGGATAACTTGTTGACAACTCCTCTTTTTCCGATATTTTATATTCCTCGGGATATATTCTCAAAAAAAGGTTGTCCACCGGAAATCCGGTTGTTCGCGGAACGTGTCAACATTACGCTGTTGATAAAATTTACGGATATATTGTGCCCGCGCTCCGCTTATGACCCAATATATTGAGTAAAAACGGCATATCCACAATTCCACCGCCATTACTCTTAATATTACTTTCCGTTAATAATAAATATATGAAAGAGAATACTCTTTCGGGGAGACGCCTTCGTTGAAAAAAATATACGAAAAATTATACGACCTGCTCACCGAATGGAACGCTAAATTCAACCTGACCGCTATAAAGAGCAGAGAGGATTTCGAGGTAAAACACATAAAGGACAGCATGCTCGGACTGCCGTTCATAAGCGGCAGAACTCTCGACATAGGCAGCGGCGCGGGATTCCCGGGGCTTGTGATAAAGATAGAAAAGCCGGAAACGGAAATAACACTCGTCGACAGCGTGAGAAAAAAGACAGAATACCTGAAAGCCGCCGTCGCCGCTCTCGGGCTTACGGGCGTGACCGTCGTTCATTCGCGCATAGAGGATCTGCCGGGAAAGGGAACTTACGACACGGTGACGGCGAGAGCCGTCGCACCGATGCGGACGCTTGCGGAATACTGCCTGCCGTTCGTAAAAACAGGCGGCGCGGCGGTCGCGTATAAATCGGAAAACGCGGAAGATGAGATAAAGGAAGCGGAGCGCGCGATAGCCGTCCTCGGCGGCAGGATAGAACGCAACGAGCTTTCGGAGCTGGACAGAGACACCCGCCGCCGTATAGTGGTCATCCGTAAAATAAAGGAGACGCCCGCCGTCTATCCGCGTAAAGGCAATAAGCCCCGCCTTTTTCCACTGTGAATATCCGGCGGAAAAGCCGCGGTTGCGGATATACAGCCGCATAGAGGGTGGAAAACAAATAAAAAAACAAACGCCGTAAGGCACAAAAAAAACCGCTTGCTCCCGGACGGAAAAGCGGTTTTTTTCTGTTTTCGCCGCGGAGAAAACCGCAATAAAAACCCGCAGCGGAAGAACGGTAACGAAGAACCTCATCGGAGTAAGCGGTAAAAAACGATCGCATAAATTGACCCCGGAAAGACGGTCGGAGCTTTTCGGAATGCGGCGAATGAAAAAGGGTAAAAGATCACGGCGTTTACCTCTGCGTTCTTATGAAATTCATAATCATCGCGCCTTAATTGCATTTTGAAAAATTCACACGTTTCGGAGGAAAAATGAAGTACATAGACTGGCTCGTTCAATGGCTGGAAAACTATATCCGCCCGTCCGTAAAGGTGCGTACTTATGAGAGGTACAAACTAATCGTCGAGCAGCATATCAAAGATAAAATCGGCGGCATAGAGCTGAACGATTTATCTCCGCTTGTCCTGCAATCGTTCATAACCGGGCTTTTGCAGAACGGAAACGGAAAGACAGGCAAAGGACTTTCCGCTAACAGCGTCAATGCCGTAATTTCCGTTTTGAAAAACTCTCTGCGAACCGCGCACCTTTTGGGATTGACGAAAGAATACGCGGCGGATAAGCTCAAACGCCCGAAACTGACGGAAAAGCCCGTGGAATGCTTTACACTTGCCGAGCAAAAGAGGATAGAGCAGGCGATTTTTACGGGCAAGAAAGATAAACAGTATGGAATTATTCTCTGTCTTTACAGCGGGTTACGCATCGGTGAACTTATCGCCCTGCAATGGAGCGATATAGACTTTACCAAAGGCATACTGACCGTTTCCAAGTCCTGCCATGACGGCAAAGACGGCTTGATTATCGACGAGCCTAAAACGACCTCTTCCCGCCGCGTGATACCGCTGCCCAAACAGCTGCTGCCTATCTTAAAAGGCATAAAGAAAAGGAGCGATTCGCCCTTCGCGGTATCGGCAAACGGAAAGCCCGTATCCGTCCGCTCCTACCAGCGAAGTTTTGAATTGCTCCTCAAAAAGCTGAACATTCCGCACAAGGGATTTCACTCATTGCGGCATACGTTTGCCACCCGCGCGTTAGAGTGCGGAATGGACGTAAAAACGCTTTCCGAGATACTCGGACATAAGAACCCGACCGTCACGCTCAACCGCTACGCCCATTCCCTTATGGAGCATAAAGCCGATATGATGAACAGGCTCGGAAAGCTTTTGTGATAAACCGAAAGAACGTACATGAAATATGCTATTCGATGAACAGACGGGATAAATAAGTCCATAAAATCAAACCGCATAAAAAATTCTATGAGCGCGTCCCGACGATTTGCCCGACACAGCCCCGAAAATCTTGCGTTCGTTACGCAAATTTGCTATAATACAGTAAAAGAACGTACACTGAATAGCATAATTCATGAACATATCGTTCATTCATTTGTTTATGTAACGGAGAACGAATGAGCCCGCAAACCAAGTCAAAACAAAGGGTGCGCGATCACGGCGAAGTATTCACTGCCGAACGGGAAGTAAAGGCGATGTGCGACCTTGTGAAAGACGAGTGCGACCGCATAGACAGCCGCTTTTTAGAGCCCGCGTGCGGAAACGGTAACTTTCTTGCCGAAATCCTTACGCGAAAGCTCGCAACCGTCAAAAAGCTCTACAAATCCAACCCCTATGATTACGAGCGGTATGCCGTGCTTGCCGCAGCGAGCATTTACGGCGTGGAGATTCTATCCGACAACGCGGAAGAGTGCCGCAAAAGGCTGTTTGCACTATGGGACAAGGAATATACTGCCGTCTGCAAAAAATACGCAAACGATGAAACGCGCGAAGCGGTGCGGTATATTCTCTCGAAAAACATTCTTTGCGGCAACGCACTCACCCTTATGTGCGTGGACGAAAATCAAAAGGATACGGACAAGCCCATCGTCTTCCCGGAGTGGAGCCTGCTCGGCACGAAACTCAAACGGCGGGACTTTCGGCTGGACGTCATGCTGAAAGCCAACGACAAGCCGAAAAGAGGGCAGCTTTCTTTTTTCGACGTTCCCGAGGAGATCCGCAGATATTTGTCCGTAAACCCCGTAACAAAGGAATTTATGGCGGAACCGATATGCGAATATCCGCCCGTACATTACAGGAAGGTGCAGGAAAATGGCTGAAACCTTTTTTGATAAAATTTATAAGAGCAAAACATTGCATACGCCCGACGTGCTTTCCTGCCTTGCCAATCTCTCTAACGACGAAGTGTTTACCCCGCCCGACGTGGTGAACAAAATGCTCGACCTTTTGCCGCAGGAATTGTTCAGCGACCCGAATACCACCTTTTTAGACCCCGCGTGCAAGACGGGCGTGTTTTTGCGCGAGATCGCAAAGCGGCTGCTTGTGGGGCTGAAAGACAAGATTCCCGATTTGCAGCAGCGCATCGACCATATCTTTCATAAGCAGCTGTTCGGCATCGCCATTACGGAACTTACAAGCCTGCTGTCCCGCCGCAGCGTATATTGCAGCAAATATCCGAACGGCGAATATTCCGTGTCGCATTTTGATAATCCCGAAGGGAATATCCGCTATCGCCGCATTCAGCACACATGGGCGGGCGATAAATGCAAGTTTTGCGGAGCAAGCAAAAAGGAATACGACCGCGGCGATCGGAAAGAAACGCACGCTTACGAATTTATCCATACTTTGGAGCCGGAGAAAATATTCAACATGAAATTCGACGTTATTATAAGCAATCCGCCTTATCAGTTGAGCGACGGCGGCGGCACGGGTTCGAGTGCTATGCCGATATATCAGTATTTTGTGGAGCAAGATAAAAAGCTGAAGCCGCATTACATAGTTATGATTACGCCTTCGCGATGGTTTGCCGGTGGAAAGGGATTGGACGAATTTAGAAATGACATGTTAAATGATTGTCACTTAAAATATTTGGTTGATTATGCAAATAGCGCCGAATGTTTTCCTGGCGTCGTCATTGCAGGCGGTGTAAATTACTTTTTATGGGACAGGGAATACAGCGGCGATTGCACCATTGAAAACAGAAAAAATGAAACTGTTACGATTACTACTCGAAAATTAAATGAGTTTAATATATTTGTACGCGATAATATTGCCATTAACATTATTCGTAAAATAAAGCAAATTGATAGTAATTCCTTTGATTCTAGTGTATTTTCGAGAAATTATTTTGGAATTGTAAGTAGTGAAAACGGGTACAAAGAGAAAAAAGAAAATGATTATATCTTATTTTCACTGAATGGTTATTCTTATATAGATAAAAGTAAAGTATCGGACAAGGAAAATATTGCGCACTCATATAAAGTAATTATGACAAAGGCGATGTCTGGCGGGAATAAGCCTTCGTCTGACGGAAAATATCAAGTAGTGTCTACAATTAAAATTCTAAATCCTGAAGAAGTCTGTACCGAAACCTATTTGATATTAAAAAATTTCTCTAATATAGAGAGCGCAAAAAACTTATGTGTGTACGTTAAGACAAAATTTTTCAGATTTTTGTTGTTGCAAGCATTGACATCAATAAATATCTCAAAAGAAAAATTTTGTTTTGTTCCCATGCAAGACTTTTCCAAGCCGTGGACGGATGAGGAACTATATAAGAAATATAACCTGTCGCAAGAGGAAATCGACTTTATCGAAAGCATGATAAAGCCCATGGAGTGATAAGCTATGGCAAATAATATCAGCCTTTCCGAGATATTACATACCCGCCCCGCCGTAGTGCCGACGATATACGGCTATATCCTGCCCGACCTGAAAGATCACGACGGATATATCAAAATCGGCTACACGGACAGAAAGGACACGGAAACCCGTATCCGTGAACAATTACATGCGGCAGCGATCAAATTCAAAGTCCTGTTCAAGGAATCCGCTATGCGCCCGGACGGCACCTGCTTTACGGACAAAGACGTACACAGGCTGCTGCGGCACAAAGGTTTTTTGCAGCTCAACGAAGGCGAGGACAGGAACGAATGGTTCCGCTGTACGCTCACGGACGCCCTGACGGCGGTCGAAGAGCTGCGCACGGAAACGCGGTTCGAGGGGCAGCGCACTTGGAATTTTTCCATGCGGGGCGAGCAAAAAGCCGCCGTCGATATGACGAAAGCGTATTTTGAACAGGCGAAAACGGACGATCCCGCTCGTCCGCCCAAGTTCTTATGGAACGCCAAAATGCGTTTCGGAAAGACGTTTGCGACTTATGAGCTTTGCAAGGCGATGGGATTCAAAAAGATCCTGGTCCTGACGTTCAAACCCGCCGTGGAATCGGCATGGCAGGAAGACCTTTCTCACCATGTGGACTTCAAAGGCTGGCAATTCGTTTCCAACAAAGAAGCAAAGTTCGACGCAAAAAAGCTGGACGAGCAATACGACGCGTGCGACAAAACGCAGCCCGTCGTCGTCTTCGGTTCCTTTCAGGATCTGCTCGGCACGAACGACGCGGGCGGCATAAAGGCGAAAAACGAGTTTATCCATACCGCGAATTGGGACATCGTTATATTCGACGAGTATCACTTCGGCGCATGGCGCGAAAACGCCAAAAACCTGTTTGAAAAATTTGACGAAGAAAACGACGATTTCGACCTTGAAAAGTACCAGCGCGAAGAAGCGGGCAACGCCATAAACGAAACGTTCCTGCCCATCACGTCGGGGCATTATTTATACCTTTCCGGCACGCCCTTCCGCGCGCTCAATTCGGGCGAGTTTCTGGAAGATCAGGTGTTCAACTGGACGTATTCGGACGAACAGGCGGCAAAAGAGAATTGGGATAAGTCTTTGGGCGAAAATCCCTATGCCGCTTTGCCGAAAATGGTGATGCTCACCTACAAGGTGCCCGACTCCATTACGGCAAACGTCGCCATCAACGAGGGCTACGACGAGTTCGACATCAACGAGTTTTTCCGCGCGGAAGTGCCAGAAAAAGGCAAGATAGAGACGGCGCGGTTCGTCTACGAAGACGACGTGCAAAAGTGGCTCAAAATGATACAGGGCAATTATATGCCCGTGGACGGTTTGAAACTCGGCGCGGAGCGCCCGCCTATGCCTTTTTCCGACACCACACTTCTGAACGTGCTGTCGCATACGCTGTGGTTTTTGCCGAACGTCGCAAGCTGCTATGCCATGTATAACCTGCTTCGGCAAAAGCAGAACAACTTTTTTGACGATTACAAAGTCATTGTCTGCGCCGGAGCGAAAGCGGGCATCGGCTTGGACGCGCTGCGCCCCGTCCTGAACGCTATGGGCGATCCGCTTAGGAGCAAGACGATCACGCTCTCTTGCGGCAAACTGACAACGGGCGTTACCGTCCGTCCCTGGGCGGGCGTGTTTATGCTGCGCAACTTAAAGTCGCCCGAAACGTATTTCCAGACGGCGTTCCGCGTGCAGTCGCCGTGGGAAATCGTAAACGACCGCGGGGATAAAGAAGTCATCAAGCAGGAGTGCTATATCTTTGACTTCGCGT
This sequence comes from uncultured Clostridia bacterium, assembly GCA_944372345.1. GTDB lineage: Bacteria > Bacillota > Clostridia > Christensenellales > Pumilibacteraceae > Protoclostridium. Next base: position 14,011 of record CALVYT010000021.1, read on the forward strand.
TGGAGCGGGCATTACATCAAATTTCAGACTATTCCTGCCGTCTGAAAGCGGACGACACAAGCCCCGAACAGAAGGTTTCGGAGTTTATATCGTTCCTGCCCGTACTCGCCTTTGACGGCTCGTCCATGAACCGTATCGACGCGCAGGATATTCTCGACATTACCTACGCGGGAACTTCCGCCACGTTGCTTGCAAAACGCTGGCAGACGGCGCTCCTCGTTCACGTCGATAACGACACGCTGAAAAAGTTGCAAAATAATCAGGAGGCTCTGGACGCGCTTATGCGGATAGAGGGCTTCCGCTCGCTGAATACCGAGATACAGACGATCATCAACCGTTCGGAGAAGGTAAAAAAGCTCAAAAAAGAAAAAGGCGACGAGCTCACGCCGTCCGAAAAGAAAGAACTTACGGAGGACGAGAAGAAAGCCAAGTCCCTGCGCAAACGGGTGCAGGAAAACCTTCTGAAACTTGCCGCGCGCATTCCCGCGTTTATGTATCTGACCGACTACCGCGAACAGACGATAAAAGACGTCATTACGCAGATAGAGCCTGAATTGTTCCGGAAGGTCACGGGACTGACCGTCAAGGACTTTGACGTGCTGTGTTCCATCGGGCTTTTTGATCCCGAAAAGATGAATCAGGGCATTTTCGGCTTCCGCAAATACGAGAATTCCAGCCTGTCTTATACGGGCATCGACAAGCACGAAGGCGAAGCCGTCGGCGGTTGGGATACCGTCCTGCGCCGTGAAGAATACGAAGCCTTGTATTCCAAGCAGCAGGCAACGATGACGGACTTCGAGCAAATTCTCATTCCCGAAAAGTATCGGGATAAGAAAGATGCCGCGGATGAGGATATGGCGAAAAAAGGTGTACCGACATCTACGGACACGGCGGATAATGATAAAACTCAGTCGGATAATGACAAATGGGAAGAAATTCTTTCAGGCGTTAAAGCCGGCGATGTTGTCACGCATAAAAAATTCGGCGACGGCACGATCACATGGATAGGCGCGGATAAAAAATATATGCGCGTAAAATTTCGAAGCGGCGAAAAGCAATTCATCTTCCCGGACGCGTTTGTTCTTGGATTTTTGGAACCGAAACAATAACTATATACTGCAGCGCAAAAGCCGTGATCGTCCGATCACGGCTTTTGGGTCCATACGCGGAACGGTACTTTCAAAGCCGCGTTTGCGCGGCGGGCGGGGAGCGGATAAATGTTTTGTGATGAAATTTTCACTTGACATAAAACCGCGGTAATGGTAAACTAAATACAGATAAGGAGATATGTGAAATGACAGACAGACAGAGAAATCTCGTACTAAACGCGATAAAGCTGGGCGGCGTGTTCGTTACCTGCGGCTTCGGCGATAAAGTAAACGTTATGAATACCCGTTGGGGGACGATCGGGCGAATGTGGAACAGGGACGTGTTCGTGCTTCCCGTCCGCAAAAAGAAATTTTCCCACGACCTCATCGACAAAAACAAATGCTTCGTAGTCAACGTCCCGACGACGGATATGAACGCGCAGCTTTTCAAATGCTCGTCGCTGTCGGGCAGAGAAGTGGATAAGTTCAAGGAGCTCGGGCTGGAACCCGTTCCCGCGAAGCAGATCAAGTCGGTCAGCATAGCCGAATGCGCGCTGCACCTCGAATGCAAGGTCATCTATGTGTGCGAAATGCGCGAGAGCAAGCTGGACCCCATCATCGCGAGAGATATGTACATCAACCGCGAATATCACACGCTGTACTTCGGCGAAGTGGTCCGCTGCTCGATCGACAAAAGATAACGCAACCGGCGCGCGGCTGCTTCCCGTAACGGAGGCAGCCGCCTTTACTTTTGCTCCGGCCGGTCGGGCGAAGGAGAGATAATGATAAAACTGATAGCCGCGGACCTCGACGGCACGCTGCTGCATACGGACAAAAGCCTGCCCGCGGATTTCGCGGAAACGGCGGAAGCTCTCGCCTCGCACGGGGTGATCTTCGTCGCGGCGAGCGGGCGGCAGTACGACAACATATACGCCACGCTCGCGCCTTATTCGGCGGGTATGTATATCATCAGCGAGAACGGCGCGATCAACGGCTTCGGCGAAGAGATCCGCGAAGAAAAACGAATGACCCCGGAAAGCGTCCGAGCCGTACTGGACGCGGCCGACGCCACGGGCGGCAGAGCGCGCGCCGTGTGCTGCTGCGCGCATATGGGGCTGTACTCGGATGCCGACGAAAAATTCGCCCGCGAAACAGGCAGGTACTACCTCCGCCGCGAGCGCGTTTCCCCCGAAGAACTGCGCCGCGCCCCCGCGTGCAAGATCGCGCTGTACTGCGACGGCAGAGCGGAAGAGGTATACCGCGACCTGCCGACGTTCCCCGGCACGCAAAACGTGATCTCGGGCGTCGACTGGGTGGACGTCGCCCCCGTCGGCGTGAACAAGGGCTCTGCGCTCGAAAGCGTGCTCCGTATTGAAGGCATACGTCCCGACGAATGCGCCGCGTTCGGCGACAATTTCAACGACCGCGAAATGCTCGACCTGTGCTCCGTCCGCTATACCGTCGACGGCGCGCCCGCGGGCATGCGCGCGCTTTTCCCGTCCGCCGGTTCCAACGACCGCGACGCCGTAACGACGGCTATCCGCCGCCTGATCGGACTCGAATAAGCCCGTCGGCTCCCGCCGAAATTAAAACAACGGCGCGCCCCCGCGCCGAAATCTGCCCGCACGCCGAGCCCCGCAATCGTTCGCCGACCCCGCGCGCTGTCGACCGCCTGCCGCATTACTCACGCCGAACGCTCCGTAGCCCGCACGCCGAGCCCCCGCGATCGTTCGCCGACCCCGCGCGCTGTCGTCCGCATATTTTTTTGCTCCGACGCCCCTTTGAAAAGAGGGGGCTTTATTCTCTTTGAAAAAGCGGTTTTTTTCGGCGGATCTCCGCGAAGTCCCGTAAACGGTACAAGCCGCGCGGTATAATATTTTCCGCGCTTTTTGCGCCGTGCCCGAATACGAAAAATTTAACAAAAAAGTCGAAAAAAGTTTGGAATAGAGCAAGTTTTTAGTCAACTTTTGCGTATCGAATGTTGTATAATAGGGGAACTTTCACGCAAAGAGGAGGACGTTATATGATGGGAACGGCGGAATCCAAACAACTTTCGCTTCTGCGCATTTTGCAGATACTCGAAACGGAAAGCGACGAGGCGCATCCGATGACGCAGGGAGAGATAGCGGACAGGCTGGAACGCGGCTACGGCATCACCGTAGAGCGCAAGGCGATAGGGCGCAAGCTCTCGCTGCTCGGCGAAGCGGGCTACGACGTCAGGCGCAAAGGGAACGACGGATTTTACCTTGCCGAGCGCGAGTTCACGGACGGCGAACTGCGGCTGCTTATGGACGGCGTGCTTTCCTGCCGCAGCATACCCGAGCGGTATGCGCGCGAAATGGCGGACAAGCTGCGGGAAATGGGCGGACCCGTGCTGCGTAAAGAGACGAAGGGACTGCGCGCTGCGGGGACGTATCATACCGACCGCCGCGAGGTGTTTCTGACCGTCGAAACGCTGGGCTCCGCCGTTTGCGCGGAAAGAAAAGTGCGTTTCCGCTATATCGCGTCGGAAGCGGTGGGGGAGATAACGGTCAGCCCCTATCATCTTACGGCGGCGGGCGGAGGGTATTATCTCATCGGCAAGGCGGACGGCGCGGAGTGCGCGGAGAGTTACCGCCTCGATCTGATGACGGACGTGCGGCAGACGGATGAGCCGCGCGAACAGCTTTCCGGCACGCGTTACGGCTGCCCCGCGCCCGACGAATACGTCCGCGAACACCCGTTCATGCTCGGCGGAGCGGCGGTGAACGTCGTAGCGCGGGCGGAAGTCCGCCTGCTCGGCGAAATGACCGAATATTTCGGCGGCGGCTTTTCCTCCGTCCCCGACGGCGGCGGGCTTGCCACGGTGCGGGTGCGCTGCGGCGAGGAGGACTTTTTCCGCTGGGCGATGATGAACTGCGACGGCGTCGAAGTGCTGTCGCCGCGGTCGCTGCGGGAACGGATCTGCGGCTGCGCCGAGGCGGCGGCAAAAAGATACGGCGACGGGTCGGAGCGGGCGCGCTCCGACCCGCCGGGCTTTTTCGCGGCGGCATAGCGCGGTCAAACGCTTGACTGCGCGCGGCGGAACGGTATAAAATAAAACGGCAAAGGAGGTGCGGATGAAAATACTCATAGCATACTTTTCCCACAAGGGCGAAAACTATTTCGGCGGGCGCATAGTCCGCATAGAAAAGGGAAATACCGCCGTGGTCGCGGACAAACTGCGCGCGCTGACGGGCGCGGACGTTTACGAGATCCGCAGCCGCGACGGCTATCCCGAAACGTATAAACAGACCGTCGCCGCGGCGGTCGCAGAGCATTCCGCGGGCATTCGCCCCGCGCTTGCGGATAAAATGCCCGACGTGTCGGGGTACGACGTCGTGATCGCGGCTTATCCCAACTGGTGCGGCACGTCGCCCATGGCGGTGCGCACGTTCTTCGAGAGCGCGGACTTTTCGGGAAAGCGGATATTCCCCGTCTGCACGCACGAGGGCAGCGGCGCGGGCACGAGCGAAACGGACATCCGCGAGAGCGCGGCGGGCGCGGACGTCAAAAGACCGCTCGCGATAGTGGGCAGCAACGTCGGCGGCTGCGACGAAACTTTGGAAAGCTGGCTTAAAGCCAACGCACTGCCCTGCGGATAATAAGAACGCGTAAGCCGGGCGAAATTTCGGCAAAGCCGGCTCAAAGCCGACTGCCCCGTATAAAATAAACGGCGCGCAGACTCAAAGCCGACCTCGGAAAACCGGCATAAAGCGAATGCCGCGCCGCGCGGCGAAAGCGCCGCAAAACGCGCCGCTCGTTACGGGCGGATGACATTTTACGCAAAAAAACACGCCGTTTATGCCGAACCTATTGATTTTTCCCGCGGGACGGGTTATAATACGGACGAAAGCGGTCGGGAAAAGACCGTGGAAAATCTTCATTACGTTTGCAGACACCACCACCATCCACCACTGCAAACATTTTCTCCTAACACAAGGAAACGGACGGCTCTCGCGGCCGTCCGTTTCCGGTATTCGGGGCGAAATTCCGCTCCGTTTTTTCATATGTTCCGCGATCCGCAGCTCCGTTCCGTCGGCAATCCCGTGCGCCGCGCCGCTTTCGCAAACTTCCGCCGCTCACCCGACGATCGTCTGCTCGCCGTAGGCGAGGGGAGGGACGGAGCGGGTGAACGAGGCGATGACGGAGTCGTTTTCGCCGTAATACGTTTTGCCGCGCACTACGTCGAAGTAGTCGGTATACTCGTCGCAGACCTCGCCCGCGCAGACGAAGCACAGTTTGTCGCCGACGAAGCGCAGCCAGCCGCGCGGCTGACCGCCGATATACGCGACGGAGAGTTCGTCCGTATCGGAAGCGGCGGTCACGGATATGTCCGCGTCCGTGAGCGCGCCGACGCCCGACATATCCCGTTCGGGCGGGAACACGACGCGCTCCACTCCGAAGTCCTCCGAGAAGCGTATGATGCCGAGCGCGGCGGCATAGGTGAGTTCGTCGGCATAGACGGTGAAGCGGGTCTGCGGAGTGCGGCTGCGCGACACGACGGAAGCGACGGACGAGGAGCTTTCCCAATCGGCGAGGATCGCCGCGCCGTCGCCCGAGAGCGCGACGGTGACCGCCGCGCTGCCGCCGAAGAACACGAGCGCGTTGTCGGAGCGCAGTCCGTTGCGGCTCGCGATAACGAGAAAGCAGGAGAGCGTGACCGCGCCGATCGCGCGCAGATATTTATTCCCCGTGAGCACGAACCGCGAAGCGAGCAGCGACAGCGGCAGCACCGCGGCGGCGAGAGCGGATACCTTGACGGTGAGCGTCGCCGCAGGCAGAGCGGCCGTCGCGGCGGACAGCGCGCTTATCCAGCCCACGCCCGCGGCGGGCAAAAGCGCGATAAAGCCGAGCGGAGGGACGAGCATGAACGGCAGCAGGCACACGAGCAATACGAACACGAAGGACAGCACGGGCATGAGCAGCGCGTTCACGAGCACGGCGTACAGCCCGATCTCCGAAAAGAACACCGCGGTCAGCGGCAGGATGGCGACCTGGACGGACAGCGACGCGCCCAGCCCGTCGGCGAGGACTTCGGGCATACGGAGCTTCCGCAGCGCGCCCGACAGCGGCCGGGAAAACGCGGTCAGCCCCCAGACCGACCCCGCGCTCATCAGAAACCCGCAGTCGAACATATAGAACGGGGAGATGAGAAGACAGACTATGCAGGCGGCGGACAGCCCGCCGAGAGCGTCGCGCGGACCGAAATACCGCGACCATACGGCGACGGAAAACATTATGAGCGAGCGCACGGCGGAAGCCGCCGCGCCCGTGAACACGGTATACAGCGTCAGCAGCACGGTCACCGCGATACAGTTGCCGAGGTACGGGACGCGCAAAAGCTCCGCGAGCCGCGTCAGCACGAGCGCGACCAGCCCTATATGCAGACCGCTGACGGACAGGATATGCCCGACGCCCGCCGCGGAAAACGCCTCGTTCGCCGTTTCGGGGATGAGCGTGCGGTCGCCGACCAACATACCGTAGGAAATGCCGCCGATCTCCTCGCCCATAAACCCGACGAAGCGGTCGCGAACGTACAGCCGCGCGCTTTCGAGCGCGCCGGGATCGCCGTCCTCGGTGAAGAGCACGTCCTCTTCGCCAGAGTAGGCGTAATAGCGGACGTCCGAGCGCGCCGCATAGGCGTTGACTTCGATCCCGCTCATTATCTCCGAGGCTACGGGCGCGGCATTGAAGGTTATGCGGTCGCCGCACGACAGGGCGGACAGCAGTCCGAAGTCGTCGGTTATCGTGACGCGCATACGTCCGTCCGTCGGCTTGCCGTCGGCGGCGAGGTCGTCGAGAGTGGCGGTCAATTCGCCGCCGTCGTGGACGCAGTCCTCCGCGAGCCTGCCCGAGATCGTATAATCAGCGTTTTCGCGCAGCACGGGAGCGCGCGACGACAGTACCGCGAAAAATACGATGACGCATACCGCGGTGACGGCAGCCGCCGCGGCGAACGTCAGCGCGCGGACGCGCTCTCCGCGCAGTCCGTAATATATGCCGGACGCCGCCATTGCCGCAAATTCGGCGGCGAGCAGGGAAATGCCGAGCGGAGGAAGAAAATGCGCGACCGGCGCAAGAAGCACGCCGACCGCGCAGAACGCGAAAATAAACAGGCAGGGTCTGAAATTGACGACCCTGCGCATTGACGGTTTAATTGTCCGTTCCGCCGCGAACTATTTTCACGGACGAAATGACGACGGGCTCGACGGGAACATCGTCGTACCAGCCGAGCGTGCGGGTGGGGACTTCGCTTATGCGCACGGCGGCGAGCACGGTATCTTCGTCCGCCGCTTCGCCGAACGCGGCGTACTGCCCGTCGAGGTGGGGACAGTCGGCGACGCAGATAAAGAACTGCGACGTCGCGCTGTCGGGATCGGCGGTGCGCGCCATGGAGATGACGCCCGCTTTGTGCGCTATGTCGTTGTCCGCGCAGCCGTTGGCGCGGAACTCGCCGGGTACGCGCTTTTCCGCGGGCTTGCCGTGCAGTCTTTCGCCGTCCGTCGTCATACCGCCGCCCTGTATCATAAAGCCGGGTATGACGCGGTGCATGCAAAGTCCGTCGTAGAATCCTTTTTCCGCAAGGTCGACGAAGTTGGCGACCGTCGCGGGCGCCTTGTCGGGGCGCAGGACGAATCTCATTTCGCTGCCGTCCGCCATCGTGACGACGGCAACGGGTCTTTCGCTGTTTCCGTTCATGGTATTTTCTCCGAATGGTATTGCGTATGGCACGCGCGGCGGGCGCGGCGCGAACGGCGCGCTCTGCCGCTGTTATACGGCTATTATACCACCCGTTCCCGAGAATGTCAATACCTCGCGGCGCGGCTACATCGCTTGACAGGGCGCGCGCGTTTGTGTTAATATTATATGGCTATGAAAAAGAAGATCGCAATCATTATCGCGCTGTGCGTCGTTCTTGCCGCCGCCGCGGGCGTATTCGCCGCCTGCGGGGACGATGAAAACACGGGCGCGCCGCGCTACGAATATTTCACGTTCGCCTACGACGAATCGCTGGGCGGGCTCATTCTCGACGTGTCTTACTACTCGCTCCTTCCCGACGGCGAACTGACGCTGCCCGAAGAGAGCGCGTATTACACGACCGTCGACTCGGTCGACGAGGAAACGGAGAGGGAGCCGAAGCCCGTCGTCGCGATCGCCGACCGCGCGTTCGAGGGCAATACGCGGCTGACGAAACTCACCGTCCCCGCTTGCGTCAGGAGCATAGGGGAGCGCGCGTTTTACGAGTGCGGCGCGCTTACCTCCGTCGCGTTCGGCGACGGCGCGGAAGTCGCGATAGGCGGAGAGGCGTTCAAGTACTGCGCGTCGCTCAAAACGGTGAGCGGCGGAAGAGCTACGGAAATAGGCGAGGAAGCGTTTTTCGGCTGCACGTCGCTGAGCGAGTTCGCGACGGACGCTTCGGGCGCGGAGATGGGCGACGGCGCGTTCGGCAGCTGCATTTCGCTGGACAAAGTCCCCGGCGCGGCGTGAACGGCACGTTCGATTAAAAAGTAAAGACCAAGTCACCGAATACCTTGGCTAAAAAACGGAGGTAATAAAATTGAAGATCGCAAAAGTGATCGCGAGAGCGGGCATGATCGCCGCGCTCTACACCGGACTGACTTACGCGTTCGCGTTCTCGTCGTTCGCGACGTGGACGGTGCAGTTCCGTATCAGCGAAGTTCTGACAATACTGCCGCTGTTCTGGGGCGAAGCCGTCGTCGGACTGTGGGTGGGGTGTCTGCTCGGCAACCTGATCAGCGCGCCGCTCGACATCGCGTTCGGCTCGTCCGCCACGCTGATCGCGTCGCTGCTGACGTTTCTGATCGGCCGGCTGCTGCGCCGCGGCAATCTGCGCGTCATACTGGGCGCGATACCGCCCGTGGTCGTCAACGCGCTCGTCGTGCCGCTGACGTTCACCGTGTTCGCGGACGCCCCTATGGCTTATCCGCTGCAAGCGCTGTTCGTGTTCCTCGGACAGCTTGCCGTGCTCGCGGCTGGCGGAGTACCGCTCGGGCTGTACCTGACCCGGCGGCTGCCGAAGTTCCGCGCGGAGCGCAAAGCGCCCGTCGGCGCGTCAAACGACGGCGACCCCGCAAAAGAGAGCGGCTTAAAGCAAGATAAACGACGATAGCAAAGATCCCGGCTTGCCGGGATCTTGTTTTTCGGCTGTTGCCGTTCCCGCCCGCGTGCGCGTTTTCGTTGAATTTTGCGGCGGAGCGTGGTATAATAACTGTGCCGGCGGGATTTTCGCACGGCAAGGGAGATAAGCATATGAGCGAAAAGACGAACGCAAAGGGGCAGACGCTGGCGCAGTTTCTCGCGGCGTACGATCCGAACAAATACCGCAAGCCGGGCGTGACCGCCGACTGCGTGATATTCTGCCGCGGCAAGGTGCTTATGGTGCGGCGGGGCAATCACCCGTTCATAGGCGAACTCGCGTTCCCCGGCGGCTTTGCCGAGCCGGGCGAGAGTACGGAAGTCACCGCCCGCCGCGAGCTGGAAGAGGAAACGGGCGCGGTCGGCGTGCCTATGCGGCAGTTCTATACCGCGTCCGAGCCGGGCAGAGATCCGCGCGACTGGACGGTATCCGTCTGCTACACCGCGACGCTGGACGACTTTCCCGCCGTCGAGGGCGGGGACGACGCGGCGAGCGCGGGCTGGTACGATATAACCGTCGCGCGCGACGGCGATCTCACCGCGCTCACGCTTTCGGGCGCGGACGGCTCCGTGACCGTCCGGCTGGACGTAAAACGCGACGCGTTCGGCAAGGTGGACGTCTGCTCGACCCGCGTTCTGGATGCGGGCGTGGCGTTCGATCATGCCGCGCTGCTTCTGCGCGCCGTAGAAGAATAAATTATCCTCGGGAAGGGAAGGCACATAGCGCCGCCCGAGCGGCTGCTCGGGCGGCTTTCCGCATTAAGGGGAAGGCGCATAGCGCCGCCCGAGCGGCTGCGTCCTCGGTCGGGATGCCTTTCCCTTTTGAGGGGGAAGGCGCATAGCGCCGCCTGAGCGGCTGCGTCCTCGGTCGGGATGCCTTCCCCTTTGAGGGGGAAGGCATATAACGGGGTTTTACGGACTGCGCGCTCGGTCGGGATGCCTTCCCCTTTGAGGGGGGAAGGCATATAACGGGGTTTTACGGACTGCGCGCTCGGTCGGGATGCCTTCCCCTTTGAGGGGGAAGGCATATAACGGGGTTGATACGGACTACGTGCTCGGTCACATACTCCGCCTCGTGCTGACGCACATCGGCGACAGAAGTATGC
>CALVYT010000022.1 GCA_944372345.1 uncultured Clostridia bacterium
CGCACCTCCTCCACGCCGCGTTGAAGCGAGTGCTTGCCGATCCCGACGTTTCGCAGAAAGGCAGCAACATAACAGAGGAGCGTCTGCGCTTCGACTTCAATTTCCCCCGTCCGCTCACTCCCGAGGAGATAAAGGCGGTCGAGGACGAAGTCAACCGCGCGATCGAGGCGAAAGTCCCCGTTGTATGCACGGAAATGACCCTCGACGAAGCGAAAGCCGTGGGCGCGGAAGCGCATTTCGAAAACAAATACGGCGAGCGCGTCAAGGTGTATAAGATGGGCGAGTTCTCCACGGAGGTGTGCGGAGGTCCACACGCGGAAAACACCGGCGATCTCGGACATTTCAGGATACTCAAAGAACAGTCGTCGAGCGCCGGCATCCGCCGCATAAAGGCTACGATAGACTAAGCACGCCGCTTCGTGCGGCAAGCGGAATGAAAAAAAGACCGTCCGTAATGGCGGTCTTTTACGATATTTCAAACGGTATTTTCGTGTTCGTCCGCTTTCGTTTCCGCTTCGCGCTCCGTTTCCTCACGGCTTTTCGTTTCGCGCGCACGCTTTTCCTTTTTGCGGGCGTACAGCTCGAATGGCAGGAACATAGCAGTCCAGAGCACGGCGAGTATGACGGGGAACACGACGAGATAGCCGTATATCCCCATAACGCGCACGAGCGCTTCGAGGAACGCCACGCCCGTGCCGCCGTTCATATACAGGAAATCCGTGCCGAGGATCTTGTTCAGCGCGAATATGACCGCGACGCCGACGAAGAACGGGATCATGGCTTTCCAAAGGTCGGTGAGTCTCGGTCGGTATCCGTCCGCGAACAGCAGCGCGGCATACAGTATCATCAGGAAGTGAAACACGAAGCTGTGTATGGACGCGAAGTTCCACACGGGCAGCACGCTCCACGTCGGCATGGCGAGCCCGAGCGCCGCAGCGGGAAATGAGATCGCGTAAACGAGCGCGCTCATCGTGCGGGTGGGGAACAGCACATGCGCGAGGAATACGAATTCCGTCAGGCTGCACAGGTGCAGCGGCAGGTCTTTAAGCCCCCACTGCCCCGTGGCGATCAGCATTATCTGCGTATCGACTTCGTTGAGCAGCTGCAATGCGACGATGATCCACAGCATCGCCTTTCTGCCCTTTGCTCCGAGGCGGCGGTAGAGAAATATCAGCCCGACGATAGCCGCCGCGCCTGCCGCCAGCCATATCCAATGCACCGCGCCGTACATACGCCAGCCCAGCCCCGGCGCGGGATTTTCCGCTATCTGCCAGAACGGAGGAAGACCTCCGCCGGGCACGCTCATATCCGCTTTCATTTCAGTCTGTCCTTGATGGGTATTTGCACATATGCATTCGTATTATACCACCGCTATGCGGAAAAATCCACCGTTTTCCGCCGCTTTCGGACATTTTCGGATAATTGTCGACGTTTTTCGACGCTTTCCGACGTTACGCGATATTTACAGACGGGGATGGGTAAAGCAGAAGGCGCGCCCCGCCGGAGCGGGGCGCGCCTTCTGCGCGGCTGCGCGCGTTATTCTTTTATAATGCCGAGATCGGTCATCACCTTTCTGAGCATTTCCGCGTGGGCGGGTTCGAGCTCGGTGAGGGGAAGGCGGGGCTTGCCGGCTTCGATCCCTATGTATTCGAGTGCCTTTTTGGTGGGAATGGGATTGACCTCGCAGAACAGCGCCTTTGCAAGCGGATCGAGCGCGAAAGCGAGTTCGCGCGCTTTTTCGTAGTCGCCGTCGAAGCACGCGTTCGTGATCGCCGTCATGCGGTCGGGCACGACGTTGGCGACGACGGACACGACGCCGAGCGCGCCGAGAGCCATAAGGAATACCGTATAGCTGTCGTTGCCGCTGTAAATATCCAGCTTGCCGCGGCACACTCTGCACATTTCGAGCAGGTCGTCGATATTCTCGCTTGCGTCCTTTATCGCGGCTATGTTGGGGTGCTCGGACAGGCGGAGCGCCGTCGCGGGCTGTATGCGCACGCCCGTGCGCGTCGGCACGTTATACAGCACGAGCGGTATGTTCACCGCGTCCGCTATCGCCGTATAATGCTCGACGAGCCCGTTCTGCGTGCATTTATTGTAGTAGGGAGTGACGACGAGAAGTCCGTCCGCGCCCTCGGCTTCGGCGATCCTGCTCATCCTGACCGCGGCAGCTGTGTTGTTGCTGCCCGTTCCGATGATGACGGGCACGCGCCCGTCCGCCTTTTTGACGGCGTAACGGAACATAGAGATGCGCTCTTCCTCCGTCATCGTCGCGGGTTCGCCCGTCGTTCCGCCGACGAACAGCGCCGTCGCGCCTCCCGCGATGACGTGGTCTATCAGTCTGCCGTATTCGGGCAGGTTAAGACCGTTTTCGTTCATAGGCGTCACCAGAGCGACGCCGACCCCTTTGAATATGCTCATTATGGCTCCTTCGACCCCTTATCTTTCAGGGAGAGGTCAGTCCCTCGTGCAGTTCCTGCCGACGAGCAGCTGCGCTATCTGCACCGCGTTGGTGGCGGCGCCTTTGCGGATATTGTCTGCGACTATCCAGAGATTGACGCCGCTTTCCACTGTGAAATCCCTGCGTATGCGTCCGACGAACACTTCGTCCTTGTCCGCGCATTCGAGCGCGGTGGGATAGCCGTGTTCGGCGGGGTTGTCGATGACGACGAGTCCGGGCGCCTTTTCGAGCACGGCGCGCACGTCCTCGGGGGACGCGGGCTTGTCGAACTCGATGTTGACGCTCTCGCTGTGCCCGTAGAACACGGGAACGCGCACGCACGTCGCGGTCACTCTCATATCCGGCTCGTGCAGGATCTTGCGCGTTTCGTCTATCATCTTCTGTTCTTCTTTATAATACCCGTTATCCAATAATATGTCGATCTCGGGCAGGCAGTTACCCGCGATGGGGCGGGGGAACTTCTGCAATTCGTATTCGCTCTTACCTTCGGCGTATGCTTTCATACCGCAGTCGAGGTCGGCGTAGCCCTTGACGCCCGCGCCGGACACCGCCTGGAAAGTCGTGTATATCACGCGCCTGATCCCGAACGCGTCGTGCAGCGGTTTGAGCGCGACCATCGCCTGTATCGTAGAGCAGTTGGGGTTGGCTATTATGCCCTTCGGGTGCGCGAACGCGTCCTCGGGGTTGACCTCGGGAACGACGAGGGGAACATCCTTATCCATACGCCAGAACGCGGAATTGTCGATGACTATGCCGCCCGCCGCCGCGAACATCGGGGAAAACTTGCCCGAAGCCGCGCCGCCCGCGCTCATTATGACTATCTCCGCGCCCGCGCGCCTGATATTCTCTTCGTTGGTCTCGATGACCTTGTATTTTTTGCCGCGGTATTCGATCTCCTTGCCCGCGCTCTTCGCCGAAGCGAAGGGGAGCAGCTCGCCTACGGGAAAATCCCTTTCCGCCAGCACCTGCAGCATTTTTCTGCCGACCATTCCGGTCGCGCCTACGACTGCGACTCTGTACTCTTTCATAATACCTCCGTAAAATAAAACGACCCCGTCGGTTTCGACAAGGTTCGCAAAACGTCATTTCGCGCTTCAATGCTCTCCACGCGCTTCCCGCGTGACAGTCGCCGCGATATTATCTGTCGGCAACCGACCGCACCGTCCTCCGCCTGACGGGCAATCTCGGCGGCAATGCCCTTTCGCGACCCACCCGTGCGGAGGTGTTGTCCGGTCGTTACTGATGCTCGCCGCTCCTCATCGAAATACATACAGATAATAACATATCAATCCTTTATTGTCAAGCCGTTTTTGCTTGCTTTTTACCGATTTTTTATGTTATGATATATACGATGAATTACAGACTGATCAGCCGCATACTCGCGATAATCGGACTCGTGTGCGCTTTGTGCATGACCGTGGCGGTAACGCTTTGGTTTTTCAATATGACTTCGGGCTTTTTCGGAGCGTTTGCTCTTGCGAGCGTATGCGCGACGCTGATATTTTTTATCCCGGCATATGTGCTGTGGAAAAAGGCGGTCTCGCTCGAAGAAGCGGCGAAAGAGCCGCCGCTCGACGGCGATGACGACGACGTGTCCCGCCCCGACGTGGACGGGCCGGATTCATATCTTTCGGGCGAGGCAGAGAACGGCGAGAGCGGCGTTGACGACGGCGAAGACGGCGTACCAGACGCTGCCGAGCAGCAGCGCCATGACGGTTAATATCAGCGCGACGGCGATGAACCGTTTCGCGTTGCCGCGCCGCAGCGCGGAGCCGACGAACTCCCGCAACGTTGTTTTGGGGCGGGGGAGCGAGAACCGTTTCCCGCGGAACACGACGGCGTCCAGCGCGCCCGCAGCGGCGAGCGCGGCGGCGGAAGCGGCAATGATATGCAGCGCGGGCGGCGGGTCTCCCGCGCCGGTGACTGCGAAGCAGGCGAGAAACACGAGCAGCCTCAGCCCGCATCTGTCGAAAAATACGCTCATACGATCCATACGGAAGATTATTACCCGAACGAAGAGGGATATTCAATGAACACGGTAATACTCGACGCGACGCCCGAAAACATATCAAAGTGCGCCGCGCTTATACGAAAAGGCGAGGTCGTCGCATTCCCGACCGAAACGGTATACGGACTTGGCGCGAACGCGCTCGACGCGGACGCGGCGGCAAAGGTGTTCAGGGCGAAAGGACGCCCCGCGACCAATCCGCTTATAATCCACGTCGCGGATAAATCGCAGATAGACGCGGTCGCCGAAGTCAGCGACGACGCGCGTCGGCTCATAGACGGCTTTATGCCGGGCGCGCTGACGCTCGTGCTTCCCAAGCGCGGCGGCGTACCCGACATAGTGACGGCGGGTTACGACACCGTGGCGGTGCGTATGCCCGACCATAAGGTCGCGCTCGACCTGATAAGGGAAGCGGGAGTGCCGGTGTGCGCTCCGTCAGCAAACACGAGCGCGCGCCCGTCGCCCACGCGCGCGTCGCACGTCTACGACGACTTAAAAGGCAAGATCCCCGCGATACTCGACGGAGGTATGTGCCCGCTCGGGCTGGAAAGCACGATAGTGGATATGACCAAAACTCCGCCCAAAGTGCTCCGCGCGGGTGCGGTGGAGATAGACTCGGTGGCGGAAGTCATCGGCGATCTCGATACCGAACAGGTAATGGTGGACACGCTCGCCGCGCTTAAGATCCCGACGAACTACGTCCCCAAAGCCGAGCTCGTATTCTCCGCTTTTTACGACAATATGAGCGAGGTCATCGCGAGATATTACGACTCGAACGTGCTGACGCACGGCGCGCGCCCCGTGATATTCTGTATGAATTTCAACGCGGACAAATACGGCAGCCGCAACGTGATGCTTATGGGCGAGAGCGTCGCCGAATACGCAAAACTGCTGTTCGAGCGCATACGCGAGGCGGAAAACCTCGATTACAACCTAATCATCGCCGAGGGCGTGCCTATGGGCGGGATGGGAACGACCGTTCTTTCGCGGCTGATAAAGCTGAGCGGCGGCAAGGTCATCTGAAAACAATGCAGCAACAGGGAAAGAGAGAAAAAGTAAACGTGCTGTTCGTATGCACGGGCAATACCTGCCGTTCGCCGATGGCGGAGCAGATATTTTCCGAATATCTGCGCAGGAACAAATGCGCCTCTATGGCGGACGTTTCCAGCGCGGGAGTATATGCGGACAACGGTCGGCCGATGCAGCCGGAAGCGGTGGGCGCGCTCAGCGAGATGGACCTGACGATCCGCCCGCACAAGAGCCGCCGCGTCACCGTGGACATACTTCAGAACGCGGACGTGATAGTCTGTATGTCCGAGGAGAACAGGGAAGAGCTCCTGCACTCGGCGGCATACGGTTTCGCCGCGAGCGACGGGAATTTCCGCATAGTGGGGACTGCGGGCGAACTCATCGGCGAGGACGTGCCCGACCCGTACGGACGCGGTATGGACGCGTACAGGAGAACGGCTGAACTGCTCGTAAGGCTGTGCGCCCCGCTCGAAGCCGCCGTGAGGAAATTCCAGGCGGAGCATAAACTCGAACTTTGATAAAGACTCGAAGGAGAACAGGCGATGAAGATAGCTCTCGGCGCGGACAACGCCGGCAGACAACTGAAAGACGAGATCAAAAAGCACCTCGAAGAAAAGGGATACGAGATTGCGGACTTCGGGCTGTGCAGCGACGACCCTGCGGCGGACTATCCCGACTACGCGGTCCCCGCGAGCGAAGCGGTGGCTTCGGGCGAATGCGCATTCGGCATACTCGTGTGCGGAACGGGGATAGGGATGAGCATATGCGCCAATAAGGTGAAGGGCATACGCTGCGCCAACGTCCACGACTGCTTTTCCGCGGAGGCGACGCGGCAGCACAACGACGCGAATATGCTCGCGCTCGGCGCGCGCGTGACGGGCGTCGGACTTGCGCTCAAGATAACGGATATTTTCCTTGGTACGGAGTATTCCGGCGCGGAGCGGCACACCCGCCGCATAAACAAGATAACCGCGACGGAAGAAAAGTATTCGGGAAAGTAGAATAAAAGTAGAATAATTTAATTATTCGGTAAGCACAAACAGATCCGCGCGGAGCAAGCGCCGCGCTGATGCACGGGAGCCGCATAGGCGGCAAAGGAGAACCGTATGCCGGAAAAACTCAGAAGAGTCAGAGTGGCGGTGGTCGAGGACGATCGTGAAAGAGTCCTTAAAGAGCTTGAAGCAAGCTGGACTTTCAAGGCGAGCTGCAAGGAAAGCGCGCCTTCCGCGGCGGAGAAAGCCGCAGTAGTGCTGTCCGAACGTGCGCGCTGCACGTCGGCGCAGGACGCCGTCACGTTCGCGTGCGCGGAGATCGCGCGCCGCGACGCCGTGAGCGCCCCCGAACTTCTCGCAGAACTTGCGGCGGTAAACAAACCGGGAGCCCGCGCCGAAGCGCGCGGGATCATAGCCGATATATTCGATGCGGACGACAGGCTCTGTTCGCTCAGACGCACGATAGACGAACTTAACAGGCAGATCGCTTCAATGTCGCGTTTCAGCGCGTGCACGGATAAGCTGTCCGATTTCGGCGTAAAGGACGGTCGCTTCGCGACGCTCGTCGTTGCGGGTAAAGAGCCTATGCCCGAATTTGACGACGACATTCAGGTAAGGGATTACGGCAACGGAGTGTATTCCGTTTCCGGTCCCGTAGAAAAGCAGGAAAAAACGGAGTACGCCATTGCCGAAGCCGGCTTCGGATTTGCCGACGGCGACGCGTCCGAAACGCCCGCCGAAGTCATCGAAAAGGAAGAGAAGCTGCTTGACGGATTCTACGACAAAGAGGACAAGACGTTGGACAAACTCGCCGCATACGCGGGCAGGCTGGCAGCCGTCGTCGCGTATATGTCGACGCTTACAAACGCGGACGCAGTTCCCGTAGTCGTGCTCGAAGGCAAGATCACGGACAAAGATGCGGAGGAGTTCGTCGATCCCGAAGGCACGGTAGTAACGATAATCTGACGAAAGCGCGAAAAGCGCGCGCCGCTCGGCGCGCGCTTTTAACGCACCGTTCATAATCCGCGTGAAGCGGTCGTATATTACCGTATGAAGATACGTTCTGTATTCATTATCGCTTTTGTCGTTGCCGCAGCCGCCGCGCTCTGCTTCGCCGCGTGCGGCGGGACGACGCTCGAACGCTTCGCGCCGCGGCTGTCCGACTACCGCTCCGCGCTGTTCGAGGGCGAAACG
>CALVYT010000023.1 GCA_944372345.1 uncultured Clostridia bacterium
CCGGGAGAAGAATATCTCGTAAAGCTCGGCAGGATATGGGACGAGGTACGCACGCTTGAAACAGGGAACGGGAACATACTCATCAGCGGAGTATACAAAGGCAGCGCGGACGATCTCGATCATGCGGACTTATACGGCAGGATAACGGATCCCGTTTCAAGCTACACAATGGCGTGGCGATATGACGACGGTGACTATTACGCCACGGTCGTAAATACGGGCGGCGGTGAAGAAACGGCTGCGATTTCATTCTCGGATATTCCTCACGTTACCGTCGGAGCGAACGGCTCGGCGGAAACTACCGTAAACTTCGACGGCGAGCATTGTTCGTATATTTGCTTTAAAAATTTGCAGAAACGTGATTATATATTTACAATTTCGGCAGATACTGCACAATTTGTCATATTAGATAAAAAATGCAATTCAATTTCTTATGTGGGTTATGGCAATTTTTGTACATTTTCCGCAAATGGTACGATATATGTGGGAATATATACGGAGAATAATGTGTCTATAAATTGTTCTTTAAGCTCGAATGAACATAGCTATGAATGGATGGCAAACGGCGAAACTGTTGAAAATAATGTTTTATATATTACACAGGGCAAATCTGTTGAATTAGGCTTTTATATTGACCGACAAATGGCAAGTAATGCTACATTTGTGATCGATCCGAATGGAGCGGTAGGATATGATTATGTGTTGAACAATATCGACGACACATTGCAAATATCCGAGGGTAGTTATGTTGATGGAGACGGATTTATTTTGCAGGCGATATTGCTTGATGATGGTATAGGAGTGCCGAATTTATATGTAATTCCCACGCTTGCCGAGCCGTTCGAGGGATTAAGCGGGATAGTGACGGACGCGGGTAAAGTGACTGTGCAATGGCAGAACGTGCCGAATTTGTATTCGTTTGAATATAAGCTCAACGGAGTTTTACAGCCCGAACTGCTCGTTGACGGGGAAACGTCATATGACATAACTTCAACTTTGTCTGACAATGCCGACCGTGCGATAATTGAGATAACGGAAATAACGTATTCCTATCCCGTTTACGGTGATGACGGCAACCCCACCGGAGAAACGAAAAAAGTTTCTTATCCCGCAAGCGAGGATATGGCATATATCGCGAATTTGAAGTGACGGGCGTTTTCGGAACGGGCGGCGGCAGGCGGAAAACTATCATTCAAACGCGGCATTATTTTACGTTATTCATTTGACGCATATATGTCTGTATTCTTAAAGTACGGTAAAATGTCGCGGTTTTTATAAACGTA
This sequence comes from uncultured Clostridia bacterium, assembly GCA_944372345.1. GTDB lineage: Bacteria > Bacillota > Clostridia > Christensenellales > Pumilibacteraceae > Protoclostridium. Next base: position 1,284 of record CALVYT010000023.1, read on the forward strand.
TCCGCAAAAAAGCGTGCAAGCCGCGTTCTGCCCCGAACGGTTTCCGAATCGAACGGCTTTTCGCATCGAGGAAAGCCGTTCTCTGTTTTTGTGGTTTTGTCATTTGCCGCGCCCGCGTCGTTTGCCGCGTGCCGTAACGCGGGGGCGGGTCGCCGCATAAATTTACTGTATGCGTATCCATCTTATAGGGGCGGAAGGGGTCGGGATGAAGTGGCTTGCCGACTATTACCGCGTCCGCGGCGAAGAGGTGAGCGGGTCGGATATTCTGACGGGCGGGCATAGGGCGGAGAACGTGCGGGGGGCGGATCTCGTCGTATATTCGGCGGCGGTCGGGGCGGACAATCCCGAACGCGCAGAAGCCGCGCGGCTGGGGATAAAACAGATCCCGCGCGCCCGCGCTCTCGCTTCCGTTGCGGCGTGCTTCGGGCAGTGCATAGCCGTGGCGGGGACGCACGGCAAGACGACGACGGCGTGTATGCTGTCCGAATTGCTGGCGGCATACGACCCCGCGGCGTTTTTCGGCGGGACGTATAAGGGGAAGCGAGGGAAGGCGGAGGGGAGTTTGCTGATAGTCGAGGCATGCGAATACAAACGCGGATTTTTGTATTTGAAACCGTATATCGCCGTTATTCTCAACGCAGAGCTGGATCACACCGACTGTTACGATTCGCAAAGCGACGTCGTTCGCGCGTTCGCCGAGTTTGCGTCGGGATCGGAGATCGCAGTAGCGCCGTCCGCATACGCGCACGTCTTTACTGCGTCGCGCTATACGGTCGGCGTGGGCGCGGACGGCGACTATGCGTGCATAGACTGCGTTCCGGACGGCGCGGGCAGCCGAATAGCCGTCAAGACGCCCGACGGGGTGAAGAGATTTCGTCTGCGCGTGCCCGGCAGGCACAATGCGGAAAACGCCGTATTCGCGGTCGCTGCGGCGAGGATATACGGCGCTCATTGGGACGAGATCGCCGAGGGATTGGAACGCTTTGAGGGCGTCGACAGGCGTTTGCAGCGGGTGGGGCGCATAGGAGGCGCGGTGGTGTTTTCCGACTACGCCCACCATCCGACGGAGCTTGCCGCGTCCGTTGCGGCATACGCTTTTTCGGGTTGCGGTAAGCCGCTCGTTGTGTTCCAGCCGCATACGCACGAGCGGCTGGGGAGATTTCTCGACGGGTTTGCCCGCGCCTTGCTGCCCGTCGACAGCATAATACTGCCCGTATTTCGCGCGCGCGGCGCCGACGAGGGCGCGGAGAGCGGGGATCTCGCGGCGCGCATACGCTCTTACGGCGGCAGCAGCGTCGCGCTGGACGTCGGGGAAGCCGCGGAGCGGATAAAAAAGACCGCGCCGCATTACGGCGTGATAGCCGTAACGGGCGCGGGGGATAACGAAAAGTTATTGCCGATGATTCTCGGTCAGTCGTCGCCGAACGCGTGAGCGCTGCCGCCGAGCAGTTTGTTTATCGCGCCGACGAGGGCTTTGACGGACGCGCGCATGATGTCGTTGTCCACGCCTACCGCCCACACGCGGTGACCGATCGCGTCGGTTATGCCGACGTAAGCCGCGGCGCGCGAGTGCGAGCCTTCTTCGAGCGCGTGCTCGGAGTATTGCAGGTTGGAGTACGACACTCCGAGATTGGTTTTCAGCGCGTCGCTTATCGCGTCGAGCGCGCCGTTGCCCGAACCGATGAAATCGTATATCCTGCCTTCGCGGCGCACGGTCACGCTTGCTTTGACCGTGCCGTTTTCGCTCTTCGTGTCATAGCGGATGAACGTCACCGGTGTTTCGATATTGATGAACTCGTCGGAGAACACCTTCATCACTTCGTCGGGGAGCAGTTCTTTGTGAGCGTGGTCGGATGCGTTCTTGACCGCATAACCGACGGTTTCGCGCATATTTTTGGGGATATGGTAGCCGAACGTCTGTTCGAGCATAAATCCTATGCCGCCCTTGCCGGACTGGCTGTTTATCCTTATCACGTCGCCGTCGTAATTGCGTCCGACGTCGGCGGGGTCTATCGGCAGATAGGGGACGTCCCAGCGCTTGCGGCGGTGCTCCTTGCGGAAGGTCAGACCTTTTGCGATCGCGTCCTGGTGGCTGCCCGAGAACGCCGTAAAAACGAGCTGCCCGGCATACGGCTGGCGGGGAGGAACGGTCATATTGGTCAGCCGTTCGTAAGTTTCGCGTATGGCGGGAAGGTCGGACAGATCGAGCCCGGGATCCACGCCGTGGGTGTACATATTCAGCGCGAGGGTGACTATATCCACGTTGCCCGTGCGCTCTCCGTTGCCGAACAGCGTGCCTTCCACTCTGTCCGCCCCCGCGAGCACGCCGAGTTCGGCGTCGGACACGCCGCAGCCGCGGTCGTTGTGCGGGTGCAGCGAGATCTGCACGCAGTCGCGTTTGAGCAGGTGCTTGTGCATATATTCTATCTGGCAGGCGTAGACGTGCGGCAGGCTCGTTTCCACCGTACTCGGCAGATTGATGATGAGCGGCTTATCCGGAGTCGGATCGAATACCTTGATGACTTCGTTGCATATTTCGAGTGCAAATTCGGGTTCGGTGCCCGTGAACGACTCGGGAGAGTATTCGAAGCGGTAGTTGCCGCCGTCCTCGTCCGCGAGTTTTTTGACGAGCTTTGCGCCGTCTACGGCGATCTTGATTATGTCCGGCTTGTCTTTCCCGAACACCTGTTCGCGCTGCGCGACGGACGTGGAATTATACAGGTGCACGATAGCGCGCTTGCAGCCTTTGAGCGACTCGAACGTGCGGCGGATGATATGCTCGCGGCTCTGCGTCAGTACCTGTACGGTGACGTCGTCGGGGATCAGATCGTCATCAACGAGGCGGCGGAGGAAATTGAACTCCGTTTCGGAGGCGGCGGGGAAGCCGACTTCGATCTCTTTGAATCCTACCTTGACGAGCAGTTTGAAAAATTCGAGTTTTTCTTCCAGACTCATCGGGGTCACGAGCGCTTGGTTGCCGTCGCGCAGGTCGACGCTGCACCATATGGGCGGTTTGTCGATATAATCCTTTTTCACCCAGTCGGTGCAGGGTTCGGGGGGCATGAAATAGCCTTTGCCGTATTTGTCGTAGTTTTTCATTGTCAGCTCCTTTTAAGGGGCATTGAAAACGCCCCTCGACGTACTTGTCAAGAGACGAACGAATCCGCGGTACCACTCTTGTTCCGCGCCTTTTGGCGCAGCGCTTTGCAGGATACTGTCATATCCCTTCCCGTCTGACGCGGGGAACTCACGTCGCAGTCTACTTGGAAACGGGCGTTTCCGTTGGGTGCGCGGCTTGACATCCTTTATGGCGAGTTCGTTCCGTCCGCCGTCGTCGTCCTCGCACCTGCCGGACGTTCTCTGTGCACGGGAAGCGGAATTACTATTCCTGTAAGGCATTGCCTTTACTCTTAAATTATGACAAGTATACCCTAAAACGTGCGGTTTGTCAAGGATTTTTCCGCGGTTTTTCTTCGTCGCGGTTTTCGGACGGCTTAAAACGCAAAAAGCCGTGAAAATCCCTTGACAAACCCCGCGGCATTCTGTATAATACCAAATGAACCGCTCGCGACGGGTATTTTAATGCGCCTTGCTTGGCGAACCCGGGTCGCGGCGGAAACATCAGGTGAAAGAGGAGGCAGAAAAATGTACGCTGTAATAGTTACGGGCGGAAAGCAGTACAAGGTCAGCGAAGGCGACGTTATCGAAGTCGAGAAACTCGAAGGCGAAGCGGGCGCGAAAGTGGAATTCGACGCGATCCTGACGGTGAACGGCGACGTCGTTATGAGCGGCGCGGACGTCAAAGCCAAGGTCAAGGGCGAGATCGTCAGGCAGGGCAAGACGAAGAAGGTCGTCGTGTTCAAGTATAAGGCGAAGAAGAACGAACGCGTCAAGAACGGTCACAGGCAGGCGTTCACGAAGGTGAAGATCACCGCGATAGCTTAACGGAAACAGGAGAGGTAATCTGAAATGACGGTATTTGCATTCAAGCCGCTTGTCCTTATGGCTCACAAGAAGGGCGGCGGATCGACGAAGAACGGAAGAGACAGCAACGCCCAGCGTCTGGGCGTCAAGAGATATGCGGGTGAGAAGGTCTGCGCGGGCAGCATTCTCGTTCGTCAGAGAGGGACGAAGTTCCACGCGGGTTCCAACGTCGGCATCGGCAGCGACGACACGCTCTATTCCAAGATAGACGGCGTCGTGAAGTTCGAGCGTTACGACAAGACCCGCAAAAAGGTCAGCGTCTACGCGGGCTGAAACATACAAAGTAACATAAGCGCGGCAGATCTGCCGCGCTTTTCGTTTGCATAGGCGAGTATTTCCGTCCGCGCGGCTTTTATATTTGTCGCTCGGCGCGTCTTATGGACGGCTTTATATCGCAGCCGCCGCGCAGTTCGGGCGGTCGCGGAAGCGGTTTATTCATAAAAACGTTTTACGGCGGGAAAGCGACGAGCGGGCGTCCGCTGCCATCAAAGCAGCGGACGCCCGCTCGTTTATTTATCTGTCATTCGGTTTTGCGCTTGCGCCTTTATCAGGCGTCCCGCGCGTTTTACATACTTTCGTGGAACGTCCTCTTGATGACTTCCGCCTGCTGCTCGCGGGAGAGGCGGCGGAAATTGACGGCATACCCGGAAACGCGGATGGTGAGGGTGGGGTACTTGTCGGGGTGGTTATACGCGTCTATCAGCGTTTCGCGGTTGAGTACGTTGACGTTGAGGTGATGCGCGCCCTGCGCGAAGTATCCGTCGAGCAGTCCGACGAGATTGCGGTAGCGTTCCTCGTCCGTCTTGCCGAGGGCTTTCGGGACTATCGAGAAGGTATTGGAAATGCCGTCCTGGCAGATCCCGCGATATGGGATCTTCGCGACGGAGTTGAGCGACGCGAGCGCGCCGTTCTCGTCGCGGCAGTGCATAGGGTTCGCTCCCGGCGCAAGAGGCTCGCCGAGCTTGCGGCCGTCCGGCGTCGTACCCGTCTTTTTTCCGTACATTACGTTGGAGGTTATCGTCAGCGCGGACAGCGTATGTTTCGCGTCGCGGTACAGCTTATGCTTTTTCAGCTCCTTGGAGAACGCCGTGACGATGAACACCGCTTCGTCGTCGGCGCGGTCGTCGTCGTTGCCGTATTTGGGGAAATCGCCCTCGGTCACGAAGTCGACGGCAATGCCGCGTTCGTCGCGCACGGGCTTCACTTTTGCATAACGTATCGCCGAAAGCGAGTCCGCGGCGACGGAAAGCCCCGCTATGCCGTAAGCGCACAACCGCGTCACGTTCGTGTCGTGCAGAGCCATCTGCGCCGCCTCGTAGGCGTATTTGTCGTGCATATAGTGGATTATGTTGAGCGTGTCCGTATACAGCTCCGCGACGTACCGCATTACCTTGACGTAGTTGTCGCGCACTTTCTCGTAGTCCAGCACTTCGTCCGTTATCGGTTCGATGCCGGGCACGACTTTTACGCCCGACTTTTCGTCCACGCCGCCGTTGATCGCATAGAGCAGGGTCTTGGCTATGTTGCAGCGCGCGCCGAAGAACTGCATCTGTTTGCCCACTTTCATCGCGGATACGCAGCATGCGATCGCGTAGTCGTCGCCGTATATCGGGCGCATCACGTCGTCGTTCTCGTACTGTATGGAGTCCGTTTTGACGGACATCTTCGCGCAGTACCGCTTGAACGCCGACGGCAGCTTCTGCGACCACAGCACCGTCAGATTGGGCTCGGGCGCGGGGTTCAGATTGGTCAGCGTGTGCAGATAGCGGAAGGAGTTTTTTGTCACCATCGGTTTGCCGCTGACGGTCACTCCGCCTATGGATTCGGTGACCCACGTCGGATCGCCGCCGAACAGCTCGTTGTATTCGGGAGTGCGCAGGTGGCGTATGAGCCGCAGCTTGATGATGAACTGGTCGATGAGTTCCTGCGCGCCTTCCTCGGTCAGCAGTCCGCGCTCCATATCCCTCCGGATATATATGTCGAGGAAAGTGGACGTTCTGCCGAGCGACGTCGCAGCGCCGTTGTTCTCTTTCGTGCCCGCAAGGTATGCGAAATACAGGAACTGCACCGCTTCTTTCGCATTCGCGGCGGGGCGGGAAATATCGTAGCCGTAGCGCGCCGCCATGCTCTTGATCTTGCCGAGGGCGCGGATCTGCTCCGCCACTTCCTCGCGCAGGCGTATGCGCGCTTCCGTCATCGTACCGTCCAGCCCGTCGAGATCGCGTTTCTTTTCCTCGACGAGATAGTCTATGCCGTAGAGCGCGACGCGGCGGTAGTCGCCGATTATGCGCCCTCTGCCGTATGCGTCAGGCAGACCCGTCAGCAGTCCGTTGTGCCGCGCGAGTCGCGTGCGTTCGGGATAGACGTCGAAAACACCCTGATTGTGCGTCTTACGGTATTCGGAGAACTTGGCGTCTATGTCCTCGTCAAGTTTATAGCCGTACGCGTCGAGGGCGGATTTCGCCATACGCGTGCCGCCGTAAAGATTGACTATGCGTTTCAGCGGCGCGTCCGTCTGCAATCCGACGATGACTTCGTTGTCCTTGTCGATATACCCGGGCGCGAAATTGTCGATGCCCGAGATGATCTTCGTTTCGATGTCGTAAACGCCGCGGTCGAGCTCTTCCTGTAAAAGCTGCTCGCATTTCTTCCAGACCGCTTTCGTCTTTGCTGTGGGGGACGCGAGGAAACTCTCGTCGCCGTCGTAGGGCGTGAAGTTTTTGAGTATGAACGATCTTACGTCCGTTTCTCTCTGCCAGTTACCTCCGCGGAAGCCTTCCCATTCTTCGTAAGTGTTGATCATTTTCTTTACTCTCCGTCGAAAATTTCCTTTTGCAGTTTCCCGCAAAGTTCCGCGTCCATGGGCGGCACTCCTTCGAGCGCGTATTTTCTTCCCATTGCCGCGTATTTATGCGCGCCGAGCGTGTGATAGGGGAGGAGTTCCACCCGCTGCACGCCGCGCAGCTTGCTTATATACTCTTTCAGCCCGAGCAGATGCTCGCGTCCGTCCGTCAGCCCGGGGACGACGACGTGCCTTATCCACAGGGGGACACCGTGCTTTTCGCACGCTCGGATGAATGCTTCCGTGCGGGCGAGCGACCCGCCGCACAGTTTCACGAACGCGTCCTCCGTGATCTCCTTTATGTCGCACAGCGCGAGATCGGTATATCTCAGCAGCTCGTCGTAGTTTCCGTTGCCCGCGCCCGACGTGTCTATACAGGTGTGTATGCCCGCTTCCTTGCACAGTTTCAGGCATTCCGTCAGAAATTCGGGCTGCGCGAGCGGCTCTCCGCCCGAAAACGTCACGCCTCCGCCCGACGCTTTGTGATATGGAATGAACCGCCTGATCTTTTCGACGAGTTCGGTCGCTTCCGTAGGCTTTCCTTCGCCGAACTCCTGTGTGTCGGGGTTATGACAGTATTTGCACCGCAGCGGACAGCCTTGCAGAAATATCACCGTTCTGATGCCCGGTCCGTCCACCGTGCCCATACTTTCTATCGAATGCACATTGCCTTTCATTCGTCCTCCGTCGGCGGGAGCGGGCGGGAGCGCCCGCGGGCGCGCCGTTACGTTTTGTGCGCCGTTGCCGCCGCTCGTTTTTGCGGCTTGCGGTTTGCCGCCATTGCGCGCTTTGCGTCCGTTTTTTGCGTTCTGCGCCTGCCGCTCGTTATTTGCGGTTCATCGTTTGCCGAGGGGAAAAACAAAAGCCGCGCAAAACCCGGGCATTACCCAGACGGCACGGCGAATTTCCCTTCATACTCCCTTGCGGTCTGTTCCGCATAAATCCGTCAGTCATATGAAGTACTCTATTTATACACTATATTTTGTGTTTTGTCAAGCGCTTTCCACACAATATATTGTATATTTTTTGTAAAATATATTTCCCGCGTTGCCCGCGCCCGTCCTTTACATACGCCGTCGCCGACCGCCTCTCCGCCGCCGCGCCGAATCTTGCGCCCTTGCCGAAAATTATTTTGACAAATATGCGCAAAACGCTTGCGTTATTCAAAATGAAATATTATACTATCCATACTGAAACGCACGCGGGCGGCAAAAAAATTATTTGACAAAAAGCAGATGAACAAAAAGTAAAATGAACAAGCAGATGAACAAAAAGTAAAATGAACAAAAAGTAAAAAATTACAAAAAGTTACGAACAAGAGATATGGGAGTGTTTTGAGAATGTCTGAATTTGCAAAGAGAGTAAAAGAATTGATGTATGAAAAAAAGTTGACTCAAAGTGAATTATCCAAATTGAGCGGAGTGTCGCAGCCGTCTTTATGCAGATATTTGCGCGGCGACATTGCTCCGCGGGCGGACGTGATCCAGAATATCGCAAAAGCGTTCGGCGTGTCGTTTGATTATCTTGTCGGGCGAAGCGATGAAAGGACGCCGTCGGAAACGTCGGATGAGATCAAACGTCTTGTTGCCCGCAATCGCAATATTCTTACAAAGGAGGATAAAATCGAGATAATCTCGATACTTTATGGCGATGGCAGTTGAAATACCCGGGAGCGAATACGATGCTGTGGCGAAATTGGCGCAGGACGTTTTGATCGATTACGGTTTTTCCATGTTCCCGATAGACGTGTTCGCATTGGCGCGCAGGCTTGGGGCTAACCTGATCCCGTATTCTTCGTTATCGGAAGAGCAGCGAAAGAAATTATCCGAAAAACCCGCGGCAGAGAAGGGGTTTACCGTCGCGAGGGTGCGTAGCGACGGCAGCGTCGTGTATGACTTGTATTATAATGATAATATGACTGAATCCGCTTGCCGATATACCGTAGCGCACGAGATCAAACACATTGTTTCGGGAGACGCGCTTAAAAGCGACGGCGAGTTGACGGAAACGGACGAGCAGCTTGCGGATCATTTTGCAAAATGCTTGCTTGCGCCGCAGCCGATCATTATTACCTGCGGACTGTGCGATTTGCGCGAGTATATGAAGTACTTCGGTTTGTCGCATACGGCGGCGACGTATTGGTGGCAAACGACAGAAAAAAGAAAGAGCAAATACGGCGATGATTGTCTTTTTTCTCACGAGAAAGAATTTTTGAAAAGGCTCAGGCAATGCGCAAATATAACGCGTGCCAAGCAGAAACGCGCATAAAGGAAAAGCGCATGGCAGTTGTTGCAGCAACGGACATACGCCTTTCGGAACGGTATGCTTCATAAAGCACACTTATCATATTTATTGTAGCATACCTCCGTTCTTTATGTCAAGATATTTTTGACGGCAACCAAAGGTTGACAACATTACTAACGGAGGAGCTATAATGCACTCAAATGAAGCAAGACAAAAACAAACTTTCCTGCGCAATGAGTATCTTTGCGCGGGGAAATGGAACATTCCGATAGTCAGAAGTCAGCCGCTTGCGGGCGACGTAAGACTCATCGCCTGTTCCGACACAAGACCGAAA
>CALVYT010000024.1 GCA_944372345.1 uncultured Clostridia bacterium
ACTTGTGGCACACGCCAAGAGCTGCTTAGTGCTGCTGCGGTCAAGCCCTGACACGGTTCACAGTAAAGCGTTGCACAAGACCCCGGGGTCAACACCGCTTACTTGCAACTTACCTTCCACGATATACGCCGAGAACGGCTTTCAGCCCTGCTGTAGCGGATTGCAGGTGAAGGGCACCGCTGGCTCCCCACTTAGCACGGCTTAATTATTCTATCATACTCTGCGCCAAACTGCAAGCGTTTTCGGCGCATTCGAAGCAATTTGCGCCTGCCGCGGCGGCAAGTCCGCCATAAGCCGGCGCGCAGATCCGCGGAGTTTATCGAAAATCATTTCATATACATTTCCGGAACGTATACGCGTCCCCATTTTTTCTTTGCGGACGAATGCACTATGATGAACACGAGCTCATAAACACCTTGAATAAATATGACTGTAAAGAAGGCTATAACAAGCGGCAATCCGATGACAGAAAAATTCCCGAACCCGTAATCGAATACAATTTGCACAAAACCGGAGAGACACACCAGCTCCGCCGCACGAAGCAGAACGAATATGATATTCTTTGCCAGCAGAGAACCGCCGTTCTTGCCGCAAGAAACGTTATACATAGCTTCGTACATCAGATTAAATTCACCCTGTTCATTCCCCGACATCCGCTTGATCCCGTATGCGTTTTCGCGAAGATACGGTATCAGGTCGAGCCCGTTCGCTCTTATCCACGCTACGGGGCTTTTCAACTTATAAACCTCAGCTATCTTCTGAAAAATATCCATTGTCACGCCGAAAATAACTATAAGCGACGTACAAAGCGAGCACAACGACCGAAGCAAAGACACGGAAATATCCGCATCTATTACCCCGTGCCTGAACAAACAACACATAAGCGCAACAATACCCGATACACAAAAAATGGCAGGCGCAACAATACCGCCGCACACCTTGCACAATTTCATAAGATTCGGCTTTGCCTGCGGCGAAGATTCCCACGCTTGATACGGAGACTGCGGTGCAGCCGCGGGCGCAGCCCATTGCGGTGCAGTTCCCGTCGGAGCCTGCCACGTCGGAGCCATCCCCTGCGGATCCTGTCCCGTCGTCTGCTGCGGAAAAGGACCGTATACGGGACGCTGCAAGCCGTGAACGCCGTCAGTTTGCGCGGGGTTCGGCTCTCCCTGTTCTGCTCCGCCGTTCACGGGCATAGTCGACGGAGCGCTTTCCGCACGCGACGCTGCGCCCGCGACATTATTCTCCGCGCCTGTCAATGCGACGGACGCGCCGCAAGCCGTGCACAATGCCGCGTCGTCGGCAAGCTGCGCACCGCAGTTCGGACATATTTTCATCTTTCGTTCTCCTTATTTGATTTTGCACTATTGTAGCATCCCCCCCCCTCGTGTCAAGTATTTGAAGCATTTTTTACATAATTCTGTTATATATGCGGCGCACCTTGCGGCGGGGCCACCTTGCGGTGGGGCGAAGTGTGAGCTTTTGCGGTACGGACAATGCTTGTTCAATCGCCGGTTTCGTCACCCCGCCGTCCGCCACCTTGCGGTGGGGCGAAGTGAGCTTTTGCGGTACGAGCAAAGCCTGTTTCATCGTCAGCCTGTTCACTCTGCCGTCCGCCACCTTGCGGTGGGGCGAAGTGTGAGCTTTTGCGGTACGGGCGAAACCTGTTTCATCGTCAGTCTGTCATTTGCCGTCCGCAAGGACCCACCTTGCGGTGGGGCCGCCTGGCGGTGGGGCGCAGTGTGAGCTTTTGCGGTACGGACAATGCCTGTTTCATCGTCAGTCTGTTCACTCTGCCGTCCGCAAAGACCATTCTGCAAATACCGTAATTCGGCAAGCTATTCTCCCGCATAAAGCTGACGCGCGCGGCAAGCCGCGGGCGAAAGTTTTATTACAAAAACACGCCCGCCCTGCTTTACAAGCGTGCCTTTATATTATATGAAAAGGAATTTTAAGTTTCTCGGAAAGGGGTTCGGGGGAAACCCTCTTTACAAAGAGGGTTTCCCCCGATAAACACTTCTCCGAAGAAATTATAAATGCACTTGTAAGTTTCTTGGGAAAGGGTCAAGGGAAAACCGCTCTTTACAAAGAGGGGTTTTCCCTTGAAAATTTCTCGGAAGAAAATTATGAAAAGGATTTTTAAGTTTCTCGGAGAGGGGTTCGGGGAGAACCCTCTTTACAAAGAGGGTTCTCCCCGACAAACACTTCCCAGGAAAAATTATAAATGCGCTTGTAAGTTTCTCGGGAAATTTTCAAGACTTTCGCAGATAGTCGCAGATAAAGTCGAATATATTCCCGTCCATCACCGCCTGAACATTGCTTGTTTCATAGCCCGTGCGGTGGTCCTTGACGAGCGTATACGGGCAGAACACATACGAGCGTATCTGACTGCCCCACTCGATCTTTTTCAGCTCGCCTTTAATATCCTGCGCCTTTGCCATCTGCTCCTGCAAACGCAGCTCAACGAGCTTGCTTATCAGCATACGCATAGCGTATTCCTTGTTCTGCGTCTGGCTGCGCTGAGTCTGACAGCTGGTGACGATACCCGTCGGGATATGCGTTATGCGCACGGCGGAGTCCGTCTTATTGATATGCTGACCGCCCGCGCCCGAACTGCGGTAAGTGTCTATGCGCAGATCCTTGTCCTCTATCTTAATGTCCGTATCGTTTTCGATCTCGGGCATTACGTCCAGACTGGCGAACGACGTGTGACGGCGCGCGCCCGCGTCGAACGGCGAAATGCGCACGAGCCGATGCACGCCCTTTTCCGCTTTGAGATAACCGTATGCGTTCTCGCCCGACACCTTGAACGTGACGGTCTTGATCCCCGCCTCGTCGCCCGCGAGGTATTCGAGTTCTTCATACGAATACCCCATCTTGTCGCAGAACATCTGATACATACGATAGAGCATGCTCACCCAGTCCTGCGCCTCGGTGCCGCCCGCGCCCGCGTGCAGCGTCATTATCGCGTTGCAGTCGTCGTATTCGCCTTTGAGCAGCGACTGTATGTGCAGTTTTTCGAGCGGCTCTTCTATCTTCGCGATCTCCGCGCTCACTTCCGCGAGAGCGTCGTCGCCCTCCTCCGCGGCGAGATCGACGAGCCCCTCGAGATCGTCGAGATCGGACTTCATCTTTTTCAGCGCGCCGAGCTTGTCGCCCACCGTCTTGGCTTCGCGATTGACCTGCTCCGCACGCTTTAAATCGGAATACAGATCGGGATCGGACTGCGCGGCTTTGAGCTGCTCGTTACGCGCTTCGAGCGCGGGGATGTCCGACGCTTTTTCGATCCCGTCGAACTTCGCCCGCAGCTCCTTTATCTTGTTTTTGAGATCTTCCGCAAGCATTATTTATCCTTGCCGCAGCACTCCTTGTATTTCTTCGGTCTGCCGTCGGGCCAGCACGCTCCGCAGGGGCAGGGATCGTTGCGCGAAGGCGTTTTGGACTTGACGACGGTGTCCTTGGTGCGGGTGAACGTCTTGCCGTCGGACGTCGTCGCCTGCACTTCTTCCGCCACCTGTCTGCGGCGTTCCACCTTTTCGTCGCGCCTGATCTCGGAGATATGCGTGAGATTGCCCACGATACGCTCCTGTATGCGCCCTATCATATCGTTGAACATTCCGAAGCCCTCTTTTTTATAGACGGCTATCGGATCCTGCTGACCGTAGGCGTAGAGCATGACGTTGCGGCGCAGTTCGTCCATATCGTCGATATGCGCCGTCCACTGCCCGTCTATGACGCGCAGGAACAGGTTGCGCTCGAACTCGGCGAGGTTGAAATTGGCTTCCGCCGCCATATCGCCCACCTGCTCGTAGCGTGCAAGCACGTTCTCCGTCAGCTTGGCGCGCACTTCGTCCGCCGTCAGCGCGCTGAGCACGCTGTCGGAGAAATACGCCTCGCCTTTCGGGACTATGGCAAGCTGTTTCGCTATGTCCTGATTAAGTCCGCTCACGTCCCACTCGTTCCAGTCCGTCTTGGGATTGGTGTGTTCGGAAACGACCTTTTTACACTGATCCTCGATCATCTTGATCACCTGCTCGTGAACGCTCTCGCCGCGGAGGACCTTGTCCCTCTGCTCGTAGATTATCTTACGCTGGGTGTTCATTACATTGTCGTATTCGAGGACGTTAAGACGCTTGCTGTAATTTATGCCTTCGAGCCGCTTCTGCGCTCCCTCGATCGCCGCCGAGAGCAGACGGGAAACTATCGGCTCGTCACCCTCTCCGGAAATATACTGCGCTATGCTCTTGATCTTCTCTCCGCCGAACAGACGTATCATCTCGTCGTCCACGGACAGGAAGAACACGCTCGAACCGACGTCGCCCTGACGTCCAGAACGCCCGCGGAGCTGGTTGTCTATACGGCGCGATTCGTGACGCTCGGTACCGACTATGCGCAGTCCGCCGACCTCCTCGACGTCCGTCTTTTCCTTTTCCGTCTGCTGTTTGAACTCTTTATAGAGGTTTTCGTAAGTCTCGCGCGCGGCAAGCACTTCCTCCCCGCCCGCTTCGCGCTCCGCGCTCGGCACGGGGAACTTGTCCTCGGGAGTTACCGTCATATGCGAGGACGCTATCTCGATTATCTCGTCGGGAATACCGTCCTTTTTCATCTTGCTCTTGGCAAGATATTCCGCGTTACCGCCGAGCAGTATATCCGTACCGCGGCCCGCCATGTTCGTCGCGATCGTGACCGCGCCGAAACGCCCCGCCTGCGCGACGATGTCCGCTTCTTTTTCATGGTTCTTCGCGTTCAGCACGTTGTGCGGGATCTTCTTCTTGCGCAGCAGTTTGCTGATCTCCTCGCTCTTTGCGACGCTCGTCGTACCCACGAGCACGGGCTGTCCGCGCGTCCAGCACTCCTCTATCTCCGCCACGACGGCGCGCAGTTTGGCGTCCGTGGACGCAAACACCTTGTCCGTTTCGTCTATACGGCGGCTGGGGACGTTGGGCGGTATGACGACGACGTCCATTCCGTAAATGCCTTTGAACTCCGTTTCTTCCGTCTTTGCCGTACCCGTCATACCCGACAGCTTCTTGTAAAGACGGAAGTAGTTCTGGAACGTGATCGTCGCGAGCGTCATATTCTCGCTCTGTATCTTGACGTTCTCCTTGGCTTCGATAGCCTGATGAAGTCCGTCACTGTAACGGCGTCCCGGCATCAGACGGCCCGTGAACTCGTCGACTATGATGATCTCGCCGTCCTTGACGATATAGTCGCGGTCCTTCGTCATTATATAATTGGCGCGGAGCGCATTGTTGATGTAATGGTTGAGTTCGCTGTTCTCCGCGTCGGCAAGGTTCTGTATGCCGAAATCGTTCTCGGCGCGGATGATACCGTTGACGGTCAGCGATATGGCGCGCTTCTTCTTATCTATCTCGTAGTCGCCGTCGGGCTCCTCGTTGGGATCGAGCACCTTACCCTCGTCGTCCACGTTGGTGGACGCGCGCAGACGGCGCACGAAACGCTGGCAGGACTGATAGAGCGAACTGGAATCCTTGCCCTTGCCGCTTATGATGAGAGGCGTTCTCGCTTCGTCGATGAGTATGGAGTCCACCTCGTCGACGATACAGAAATTATGCCCGCGCTGCATTTTCTGGTTCTCGTATACGACCATGTTGTCGCGCAGGTAGTCGAAGCCGAACTCGTTGTTCGTTCCGTACGTTATGTCGCAGGCGTAAGCCCGTTTCTTGTCCTCTCTGCTCTGATCGGGATATATGACGCCCACGGTCATACCGAGGAAACGGGGTATCTTGCCCATCCACTCGGCGTCGCGCTTTGCGAGGTAGTCGTTGACGGTGACGATATGCACGCCCTTGCCCGTCAGCGCGTTGAGGTATGCGGAGAGAGTTTCAGTCAGCGTCTTACCTTCACCGGTTTTCATCTCCGCGATACGTCCCTGATGGAGCACGATGCCGCCCATAAGCTGAACGTCGTAATGGCGCAGCCCGGTCACGCGGCGGGAAGCCTCACGGACGACGGCGAACGCGTCGCAGAGAATGTCGTCCGGCGTCGCGCCTTCCGCAAGACGCGCTTTGAACACGTCCGTCATGCCGCGCAGCTCCTCGTCGGTCATAGCGGCATAGCGGGATTCGAGCGCGTTGATCTTCTCTACGCTCTTCCGCAGTTTTCTGATGTGTCGGCGGTTATCCCCGCCGAGTATCCATTTCAAAAGTCCCATTTCTTCTCCCATGCCGCGGTATGCGGCTCGGCTTGATTATATGATAAAAAATAATAATCGTCGCTGTTCCCGGGCAAAACCCGATCGTTTTCTTTCGTCCCGCCGCCCGTTCATATCCTCGGATAACGCCCGAGGAATTTGATATACGTCGTCCTGCTTTCCAGCTCCTTTATAAGAGCGTCGGGAGGCGACGACGGATCGCACTCGAAATCCACGAAGAACACATATCTGCCCAGCTCGGATTTGTGCGGACGGGATTCTATCTTCGTCATATTGACCCCGTGCTCGCCGAACAGCGACAACGCGCCCACGAGCGCGCCCGGCTTATTCGGCGTTTCAAACACCACGCTGCACTTGCCGCCGCGATCCGCCCGCTCTCTGCCGAGCAGCAGGAAACGCGTCGAGTTGTTCTTCACGTCCTCTATTTCCGCGTCAATGACCGCTCTGCCCTCGGACGGCGCGCGGGCTATCGCCGCTTTCGTCGCGTCGCACGCGAGCGAGAGCGCCTCCGCCGTGCTCGATACGGCTATCGCTTCGGCGTCGGGAAAATGCGCGCGCAGATACGCGTCGCATTGGGCAAGCGCCTGAGGGTGCGAATATATGGTCTTTATCCCGCTCTTTTCCGCTCCCGGCACGCTTATAAGGTGCTGCGGTACGGGAAGAACGGTCTCGCATTCTATGAACAGAGGGAGAGAGCGCAATGCGTCCAGCGTGTCCGTCACGCTGCCGCCGCACGAATTCTCCACGGGCGCGACCGCTACGTCGCACTCACCGCGCATTACCGCTTCTATCGAACGGTATATCGTATGATACCCCGCCGTTTCGTCGCCCGCCGCCGCGAATTTCTCCGCCGCCGCGAACGTGTGGGTATACTTATCGCCGAGATAGGCGATCCTGCGTTTACTCATTAACGTATTCCGTGAACTTTGCGAGCAGGTCGTCGGGCGTCGCGCTGCCTATGCGCAGCAGTGCGCGGTTGGACGCGCGGTAACGCTCGGGTCCGCAGATGTACGCGGCGAGCGAATTACCCGTTTCCGTGCAGTTTATCGTATTGCCCTCGAACGTAACGTGGGCGTCCGCTTCATAGAACTTGTCGGTGAACGCTATCACCGTGACCGACGCGCCCTGGTACGCCGCCGCCGCTTCGAGGAAAGGACGGACGTCGAACGTCGGAGCGTTGATCACGACGACCGAGTTCTCCCGCCTTTCCACGGAACGCTTGATCATCTCGCGCATAAACGCGGCTCCTTCCTCATCGCCGTTAAATATCGTCGTTTCGGGATTGTAGACCCCCGTCAGCATCGCTTTATACTCGCGGCTGCCCTCGAACACGCCGTATACTATACCGTCGAAGCCGGCGCAGAACCCCTTGAATAACGCCGCCGCCGCTTTGTCGAAATACGACGAATTCTCCTCGTTCCTGCCGCAGATGACAAGGCTTTCGCCCATACCGAAGGACAGCACGCGGTCTAAAATGGCGACCATGGAATGATTGCCGTGTATGTCCGCCTTACGCGACGGTTTATCGCGGAGCATATCCTCGAACGCCGTGCGCACGGCGGAACGCACCATCGCGTCGCCGTCGACGTACCTGACGGTTTTGAGCACTTTGAGCTTGTTATAGAACAGCACGGCGACATTGCCCGTTATCCTGTCCCCCTCGCGCAGGCGGCACTTGTCGACGAGCGTTTTGGGAACGTATACGTCCGCTTCGGGCAGAGGTTCGAACGGGTCGCGCCGAAGCACGCCGTCGCCCTCTTCAAACGCGTGGAAAAATCCGGACGACATCTGTATCGTCCGATGTTTGCCGCGCAGCCCCGGCTCGAGAGTTTCCCGCTCTTCCGCCGTATAGTCGTAGATGCTGTGTTTTCCGCGCGTTATGCCGAGCTCGAGTTCCCTGCGGCGTACCGCCTCGTCGAGTTCTTCCTTATTCATCGTCGTCGGAGATTTGACGCCGATGGATTTCGCATATATGCGCTCTTCCCTTATGTTGGACCCCGGTCCGCTTTTATCCGTTTTGATCTTTGGCACAAACGGATTATATCACAATCGCGTCGCGATGTCAATGCGTTTAACGTAATAATTATTAAAAATCTGTCGTAAAAAACGATTTTGCGTTTAAGCGGTCGGTTTTATTTCCAGCACTATCGTCACCGGTCCGTCGCACACCTGATCTATGCGCATATCCGCGCCGAACACGCCGCGCTTTACCGCGACGCCCTCGCGTTCGGTCAGCCCGCAGGTCAGTTCGTATAACGCGTTCGCCCGCTCGGGCAGTTCGGCTTCGGTGAACGACGGGCGGTTGCCCTTACGCGCGTCGCCGAGCAGCGTGAACTGAGAAACTATCAGCGCTTCGCCGCCCACGTCCGAAAGCGAAAGATTCATTTTCCCCGCTTCGTCGGAGAATATGCGCAGCGACGCTATTTTGCGTGCGGCTATCCCGCATTCGCGTTCGCCGTCGCCTCTGCCCACGCCGAGATATACCACGACGCCTTTTCCCGTTTCGCTCACCGTGCGCCCTCCGACGGAGAGCGACGCGCCGAGCACGCGCTGTATAACGAGTTTCATTTTATCCCGTAAAACCTCTTTGCGTTTTCCGTAGTGATCCGCTCGACGGCAGCAAAGTCCGTCCCCCGTTCGAGCGCAAGTTTTTCTATTACATACCGCACGTTCGACGGGCGGTTCTTTTCCCCGCGGTGCGGCACGGGAGTCAGGTACGGCGAATCCGTTTCGGCAAGCAGCAGTTCGTCGGGCACGGCGCGGATCGCGTCGCCCCGCTTCGCGTTCTTAAACGTCACGGGTCCGGCAAACGATATGTAAAATCCCAGCCGCACATACTCCTTCGCCAGCTCCGCCGACGAGGAAAAGCAATGCATTACCAGCCCCGCGGGCAGCCGCTTCGCCCAATTTTTCAATATCGGCAGCATATCCCCGTCGCAGTCGCGCGAGTGGATAACGACGGGCTTGCGGTATTCGCACGCCGCTTCGAGCTGCATTTCAAAATATTTCTTCTGCACCTCGCGCGGGACGTCATACCAATGATAGTCCAGCCCTATCTCGCCGAGCGCGACCACTTTCGGCAGCCGCAGCAGCGGCAGTATCCCGCCGAGATCGTCGCCCTCTTTTATCTCGCCCGGATGCAGTCCGACCGTCGCGTACACTCCGTCGTTCGCCGCAAGCCGCGCGCACTCCGCGCTCGTCCGCGCGTCGTAACCGACGGTGACAAGCGCTTCCAGCCCGTCCGCCGCCATATTCTTTATTATATCCTCGCCGCCTCCGTAATACGGATCGGTCAGATGACAATGCGAATCTATCATTTCACGCTCCCGTCCGCCCGCGCTCCGCCGCCGCGCACTCCGCGCACACGCCGGAAAACGCGATCATGACGTCCTCTATCTCATAGCCGCTGTTATTGACGAAAAGCCCGTCCGTACCGCAGCAGCCGCGCTCTATATCCGCCACCTTTCCGCATATACGGCAGCGGATATGATAATGCCCGTCCGTGCGCGAATCGAATCTCCCGATGTCGCGCGGGAGATCCACCCCGAGCACTCTGCCCGAAGCCGCTTCGTCTTTGAGTATGCGGTATACCGTCGCCTTGCTGACGGTCGGATGATCGGCGTGCACCCGCTCGTATACCCGCTCCGCCCCGGGGTGTTCCCCTTCGAGCGACGCGAGCGCGTCGAGCACCAGCTTTCGTTGTGACGTATTTCTTTGCATATATTACCTTTATTGATAATCGTTATCAATTATAATATCACGCAAAGAATGATTTGTCAAGAAAATAGCCCTGCCGTAAAAATCCGAAAAAAATTATTCTTTTTCTCTGCCCGAACGCACCGACCGTTTTATGAGCATTACGAAAAACAGCACCATTCCGACTGCGACTACCGTATGTGCGATCCCCGCACAGCCGGATATTGCAGAATCCGCTCCGCTCGAAAGATCGGCGCCCGACATCTGCGCGCAGCCGCGCACGACAAGCATGACTACAGTCGCAGCCACACCGATAAGATATACGAAATACGCGGGTCGTGCAAGTTTGCTTTCGGAAAGAGCAAAAAGCTTTTCAAATATTGCAGCGAGCAGAAAACCGCCGCAACCGAGCGCGAAAGTCATAGGATGAGTCGCCGCCATAGCCGAACCGCCTACGCCGAAAGACAACGTCATACCGTGATATACGATCCCAACGGCAAGACCCGCCGCCGCAAAAACCGCAGCAGTGATAACAAGACCTTTGATCTTCATTTGCATACGCCTCTTTTGTTTTATTCAATATCACGCGCGCATTTACGCGGTATGTTTTCATTATATTACGCCTGAGTCAAAAGTCAAGCGAATTGCAGCCGCAAACACGAAAGACACGGGATACACGGGGTATCGGCAAACTTTTCGATCGCGGGATCTATGCCGTTACGCGGCGTCTGCGCGGCGTTACACGTAAAAGAGGAGTCGGTCCGACTCCTCTTTTGCGACGTTTATGAATAAATGTTCTTAAAACGCAATACTTTACTGCAATTTACAAACGTATCCCAGCTTCGTCATTTGAGATTTTCGGGGTTCAGGCATTTGAGTTCGGGCAGGACGAACAGTCCGTCCTTGCGGACGAGCACGTCGTCGAACCATATCTCCCCGCCGCCGAACTCGGGAGTCATCACAAGCACGAGATCCCAATGCACCGCGCTTTGATTGCCGTTATACGCGTCGTCGTAGCAGCAGCCAGGGGTGAAATGTATCGAGCCCGCTATCTTCTCGTCGAACAGTATGTCGCCCATCGCTTTGGTGACGTACGGATTCACGCCTATCGCGAACTCGCCGACATAGCGCGCGCCCTCGTCGGTATCGAATATCGCGTTGATCTTGTCGGGATAGTTGCCCGTCGCGGAAACTATCCTGCCGCGCTCGAACGTCAGCGATACGTTCTCGAACTTCGTGCCGTTCTCTATCGACGGGACGTTATAGGTTATCTTGCCGTTCACGCTGTCCTTTACGGGAGCGGAATACACCTCACCGTCGGGAATGTTCATATGCCCCGAGCACTTGACCGCGCCTATCCCCTTTATCGAGAACGTCAGGTCGGTATCTTTTGCGACGAGGCGGACTTTGTCCGTCTTATCCATAAGGGCTTTGAGCGCGTCCATCGCCCTGTCCATTTTCGCATAGTCCATACAGCACACGCGGAAATAGAAATCCTCGAACGCGTCCGTCGGCTCGCCCGACAGCTGCGCCATCGAGTCGTTGGGCCAGCGGAGCACCACCCAGCGGGTGTTCTTGACGCGCATTTCGTGGTGTACGGGATAGGAATAATTCCTGCCATACAGCGCGGCTTTATCCGACGGCACGCCCGAAAGGTCGTAGGCGTTCTCGTTGCCGCGCACGCCTATATAGCAGTCCATTTTCGCCATTCTGTATGCGGCGAAGTCGGCGAGCATTTTGCTGTGCTCGTCGCTCGTCCCCGCGCGCACCGCCGCTTCCACTTTGCCGCGGTAGGTCTCGACGAACGGATACGCGCCGACGGCGTATACCTGCCTGACGAGCTCCGCGGTAAACTCCGCGGGAACGTCCGTCGCCTCTATCAGCACTTTGTCGCCCGCCTTTGCCGCGACGGAGTAATTCACCAGCCCTTTCGCCAGTTCTGTCATTCTCGGATCGAACATTACAAGCCTCCCTTCGGGTCTACCCGACCCTGATATTATGCGCCGCGGACGCGCCGTTCAAGCCGCCCGACGGGCAAAAAATCCGTTTCCGAAGTAAAGTATAGCAGGAATTTTTCGATTAGTCTACAAAATTTTTGAAAATTACGGTCAAATCAGTAGAAATTTATCGTATTAAGTAGTATACTATACGTTGACAAAAGTCAAAATGAAATTTTCTATGGAGGGTATTTTTATGCCTTTGGTAACCAGTACCGAAATGTTCAAAAAGGCGTATGAGGGCGGCTATGCTATCGGCGCTTTCAACGTCAACAACATGGAGACCATTCAGGGTATCGTTTCCGCCGCCAAGGAAGAGAACGCTCCCCTCATTCTCCAGGTTTCGAGCGGCGCTCGCAAGTATGCGAACCCCATCTACCTTCGCCACCTCATCGAGGCTGCCGTCGAAGACACCGGTCTTCCCATCGTTATGCACCTCGACCACGGCGATACTTTCGAGCTGTGCAAGGACTGCATCGAGAACGGCTTCACTTCCGTTATGATCGACGCAAGCTCCCACCCGTTCGAAGAGAACATCAAGATCACGAAGAAGGTCGTCGAGTACGCTCACGATCACGGCGTAGTCGTCGAAGCCGAGCTGGGCAAGCTCGCCGGCATCGAAGATGACGTCAAGGTCAAGGACGCAGACGCGGCTTACACCGATCCCGACCAGGTCGAAGAGTTCGTCGGCAGAACGGGCGTCGATTCCCTTGCTATCGCGATCGGCACCAGCCACGGCGCATATAAGTTCAAGGGCGAGCCTAAGCTCCGCTTCGATATCCTTGAAAAGGTCGCGCAGAAGCTCCCCGGCTTCCCCATCGTCCTTCACGGCGCAAGCTCGGTCATCCCCGAGTACGCAAAGACGATCGAACAGTACGGCGGCTCCATGCCCGGCGCTAAGGGTGTTCCCGAAGATCTGCTCCGTAAGGCGGCTTCGATGGCGGTCTGCAAGATCAACATCGACTCCGACCTCCGCATGGCGTTCACCGCCGCGGTCCGCAAGCACTTCGCGGAGAATCCCACGCACTTCGACCCTCGCCAGTACCTCACCGACGCACGCGCGCTCATCAAAGAGTGCGTCAAGCACAAGCTCGTCAACGTGCTCGGCTGCAACGGCAAGGCGTAAGCGACGAAAAAACATACGAGAAAAACGGAGAGC
>CALVYT010000025.1 GCA_944372345.1 uncultured Clostridia bacterium
CTGAATTACTTTGGCGTGACGGATATTTTTATGTAAGTCAAAATGGGCATGATTTGCTTGTCGGGAGAATCTCTTCCGGTATGAAGAATAAGCTTGCCGTATTTACAGAAAAAGGTTACAATGTCGAGCAAGCCCATGTACAATTTTGCTTATATTGGAAAGGAAAAGAAGATGAAAATGAAACCATGATTTTCCTTCCCGAACTACACCTTGTCAGAAACGGCAAAACAGAAATATCGTAAATGTATTAAAGCAGCAATCTATTATCAAGACATCAAGAAAATAATGATATTTTGCGTCAGTACGAAATCACACAATCAGTTCTACAAACTATATATAAAACTGTCCATAAAAACATGTGACAGTGAAGATACCGGACAGAAAGGGAGAAACGATGGCGAAAGCGATCATTTCTGCACTTTCGGAATTCCCGAAAGAAGCGGTAAAGACGATCACATGTGACAGAGGGAGTGAGTTTGCTTGTTGGAGAGATATAGAAAAAGCCTTAAACTGCAATATGTACTTCGCTGATCCGTGTTGTGCATGGCAGAAAGGAACGAATGAGAATCTGAACGGACTGCTCAGAGAATTCTATCCGAAGGGAAGAAATCTTTCGAGAGTCAGCCCTGCGACATTAAAAAAGAACCTGGCGTTGATCAACGCCAGGCCCAAGAAAGTTTTACATTATCATACACCACAAGATTTGTTCATTGAAAATCTCTCTAACTGTTGCACTTGATTTGACAATTCATCTACTGTTATATATTTTTACGGGCACTGTTTTCCCGAAGTGTTTGCCGACGGCAAGGCGGACTTTGACAAGTTGCGGAGGCTGCTCGGCAATTACATAGTATAAGGATTTTAACGAGGCACAAGGATTTTAAGTTCCTCGGGAAAGGGTCAAGGGGAAACCCCTCTTTGCAAAGAGGGGTTTCTCTTTGAAAATTTCTCGAAAAATTTATAAAAATCGGCGTGAAATGCTTGCGTTTTTCCGCGGAAAGTAATATAACGGTTTGCGGTATGAAGGAAGCCGCGCAAAATTGTGTCGGCGGGCGCAAGGAAAGCCGCGCCCGCGCCGTCGGACATATGATAGCAGGTCAGATCAAAAGCCGCATCGTGCTCATTATCGCGATCGTCGCGGCGGCGGTGACCTGCTTTTTCGTCCCGCCCGACGCGGAGTACGCGGGGTATTTCGATCCCGATACGCTGTCGTGTCTGTTCTGTACGCTCGCAGTGGTTTCCGCGCTCAAGCTCCGTAACTTTTTCGAGTGGCTGGCGGGAAAGATAGTCACGGCGTTCGGCAATATGCGCAGAGTGGCGTTCGCGCTCGTGTTTGTGACGTATTTCGGCTCAATGATAATGGCGAACGACATGGCGCTCGTGACGTTCCTGCCGCTCGGATGGTTCGTGCTTTCCTCGTGCGGCAAGGAGAAGTACACGGCGTTCGTGTTCGTTATGCAGAACGTTGCCGCCAACCTCGGCGGTATGCTCACCCCGTTCGGCAATCCGCAGAACCTGTATCTGTATTCCTGTTATTCCATACCCGCGGGCGAGTTTTTCGCGATAATGGCGATTCCGTTCGGCGTGGCGTTCGTGCTTATCGCCGCAACGTGTATGTTCGTCCGCCCCGAAAAAGTCGCGCTCGAAACCCCCGCGACCGCGCGTCCGCCCGTGTGGCGTATGATAGTCTATTTCGCGCTGTTCGCGCTCTCGGTCATGATCGTGTTCGGCGTGTTCCCGTTCTGGGTCGCGCTCGCCGTCGTGACGGTCGCGCTGCTGATCCTCGAACCGCGGTGCTTTCTGCACGTCGACTACGGTCTGCTGCTGACGTTCTGCGCGTTCTTCGTGTTTTCGGGCAACCTGTCGCGCATACCCGCGGTCAGGAGCGGACTGGGCGCGCTCGTGGGCGCGTCGCCGCTGCTCGTCGGCACGGCGTCCTGCCAGGTCATAAGCAACGTGCCGAGCGCGGTACTGCTCTCTCATTTCACGACGGACTACCGCAGCCTGCTGATAGCCGTCAATATAGGCGGACTGGGCACGCCGATCTCGTCGCTCGCCAGCCTCATCACCCTCGGCGAATACCGCCGCTGCCGCCCGGGCAGCACGGCGAAATACATAGGTCTGTTCTCGCTCGTCAATTTCTCCTTCCTCGCCGTTCTGATCGGTTCGGGTTTTCTCGCCTGCGCCGTGACGGCATAAAAAATCATATAAATAAAAACCGCCGCGCTTCGGCATAAAAACAAAACGGTCTTATCTTTCGGACTTCCCGTCGGGGGAGTCCGTTTTTGCGTTTAAGCAGTCAGGCAACGCCGCGTGCAAACGTATTTGTCGGAGAATATTGACATAAACGGAGAAATAATGTAAAATAAATAAAAACATCGCTGCCCGGAACGCGCGAAATATCCCGGCAGCGGCGAGGACGAAATGGCAGACGTTAAGAAAGAGCAGGAACGCAAGGAACTTCATAAAGCGATCTGGAACATAGCCAACGATCTGCGCGGAAGCGTGGACGGGTGGGATTTCAAGCAATATGTGCTCGGGATAATGTTTTATCGCTACATATCCGAAAACATAGCGAATTACATTGACAGCGACGAGCGCGCCGCGGGGAACGCGGATTTTTCCTATGCGGAATTGTCCGACGCGGAAGCGGAAGAAGCGCGCGCCGATATGGTGCGCACGAAAGGCTTTTTCATATTGCCGAGCCAGTTGTTCGTCAACGTGCGCAAAACCGCTCCGAACGACGAAAACCTCAACGAAACGCTGGAAGGTATTTTCCGCGCGATAGAAGCGTCCGCACAAGGCACCCCGAGCGAGAGCGACTTCAAAGGACTTTTCGACGACATTGACGTAAACAGCAACAAACTGGGCGCGACGGTGGCGAAGCGCAACGAGAAACTCGTCAAATTGCTCGACGGCATAGGCGAAATGAAACTCGGCGATTACAAGGACAATACGATAGACGCATTCGGCGACGCTTACGAATTTTTGATGGGTATGTATGCGAGCAACGCGGGCAAGAGCGGCGGCGAATATTTCACGCCGCAGGAAGTTTCCGAACTGCTCACGCGGCTGACGCTCGTCGGGAAAACGGAAGTCAATAAGGTCTACGACCCCGCTTGCGGCAGCGGCTCGCTGCTTTTGAAGTTTGCCAAGATCCTCGGCAAAGAAAACGTGCGCGACGGCTTTTTCGGGCAGGAGATAAACCTGACGACGTATAACCTTTGCCGCATAAATATGTTTTTGCACGATATCGACTTCGATAAATTCGACATTGCGAACGAGGACACCTTGACCGCTCCGCAGCATTACGACGACGAGCCGTTTGAGGCGATCGTTTCCAATCCGCCCTATGCGACGAAATGGGCGGGGGACAGTGACCCCGTGCTTATCAACGACCCGCGCTTTTCGCCCGCGGGCATTCTCGCGCCGAAAAGCTATGCGGATATGGCGTTTATCATGCATTCGCTGTCGTGGCTGGCGACGAACGGCGTCGCGGCGATCGTATGCTTCCCTGGGATATTCTATCGCGGCGGCGCGGAGAAGAAGATCAGGCAATATCTCGTGGATAATAACTTCGTCGATTGCGTGATACAGCTTCCCGGCAATCTGTTTTTCGGCACGAGCATAGCCACCTGCATAATGGTGATGAAGAAGTCCAAAACGGACAGCGCGGTGCTTTTCATAGACGCGTCCGCCGAGTACGAAAAGGTGACGAACAACAACAAGCTGCGCCCCGAGAATATAGAACACATTATGTCGTATTTCACCGACCGCAAGGACGTGCCTTACGCAGCGCGGCTCGTGCCAAACTCGGAGATCGCGGAAAACGATTACAATCTTTCCGTCAGCACTTACGTTGAAAAGCAAGACACGCGGGAAAAGGTCGATATAAAAGAGTTGAACAAACAAATCGCCGAAATCGTCGCCCGCGAACAAGTCCTGCGCGACGAAATTGATAAAATCATTGCGGAGATTGAGGGGTAAATAATTTACAAATGCAAAAAAGAAAAATTTTTGATGAATATTTTGCAAAAGTTGTTTTAGAGTACTGTTTTCCAAAACGCTTTACTGATTTGCAAATAGCGGACAAACCAGACTTACGGTGCGGTAATGCAATCGGTATTG
>CALVYT010000026.1 GCA_944372345.1 uncultured Clostridia bacterium
CCTCTTGCAAGACAAATCATCCTTTCTTAGTATATTTTTTTCGCATATACCTTCTTTACTTTAAGATAATTTGCTTCTTCTCTCTATGTAGTTGTCAAGGTTCGTGCTCACTCCGCCATACAGGCGGAGCGCCGCACCCTTTCGGGGTGACAGCTTGTATATACTATCATATCCGAGCGCCGGTGTCAAGTGTTTTGCCGAAAATTTTACAAAATTTTTACGGCTTTTTCCGCGCCCTATCCTTATTATATATATTATATATGCGGGCAAACAAAAACCGGGCGTCCGCTTCTAAGCGGACGCCCGCATCATTCTCTTTCATTCCCATGCCGTCAGACAACGGGAGTTATCATAAAGTAATCGATATTGGGCAGACGGATAGCCGTCGCGGTTTTCTGCAGGAACGTCAGTTCGATCGTGTTCAGCCCCGCGGCAAGGTCGAGTTCTCCCGCCACGTCCGTCAGCTCCGTCCACTGCGTCATATCCTTCCAGGCTACGCTGCCGGCAGTCGCGCGCCTGACCGTACCCGAGATCGCCTTATCCCCGCCGTTGACTTTCAGCGAGAACGCGTCGGAAAGCTGCGTATCGTTCATGCCCGAACCGCTGCCCGACTGGGCGCTCATACCGAAGCGGAACTTGCCCGCTGCGTCCGCGATGAAGCGGATGACGATCTTATTCCCTTCGACGGAGATGTTCGCAGTGCTGCTGCCCTCCGCGCCGTTAGAATATTCCTCGTTCGTTCCCGCCTTCTGCGTGACGCTTTCAAACTTACTCGAAGCATTCGGTTGAAGCGCCGCGCCGCTCATATCGACGTAATCCTCGTCCTCCGCCTGCATCTTATAGGCGCCCGCCTCCGTCGCTTCCGCGGCGGTCAGTCTACCGGCGACGAATATCCCGTAAGTCAGGGTCTGCCTGCCCTCGAAATCGACGACGACTTCGCTCTCGCCGCTCTCGGACGTGTCGAATTCGGCGAGCATATCCTCCGTCACGGGGACGGTGTCTTTCGTGCCGTCGGCGTACGTCAGTTCGAGCTCGGCAAAGCCGAACGGATCGCCCACGCCGTACAGCGAATCGTAGCCGTCCGCGAGCGTCACGGACGAGACGCTTTTAAGCACCTCTATCGCGAACGTCACCGTAGCGCCGCGGAAGGAAACGCTCAACGTCCTTTCGCCGACGGACGCAGTGTCGAAGCCGACTACCTGCGACACGTCGTCTATCGTCACGGTGCTCTTCGTACCGTCCTCGAAATCCACATCGAGCAATACGCTGTCGAACTCGTCGCCGACACGGTAAGTCAGCCGCGTGTCTGAGTTCAGCTTAGCCGAAAGCGCAAGCGGCTCGCGCACGGAGATCTCATACGT
The DNA here is from genome assembly GCA_944372345.1 of uncultured Clostridia bacterium. GTDB lineage: Bacteria > Bacillota > Clostridia > Christensenellales > Pumilibacteraceae > Protoclostridium. The sequence continues at coordinate 1,362 of CALVYT010000026.1, forward strand.
CGCCGTGAGTTTGCCGAACGCCACGGAGACCGTTACGTCGCCCGCCTCGCTCGTGTCGAAGCCGGTGAGCATATCTGCCGTTACGTCTTTCGTTTCCGTACTGCCGTCGGTGTACATCAGCACGACGGACGCGTCGCCGTCGGCGTAAGCCGAACCTTTTACGTAGTCCGTCACGCTGTCCTCCGCGATCGCCATCGACGAAACGTACAGGTCGCTGACGCTTATGACGAATTCCGCGACTTTGCCGCCGTATTCGACGATCACGGTCTTGACGCCCGCGACGGAGGTATCGAACCCGCTCATCATTTCCGCGGTCACGGTCACCTGTTCGCGCCTGCCGTTTTCGTAGACGACGGTCATTTCCGCGCCCGCGAACACGTCGCCGACTATATATTCCGTCTGTCCGCGCACGGTCAGCGTTCTGACCGCGTCGCTTCCGCACGCCGTCAGGCAGCACGCGGAGACCGCGAGCGCGACGGCAAGACAAATACATATCATCGCTTTTTTCATTTTTCTACCTCCCTGCGTCATACTTCGCCTCTGCGGTCGGGGTTATCCGTCAGCGGCTCCCAGGTGAGCTGCGCGTCCGTCGCTATACGTATGCAGTCGATGAGCGGCGCGCCCGTGCTGTTACCGTCGCGGAGCGTGTTTTCCTTGATCGTGAGTTTGATCACGTTCTCGCCCTGCGCAAGATTTATCGTACCTGCCACAGGATAGTCCGCGAAGTCGTAAGAGCCCGCCGCGGAGTTGGCTACCGTGATCGAGTAGTCGATCGCAGCGCCGTTCACCTCTATACCGAACACATCGTTGTTCAGCTCCATATTGCCGAGCTCGGACGCAAGACGGAGCACAAGGCTGCCGCTCGCGTTGCGGTCGGACGTGATGACGAATTCTATGGAGTTCTCCGCATAGGTGTTGCCGAGGAAGTAGCCGTTGCTCCAACCTTTCTCGATGTCGCTTTCCAGCCCGTCGCCGTAAATGTTGTTGACGCCTTCGCCGGAGTTGCTTATGCCCGCGCCCATAAATTCGTCGAGATAGACGTATTCCGCTTCAAACGTGAACGTCTGTCTGCCGTCCGTTCCCGCCGACGGCGCGAACACCACGCCGCAGACGATAACGGTGACGAGCATTGCCGCCACAACGGATGCTGCACCCGCTATGAAACTGCCCTTGAATCTGAACTTGCCGTCAACGTAATTGCGCTTGCCTATGACGAACGCGTAAACTCCGACTCCCGCGACGACGAGCACCGTGCATACTATGCCTATGACGAGTCCCGCGGTATAGACGGCGTAACTCGTCGCCTCCCCGACATGCAATGACAGCGCGACGCTGTCCGTCAGCGTTCCCGATTTAGCCGTTACGACGAAATCGAAATTACCGCTCTCTGCGGGAGTGCCCGACAGCTTGCCATCCTGCGACAGCGTCAGTCCGCGCGGCAGTTCGCCCGCCGTCAGGCTGTAACGCGCGTCCGTCGCGCCCTGCGCGTAGTTCACGAACGCCGAGTATTCCGTGCCTTCCGTCGCGTCGGCAAGCTCGAAGTCCGCGTAAGCTATCCCTATGTTAAGCGTGAACGTGCGTTCGCCCGCCTTATAACCGCTGCCGCTCGCGACGACGGTGAACGTCTTGACGCCCGTTTCCGCCGGCACGCCCGTAAGCATACCGTTTTCCGTCAGCTTCATTCCCTGCGGCAGGCTGTCGCCCGCTTTGAGCTCGTAGCGCAGTCCGCTTCCGCCTGTTCCGAGACGAGCCGCATAGCTCGTACCGAACTTCGCGTCGGGCAAGCCGCCGTTCGAGAACGTATAGTCCCTGTACATATTCAGCGTAAGCGTCACGGACATCGGGAGCATACCGTCGCTCTCCGCCGTTACCGTCACTTCGTAACCGGTGAACGGCACGTCCGAACTGCCGCTTATCACGCCGTCGGGCGACAGCGTCATGCCGTCGGGCAGGATGCTGCCCTCGGCGAGGCTGTAAGTTATGTCGTGGCGTTTGCCGTCGAGCGTATACGCCCAGTCTACGTCTGCGGTCAGATCCGCGCCGACTATCCCGTCCACGGAATCCGCTTCCCTGACGTATATGACGGAAAGCGTCTTATCTACAACGGGAAGGGTGAACGTGGCTTCGCGCCGCGCTCTGCCGTAGCTTGCCACGACGGTGAAAACGGAAGCCTCGTCCTGCAACGCCGCGGTACCCGTGATCGTACCGTCGCTGCCGAGAGTAAGCCCTTCGGGCAGACTGCTGCCGCTTTTGAGCGAATACGTCACTCCGGACGGCGCGGCTCCGTTATTGAGCGCGACCGTCGCGACCGACTGCTCGTAAGGCGTGGAATCTATCGCCGGGGAGAGCGTGCCGCCCGTAAACGTACCGAGCACGTTTATCGTACTTTCGTTGAACGCCGCCGTGAAATTGACTATCGTATAACACAGGTTGTGCATAGCTCTGCGCAGACCCGCGACGGTCGTCGGCTCATCCAGTCCCGCGGGGTTCTGCACGCTGCCCGAAGTAGCGAGCAGTATATCGCCGCCGCCGCGAAGCGCCATGTTGCCGTTAAGCTGTCCGCGTCCCTGCACATAGTCGGTGATGACGGTACCTTCAAATCCCCACTCGCCGCGCAGCACTTCTGTCAGCAGCGCATAATTGCCGCCCGTCCACACCGCGCCGAGATTGTTCAGCGCGCTCATTATACCGTGCGATTCGTATTTTTCCACGCAAATGCGGAATGGTTCGAGATATATTTCTCTGATCGTCTGTTCGTTAGCCCACGTCAGACAGGTATCGCGGCGGGATTCCTGATCGTTGACCGCGAAATGCTTGATAAACGTCACCATGCCTTTCTCGTTACAGCCGCGGACGATGTTGCCCGCCATTTCACCGGACAGCAGCGCGTCCTCGGAGAAATACTCGAAGTTTCTTCCGCCGAACGGGCTGCGGTGGATATTGACCGCGGGCGCGTACAGACCGTGTACGCGGTTGCTGCCGCCGTTGCCGAACAGTCCCTGATTGCCTATGATCAGACCCTTGCGGTATGCGAGCTCCTTGTTCCAGGTGGAAGCCGTAACCGTTTCGCTCGCAAAGTTGGTGTAACTGCCGCCGACATACCTGCCCGCAATACCGCTCGGGCCGTCCTCGTGGCTGAACTTGGGCATGCCGATCGAATCTATCGCGTTGGTCGTCCAGCCGCTCGTCCAGATCGTATACGTCATCGTCCCCTGCATATTCTTGTCGCCGACCACCATCTGGTCGAGGAAATCCTCCCACAGCGGATCGTCGTAATCAAGTCCGTAGAGATCGATGAGCTTTATCCCGTTGTTCGCGCCCGTCGTCGGCATTTCGTCGGTATACCACGGATCGGACGGATCGTCGTTCTCTATTATCGCGTTATTATCCGACGTATTGTTGACTTCGTCTATGACGGACTGCGGAGCGACGCGGTCCTGCTCCGTCGGCTCGTGAGGGAACGTTCCCTCGAAGTCCGCGCGGCTGAGGTATACGGTATTTTCTACCTCCGCGTCCTCGAAGCGGTTCTCCACGGGATTGCCGCTCTCGCTCTCGGAGTACGCGTAACCCTCCTCGGGTACGGAGTATTCCTTGTATATCACGGTGTCGTGCGCGTTGCGGGAAAGCCTTATCCCGTAAACGCCGCCCTCCGTTTCATAGCCGTAAAAGCCGTTGCCGTTCGCGTCGTTATAGTCGTAGGACGCGAGATCGCGCGTTTTGACGGTCAGCTGCAACGTCTGGCTCGCGCCCGGCGCGAGAAGCTCCGTCTTGGCGAAGTCGCCCAGTTCGACATAGGGCTTCTCTATGCCGCCATCAGTATACGGCGCGGTGAAGTAGAGCTGCACTACGTCCTTGCCCGCAACATCGCCCGTGTTCGTGACCTTGACGTTCACCGTCAGCGAGCCGTCCTTTTCCAGCTGTCCGCCGTCCTCGATATTCGCCCCCGCGAATTCCCACCCGAACGAGGTGTAACTCAATCCGTGACCGAACGGATAGACGACGTTGGCTTCATACCAGCTGTCCCACTCCGTCGTTTCCGTGCCGTGGATATCCGCCGTATACTTCGCGCCGTTCTCGGGCGCGCCCTCCTCGTAGCCGCGCGTTTCGTAGTAGCGGTAACCCGAATAGATGCCCTCGGTGTAATTTACGAACGCCTTGCCCAGATTGGAGTAGTTATAGCCGTTTGACGTATATGTCGCCATATTAGCCCACGTCGGGTCGAGTTTGAAGTCGCGCGCATAGGTGTCGACGGTGTGTCCGCTCGGGTTGACCGTGCCTGCAAGCACTTCGCCGAGCGCTTCCATTCCGTCGCCTCTGCCCGGGAAGCCCATCCACAGCGCGCCTTTGATGTTCTCTCCGTAAGCGTAATGCCCGGGGTCGTCGAGGAAGCCCGTTTCAAACTGCGAACCGGTGTTCAGCACGACGACTACGTTGTCGAACTCGCCGCAGACGTATTCGAGGAGCGCTTCCTCGTTGGCGTCGAGCTGCAGATAGTGATCGTCGTAGTTGCGCGCCCCGTCGACCTTGGTACCGTTGAGCCCGCCGCCCGAATAGCCCGTGCTCATACCCTTGGGGAGGTCGCCCGCCTCGTTGCCCATTCGCGAGAACACGACTATCGCGGCGTCGCCGTATTCGTCGTAGGTGCTCTCGTCGACGTGCTGTTTTATCGTCGAAACGGGGGTCTCTTTGAGCCCGCCGCTCGGCCCCGCGAACACGCCGTACGTTCCGAGCGCGCCGCCCGCGCTGCCGGACAAGCCGTCGTTGTCATAGAAGTTCCAAAGCGTTTCGTTGACTTCCAGCCCCGCGCGTTCGAGCGAGTCTTTCATCGACAGAGTGGCTCCGCCGCTGCCCGCGCCAGAACCGCCGCCGCCGTAGCGCAGTTCCGCCGAGCGTTTGCCGAACAGGCTGACCTTCGCGCCCTTGCCGAGCGGAAGCGAATTTTCGTTTTTCAGAAGGGTAATGCCCTCCGAAAGTATCTCTTTGTTCAGGTCGTCGCCTGCGGCATACGCTTCGGACGCGGTGTCGTAATCCGCCCAGTAATAGTTGCCGTTATGCTCCGCCGCTTTCGCCGTACCGTGCGCGCCCGCAAGGCAGTACCCCGCCGCGCCCAGCACTATCGCAATCGCCGTCAGTATGAATATCAGTTTTCCTATCTTGGTTTTCATTACCGTTCCTCCTTACGCCGACGCGCGTTCCATAAGGAAACCGCAGAAACTCACCGCCGTACCTTCCGCCGCCGCTCCGTCGGTAAACAGTATGCGGTGGTAGGGCGTCTGGTCGCTTCCCAGCCCCTGTACGACGATGGGTATCACTACCGTTTCGCCCGCTTCGAGCGTCATCGGGTCGGGACCCCATATCGTGCCGTAAGACTCTATTTCGTATTTGACGTTCACGGCGAACGCGCTGTCGTTGCGCAGCACTATCGAAACGTACACGCGTTCGTCGCCCGCGCCCGTCACTCCGCCGTGTTTGATACGGATCATCGAACTGCCTGCGGCGACTTCCGCCTTCTTCGCGGCAAGTTCGCCTATCGTCGTATCCGCGAGAGTCATCGTCGAACCGCTGCCGTAATCATACCCGCTGCCGCCCATTACGAGAGCCGCGCCGCGCCGCATCACGATCGGCGACAGAGTGACGTCGCCCGCGGGAACGGTCTCGACGGGCTCTCCCGTCTCCGCGTTCTCCCAGCCGAACATTATATCCGTTTCGCCGAGCGGCTCGTCAAGCGTTATGTCGGACGGGATCGGATCGCCGTAGTTCAGTTTGGCAGCCGACGAGCCGTCCGCGAATTTCGCACCGACGAGAGTGACCGAATACGCGTTCGGCGTATAGACCGCCGTCACGTTCACTTCGGACGCGGGCATTACGAACATATTGCCCGCCGACTGTACTTCGACGTCGAACTCCCAGCCGACGAACGTCATTCCCTCGCTGCCCGCGGGGGTCAGGAACACCGTTTCGCCGGGCGCGGCTTCGGTGACGTTCGCCCAGCCGCCCGTCACCGTCACGGCGCGGGGCGTCGTGTCCGTTACCGCGTCGGGATCGACGACCCTGACGAGCACGGTGTCGCTGACCGACTTATCCGCGTTCACCGTCGCGGTGACCGAGCATTCGCCCGCGGCTTTCGCCGTCAGCGTGCCGTCCGCCGCCACTTCGGCTATGCTCGCGTCGCTGCTGACGAACGTCACGCCGCCCGACTCCATTCCGTAAGCGTCGACGAGGACGGTTATCCTCTCCGGCTCCGCGCCGAGTTTGACGGTCACTTCGCCGTTCGTCACCGGCATATTGCCGAACGTGATCGTTATGCCCGCTATGTGCGGAGCGAACGTCTGCTGCACCGTGCTCTGTGCGGGCGGCGTGCTCATCATCACCGCGCAGACCACTATGCCCGCGACGGCGACGGCGGCGACCGCGCCGAGGAATATGCGCGACAGCAGCGTCGGCTTATAATTCGGATCTTTTATTTTCTTTTCCGGGACTATCGTTCCCGCGCGCACTCCCGCACGGTATGCGACTATCACCTTGCGGCAGACGAAGAAGCCCCACACGAGCATACCCGCGGTTATGACGGCGAACACCGTCCACATCACGATAAACCATATCGGACGGGCGTAGCCCCATACGTTGCCTTCGCCCATACCGTTCATCGCGTTGCTGTTCGCGACGGTAAAGAGGATATTCTTCGCAGAGCGGCGGATCGCCGTCACCGCAGTCGCGCTCTCGTAAGAACGCAGCGCCTTGCTCTGGCTGAGGTTGAGATCGCCGCCCGCACGTATCATCTGGTCGAGGTTCATATACGTCTGCAGGTTGTAGTCGGTGACCACCATGCCCCGGAAACCCCACTCCTCGCGCAGGAGCTCGGTCAGCAAAGCGTAGCTGCCGCCCGCCCAGGTGAAACCTATGCGGTTGAACGAACTCATCATAGCCGTCGTGCCGCCGTCTTTGACTGCTGCTTCAAACGGCAGGAAGTACATCTCGCGCATGGACTGTTCGTTAGCCCATACCGCTATGCCGTTGGAGTCGCGGTTGGTTTCCTGATCGTTGAGCGCGAAGTGTTTGAGATAACAATACACGCCCTTGCTCATCGCGCCGCGTATAACGCCGACCGCCATCTCCGCAGACAGCACGGGATCTTCGCTGTAATACTCGAAGTTACGTCCCGAGAACGGCGAACGGTGCAGATTGACGGCGGGCGCATACCAGCCGGCATATGTTCTGCCGTCGCCCTTTTCGTCGCCTATAAGCGATTCGTTGCCTATCATTATGCCGAAACGCTCGGCAATGTCCTTGTTCCACGTCGCTCCGACGAGCGATTCGCTCGCATAGTAACAGGTGTCGTAAACCGCGTCGTTGCCCATAAACAGCGAATATCCCATAGGTCCGTCGGGGTCTATCGTCTGCGGTTTGTCTATGCTCTCAATCGCCTCGGTGTGGTAGTTGCCTATCTCGATGAGCGTGCGCATTTCCGTAACGGTGAGCTGATCGAGCAGGTCGTCCCACAGCGGATCGTCGTAAGGCTTGCCGATAAGGTCGTAGAGTTTGACCGTCGTGTCGTCGCGCGTCAGGGATACCGTGCTCTGCTCGGGCATTTCGCTGCTGTACCACGGATCGACCGCGTTGTCCGTATACGTCGCGTTGATCGCTTCGAGGTCCTCCGCCGTCAGCGTCGTCAGGCTCTCGTCCGGCAGTTCGGGGAACGTGCCCTCGAAATCCGAACGGCTCGTATAATTCGGTATGCGCTCGCTCACGTCGTCGAACAGATTCTTTATCTCCGTTCCCGTGGCTTCGTCCGTTTCATAGCGCACGCTCTCGGAAAGAGTCAGCGTTATCGGCAGGGAATCGTCGTGAGCGTTCTCGGCAACGTACAGCGTATACGTTCCCGATTCCAGCTCCCAGCCATTAAAGCCGTTCTCGTTGGCGTCCGACCAGTCGTAGCTCGCCATATCGCGCGGGTCTATCGTCAGCGTAACTTCCGCGCTGCCGCCGGCGGGGATGAGTTCCGTCTTGGCGAAGTCGCCGAGAGCGACGTGCGGCTTCTCTATCCCGCCTGCCTTATACGGCGCGGAATAATACAGCTGCACCACGTCTTTGCCGGCGACGTCGCCCGTGTTCTTCACGGTGACACTCACTTCTATCGGCTTTCCCTCGTCGAGCGCGCCCGTCTGCGAAACGGAAGTCACCGTGCGCTCGAACGTCGTGTAGCTCAGTCCGTAGCCGAACGGATAGACGACGTTGTCGCCGTACCAGTCCGCGTTGCCGTCCTCCGCTTCCTCGTATGCGCGCGTTTCGTAGTAGCGGTAGCCCATATAGATGCCTTCGGTGTAATGCACGAAGTATGCTCCGCGCTTCGCTCCGCTCTCGTCGGAATACTGATTGCCGCCCGCGGCGAGGTTATTGGCGAAGTTGTTCCACGTCGGGTCGAGTTTGAAATCGCGGGCATAGGTGTCGACGAGCCTGCCGCTCGGATTCACTTCGCCCGTCAGCACTCTGCCGAGCGCCATTATGCCCGTATTGCCCGGAGTGCCTATCCACAACGCCGCCCCTATCTTATCCGAATACGCGTAGTGCGTTTCGTCGTCGAGGAAGCCGAGTTCCATAGGCGTCGGTGAGTTGATGACGACGACCACCTTGTCGAAGTTCTCCGCCGCCTCCGCGATCATATCCGTTTCGTTCTGATCGAGCTGCAGATAGTGATCCGTCTTGTTGCGCGCGCCGGGGATCGTCGTATCCGACTCCCAGTCCTGATAGTCGCTGCCGTTCCAGAACATCGTGCGGGGAAGGTCGAAGCCCTCGCCGCCTATGCGGGAAACGACGACTATCGCCAGATCGTTATATTCCTTCCACGACTCCCTGACCGCCGAGTCGTAGCTCGCCGAAGGGGTCTCGCCCGTCGGGAAGCCGGTCAGCGCGACGATGGACGAATCCATGCTCGGCGACTGGGGGCGTCCGTCCCCCGAGCGTCCGTCGTCTTCGTAGAACTTCTTCATCTCGGGGTTGTAGCTTATGTCCGCCGCTTCGAGGCTGTCGTAAATGTCGTAGACTACGTCGCCGCCCGCCTGCGCGTTGGAGCCCGAACCGCCGAGGACGAGGCTGACGGAGTTCTTGCCGAACACCGTGACCTTTCCGCCCGCCGCGATCGGAAGAGCGCCGTCGTTTTTGAGCAGCACCATTCCCTCTTCGGAGATCTCCTCGTTGAAGTCGTTTGCCGCGGCATATACTTCGTCCTTATCCTCGTAATCGGCGGTGTAGTACTGATATTTATCGGGATCGCCCTCGATCAGCACCCGCCGTTCGCCGCCCAGCGCGGTGCTGTTCAGCGTCTGATACAGAAAGGAATTGCAGGTAAGCAGCAGCGCGATCGTCAGTGTCAGCGCCAGCACCGGGATGAACGCGCAGAACCAGCTCTTGAATCCCCTGCTCTTCCAGAAAGTTTTGAAATTCATATAAGTCCCTCCGTCAAATCGCCAAAGTATAAACGGCTATCGTGAAGTCGAGTCCCGCGGCGTCGCCGAAGAACAGATGAGGCCAATGGTTGTTGCCGTCCGCCGCTATCACAGCCGCGCCGCGCGCCGTACCGTCTGCCGCCACGCTGCCGAGCGGTACAGCGCCGCATTCCGTGCCGAAATACACGTCTTCCAACGTATTTTCCGAATGGTTCACGAGCACGACGAACACTGCGACGTCGCCGCTGCCGAAGTTGACGTTGCCTTTGAACGTCAGTCCGCGCGCGCCGTCCGCAACGGCTCCGAACGAAGAATAACGTTTGGCGTCGTCCGCCTTTATCACCGTGTCGCCCGTAACCGCCGCCGTCGTATCTCCCGCGGTGCCTGTCGTTTTACCGCTGTCGTCCGACATTCCCATGTTCCAGCGCACGGAGTCGGTCGGCTTGACGTTGACGCAGTCGTCCGCGTAAACGGCGCGGAGAGTCGCGTCGCCCGCGGGCATCGTCAGCCCGTCCGCGCTCACGTAAGCCTCGCCGCCCAACACATACCCGACGATGTTCTCCCCGTTCTCCCATACTATTTCGGGGATCGCGTCGCCGTAGCCGAGGGAAACGGTATTCTCGCCGCCCGCCGTGCCGCCGACGATCGTGAGTTCATAGTCCCTGTCGACGACGGTCACTTTGCACTCCGCGGTCAGACCGAGATAAGTCACCGTTGCGGTTTTCTCGCCCGCCGACGACGTATCGAGCCCGCTTATCATCTCCGCCGTAACGGGAACCGCCTCGATAACGTCCTCGCCGTTTTTGAGCGTCACCGTCAGTCCGTCGGTATAACTGCCGCCCATCGGTGCTTCCGCACTGCCCGAAACGACGAGCGACGCATCTTCATAGAACTCCGTGAACGTCACGGTGAAATAATCGAGATTGGGGAAACGCACATCGCCCGCCGAACCGGTATACAGGAACATGATCTCGTTGACGCCGGCAGCCGCATACTGTTCGCCGAGTATGTTCTCAAGCTCCGTCCACACCGTAAGGTCGCACCAGTCCGTACCCGTCGAGCTGCCCGCGTTCAGCGTGCCCGTTATCGTCGCGGGTCTGCCGTTGACGGTGACGGTGAACGCTCCGTCGAGAGCCTGATCCCGTACTCCCTTGAAACTGCCCGACTGTCCGCGCAGTCCGAGCGTGAATTTGCCCGCGTAGTCGGAGAAAAAGCGCAGCGTTATCTTATTTCCGTTCACGGAAAGATTGGACGTGCTGTATCCTTCCGCTCCGTTGGAAGAAACCTCGCCCGCGGCGTTCTTCGTAGTGTTCTCGAACTTGCTCTGTCCTTCGTCCTGCGTTTCGGCTTCGCTCATATCGACGTAGGAGTCGTTTTCGACCTGTACTTTATATGCCGCGTTCGTTTCGCTGCCGAGGCGGTAGATCCCGCTTTCGGGGTCGCGCCCGACATAGATGACGAACTGCGTTTGCATTCCTCCGCTCGTCACGCCCACGGTCACTTCGCCCGGCACGGACGTATCGAAGCCATCCAGCATTTCTTTCGTAAGCTCGCTCTCGCTTTCGCTGCCGTCCGAATACACAGTCACCAGCGTTCCGCCCGCAAACTCCTCGCCTGTCGCGTAGTCCTGTTTATACCCGTCCTTGACGCGTATGCCCGTCGCGACTTTATCGGGAAGCACGGTTATCGTATGATTCGCCGTCAGTCCGAAATAGGATACCGTTATATCTTTCACTCCGGGGGCAGACGAATCGAACGCGCTTATCATCTCCGCAGTGACGGGAACGTTTTCCTCTATCGCGTCCTCGCCGTTCATCACGGTCACCGTCAGTCCGCCCGTATAGCTTCCGCCGAGCGGCACTTCCGCGCTGCCCGAAACGACGAGCGACAGGTCGTTATAGATCTCTGTGAACGTCACGGTGAAATAATCGAGATTGGGGAAACGCATAGTTTCCGTCGTCTTGCCGAGGAACGCGAATTCTATCTCGTTGACGCCCGCTTTCATCGTCTGCGTGCCGAGAACGTCGTCCAGGATCGTCCACACCGTCATATCGCACCAGTTATTGCCCGTCGCGCTGCCCGCTTTGAGCAGACCGTCGATCGTCGCCGGTTCGCCGTTTACGGACACGGAGAACGCCTCGGAAAGCTGCTGATCGTTGAGTCCGGATCCGCTGCCCGACTGTCCGCGCAGCCCGAGCGTGAATTTGCCTGCATAATCGGATACGAAGCGCAGCGTCACTTTGTTGCCCGCCACCGAGATGTTGCAGGTACTGTAACCCTCCGCACCGTTGGGGTAGTACTCCGCCGTGCTGTCGTTCGAGGTCTTGGCAACGTTCTCGAATTTGCTCGTCTGCCCTTTCTGCAATACGGCTTCGCTCATATCGACGTAAGCGTCGTCCTCGACCTGCACTTTATACGGCACGTCCGTTTCGCTGCCGAGGCGGAAATATCCGCTTTCGGGATCTCGCCCGACGTAGATGACGAACTGCGTCGTCTTGCCCTCATACGTCGCCGTGACCGTCCTGCTGCCCGGCGCGGACGTATCGAAACCGTCCAGCATCTCCGCCGTCAGCGCTGCTTCGACGGACGAACCGTCCGAATACGTCACGATCAGCGTTTCGCCCGCGAACTGCTCGCCTATCATATAGTCCGTCTTATACCCGGGTTTGATCGCGACGGAGTCGAGCACGCGGGGCGATACCGTCACCGTTACGTCAAACGTCAGTTCTCCATAAGATACAGCTATCGCCGTACCGTCGTCGTCGAGCGTCAGTTCCTCGTCGGGAACGGTCAGTTCGGAAGCGTCCACCGCGCTTTTATAACCGCAGGCGCAGGAAACGGACGCGGACGCGCCCTCAACCGTTACTTTCTCGCCCTCGAAGTACTCGGTGCGCATTCCCGTAACGGTAAGCGCAAGGTCGTGCGCGACGCGTTCGCTCGTCGCGTCGCAGCGCGAGCAGCCGTACCAGTGGTGCGCGGCGTCGTAGTACGGTTCGGTGAAGTCGTGGTCGAGCGCGGCTATCGTCTGCTCCTCGGAATATCCGCACACCGAGCAAGTCACTATCTGTTTCCCGTCCTCGGTGCAGGACACGTCCTCCGTGACCTCCGTCTTTGCGCTCCATTCGTGCGAGTCTTCCTCGCTTTTTTCGCCGCACGCGCATTCGAGCCAATGCCCCGACGCGTCGCTCTTCCACCCGCCCGTAAAGTCATGGACGTGGGGACGCTCGGTCACCGTAATCGCGACGTCCGCGGTCGCAGTCACGCCGCCTTCGGTGTAGCTTACCCTGACGGAAGCCGTGCCTGCGGCGAGATCCTCTCCGCTCCCGACCGTCCAGCCCGCGACCGTGCGGCTGCTGCCGTCCGAGTAGTGCGCCGTAACGGTCACGCTGCTCTCGTCGAAGTCGTCGCCCGCGTAGTATTCCGTTACGGAGCACTCCGCCGTGATCGACGACAGCACGATATCGCCGCACGCGACAAAAGCGAGCGACGACAAAGCGAGCGCGGCGACGAGAACGACCGTTAGTAGTTTACCTGCCGATCTCATTTAAGATCTCCTCCTCTATATTTTTTTCGGAGATCCCGCCGGCATTCGCAAAAAAACAAAAACGGACGGCAGGATCTTCCTGTCGCCGTCATTGTAGCACCCCCCTCCCCGGATGTCAATACGTATTCCATTTTAGGTATTTTTCATCGCATTATCCGCACTCCCGCCGCGCTCCGCGGCGGCTTTTCAGCCGTTTTTCTCCTCCTGCGGAGGCAGGAACACGTTGAGCGAGAACAAATCGCCTTTGACGTCCACGCTCATTCCGCCGCCGCACGCGTCCACCACGCGGCGCATACTTTTCATACCGAAACCGTGCCATTCGCCGTCGTCCTTGGTCGTGCGCGGCATACCGTCCTCGAATACGATCTCGCCTGAAAAATAGTTTTCGACGTGGATCGAGATCATTCCGCCCTTACGCGCGAGCTGCAAGCCGACATACCGCTTGTCGGGGTCGGGCACTTCGCTTACCGCCTCAACCGCGTTGGACAGCGCGTTGTCGAACAGCGAATAGATATGGTCCGTTTCCATACCGCCGAGCGCGGAGCCGTCCGCCATCACTACGAGCTGAATGTTTTCCGCCGCACACTTCTCGCCCGCGTCGGCAAGGATGATGTCGAGCACCTCGTTGCCGGTATGGTATATCGAATCGTAGCTCTTTATCGCGTTTTCCAGTTTTTTGAGCTTTTCGTCCGCGTAGCCGCCGTCGCCGAGTTCGCGTATGCGGTGTTTGAGGTCGTGGCACATTATGTTGATCTTCTCTATCTTGTCCCGCCGCATCTCGAAATTCTTGCGCTCGTTCGACAGCATAAGCGAGATGACCGCATTGTCGCGTTCGAGCGACTTGTTCAGCACGGAGAATATCAGCAGACCTATGGTCAGCATACACGCAATGAAGTCGTAAATGTAGCACACCGTCAGCAGCAGCGGCGACATAGTCTCCGCGCCGAGATAGACGACGACGGCGTTGATGACGACCTCCACCGTCAGCGAGATCACGGAGAGTATGACGAGCACTATGCCGTTTATGCGTATCTCGTAACGCTTGCGGAACAGCAGACGTATGAGCAGTACGGAAAGAAAATACACCAGAACGTAAGAAACGACGCTGATGAGCACCGATCCGACGCTGTACGCGCTGATCGAATCCTCATAGAACGAGCCTTCGGAAAGCCCCGCGAGCGCCGTGACGTAGTTTCCGATGATATACGAAAAGTGCTGTACCGTATAAGCCCATATGCCGCAGAACAGCACGACGCTCCACCGCTCCTTGAAGCAGAATTTCAGTCCGACGAGGCTCGCGCCGAAGATGAGGGTAAACAGCAGCGAGATATAAAACGCGCCGTACCCCAAAACAGGCAGCGCGAACGTGAAAGCGTACATTGCGGCGACGGCGACCGCCGCGCGCCACGCGAAGCCTTTGCGCTCTTTGAGCAAAAACAGGAACGAGCATTCGGCGGCGATCAGCTCCGTCGTGAATATGAGTTTATACCAGAACAGCGCGGAGGAAAAGTCGTACACGGCTTACCGCCTTTCGCCGAGGTATGTCGCGAGGTCGGCGTAAAAATTCTTTTTCTGCGAGCGGCTGACGGGCAGCACGTCGCCCGCAACGACGACGCTGTCTTTTTTCATCTCCTTAACGTGGGCAAGATTGACGAGATAGGAAACGTGACAACGCGAGAACACCTTTGCGGGCAGTTTGCCCTGCACCGCGTCCAGCGTGCCCCAGTCGGTTACGTTCCCCGTTTTCGTGTGCCACGTCAGTCTGTGCAGGCTGACTTCGACGTAATACACGTCGCCGACGCCGAGCATAGTCACTCTGCCGCTCACCGAGTCCTTGACGCTTATCTTTCTGTCCGCGTTCGTATCGACGAGATCGCACACCCTGTCCATAACGCGCTCCACGCTTGCGGCGGACGCGGGCTTGACGATAAAGTCGGACGCCTGCACGGAATATCCGTCCACCGCGTACTGCACCATATTGGTCACGAATATTATAACAAGGCGGGAGTTGCGTTCGCGGATCTTGCGCGCCGCGTCCATACCGTTTATGCCCGGCATGCATATATCGAGGAATATCACGTCGGGATCGGGCTGACCGCAGTCGAAAAACGCCCGCGGATCGGCATACCGTTCCACGGTCACGGCGCGGCTTCGGGAGTCCGCGTACCCGCGCACCAGTCTCCCGAGAAGTTCCGCGTCCCTCTCGTCGTCCTCGACTATGACTATCCTCATCATTTGTGCCACCCTCCCGACGGTTTTATTCTAACATACTGCCGACGGTTTTGTCAAGACCGTCGATCGAAAAGCGGAACGCTCAACCGCTGCCTATCGTCTTGCTCGAGCCGCCGTCCGCCGCCTGGCGGCGGGGCATAGTGTGCTTTTGCGGTACAGGCAATGCTTGTTCAATCGTCAGCCCGTCATTTCGCCGTCCGCCAGGACCGGCGGGGCGAAGTGAGCTTTTGCGGTACAAGCAACGCTTGTTCAATCGTCAGCCTGTTCACCCCGCCGTCCGCAAGGACTGCCGTCCGCCACCTTGCGGTGGGGCATAGTGAGCTTTTGCGGTACAAGCAACGCTTGTTCAATCGTCAGCCTGTTCACTCCGCCGTCCGCAAGGACCGCCGTCCGCAGGGCCGCCGCCGATCGTTTTGTTCGTCCCGCCCGTATTATCGGAAGACCTGTCGTTCACAATCTCCCGTATGCGCTTTATTATCTCTTCTTTTTCTTTCGCCTGCCGGAGAAACTCGTCGAGCTTGTCGTCGTCAACGCCGTAAATGTTCGTGCACTTCGCCTTTTTCTTTTTTGCGGGGCTTTTCTTATCCCTTTTTACGGACGGTTCGTCCTCCGCGTCGTAACGGGAGCGACGCGCACGCCTGCTCCGTCCGAAACGAAACACTCTTTTCAGCGTCAGCGCTATACCGTCGGAAAATTTCACGCAAAGCACGCCGATCACGCCCACTCCTATCGAACCGAGCAATATCGCCCAGCCCGCCGGATGGTCGTTGAAAAAGACGTAAAACGCCGTTTCCGTCCCCAGTACCGTAAGATTCATCGCCACTCCGACGACTATGACTCCGACGCCGAACACTATGAACGCGCCGAACAAAACATATAAAAAGTTACGCATATTATCCTATCCTGCAAAAACCGCCTTGCGGCCGCCTGGCGGCGGGGCAAAGTGTGAGCTGCGGTACAAGCAATGCCTGTTTCATCGTCAGTCTGTTCATCCCGCCGTCCGCCAGGACCGGCGGGGCATAGTGTGCGCCTGCGGTACGAACAATGCTTGTTTCATCGTCAGTTCTTCATTTCGCCGTCCGCCACCTTGCGGTGGAGCGAGTGTGCTTTTGCGGTACGGGCAATGCTTGTTCAATCGTCAGCCCGTTCACTCTGCCGTCCGCCAGGACCGGCGGGGCAAAGTGTGAGCTTTGCGGTACAAGCAATGCCTGCTTCATCGTCAGCCCGTTCACTCTGCCGTCCGCCAGGACCGGCGGGGCAAAGTGTGAGCTTTGCGGTACGGGCAATGCCTGTTTCATCGTCAGTCTGTTCATCCCGCCGTCCGCCAGGACCCTTGCGGCGGGGCATAGTGTGAGCTTTGCGGTACAGACAATGCTTGTTCAATCGTCAGCCCGTTCACTCCGCCGTCCGCAAGGACTGCCGTCCGCCAGGACCGCCTTGCGGCGGGGCATAGTGTGCGCCTGCGGTACAAGCAACGTCTGTTCCCCAGTCGGTTCCGTCATCCCGCCGTCCGCAAGGACCCGCCAGGACCCGCCAGGACCGGCGGAACTCACAGGGATATTATATAACGAAAACGGCGCGTCAGTCAAGCGCGGGAGAAAACGTCCGAAAAATTTTCGCGAAAAACCGTCCGCGGAGTTGCCGTTTGCGCAAGATAGTTGTATAATATGCGTAATACGGTTTATACGACTTTTCCGAGGTGACTGTAATGATAAAGAACATAATGTTCGATATGGACGGAACGCTGATAGACTGCAACGCGCGCGCGTTCATACCCGTCTATGTCGGAGCGATAAAGCAACGCTTCGGCGAGCTCGGCGGCAGGATTGCCAAGATCGCGATCGAGGGTGCGGAAGTTATGATCCGCAATGACGGTTCGCGCACCAACCGCGAAGCGTTTATGGAATACGCCGCGCCGCTGCTCCCTATGCCCGTTGACGAGTTCGAGCGCGAGATGACGGATTTCTACGAACGTGAATACCGCGCGGTCTCCTCCGTCATTACGGGGCGCCCCGTTATGCGGAAAGCGGTGAAAACGCTGAAAGCAAAAGGCGTGAAACTCATCGTCACGACCAACCCCGTATTCCCCCTTTCCGCGCTCCTGTTCAGACTGAGCAGCGGCGGTCAGGATCCCGCCGACTTCGACTTCGTGACGTCCTACGAAACGAGCAGCTTCGCCAAGCCCGACCCGAGATACTATTCGGAAGTCCTCGCGCGGCTGGGGCTGAAAGCGGAAGAAACGCTCATCGTCGGCAACGACTACGCCGAGGACGTCGTCGCAGGCAAAGCCGCGGGCATGCTCGCGTACTACCTCACCGACTCCCCTATCTCCTCGGGCGAAGAAAACGTCAGACCCGACTTCAAAGGCAGTTCGGAGGATTTCCTCGACTTCGCGGAAAAATTATAAGCACGGCGGCGCGCGAACGCCCGAAACTCCGAAGCGGCGCAGTCCGAACGACGCGGCAGTACGACGGACGCGCGCCGCGGCATAAGCCGCGGCGATACGCAAAAACATACCCGCATAAACCGCGGCGATACGCAAAGACAAAAGACAGGCACGAAAAAGGGAAGCCCCGAGGGACTTCCCTTTCGTTTTGCCGTTAAGGCTTATTTCTTCATAGCTTCCTCGACCGCGACCGCGCAGGAGACGGAAGCGCCGACCATCGGGTTGTTACCCATACCGATAAGCCCCATCATCTCGACATGCGCGGGAACGGAGGACGAACCTGCGAACTGCGCGTCCGAGTGCATTCTGCCCATCGTGTCCGTCATGCCGTAAGACGCGGGACCCGCCGCCATATTGTCGGGATGGAGAGTGCGTCCCGTGCCGCCGCCCGAAGCGACGGAGAAATACTTGACGCCCGCTTCGTTGCACTCTTTCTTATAAGTGCCCGCGACGGGGTGCTGGAATCTCGTGGGGTTGGTGGAGTTGCCCGTTATGGAAACGCCGACCTTTTCCAGCCACATTATCTTGACGCCTTCGCGCACGTCGTCCGCGCCGTAGCAGCGGACCTTTGCGCGCTCGCCGCTCGAATACGGCGTTTCTTTGACTATCTCCACCTTGTCGTTGAAGTAGTCCATCTTCGTCTGCACATATGTGAAACCGTTGATACGCGAGATGATCATCGCCGCGTCCTTGCCCAGACCGTTGAGAATGACGCGGAGCGGGGTCTTGCGCACCTTATTCGCGCTCTTGGCGATGCCTATCGCGCCTTCCGCCGCCGCGAACGACTCGTGCCCCGCGAGGAAGCAGAAACACTCCGTTTCCTCTTCGAGGAGCATTGCGGCGAGATTGCCGTGCCCGAGCCCGACCTTGCGCTGCTCCGCGACGGAGCCGGGTATGCAGAACGCCTGCAAGCCTTCGCCTATCGCCCTCGCGGCGTCGGCGGCTCTCGTGCAGCCCTTCTTGATCGCGATCGCGCAGCCGAGCGTATACGCCCACTTGGCGTTCTCGAAGCAGATGTTCTGAATGCCCTGCGTTATCTCGTACGGGTTAAAGCCCTTGTCCGTGCAAATCTTAAGCGCGTCATCAAAGTCCTTGATCCCGTATTTCTTCATTATCTCGGAGGTCTTTGCCTCTCTTCTTTCGTAACCTTCAAACGTAACAGCCATTTGCGACCTCCTTATTCCTTACGAGGGTCGATGAACTTGCACGCACCCTCTTCCTTGGTGAATCTGCCGTAGTGACCGGTCGCGCTTTTCAGCGCTTCGTCCGCGCTCATGCCCGCCTTGATCTTGTCGAGCATAACGCCGAGTTTGATATACTCGTAACCGATGACCTGGTCGTCCTTGTCGAGAGCCATCTTCGTGATATAGCCCTCCGTCAGTTCGAGGTAGCGCACGCCCTTCGCTTCGGTGCCGTAGATCGTGCCCGTCATCGAGCGCTCGCCCTTACCGAGGTCTTCCAGACCCGCGCCGATGACAAGACCGTCGTCGGAGAAAGCGGACTGCGTTCTGCCGTAAACTATCTGCAAGAACAGTTCGCGCATCGCGGTGTTGATCGCGTCGCACACGAGGTCGGTATTGAGAGCCTCGAGTATCGTCTTGCCGGGGAGTATCTCGCCCGCCATCGCCGCCGAGTGCGTCATACCCGAGCAGCCGATCGTTTCCACGAGAGCCTCGCGGATCACGCCGTTCTTGACGTTGAGGCTGAGCTTGCACGCGCCCTGCTGCGGAGCGCACCAGCCCACGCCGTGCGTGTAGCCGTTGATGTCCTCGATCTTGTACGCCTGTACCCACTTGCCCTCTTCGGGAATGGGCGCGGGACCGTGCTTGGGACCCTTGGCTACGCAGACCATTCTTTCTACTTCCTTGGAAAACTGCATATTATCCTCCGTTATGAAATCTCTTCGCTTATGCGCGGCGGCTGAATGCCCCCGTAATTTTAATTTTATCACATTCCGCGCCGAACCGCAACGGTTTTTCGCATACTTCTGCTAAATATTTACTCATCCGCCTTTCCCGCCCTCCATATATTCCGCGGCAAGGCGGGTCATAATAACGGAGAAAGGGAGGTGAACGCAAATGGCTACGACTACGAACGGAAGTTCGGGCAGAGCAAAGTCCGCGACCGCGAAAACGACTCGCGGCTGCGGTGCGAAGGCGGCGACGGGATCGACCGCGAAAACGACTCGCGGCTGCGGTGCGAAGGCGACGACGGGCGCGCGCGCTGCGCGCAGCGGGGGTCAGGCTCGCTCCGCGAAAGCAAAGACGAACGCGAAAGCGAAAAACTGACGTTTCGGGATCTGCGGAAGGAGCGCATATGCCGCGCGGCATATGCGCTCCCTTTTCGCTTGACTTGCCTTAAACCGTATTTTTCAATACAGCTTTTTCATACACCTCTTCTCGTTGCGGAGAGCTTTCCCCGCGACGTTGAGCACGCTGACGAGCGTGTCTACCGAGCGGACGTGCATTCGTTTTTCGTGTTCTTCGAGGAATATCTCGTCGGCAACGGCTTTGATGTCCGTTTTATCGGACAGCGTCAGCACGCGGTCGCACAGGGCTTTGCCGTATTCGTAGGACTTGCCCACCATTTCGCAGATATAGCCCGCGGAGAAATCGAAGTGGTTTTTGCTGAAATCGTTACAGTACGAAACGTCGAGGTCTATCACGGGGACGTCCGTCACGAAATCCCTGCGCCAGTCGTAACGCGTGTCGAAGTGAAGCACGAAGATCACGTCGAACTCGCCTTGCCCGTCCTGACGGGTGCGGAGCAGAGGATAGAGCGGGATGTTGTCCGTCGCGCCGCCGTCTATGGCAAAGCGATGGTTGAGGAAGTTCGGGAACACTTTGAGCAGCGGAAAATTGCTCGCGGCGTTCATATATTTCTCCCACACGGGATTGAATTTACCGAGCAGCTCGTAATACCTGACGGAAAACACGGGGATATAGCTTATCGGAAAGAATACGGGGATATGCAGTTCGTCGCGCACGTCGAGGAAAGCGTCTATCATTTCCAGCAGCATATTTTTTGCGAATACCTGCCAGAACAGCTGAGCTTTACGCCCGATGTTTATGTCGCGGTAAAGCGCCTCGAGTTCGTCCATTTTTCCGGACGACGCGGCGTATGCCGTGAACATACCCATCGACGCGCCCGAAGCCGCGGTCACGACCGCTCTGTCCGAACGGTCGAGCAGCGCTTTCGTGAACCCGATCTGATACGCGCACTTGCTGACCCCGCCCGAATAAACTATGCCCGCTCGGAGACGGCGTCCCCCGGCACTTTTTTTGGCGGTTCGTCCGCCGAAGTTATCACGCCGCCCGAGTAAACCGCGCCGCCGTCGGAAACGGTGCACGCGGCTTCCTCGTAAGTGACGAACGTATCGCCCTGCCCGAGCATATCCCGCAGCGACTTCTCCGCCGCGTTCAGCCGCTGCCGCAGCTGTTTGTATGCCGGAGCCTTTACGCACCCGATCAGTTTCCGGAGCACGTCGAGCAGTTCGCGCGCGACCTCTTCGAGCTGCTCCCTGTCGTTTTCGGCTATGACCGCGCGGCTGCGCCGCACGTTTTTCAGTTCCAGCGCGACCGCCTTCCGCAGCACGCCGAGCATTTTTTTGTCGTCGACGTACAGCTTGACCGGCGCGCTCACGGCGAGCAGCCTTTCGGCGATCCTGCGCTTGTTCTTCGCGCCGACGCCGTCGCTCATCGCATCCATATCGTATTCACCTGCCTTTGTTGTAGCGTATTATCGTGTTATACGTCACAGTATAACACAATCACGCGCCGCCGTCAAACGATACGGGCGCGTTCCCGCGTTTTCCGCTATTTTACAGCGTACGAAAAAACCGCCCCCTGCGTCGGGGACGGCTTTTATCGTTTTCCGGCTTGCTCCGGATCACTTCATTTCCGCGGTAGCGCCCACTTCCTTGAACTTCGCGATGATCTCGTTCGCGGTGTCCTTGGAAACGGCTTCCTTGACGGTGGAAGGCGCGCCGTCGACGAGAGCCTTCGCCTCGCCGAGTCCGAGACCGGTGATCTCGCGGACGACCTTGATGCAAGGGATCTTGTTCGCGCCCGCGTCTTTGAGCACGACGTCGAACTCCGTCTTTTCCTCGGCTGCGGGAGCCGCCGCGCCGCCTGCGGCGGGAGCCGCAACAGCCATAGCCGCCGCGCTTACGCCGAACTTCTCTTCGATGGCTTTGACGAGCTCGTTAAGCTCCATCACGCTCATCTTCTCGATTTCCTCTACAAACTTAGCAATATCTGCCATTTTGAATATTCTCCTTGAATTTTATTCTTTTTTGTGATAGCGCGGTCAAGCCGCGCGCGTCCGAACGCCGTCAGGCGCTCTGTTTTTTCGCGACCTCGGAGACCGCGACCGCAAGACTGCGCATGGGATTGGTGAGCAGTCCGAGGAGCTGTCCGATGAGTACGGGCTTGGGCGGGATGCTCGCGAGGACTTTGACTTCCTCCGCCGTCGCCGCCTTGCTCTCTATGACGCCGCCCTTGATCTCGAGCATCTTGGTCTTGGCGCCGTTGTCCGCTATTATCTTCGCGCCCGAAACCGCGTCGTCGTACGAGAACGCCGCCGCCGTAGGTCCCGCGAAAACGCCCTCAAACCCCGTCAGTCCCACTTTCTCGAAAGCGCGGCTGAGCACGGAATTCTTGATGACCTTATACTCGACGTTGGCTTTTCTCATCTCTGCGCGGAGAGCGGTGTCCTGCTCGACGGTCAGACCGCAATGGTTGACGAGCACTATGCTCTTCGCCTTGCCTATCTTCTCCGCGACTTCGGATACGAGCTGCTCTTTCTGCGCGATGATCTCTTTACTTGCCATATTCTGCTTTTACCTCCTTTTGCTCTTAAATAAAGAGCAGAGTGGAAAAAACTGCCCCGCGTAAGCCGAAGCCTGCGGGGCAGCAACATTTATGGACGCGGATCTCTCCGCATTTGCCTTGATGTTCGCCTCGACCAGCCCCGCTTCCGACGCGGATTTGAGGTCCCGAAGGACCGCTCGTTTTCTACGGTGATTTTTGTGCGCCGCCCGTCGGACGGCCGATTGTTATTACGCTCTGTGCGCGACTTTGATGCCGGGACCCATCGTGGAGGCGAGCGTCACGCTCTTGACGTATACGCCCTTCGCCGCCGCGGGCTTGGCTTTCACTATCGCGTCCATCAGAGTGTTGTAGTTTTCCAGCAGCTTGTCCGCGCCGAAGGACTTCTTGCCTATCGGGCAGTGGATGATAGCCGTTTTGTCCAGTCTGTACTCCACCTTACCGGCTTTGGAGTCGCGGACGGCTTTCGCAACGTCCGGGGTGACCGTGCCGCTCTTGGGCGAAGGCATCAGACCCTTGGGTCCGAGGATACGCGCGACGCGTCCCATCTGTCCCATCATATCGGGCGAAGTGATGCACACGTCGAAGTCGAGGAAGTTCTCCGAAAGGATCTTCTGTATGATCTCTTCCGCGCCGACGATGTCCGCGCCCGCCTCTTTCGCGGCGTCCGCTTTCTCGCCCTTGGCGATGACGAGCACTCTGACTTTCTTACCCGTTCCGTTGGGGAGCACGACCGTGCCGCGCACCTGCTGATCCGCCTGACGGGGATCGACGCCCAGACGAACGTGAAGCTCTATCGTTTCGTCGAACTTCGCCTTTGCCGTCGCGATGGCGTTCTCTATCGCCGCCGCCGGCTCGTAGCTCTTCTTTACGTCCACTTCCGCGAGGGACGCCTTATACTTCTTTCCGAGTTTCATAACGCCCTCCCTCAGTCTGTCACTTCCACGCCCATAGAGCGCGCCGTGCCTTTTATCATGCTGATCGCCGCTTCGAGGCTTCCCGCGTTGAGGTCGGGAAGTTTGATCTTCGCGATCTTCTCCACCTGCGCCATCGTGAGTTTGCCGACCTTGTCCTTGTTGGGCTTAGCCGATCCCGACTCCAGACCCAGCTCCTTTTTGATGAGGACGGGCGCGGGAGGCGTTTTCATGATGAAGGTGAAACTTCTGTCCGAGTAGATGCTGATCACCACGGGGATGATCATGCCTTCCTGATCTCTGGTCTTTTCGTTGAACTCCTTCGTAAAGCCGGGGATGTTGATACCGTGGGGTCCGAGAGAGGAACCGACGGGAGGTCCCGGGGTGGCTTTACCTGCGGGGAGCTGCAGCTTTACGACCGCCTGTAACTTCTTTGCCATTTCTTGCTCCTTATATAATTTTTATTATATAATCGCGGTGCTGTCGAACGCCGAAGCGTTCTCCCGAATTATAACAGTGCCTTTCAGTTCTCCGCGTCCTCCGCCACGGGCTCTATCTGATAAAGCTCGAGGTCGACGGGCGTTTCCCTGCCGAACATGGATACGGATACGCGGCATTTCTGCGCTTCCGGATCCACGCTCTCGATCTTCCCGACGAAATCTTCGAGAGGACCGTTGATTATTCTGACCGTATCGCCGGGGACGTAATCCGTTTTGGCTACGACTTTTTCCAGGCGCATATGGCGTATCTCCTCGTCGGTGAGCGGGAGCGGATGTCCCTGCGGTCCGACGAAACCCGTTACGCCGCGCGTATTCGTGATGAAGTGCCACATACTGTTGTCGTAGTCCATCTTCACCATTACATATGTGGGGAACAGTTTGCGCTTGACGATGCGCTTTTTGCCGTTCCTCTCCTCCACTATGTCCTCAGTCGGTATCACGATCTCGTACAGCCGATCCGCCATGTTGTTCTTCTCAAACGCCATTTTGAGATTGGTCTCGACCTGGTTCTCGTAGCCCGAATAGGTGTGGAGCACGAACCACTTTGCGTTCTCTATGCCCATTTCAGCGATCCTTATTGCTTCTGCTCTTGACGACCTTATACGCGATGACGCCCGCGATCGCCGCCACCACGAGCACTCCGCCCACGATGAGCGCCGCTATCTGTCCTGCGGTCAGGTATTGCGCCGAGCCGGGATCGATCTGGAACAGATTCTGATGGATGAATTGCAGCAGCAAATCGATCGCCATCAGCACGACGAGGAATATCGCCGTTATGGCAAGCACCGCGCCGAGCCGCTTCATCGTATCGCCGAACGTCGGCCAGCTCACCTGTTTGAGCTCTCCGAACGTAGCCACGAAGAAATTGGGCTTTTTCGGACCCTGCTTCTTCGCCGGCTGCTTTATGTTTTTGTTGCCGTCAGCCATTTTACGCTCCTTACTTCGTCTCTTTGTGGACGGTGTGCGTCTTGCAGAACTTGCAATACTTTTTCAGCTCGATACGATCGGGATCGTTCTTCTTGTTTTTATAGGTATCGTAATTCCTCTGCTTGCATACCGTGCAGGCAAGAGTGATCTTATTCCTGCTTGTGTTCTTAGCCATTTCAGCCTCCGGTGGTTACAGTCAAAAATAGCACCCCTTCTTCAAGGTGCCTTGTTATTTTACCAAACCCTCCGCCGCAAGTCAAGCGATTTAGAGCAACTTTTCATTTTCTTTGGGGAATTTTGCGCGGGGAAAACCCTTTCTCTTCGGTTGCGCGCTTCGCACGCTTCCCTTATGGCGCGCCTGCGCGATCTTTTTGCGAATCTGCGGCGGTTTCGGGTCGGCGCAGGGCATCCTTGCGCCGACCGCTATCGCTCCGCACGCTCCGATAACCGCCGCATTCACTGCAAAAATCTCTGCGCATTCGCTGCGAATTCTGTAATTCAGCAAGCTATTTCCCCGCATAAAGCAGACGCGCACGGCAAGCCGTGCGCGAAAGTTTTGATTTGAGTTCCAAACATTGAGGCATAGGAGGCAAGTTTATTCTGTTTACTGCCCCGCAAAAATGGCTATGGCGGGAAAGGCTGTACTTGCTCCGCTAATGCCCCGCCTGCCCTGCCTTGTTCGGACAAGCGATTTATGACCAGCTTATCTTCTTCCCCGAAACAGCGGAAGGCAGAGAACGGGGTTCAGACGGACAACAGGCGAGGGAGCATACTATTGTCGCCGCCGCACGATAGTGCAAGGCGGAGTATGTGACCGAGCACGTAGTCCGTATCAACCCCGTTATATGCCTTCCCAACACGAGGGGAAGGCATATAGACCATATGCCTTCCCCTCACGGAAACGGCATAAAAGGCGGCCGCCAAGGCGACCGCCGACTTTTATGCCGTTATTTTTTCCTTACGAGATTTGACGTAGCTCTTCGCCGCCAGCGCGACCCAAAGCCCCGCAAGCCCGACGCCCACAACGTCAATGCCTATCAGCAGGAATATCCACCAGGGGAACACTTCGCTGCTGGTAAGCGTGATGTCCTCCCTTTCCAGTCCCTGCGCGGTCATCGAATAGTTGAGCGTATCGACGTATGCGTAGAGGATGTCCTTCGCGGACTTGAATATCGCCTGCTGCGACGTTGCGCTCTCCGTTTCGTTGAACCAGCCTATTCCGCCGTCGGTGTAGAGGATCTGGCTGTTGCCGGCGCGCACGCACTCGTCGACGTCATGCACGGTATCGCTGTCGCGGCTCGCTCCGGCGTTCTGGTAATAGTCGGTGATGACGGTGCCGCGGAAGCCCCACTCGTTGCGGAGCACCTGCGTGAGCATTGCATAGCTGCTCGCCGCCCTCGTCGAACCGACGCGGTCAACCGAACTCATCATACCGTTGGAGCCGCCGACCTTGACGGCGTATTCAAACGGTTTGAGCAGGTTTTCGCGCAGGTTCTGTTCGGTCAGCCACTTATACGCGCCGTTGCGTCCCGACTCCGTTTCGTTGACGGTTATGTGCTTGATATACGCCGTGACGCCCTTGGATTTCGCGCCCATAACGTGGTATGCGCACATTATGCCCGAGAGCAGCGGATCTTCGCTGTAATACTCGAAGTTACGTCCGCCGAGCGGGCTGCGGTGCAGGTTGGCGCCCGGTCCGTACCAGCCGCTTATGCCGAGCGCGGCTCCTTCCGTACCTATCGCCACGCCGACCTCGTAAGCCGTCATATAGTCCCAGGTGCTTGCGAGCACCGTGGAGCTCGGGTAGTTGACGGCTTTGAGATTACCCTGACCGGTGACGCTGTTGTTGAAGCCCGTAGGTCCGTCGGTGTCCGTCGTCTTGACCTTGCCTATCTCGTCGATCGCTATCGTTCCGAATCCGCCGCGCACTATCAGGTCGCCGCAGGTGGAGAGTGAAAGCTGGCTTATCAGTTCGTCCCACATCGGATCCTCGTAAGGCACGCCGAGCAGGTCGAGTATCTGCCAGTCGGACGTTTCCGAATCGAACGTCGGATAAGTATCGTTCTCGTTTATGATCGGATCCACGTTGACGTAATGCGCGTCCTCTATCAGCTTGCCGGCGTTCCTGTTTTCCGTCTTAACTTCGGGGAACGTTCCGACGAAATTCGCACGCGTCATATATTCGATCTTGACGGATTCATCGTTGCCGTCTATCGAATGCGCGTTCCTGACCGCCTTTTCGTTGATCGTGCTGGACGCGCCCGAAACGGAATTCGTGAACGTGGTGAACTGGTTGGTCACCTCCGTTCCCGTGGTCGAGTCGGTCTCGTAGCGGTAGCCGCCGTCGGGGACTTTGAACGTATACGAGTTGAGCCCGTCCGCGTTCGCCGTATCGGCGGGAGTATGAACGTCTGTACGTACGCTTATCGTATACTCGCCGCCTTCGAGCTCATAGCCCATAAAGCCGTTGTTGTTGCGGTCGTAGCAGTCGTAGGACGCCATTCTTTCCACGGGCAGTTCGAGAGTGATCTGTCCGATCTCGCCCGGTTCGAGCTCGCCCGTCTTGGCGAACGCGCCCAGCGTCACCGCGGATTTCTCTATGCCGCCGCTCGTGTACGGCGGGGTGTAATAGAGCTGCACCACGTCGCGACCCGTCATATCGCCCTTGTTCTCCACGCTGACCGTGACCTCTATCGTGCCGTCCTTATCGAGCGTCGAACCGCCGCTGTAATTGCAGTTCGTCACCGTCCACTCAAAGTCGGTGTAGGACAGTCCGTAGCCGAGAGGATACTGCACTACGTCGTCGTAGCCGTTCTCTATCCCCCACTTCTCCTTGGCGAACGAAGTGTCCCAGAATCCCATAGCGTCCGCGGTCTCATACCATTTATATCCGATATAGATGTCCTCCGTATAGTCGGAATACTTGTTCGCGCGGGTGCCGAGCGTGGTGTCCGTGCTGATGTCGAGGTATGAGCCGACGCCCTCTCTGCCCGCGTTGGCGTAAGACGCCGCGGTGGACAGATCGTAAGCGTAGGTGTCCGCGAGCTTGCCCGAGAAGTTAGCCTTGCCGCCGAGCAGATTCGCCAGACCGACGGTGCCGCGCGTGCCGGGATATCCCATCCATACGACGGACTCTATGCCGTATTCGTCCACGAAGCCGAGTTCCATAGGGTTGGCTACGTTGAGCACGAGCACGACCTTGTCGAAGTTCTCCGTCACCGTGCGGATCATGGCTTCCTCTTCCGTGGATATGGATTGCAGTTTGCGCGTGTTGTCGTTCTCGCCGTTGCGCTTGTACTGGTAGTGCGAGTAGTCGTTGCCCTCGCCCATCAGTCTGCCGAGGACGATTATCGCGGTGTCCGAAAATTCCTTCGCCTGCTGTATGCGCGCGCTCGTCAGGAAGTCCGCAGGCGCTTCGAGCACGCCGTAGTATTCCTTATAGAGCGCGTCCGAATACGCTTCTATGACGTAGTTGCCGCCCGCGACGCGCGAGTAGCCGAGAGCCTCGTAAGCCGCGCTCAGTTCGCTGTTGACGTCGAAACCGACTTCGCGCATACCGCCGAGGAACGTCGTCAGATTGTTTCTCGAACCCGTGCCCGAGCCGGTGCCCTGTACGACGAATCCGGAATCGCAGCCCGCCCAGCCGAACACGTTGACTTTCGTCTTGTTCCCGGGCGTAGGTTCTTCGAGCGGCAGAACGGGTTTGCCGTCCGGTCCGTTCTCGTTTTTGAGCAGCACCGCGCCTTCCTGCTCCACCTGTACGGCGAAGTTCTGACCGTATTCGCGCGCGCCCACCGTTTCGGCGGAATCCTCGTCCAGACCGAAGCCGCACATATACTGCGTTATGATATTGAAGTTCAGTCCGCATATGACGTTGCCGACGGTGAGCCCCGCTATCACGACCGCGCATACGACGCAGGCGACGATCAGAAGTATCTTGTTTTTAAGCAGTTTTGTCATATCTCTCTCCTTTGCCGCGTCACGCGATCTCCGTTACGACGGACAGGAAGCCGTCGACGTTCACGTCGGGCATATCCACGTCGTCGACGTGCTCGGTGAACTCGCCGTATGAGCGGACGTCGAACTTGAAGCAGTCGGCGTTGATCGCTCCCGTCTGCGCCACCATTTTAACGGTGAACAGGT
>CALVYT010000027.1 GCA_944372345.1 uncultured Clostridia bacterium
AAAGTTCGCCGCTGTCGCCGCCGCCCTCGCCCGTAGCCGCAAACATACGCAGGGTACGCGTCACGTCGACGTCGAGAGAATTCCTTACTATGAATTCTATCGTCGTGTCGAAACTCGTCCAGCTGAGCGCAACGCCCGTGCTTACCGTGTTCGTTTCTATCCGCGCGTTGGCAAAGTCCGTATTCTCCGCCTCTATCCTTTCGTTGATATCGAACGTCCGCATATACTTTTCGGGCGCGGGAGGATATTCCGCCGCGTCGTCCTTCGTCGGCACGATTTTTATATAGTCAAGATTGCTGCTGGAGAACCCCGAGAAGAACTCCACCGTATTCACCTCGCCCTCAACGAGCGATATTTCGCCGATCGCATTCTCTTTGAACGTCCACCAGCCGTCCGTTCCGAGAATCCAGCAATCGCTCGTATCTATGCGCGCGTCGTTGGAATACATCGAATACTGCTGGTTGAAAGGCAGACCCGCCGGCATACTGGGATTGACCGCCAATGCCGCCACGACGAGCGCCGTCCCGGTGAATTCGGACTCGAAGCGGAACGTCACCGACGAGTTGTCCAGACTTCCGACGTAATAGCCGCCTTCCGTCGTGTTTGCCGAGCCTAAGAGTTCTGCGCACTCCGCCTGATATATGTGCGCGCCGTTGCCGGGATAGAAAGGAATGTACTCATTCCCTTTCGTCGCCTCTATGCCGCCTTCGGTAAACGCGCCGTATTTTTCCGTCCAGTCGATCTTGTTATAATCTTCGGGATCGAACGAAGGCGGTTTGTATCCGTCGCCCCAGTCGTCCGAACCCCAATCGTCGCTCCAGCCCTCTATCGGCTTGCCGAGGTTGTTGACGACAGGGTCATCTCCGCACGCCGCCGCAGTAAACACGAAAAGCACAAGCGCGAGCAGGACGGCGGCTACAGCCGCTATATGTCTGAGTCTTATTCCCGTTTTCATGACTCTGCTACCTCCTTCTTTCTGCCGATGATAAACAGTTTGAGCGGTATCATTCCGACGGCAACGACGAACAGCACGCCGAGCCCGATATCTATGCCGAGCATAACCTTATAGTATTTCGGCGTACCCTCGTGAACTATCGTCGCTCCGTCGTAACCGTTCATCGCGTTGCTGTTTGCGAACGCGTAAAGTACGTGGTGCATCGCACGGCGGAGATACGTCCTCGCCTGCGCGCCGTCCGACGTGCATTTCGTCAGATTATTATCGACGGAGTTGAGCGCGATGTCGCCGCCCGCCGCCACCATCTGATCGACGTTTTCCCAATTACCGTCCATATAGTCGGATATTACGACTCCGTTGAATCCCCACTCGCCGCGGAGCACGCCCGTCAGCAGGTTGTAGTGACCGCCCGCCCAGATCGTACCTATACGGTTATACGAAGTCATAAGCCCGCGCGAACCGCCTTCCTTGATCGACATTTCAAACGGATAGAGATACAGTTCGCGTATCGCCTGTTCTTCCGCCCAGGTAACGTTGTCCGTCATCCTGTTTCTGTCCTGCTCGTTGAGCGCGAAGTGCTTGATATAGCACACGACGCCGCGGTCGGTGGAACCTTTGACTATCCTCGAACCGATGACGCCGGACAGCGTTTCGCATTCGGAGTAATATTCGAAGTTACGACCGCCGAACGGAGTGCGGTGCAGGTTCATCGCGGGGGCATACCAGCCCGTCAGGTTAGTCGAGCCTTCGTTCATCTTGGACCACAGGCAGAGTTCGCCCATAACGTAACCTACTTTTTCCGCGAGATCCGCGTCCCACGTCGAAGCTATGACTATCGCGTACGGCAGTCCGCCCGCCGAAAGCCCGTTTCCGATGAACGAGCTCCACGCCTGCGGACCGTCCGAGTCCGTCGTATAAGGCTTGCCCACGGAGACTATCGCATTGGTCTTATAGCCCGAGAACCGGACGAGATTCACCATATCGTCCAGCGTCGCCTGATCGAGCAGAGCGTCCCACGCAGGGTCGTCGAACTTGCGGCCTTTGAGCTCGATGAGCTTCTTCGTTCCTTCTACCCCCGACTTCGGCTCCGTAAAGTTCTCCGCCTTTTCGGGAGTGCCGGAAGCAGCGTAACCGGTAGTTTCGAGCACGCCGATAAGTTCGTCGGTTATCGATGTCTTGTATTCCTCACCCTCGGTGTCGAGGCTGTTGTCCTTGCCGGTGGGCGTGCCGTAGCGCAGTCCGCCGTTATCCATTTCCGCCCAGTTGTTGCGGGTGAGATATTTTATGTCGCCATACCAGTCCTTGCCGTCGGCGTCGTCGAAGCGGTTCTTCACTTCCGCGCCGCTATACGAATCGATATTATACACCGTTTCTTCAACGTCGATCGTATCGGCAAACGCCGCGTCGCCTTCGGTCACGTCCGCACCCTTGGCTTTAAGAATATTGTTTATCGCGGCGTGAGCATTCTTTGCCGCGGTGACGTAATATTCGTAGCCGTCCGCGCTGCCTTCAAGGTAATACGTCCCCTTGCCTTTCGCGTCGTAAGACTTCATATCCTCAACGTCGAACGTCACGGTGACGTCCGCATGGCCGCCCGGCTCTATTATCCCCGTCTTGGCAAAGCCCGCAAGCTCGACCGCGCTCTTTTCCACGCCGTTAGTCTTGTCGTATTCGGTGTAAGGCGACTGGTAATACACCTGCACTACCTCTTTGCCGCGCATACCGCCCGTGTTGGTAACGGTCACCTGAACGGTCACCGTTCCGTCATCCTCGCTGACCGAATAATCGCTCCACGTAAAGTCGGTATACGAAATGCCGTAACCGAACGGGTACTGCACGACCGAATCGTAGTCGTAATCGCCCGCGTTGCCTCTGCCGAGCACGGCGTCCTCGTATCTCGTTTCGTAATACTTATATCCGACATAAATGCCCTCGGAGTACGTCAGATAATGATGTTCGGTCTCCGTAGCGCCGTTATTTTTCCAAAACTCGTAGTTGCCCATATTCTGCATCGCGGGCGAAGAGAACACGTCGTAAGCATAGGTGTCTACGAGTCTGCCCGACGGATTGACTTCGCCGGTCAGTATGCGAGCGACGGAAGGAAGTCCGAACTCGCCTACGCCGCCCATCCACAGGCAGGCGTCTATATCGTACTCGTCCAGAAAGCCCAGTTCCATAGGATTGGACGTATTGAGCAGCACGATTACTTTCTCGAAGTTCTCGCATACGTTCTCTATCATATCGCGCTCGTTTTTATCGAGTTCGAGTATGCTGCCCGTGTTTTCTCCTTTCGTGGCGACGGACATATTGCGCGGCAGGTCGCCGTTCTCGCAGCCCGTGCGCGCGATGACCACTATTGCCGCGTCATTATATGAAGCATAACTGTTCGTCACGTCCCCCGTGTATTCCGAATAAGGGATCTCGTTGATCTTGAACGGATTCGCCTCATAATACTGCACTCCCTGTGCCAAACCACCGACCAGCCTGTGTACGTTCTTACTGAGATAAAAGCTCCACAACGTCGGATTGACGACGAAGTTCTGCGATTCGAGAGCGTCTTTCAGAGTCGTTCTCGAGCCGCCGCCTATCGCGCCCGAGCCTCCGGACGTACCGTAGATAATATCCACGGACGACTGACTGAAACAGCTCAGCCGCGCGCCGCTTTGAAGCGGCAGAGCGTTGTTCTCGTTTTTGAGCAGTACCGAACCTTCGGCAACTATCGTGCGGCTGAGATTCGCCGCGCCGGTAGACGCCTGCGTCGCGCTTGCCGCGTGACGCTCGAAGTACTGGTTGGTGTCGTAGTTCTCGACGGAAGCGCCTTCCATTCCGAAATAGCTGATCAGCACGTTGCTGTACTTTCCGAACGCAAGCGAGTTTCCGACGATCGCCACGACCATTATCACGACTGCAAAAAAAGCGCACACCGCAGTCACGATAATGTCCGATTTGCTTTTGAAAATTTTCATTTTCATTCTCTCCTTCCAGATTTTTTCACGGGCAGATCTTCCCGCGAATATATGATACGACTATCCGGAACGGAGCGGCGAAATTATTTCGTAACCGTTCGGTTTTTTTTCATAACCCGTGTATATTCAGCCTGACAAACGCAAAAAAGCGCGTCCGCCGCGCCGCAGGCGCAGAAAAACGCGCCTGCGGCGCGGATCAGGGCGCGCCTCTGTCGGGATCTATCATCACGTCCCCTCCCGCCTCGGGAATATCCAGATATTCCAGGATCGCGTAATCTATGTCGAACACGCCGCTGCGCCTGACCAGACGAACTTCGTTCACGCCCGCGCCGAGCACGATGTCGGCGATATGCATGACCGTGAAGCCGTCGGACGCGCCCGTGCCCGCGTCGTACAGGCGCGTTTCCATGCCGTTGACATAGAGCACGCACAGATCAGATATGCGCGCGGACGACCCGGGACGGCGCAGAGCGACGGACAATTCCGCGGTCGCGCTGCCGTCCGAATCCGGATAGAATGCGACGGACGAACCTTCCGCAAACAACCGCATATAATACCCTTTCGAAGCGGACGCCGCCGAATACGCGACCGCCCCGCCGTTTTCCGCACGTTCCGCCTCATAACGCTGCGCTCCGCCGTCCGACGCAAACGGCTGCGAAGGAACGCCCTTGACGGGGTCGGAGGACGTGCGCTCTTTCGGAGAAACGAGGATCATATAGTCCGCCGAAAAATCGTCCGACAGCGCAGATATTTCTATTTCGTTCGCTCCCGCTTTAAGTTCCACCGTGCACAGTTCGTTCTCGCGGAAGTCGAACAGGCTGCCGCAGCCGCGCACCGTCGCCGTGCGAACGCCGACTTCAGCCCCGTTACAGCGCAGCGAGAACAGTTCTCCGGCCGCGACGAACGCGCCCGACTCGGAAATATACCCGACGGACAGGAACAGCCGCGCCGAGATCACGGAATCCGAAGTTATGTCAAACCGCAGCGACGCCCCCTCCGCAACGGACGCGACGCGACCTCCCGACGCGAGCGCGTTATCCGCGATCTCCGCGTCCGAAAGCTCCGCTTTTTCCGCTTCGTAAAGCTGCGCTCCGCCGTCCGCGGTGAAAGTCATATCCTCGGAGCGGTCGATATAGTCGCGGTAAGCGTATACCGGAAAGTCGGACGGGCGGACGGTGTGCGCCGCGGCGATCATTAGCATAAATACGGCGATCCCGACGACGGCGATCCCCACGAAGAACGCCAGCATAAGATATATGTTGGATCTCATACGCCGCCTCCCGCAGGCACGGGCAGAAGTATGTCCACCTGGAACATATCGTCGGCGATGAACACGTCCATCGTGCCGCCGTATTTCTCCACGATCTTCCGCATGCTCTTCATTCCGAAGCCGTGGTTGCTCTTGTCCTGCTTGCTCGTTTCGAACCGCCCGACGTCCGCTTTGCCGTCATAATGGTTTTCGGCGTGCACCGAAACGCCGCCGCGCACCGCGCGGACGGTCAGTGAAATGAAACGGTTTTCCTTCTCGGGCACGGTCTGTTCGTATTCGAGCGCGTTTTCCAGCATATTCCCGAACAATGAATACACATCCAGCTCGTCCATAAACGAGATTTTCTCGCCGTCCGCCATGCACGTCAGCTGAACTTCGCTCTTGCGGCAGCGCAGAGAGTAGTCTGACAGTATCACGTCGAGCACTTCGCTGCCCGTGCGGAACATAGAGTCGTATACAAAAACGGAGTTTTCTATCTCCTCCATCGCGCGCTCGCTCGCCGTGCCGCTCTCGCGCAGGCGGCGGATCTGGTGGCGCAGGTCGTGGCACTTGATGTTTATCATCTCCATGCTCTCTTTCTGCATTTCGTAATGCTTTCTGTCCTCGTGCCACAGCGACTTAATGACGGACAGCTCCTCTTCCGAATGCCTGCCGATAAGAAACGCGCATTCGGCAAACAGCATAAACAGTCCGTAAAATATCCCGCATACGGACAGCACTATCGCGTATATCACGCCGAAATCGACGATCACCAGCCCCGCAAAGCCCACCGCCGCGCTCACACCCGTCGAAACGGGAAACAGAAGTACGGAAAACCGCCCCACATCGCTTTCGGAGGGATTGGGACGCAAACGGCGGAATATCAGCGCGACCGCCGTCAGGAGCGCGGCGGACAGCGCCGCGGAGATTGCAAGCCCCGCATACCCGCCGTCCGACGACCATACCGAAAGGCAGATCGTGCGCGAAGCCTGCCGCGCCGTATGAACGACCGCCACCGCCGCACTGCCCGAAAACGCCATATCGCGGAACCGCGCGTCATAACAGAACCATGCGGAAAAAACGGCTATGACCGTCTGCGGAATACAGATGCCTTCCGCCCAGAGATCGGACGCCGCAGGCATATAGAAACACGCGAGAGCGGAGAGAGCGGTAAAACCTGCCGCGCCCGTTGCCGTCAGAGTCACGCGAAGCGCAAAACTGCTCCGACGATCAAAACGCAAGGAGAGCGTGAACGCCGCGGCAAACAGCTGAGTCTGAGTGAGCAACAACGGCAGTAACGCTGCGAGATATTCAGGCATCCGTTACCCCCCCCCCTGCGAACGCAGACGCTCCATAAACGTCTTCTTCTTGCTGTGGCTTATGGCGAGCCGCGTACCGTCGGACATAGTCACTTCGTCGCCCGACACGGATACGACGTGCCGCAGTCCCGCCACGCAGCTGTGGTTACAGCGGGCGAACCGCTCCGCCGGCAGCGACTTTTCCGCCTCTTTGAGCGTCCCCCATGTCTCGCACCTGCCGCTCTCCGTATGCCATACGAGCAGGTGCTCCCTGATCTCGACGTATATCACCGACGACAGCGGCAGCCGCCGCATACCGCCCGACGTGTGCAGCGTGACGTCCGCGTCCGCATTGCTGCCGAGCATACGCGCCGTCTTTTTCATCAGCGCGGAAAACCGCGGATAGCTCACGGGTTTGAGCAGATAATCCACGGCGTTCACCGAATATCCCCTGACGGCGTACTTTGCCGTATTGGTCACGAAAATAAGCGCGATGCCGTCGTTCGTTTCGCGCAGTTTCTCAGCCGCGCTCATACCGTTAAGAAAGGGCATTTCTATGTCGAGAAACACCAGATCGAACGAGTGCGACTGTTCGAGAAAGCCTATCGCGTCGTAAAACGCCGTATGCGCGACCTCGACCCCCGTTTCTTCCGAGAACCGTCCGAGATACCCGGTTATCGTCGTTATCGCCTCTTTGTCGTCGTCCACTATCGCGGCTTTGATCATCTTTGCCTCCCCTTCCGCACCGCGAGCGGCGTTCCCGTACCCGTCGACGCGCTTTTATTCTAACACACATTTTTACGATTGTCAATGCCGCGGGAATAAAAAACCGCGTTACGGCGCGTCTGAAACTTTCCGAAAGACGTTGACTTTTCGCGTTACGGCGAAAGGTCGCCGCCGAGGGAGGCGGACGGAAAAAGGCGCAGGCGCAGTTTGACAAGCGCGGCGGCGGGAGCAAGACGAGGCAGGACCTCTATGCCCAGCTCCGCGAATTTTTCCGCGCTCTCGTAGCGGACGCCCGGAAAAGAACAGGCGGCGTACAGTTTCAAGCCGCGGCGGCGCAGGCGCGCGCAGTACTCCGCAAACGCGGGAACTCCCGTAGGCAGCGTCCCCGAATGGAACGCGGAAAACACAACGGCGCGGATCCCGTCCGGCGGCTCGGGCAGAGCGGACAGCGCGTTCGAGGGCAGCGCCGTAACGTCGGGCGGACACGCGAGCAGAGTTATGTCCGCAGCGGGCAGTTCGTCGCCGCGCTCGGAGTACCCCGGCTCCCGGCGCAGCCGTCCGTCGGAATATACCGCCGCACGCCCGCCGAGGGCGTACAGCCGCGGCGAATACGGCAGGTGCGGCAGCAGGCGCGAGGCGCGCAGCACGTCCGCTTCCCCGCCGTGCGCGAAACACGCGTATACCCCGCGCAAATCCGAAGCCGCGACGGCGGCGCAGGCGGCAAGGCAGAGCGGCGCGTCCGAACCCGTCTGCGACGGAGCGGCGGCGGCGGACGCTATCGCGATCGGCTTTTCCGAAAGCCCGAACGCATACGACAGCGCGGCGGCGGCATATGCAAGAGTATCCGTGCCGTGCGTGACGACCACGCCGTCCGAACGGGAGAGCGCGCCCCTGACGGCGGCGGCGATCTTAACTATATCCGCCCCCGTCATATTTTCGCTGAGCTTGTTCATCAGCGGCAGCACGGAATATTCCGCGCCCGGCGCGCCGACGGCGAGCGCGTCCCGCACGAGCGGAGCAATATCCGCGTTCGGGCGCAGCGTGCCGCCCTCGTCCGAGCAGCCTATCGTCCCGCCCGTCGTTATCACGGTTATCTTCATCTCTTTACCTCCGACGCAGATATCATATCCGACGCGGATATTATATCCGATGCGGATATTATATCACCGCGCGGGAAATATCGCAACGCTTATGCGGAAAATTTTCCGACGCGGGATTAAATTTCCGCAAACCGTCGATAATCCGTGCGATGAAAAGAGAATGCAGAGATGTGATCTACCTCGTCGGCGACGGCGCGGAAAAACGGCGGATATTCCGCGGCGGTCTGCCCGGCGTGGCGCGGGCGGACAACGACGAAGTGACGGGGATCTGCCGTATGGAAGGCAAGGACTACTACTCCGTCGGTCGGCACCCGTTCGGCGGCTTCACCGTGGCGCAGTATGTGCGCTACCAGCGTTCGCTGACGGACGGCAGAGCGACGGACAAACGCGGCGTGCGCGCCGCTCTCGGCAAGCTGGGCTTGCGCGTCGGACAGAACAGACGGCTGGGCAGCCTCGGCTTCGTCGAAAGGCGGCTCGTCGCGCTCGCGGGGCGGGTGGACGGGAACACCCGTACCCTCGCCATAGATCTCGACGGCGCGCCGTATTCGCGCAGGCTGCGCTCCGCTCTGCGCCGCGCGGTCAGGCGGCTCCGCCGCGATTACGAGATATGGATCTCCGTCACCGACTCGCGCTTCGCAGATCCCGACGCGACCGTCGCGCGGCTGGGCGAAGGCAGCATAATATCAATGCGCCGCCGCGACCTGTATTCCAGGCCGCTCTCCCGACGTATACTTCTCGCCCGCCTGCGCCGCTGTTTCGTCCCCGCACCCGCCATCGAAAAAGGCACGATCGTCGAAGTCTCGCGCAGACAGTGAACCGACGAACCTCCTTACGTCGGAGCTCCGACGCTTTTCGGGCGGGACGGGGATATTCGTCCGCTATACCCCCTCCCCTTTTTTTCTAACAACATAATATCACACTATTTCGGGATTTCAAGAAAAATTTTATTTATTTACGGACATTTATTCACTTCTTTTCCGCCCATAGGCGCACATCGGAACAATCTTAACCGCATTCGGACATTTATTCGCATTGCCGCTGCCGGCAGAAAGAACGGGCGCGAAACGCCTGCAAAAAACGGGGGAGCGGAGTCCTTTCGGATCTCCGCTCCCCTGCCGGTCGTGACGCAAGCCGTTTTTATCTGTAATACATACCGCCCGCGTCCGTTCATAACGCAAACCGCCACTGCCGGTCGCCGTGCAAGCCGTTCGTCTGCGGTCGGGCTTTTGCTTTTTACGCCTCCGCGATTTGCCTGCCCGCTCCGCGTCACACCGATTCGAGCAGCATTTTGTCCGCTACGAGGGCGATGAACTCGCCGTTGGTGGGCTTTTCGTTATGGCTGTAAACGCGCACGCCGAACAGCGAGTTGATGTTCTCTATCTTGCCCCTGTTCCACGCGACTTCGATGGCGTGGCGTATCGCGCGCTCCACTTTGCTCGGCGAGGTGTCGAAGCGGCGGGCGACCTCGGGATACAGCCGCTTGGTTATGCTGTTTATCACGTCGGGGTTGTCTATCGCCATTTTGATGGCTTCGCGCAGGAACTGGTAGCCCTTGATATGCGCGGGGATACCGACGGTTATGAATATGTTGGTTATCTTCTCTTCGAGACTCCTGTTCTTTATGCGGCTCGCTGCATTCTCCTTCATACACTCGACGATACGCGCTTCGAGCTGTTCGAAGCGGAAGGGCTTCATCATAAAATATCTCGCGCCGAGATTGATCGCCTTAGTGACGAAGCTGCCCGCGCTGAGCGCGCTCATCACGATCACGCGGCGGGACGAACCGAGTTTTTCGAGCACGCCGTAGCCGTCCAGCCGCGGCATAACTATATCGAGCAGTATCACGTCGGGATCGGCGGAGCGCAGCTTGTCCAGCGCCTCTTCGCCGTTCGTCGCGGTCGCGGTCACTTCGTAGTCGCTCTTGCCCGCAAAGTACGCGCCGAGCGAAGCGAGAAATTCTTCGTCGTCATCGACAATCATCAGTTTTATCTTCATTTTTACGCCTCCGTTTTTTGTCAATAATATTATAACAAACCGCGCGGCGCGCGGACAATAAAAGCGCACGGCGAAGATGAGCGGCATTTGCCTTCCTTTGCCGCTAATTGTCGAAAGAAACGCAAAGCGCCCCGCGCCGCCCGAGCAGTTGACTTAACGCGGAAAGTGTGGTATAATGACCGTACTATGAAAGCATGGACGGTAACATCCCCCGGCAAGCTCGAACTCGTCGAGAGCCCGAGCGAAAGCGCGGGAGCCGGGTGCGTCAAGATCAAAGTGCTCGAAAGCCTGATCTCCAAACCCGACGTAAACGTGTATTCGGGAAAGGCGGACGTTCCTCTGCCCGTATGTCCCTGCGGCTTCTGCGTCGGTATGGTCATAGAAACGGGCGCGGACGTGCACGGGCTCGAACGCGGCGACAGAGTGTTCGTGCGCTCGCAGCAGAGCTGCGGGACGTGCGCCGACTGCCGCGCGGGCAAGTCGTGGAAGTGCGAGAACACGAAGATCCGCGGCTATTCCTGCGACGGGTTTATGCGCGACTTCGCCGTCGTCCCCGAGGCGGACTGCGTCAAGATCCCCGACCGCGTCAAAAACGACGAAGCGGTGTTCATCGACTACATCTCCCTCGCCGTGCAGACTATCGCCGCGCTCGACCTCGACAAAGGCGACTATCTCGCCGTTTGCGGCGCAAGCACTCTCGGCATAGTGCTCGGGCAAGTCGCGCTGTATTACCAGGCGGTGCCCATTATAATCGATTCCAATCCCGAATACCTCGCCACGGCGAAAAGTTTAGGACTTTATTACACGGTGGACGCGTCTGAGACCGACCCCCGTACCAAGATATTCCACATCACGGGCGGAAAAATGGCGGAGCGCGTCGCGCATATCGCTTCGGGCAATATCCCCCTGTCGCGCAGCATAGACTTCACCGCGCGCGGAGGTATGCTCGCCGTCATCGGGCGGTTCGGCTGCATAGACGCCATTCCCTGCTCGCTGGAAAACGCTGTCAGAAACGGTATCACGATCACCGGAATAACGAACGGAGCGAAGAACGCGCAGGTCGCGATCAATATGCTCGTTTCCAAAGCCGTCACGGTGCTGCCCCTGATAAACAAAACCGTTTCGTTCGACGACATTCCGTCCGCGCTCGAAGAATGTGCGACAATCAAACTCAACCACTTCAAAACGCTGATAAAATTCGACTGAAGCGCGGCGCAAACCGAATGGCGGCGAAGCGGCGTAAACTCAATAACGGCAAAAGACGCGAAGCCCGAAGGGCATCGCGTCCTTTTTTGTTTTTTCGGCACAAACCGGTAAATGCGTTTTTGCGCACGGCGGCAGGCGCGGCAAGCCGTTACTGCGCTTCGCTCTCCGTCGGTTTATTTTCCGGAAACAGCGCGCCGCCGTCGATGGGCGGGAGCATGAGCGGGCTGATCATCGCCGCCGCCGTAAGATTGGTGATCGCGCTGCGCAGATACGGGAACGTGGCGCGCGTCGCCGCCGTGATGAATTCGCGTTCGTCCTCGGCGAGCCATATCTCCTCTTCCAGCTCGAAATTGGCAACGAGCCTGATCGCGAGATCGAACGGCTTGGGATCGGTTTCCGTGCCTATCATCTTGACGGTCAGCTCGATGATCCTGCGCCTCGGCATTTCCTTGATCTTCTTGACCTGCCTGTTGAATTCGGGTTTGATCTCGAACTTGGTCTGCGGTTCCGCCTTGACCACATTGAGCCTGAAACGCATATCCTCGCAGTGCATTCCGAGCATTTTGAATTTTACC
Organism: uncultured Clostridia bacterium; assembly: GCA_944372345.1. Lineage (GTDB taxonomy): Bacteria > Bacillota > Clostridia > Christensenellales > Pumilibacteraceae > Protoclostridium. Next base: position 12,071 of record CALVYT010000027.1, read on the forward strand.
ATTTATATTCTCCTCCTTGATGACCCGTTGATCGTCCGTTATTCCGCCTTTTCCCCGTCGTCCGGCATATCGTTGAGGACACGCAGACGCACTTCGAGCACGCGGCGCGAATTGGCTTTAGTCACCGTGACGCGCACGTTTTCAAACAGAAAACTGCTGCCCGGAGCGGGTATCCTGCCCAGTTTTTCGATGACCCAGCCTCCCACCGTCGTGGCGTCTGACTTCTCCTTTTCCTTTATGCCGAGCGCGGAAAGCAGATCGTCTATGTTCGCATAGCCCGTCGCGACGTATTCCCCGTCGCCCGTCTGGCGGTAGTAATCCTCCGGCTCGTCGTGCTCGTCCCATATCTCTCCGACAAGCTCTTCCAAAATATCTTCGAGCGTGACCAGCCCCGCCGTGCCGCCGAACTCGTCCACGACGACCGCCATATGCAGTTTGGCGCGCTGTATCATCCGCAGCACCATTGAGATCTTCATCGTGGGCGCGACGGTCAGCGCGGGCTGCGCGGCGCTTATGACGTCGCGGCGTTTGCCCTCGTAGTACAGCAGGTTGAAATCCTTCTGATTAAGCACGCCCGTTATCGAATCTATCGTACTGCGGTATACCGGCAGACGGGTGTAACCGCTGTCGAGAAATACCTGCGCGATACGCTCGGGCGTTTCGTCCTCGCTCACCGCCGTGACGTTCACGCGCGGCACCATTATGTCCTTTACTTCGAGGTCGTCGAATTCGATCGCGTTTTTTATGAGCCTGCTCTCGTGGCTGTCCAGCTCGCCCTCGCTCTCCGCCGTTTCGACGATCGTCACGAGCTCCTCTTCGGTAACGCTCTTGGTCTTTCCGAGACGGAACACCTTGGTCAGCAGCTTTTTCCAGCCTTTGAACAGCAACGTCAGCGGCATAAGCACGAACCAGCACGCCCGCACCCAGCCGTACAGCATCAAAGCCGCTTTTTCGGGATTGTGGCGGGCTATCGCCTTTGGGCTGATCTCGCCGAACAGCAATATCGCGACGGTGGTGACTACCGTGGAAACGACGTTGGCGACGCTGTCGCTCGCCGCTATGACCGCCATAAAAAATATCGTCGTCAGAGTCGTGAGGACTATGTTGACGATGTTGTTACCTATGAGCACCGTGGAGAGCAGATCGTCGTAATTATCGAGGAATTTCAGGACTTTGCCCGCTTTTTTGTTGCCGTCCGTCTGCATGGTGCGCAGACGTATCCTGCCCGCGGACGTATAAGCCGTTTCGCTCGCGGAAAACATTGCCGACATTATCAGCAATACAGCTATGGGGATAAGCAGCCAGTAGTGCGTCATACTCTCCCCTTCCGCGCTTCTTCACGCGCGGCGGTTTCCGTTCCGCTCTCCATTATTATATGAATTATAACACACCGAAAACCTTTTTGCAATAGTTTGCGGCAAATTTGCATAACTTTATGCCGCCTCCGGCCGCATAAAACGGGCGGGCGCGCCCTTTCGGGACGCGCCCGCCGCTTTTAGCGTTTTTGTCTTTTACGCCGTGCCGCCGTCAGACGGGCGTTACCGCATTCACCTGCGTCAGCACCGCGCTCTGATCGACGGGGATCAGCTCGAAATAGTCGAAGTTGCCCGAGGGCGCGCAGCCGTCCACGCTGGGGTTAGGCGCGTGGTTTTCGAGCACTATCGTATTCGTCTGTCCCGCTTTGAGTTCGACCGTGCAGATCTCGAATTCCGTCCAGTCCACCCACTCGTTGCCCTCGCAGGCGGTGAATATCACACGGCGATACAGGTGCGGCAACGCTATCTTCCGCAAACGTCGTGCGGCGCCAATGCCGCAAAGCCGTTTCGGATATTGCACCCCCTCCTATGCGAATTGTCAAACGATATGCCGCGCTTCTGCCGCGGAAGCGGAAATTTCACGGTGTCGTCACATACGGTCACGAAACCGTCACCGACGGCGCGCGAAAAAAGGCGGCTGCGTTTTGCAGCCGCCCCGGCGAATGTATTATAGTTCAGGTTTTGCCGCCGGAGCGTCCGGTCTGTCGTTTATTTGTCCGGTCTGTCGCTTGCCGGTCGCAGCGGGCGGGCGGAGGCGGGCGTTATGACGGTTTTGTCAGTTCGGCAAGCAGGCTCACGTCGCCCGTTATTTCGAGGTCGGGGCGGACGGCGGACGGGGACACGGGGGTCTTGTTGATAACTGCGATCCTGCCGCGGGTAAGGCGCAGGAACCCCGCAGCGGGATACACGGACAGGCTCGTCCCCGCCACGATGACGAGGTCGGAGCGGCTTATCTCGTCGCACGCGCCGTTTACCACGGCGGGATCGAGCGGCTCGCCGTACAGCACTACGTCGGGCTTGATCACGCTGCCGCAGTCGCATTTCGGCAGAGGGCGGCGCGCTTCTATTTCCGCGGCGGAGTACGTCCTGCCGCACTTCACGCACATCCCGCGGGAGCACGTTCCGTGCAGTTCGTATACGTTCCTGCTGCCCGCCGCCTGATGCAGCCCGTCTATGTTCTGCGTCACGACCGCTTTGATCTTTCCCCTGCGTTCGAGCTCGGCGACCGCGTAGTGCGCGGCGTTCGGCTTTACTCCGGGGACGGCAAGCTCGCGGAAATAGTAGTCGTAAAACTCGTCCGTGCGGTCGAAGAAAAATCTGCGGGACAGTATCACCTCGAACGGATATTTGTATCTCCTGCCCGCCAGCCCGTCGGGCGAGCGGAAGTCGGGCAGTCCGCTCGCGGTGGAAACGCCCGCTCCGCCGAAGAACACGGCGTGCTCCGACCCGTCGAGCATGGCTTTAAGTTCCTTTATCTTTTCGCTGTTGTCCATACCCGTATTATAACTCCGCCCGCGAAAAATGTCAATGTCCTTGCGGAGTCCTTGCGGACGGCAGAGTGACGGACTTACGATGGAACGAGCATTGCCCGTACCGCAACGCTCACTATGCCCCACCGCAAGGTGGGTCCTTGCGGACGGCAAATGACAGACTGACGATGAAACAAGCATTGTCTGTACCGCAAAAGCTCACACTTCGCTCCACCGCAAGGTGGCGGACGGCAGAGTGACGGACTTACGGTGAAACGAGCATTGCCCGTACCGCAGACGCTCGCTATGTTCCACTGCAAGGCGGGTCCCGACACGGCAAGCGGGGATCGTGTGTCGCGGAGCACAGGGAAAGCGGAAAAACTCTCCCGCGTTAAGCGGAGTAACGCGCGGCGCGGGCGGAGCATATGATGAAACGTAACAAACACCGCACCAAGGAGGATCGTATGATGTTCGACTTTTTATTCGGTAACGGCTGCGGACGCTGCTGCGAAACGCCCGCCGCGCCCGTAACGGCGATACCCGACGGGATCGGCAATCCCTGCTGCGTATGCCGCAGCGCGCCCGTTCCCTGCCTTATGCCGCAGACGCTGCAAGCAGGCGGAACGCAGTCGGTGCAGCTGACCGCGGACGCCGGCGGAGCGACGAATATCGCGCTCATAGGCTCGGGCGGAGCCGTCGTTAAATATTCCGCGCCCGCGTCCTTAATAACGCTCTCGCCCGCCGAGCAGTCCGCCGCGTTCGTGCTTCCCGCTCCCGCGGTCGTGCGCTGCTTTTCGGCGTCCGTCATAACGTCCGCGCCCGTCACGGGTCAGTCAACGGCGGTATACGCCGCGCTGTACGCCGCTCCCGCCGATTCGGATACGTTCGCGCTCGTGCCCGGCAGTACGATGATGCTCGCGTCAGCGCTGACCCCCGCCCTGCCCGTCGGCAGCGCGCTCTGCGCTTCCGCACGGCTCTGCGTCCGCGTGCCCGCCAAACTCGTCGCCGCGCTGTTTGCTTCCGACCTGTCGTCCTCCGCGCTGACGGGCTACGCGCAGGCAAGCATATCCGTCGTCCCCGCGGCATAGAGCGGGCATAAACAATACGCCCGCGGATATAAAACGGCAGAGGCAGGGAATATCCCTGCCTCTGTTTTGTTAAGATCGCTTTTCCGCGCCCGCGCCGCGCCGACTATTTTGCCGAGCAGAACTCGGGGCGGACGAGCCAAGCGCGTTTATGCCGAACGCGTTTGCGCCGGGCCGAACGTTATGCCGCCGTTAGGCGCTAACCGTTCTTTCGGACGGCTCTGCCGCCCGTCAGGACGAGCATCTTGACGGCGTCGAGCGAGAAGTCCTGCGCTTCCACGGTCAGCGGTTTGTCTATATATCCGCGCGCGAGCACCTTATACGCTTCCGCGCTCTGCGGCACGAGTCCTTTCGCCTTGACGGCGTCGAGCGTGACCGTTTCCCCCGCCGAAAAGCAGCGCGACAGAGTGTCTATATTGAGCACCGCCCGTTTGCCGCGCGTCGCTGTGCGCACGGGCGTTCTGCGCGGCGTTTCCGCTCCGGTTTCCGCTTCGTCGGCTTCGCCCGCCGTCGGTCCGTCCGCGATCACCTGCGCGGCGGCGGCCTCGTCGGACAACGCGGCTCTCGCTTCGCGGAGAGTTATACGCTCGCGCACGAGCGCGGCTATATCCGCCGCCACCGCGTCCGTTTCATCGCCGCTGCCGTTCGTCAGGACTCTGACAAGCCCATCGGCTATCAGTTCCTCAGTCGTGCGGTAGGGCAGAACATAGTTCCCCGAATACTCCGGCTCGCCGCGCGTCAGCTTCGCCGCGAACGCGACCTTGTCGAACAGCTCCTTCGCATAGCGCAGTTTGCGCTCGGAGAATATTTTGAGCAGCGACGGCACGCTCTCGTACTTTTTGCGGTCGGACATATCGACGACGTGGTACTTCGGCTCCGCCCTGTCGGGTTCGAGCGCAAACGCCGCGCACAGCTTTTTGCCCTTGAACAGCAGGACGGCAAGCGTCTTTCTGCCGGCGTACACTCTCACCTGCTTGCGGCTCTCGCGCGCTTTGACCTTGGGGTACGCCGAAACGAAGTCCATAAACTCGCCGTAATACCTCTGCGTTTCCGCTGTCGACTGTATCAGCTTCGCGCGGAACGAATAATCGTAGCGCACGAATATCCGCCTGTTTCCGACGAGCACCGCTTCTTCCTCACCCTCGTCATCGGAATCATCGGCGTCGTCCGTTTCGTCCGCTTCTTCCGTTTCGTCCGCTTCTTCCGTTTCGTCCGCCTCGGCTTCCGCGTCCTCTTCTTCGACCGTCGGTTCGTCTGCGGGTTCTGCCGTCGGTTCTTCGGCGGGCGGTTCGTCTGCGGGCGGCTGCCCGGCGGGAAGCTCTTCCGTGAATTGCTCCTCGCTTTCGCCTATGCGCCTGACGAGCCCGTCGGCAACGAGCTGCGCCGTCGTGCGGTACGGCAGAGCGTAGTCGCCCGAGTAGTCCGGCTCGCCGCGCGTCAGCCCCGCCGCCGCGGCAGCCGCATCCAGCAGTTCCTTGGAATAGCGCGACCTGCGGTCGGACGTGAGTTTGAGCAAAGCGGGCGTCTTTTCGTATTTCTTCACCGCAGACATATCCGTCAGGCGGTATTTGGTGTTTTCGTATGCGGCGGGATCGAGCGCGTAAGCGACGCACAGCTTCCTGCCCTTGAACAGCATAACGGCTACCGTCTTTCTGCCCGCGTACAGCCGCACCTGCTTGCGGCTCTCGCGCAGTTTCAGCTTCGGATATGCCGCCGCAAGCGCGGCGAGTTCGCCGTAATACCGCTGCGTTTCTGCGGAAGACTGTATCAGCTTCGCGCGGAACGAATAGTCGTATCGCACGCGCAGCCGCCTGCCGTCGACTATCTCGATCTCTTCCTCCTCGTCCTCGTCGTCCGCTTCTTCCGCAGTTTCCTCTGCGGGAGTCTCCGCAGGCTCTTCCGCCGTTTCTTCGGGCGCGGCGGGCTGCGTTTCGGGCAGCGTCGCCGCCGCTTCATCCGATTCCGCAGGAGCGGCGGGCGCGGAATCGTCTTTTTTCGCGCGCCGCACGAACAGGAATATCTCCGCCACGAGCAGAGCCGCGCAAAGCGCCGCGAGCACGGCGATGACCGCGCTCTGACCCGCCGTCACGGCGAGCATGGGCAGAGCCGCGGGAACGGCGCAGTTCATCGCGCCGCCAACCGCACTGTCCGCCGTGCTGTTCGCCGCATTATCCGCCGTGCTGTCCGCCGCACTGTCCGCCGTGCTGCCCGCCGGGTTTTCCGTCGAGTCGCTGTCGCCGTCGGAAGGCTTACCTTTCCCCTTGCCCGTCAGGAAATATATCAGCAGCACTATCGCTTCGACCGCGAGCACGCAGCCGAGCACTATCATCACTATCTCCGTCGCGCCGAGTCCCGAAGGCTCGGTCAGCGTCAGAGTGTACGTCACGTCGACGTTCGTGCCGTCCGCCCAGACGTAGTTATCCGTATCGCGCAGGAACACCGTCACGCTGTACTCGCCCGGTTCGTCCGCGCGCATATACACTCCGCCCTCCTCGACGGTCAGCGACGTGCCTTCGCCCGCGCCGCGCACGCCGACGAACGTGAGATCGATACCGACGAGCACGCCGTGCATTTCGCCGTCCGCCACGGCTTCCGCCGAGAGCGGATCGCCGTCGCTTATCGCAGGCAGTTTCACAGCCGCACGCGCTATGACGTATTCGACGGAGCCGCTCGCCGCGTAGTTTCCGTCCGCCGTCAGCGCGGTCGCCTGATAGCTGCCCGCGAGAACGGGTGCGGTAAGCGAGTCGTAAGCCGCCCCGCCGTTCGTAGTGCCCGTGTAGCGTATAGTCACTTCGGGGTCTTCGCCCGCAACCGCGCCGCTCGTGCCCGCGACGGTCACTGCTTTCGCGCCGCCGTCGTAGACCGCGTCAGAAGGAGCGGTAAGCGTCACCGTCAGCGCGGCGGGGGTTATCGTCAGCCTGCCGCCCGTCACGACCGCGTCGTAGTTGGAGTTGGTCACTGCGCCCGTTATGCCGTAAGTCCCGACGTTCGTCGCACCGCCCGCGTCGAGGACGAGCCCGAGGTCGTCGTAGTCGCCGTCAGCCGTGTACCCGACGCCGTCGAGCGACGCGGCTTTGCCCGAATAGACGACTGTCGCGTCGTTTATCTTCACGGTCACCTCGCGGCGCGCCACTCTGTACGTTCCGCCGATGAATATCAGATCGTAATTGTCCGCCGCCGAACCGCTCGCCCTGCCCTTGATCGGGTAGTCGCCCGCGTTCGGCTTATCGCCGAGCCCCTCGACGTACAGTTCGTAAACGTCCGCCGCCGAGTCGTCTCCGAGCAGAGCCGCCGAAGCCGTCAGCACGGGATTGCCGCTATTCGCATCGCCGTACGTCGCGGAAACGTCGTTAATCGTTACCACGACGGAGGCGCGCGCTATCGTAAGAGTCGTTTCGGGATCGGTCAGGACGTAGTTGCCGTCAGCGGGAGCCGCCGTCGCACAGTAGCTGCCCGCATTGCGGAATTCGCCGTCAACGACGACTTCGAGCGCGACGTGACTGCCGTCGATCGCCGCGTAATACGCCGTCGGAGTCTGCGCTTTGCCGTTATAGACGTACTCCGTCGTCCACACCGCTTCCGCAGCGCGGGGGCTGACCGCGACGACTACCGTCACTTCACCCGGCGCATTGTAGTTGGAGCTGTCCGAAGAGAGCCGCGCCGTCACCGTCACTTCGCCGTCGGCTACGTTCGTCACGCTGCCGGAGTATTCGACGGCGACCTCTGCCCCGTCCAGCCCGACGGGCAGAGCAGCGAGCACGGGCGAATGCGCGTTGCCGTCGTATACGACGTAATATACGCCGCCGTTTTCCGTCCAGCCGCTCATATCGAACTCCGCCGCCGCGTAATCGGCTTTCGCGATCGCGAATTCCGCTTCGGCGGACTCGGCGCGCTTGTAGTTATCCGTCTGCGCGACGACCGCTATCATCTTATACTCGCCCGCAAGCGTCGGAGCGACGAGATTGCGATCGGCGTATTCGTAATTCCAGCTTCCGTCGTAAGACGAACCGAAGTAGTAGTAATACACCGTTCCCGCGCCGTCGGGCAGTCCGCCGTACGCAGTGAACGACGGAACGGAGGACTCCGAGCCGTAAGTCCAGCCGTCGATCGCCGCCGTTATCGAAAGATCGGCGCGGTAGATATAGAACGTCGTCGTGGCGGTGTCGCCGTAGTAGTCGTCCGTCGTCGCCACGCTGATCGTCAGGCGGTAGTAGCCCGCGTCCGTCGGGCGGATAGCCTCTTCGTCCGCGCCCTCCTCGTAATACGCCTGCCCGCCGTTCAGCGCGCCCGAATAGACATACGTCACGCTGCCGCCGCCGAGGTTGCCCTCGATAACGGGCGCGCTGTCGCCGCCGTAGGTGAAGCCCGTCATCGAAACGGTGAGCACCGAACCTATCATAGCCCGTTCTATAGTGAACGATACCGGGCGCGTCGTGACCACCGTATAGTTATCCGACTGCGCGATCACCGCTCTGACCGTATAGCTGCCCGCATGAGTCGGAACTTCTTCGGAATCGGTCAGCGTTTCGCCGCCGTTCGTCCGTCCCGAGTACAGGTATTTCACTTCCGCGCCGCCGGGGTTGGAGGATACCGAAGGCGCGACCGCCTCGCCGAAAGTCACGGAATCAACCGTCACCGTCGCGGTAAACGAAGCGCGTTCCACAGTAAACGGCGTTTCAAACGTATATTCCGTCCAGTTGTCCGTCGCTTCTATCGTCACGACCGCGTAGTACGAGCCCGCCTGTGTGGGCGCTTCGTCGCTCTCGTAAGGCTCGCCGCCGTTGGTCGTGCCGCGGTATGCGACCTTATACGCGTCGCCCGCGCCCGTCACCTTCACGTCAACCGCGCCGCCGTAAGTTCCGCCCGCTTCGACCGAAGCCCCTGCGAACACTTCGGAGCCATCCGCCGCGCTTATAGTAAACTCTGCGTATACCCTCGCGCCGTCGTCCGTCAGATACGCTTCCTCTACGTCGTCCGTGCCGACGACTTTCGCCGCGACGTAATACTCGCCCGCGTCAGTCGGAGCCGCCTCGCCGACGGACGAGTAAACGCCGCCGGAGAGAGTGAAGTATTCATAGACCACTTCGAGCCCGTAGCCGCCCGCAAGCGCAGCCGTCACGCCCGAAGGCTCGGTCACATTGCCGTAAGTTCCGCCGCCCGCGGTTATCGTTCCTTCGAACACGGGAACTCCCTTTTCCACCGTCCAGACAAGAGTCAGCGTTCTGCCGCTGCCGTCGACGTAATCCGGGAGATCGTACGACCAGACATAATTCGCGCTTTCCAGCGTCACGCTCACGCTATACTCGCCCGCACCCGTCGCCGTCATCAGCACTTCGGAGCCGTTCATCGTCACCGAACCGCTTATCGTCATCACGCCGCCGACATAGCCGACGACCGTGTTGGTCTGTTCGCCGCCCGTGTAAGCCGTCGTCGGGGACCCGAGCGTCGGTATAGCCATTACCGCCGGGAATATCGTGAACTCCGCTTCGCCCGTCACCGAGCCGTAAGCATCCGTCCCCGCGACGGTCACCGTCACTTTATACCTGCCGGCGTCAGTCGGCAGAGCTGACGAAGAGTAGCCGCCGCCGTCGACGGACGTGAACGCATAGGTATACGAGCTTTCCGCCGTCACCGTGAAGTAGATCAGCTTGTCGCCGGGAGCGGAAATATCCGCCACGCGTCCGACGAGATCTCCGAAGTCCTTGCCGTCGGTGTCGCCGTAAGTCCAGCCCGCGCCGCCGTCCGTCTGCGCCACGCCTATCGTTATCGAGTTCGCCTGCGCGGAAATGCCGAACGTGAACACGCACTCCGTTCCGCTCACCGACGCATACGGCAGTCCGGACGCCCAGACGTAGTTATCCGCGTCGGAGAGGCTCACGGTGAAGCTGTACGTCCCCGCGAGCGTAGCCGTCAGCACGGGATAGCCCGTCGCGCCGTCCGTGCCCGAACTGCCCGAACCGGTGCTCGACGAAACGAGCGAGAAGTATTCGGAGAACGCTCCCGTCAGCCATTCGTCGCCGCTTCGGGTCAGCGTATTGACCTTGGCTTCGCCGTCGTAGACGAGCGAATGCCCGAGCGACCAGGAGAGCGTGACGACGTGTTTAGCGACAGTAAAGCCGCACTCGAACTCCGCCGCAGCGTAGTTTTCGACGCCGTCGTAAACGCCCGCTTCGACGGTCACTTTCGCGTAGTAATCGCCCGCGCCTATGCCGCCGTCCGGGAACGCTTCGGCAAACGCTTCGACGCTGTCTGCGACGCGCTCGCCGTTTTCTTTATATATGCCCTCTATCTTCGCGTCGCCGTACTTCGCGACCGCATCTGCGGGGCCGGCGGGTATATCCCTGCCGTATTCCAGCCCGCTCCACGAGAACTGCCGTTCGAGCTCGTTGACGTCCGGCGATATCTCCACGGTGAACGTGAACGCCGCAGGTTCGTAGCACGCGACGCCGCCCTCCGTCGTCGCGACGACATAGAACCGATACGTTCCGCTCTCCGCGACGTTGGTCACGAACGTTTCGCTCATCGGCGTGCCGCCGTCGGCTCCGCCTTCGCCGCGCGCGACGTAGACCGTCAGCGTCAGTCCGTTAACGAACGCCGCCGCATCGCCGTTCGGTGCAAACTCCGCAAGCGCGGAATGCGCCTCGCCGTCGTAAATTCCCGAATATCCGGAGAACGCGAAGTCGTCCTCAGTGAACGCCGCGGGAGATACGGTATACTCCCCGCCGTCGCCGAGCGAGCCGACGTAAGTTATTTCGTAGTCGGCCGTCTGCGCGGGCGAGCCCGTTATCTTATACGTTCCGACGGGGGTGCGCGTCGTTATGCCGCCGTCCGCGTCGAGGGTAACGAGCGAAGCGAGCGTTTCGCCGTTCGGACCGAGCTCCGCGTCCGCCGAGGAAAGCCGCGCGCCGCCCGAAAGCGCCGCGGTCAGCTCCGCCTGCTCCTCGCCGTAAACGGACCCGGCGTCGGATATTTCCACCTCGATCTTGCGGCGCGTCACCTCGAACGTCCCGCTCGTAAGCGTAAACGAATAGTTGCCTGCTCTGTCGCCCGTGACTGCGATCACGTTGTAATATCTGCCTGCATGCGTATCGGACGCGACCGCTTCCGCTTCCCCGTCGTCCGTCGTGCGAGCGGTCACCGTCACGACGATGCCGTCCTTTTCTATGAGTTCAAGGCTGCCCTCGTCATAGTTCCATGCCTCCGTCGAAGGCGCGGGCGCGTCGTCGCCGTAGCTCATCGAGCCGTCGTCCGCCGTTATACGTATCTCTCTCGGCAGGATGCGGAACAGCTGGCGGTTGACGGAAGATATATCGTTTTCGTCCTCGTCGTCGCCGGCGAGCAGTTCATAGTTGTAGTAAGCATTGTCGCCCGCTTTGAAATTCGCGACGTATTTGTAAAGCCCCGCGTCGACGAACTCTCTGGGCGTTTCTCCGCCCGCCGCGACGAACGTCTTGTCGAGTTCGATCGCGTCGTCGTTTATGTCCGTATAGGTCGGGACGATATTGCCCGACAGATCGGAGCCGTCGTAAACGAACGCGACCTTGTCGCCCCAGTCGACTTCCACGGTCAGCGGGACGACCGCAACGAGCACGGTCAGTTCTTTGGGCGCGTTGTAGTTATCGCTGCCCGCCGCGAACGTGAACGTGATCTCCTTGACGTAGCGATCCTCCGCTACCGATTCGCCGCCGTCGCGGACATTGGTCTTACCTTCGGTAACGCTTTCAACCGTCGGCTTGCTGCCGTCCTTGCCGCCGACGAACAGACTTTCGTCGACTGCCGGGCGGTGAGCCGTACCGTCGTATTCGTATACGAACAGATAATAGTCGCTGCCGTTCAGCCGCACGACCGTACGCTCCTCCCATTCGTCGCCGTTGTCAATCAGTTCGCCGCCGCTCATCCCCGCGGTATCGTAATCCGCCTTTTCTATCGCGAAAGGCAGCGACACGCCGGTGACGGTGTAGTTCTCGTTATTCGCGGTGATCGTGACCGTATAGCTGCCCGCGTTCGTCGGACGGGCCGCCTCGCCGTCGTTCTCCGTCGCCGAAGCGCGGTATTCCGTGCCGTCCGCTTCCGTCCCCTCGTAGGTGTATACGAACGTCAGCTGCGCCTGCGCGTCATCCACCGTGTAATCGTCGACTGCATATCCCTTTCCCGTGCCGTCGTATTCCCAGCTTCCGCCGTTGACGATCACCGTCTTTATCGTGACGTTGCGGGGATTTACGGTATATTTGCCGGCATTCGTCGTACCGCCGTCGTAATCGAGAGAACCGATAAACGTCACGTCGTAATTATCGTTTATCACGCTGCCGACGATGAAATAATCCCCCGCTTCCGCCGCACGCTGCGCCTCCTCGGTGTCGTAACGCGTACCGTCCGCGCCGCAGACCGTCAGACTCACGATGTCGCTCCATCCGCCGTCGGGCGCATAGACCGAACCGTGGGAAACGTATGCCGTAAGAGAGTTGAACGGATTGCCGTATGTAGACCCCGTGTTGTCGTTTATCGTTACGCTTACCGAACGTTTTATCACGTTCAGTTCGCCGCTCTCGTAAGTTATGACGTAGTTTTTCGTTTCATTCACGCCGGACAGCGTTATCGTATAGACCGCGACATTATCGCCCTGCTTGTAGTCGGACGTTACGGAGAACTCCACGCCCTGCTCCGCCGCCGTATCCCCGTTGGGGAATGCCGCACTACCGTTATACGTCACCGTATAGTCGCCCTCGCCGAACGCTTCGCCGTACACCGTTTCGCCGTCCGCCGAGACCGTGAGCGCGAATTTATCTATCGTCACCGTAAACGACAGCAGTCCCTCCGCGCCGTCCTCCGTCGAATCGCTGCCGTAAAGCTCGTGATTGTCCGCCTTGACGTAGTAGTAGACCGTATAGCTGCCCGCGTCGCGGAACTCGACGTTCGCATATCCCTCCGTCCAGTCGCCTCCGGAAACGCGGAAGTACCACGTCGCTTTCATCTCGTTCACCGTCGTTATCGTCGGCGCGGCGGCGAGAGCCGTATGCGTCTGCCCGTCGTAAGTCCCGTCGTACGGATCGAATGCCGCATCGGTCATCTTTGCGGGCGAAACCTTATATATCGCCCTCTCGCCGTGCGTGCCGTTAAACGTCACGGAGTAATTGTCGTCTATCGCGTTGCCGGCTATCGAATATTCTCCGGCAGCCGTCGAAGATGTCAGTTCTATCTCCCTCTCGCCGGAAAGCGCGACGAGTTTTATTATCTTGCCGAGCGGTTCCAATCCGTCCGCCAGCCCGCTCGCGCTTGCCGCCGTCATAAGGTCTTCCGGCGCTTCGCCGTAAACGCTGCCTATATCACCGAGCGTCACCGTCACGGGACGAGGCGATACCGTCAGAATGTCCGTCGTTATACCGATTTCGTAGTTTGCGAGTTCGCTCACGCTCGTGACAGGCGTCACGACGTAATCCCCGGCTGAACCGCATTCCGCGCCCGGAGCGTAAGGCACGCCGTCGCGCGTTACGGTGAATCCCGTGACCGTCAGAAGTTCTCCGCTCTCATCTCTATCCGCCCAGCCCGTCACCGACGAGGTCGCATAACCTTCCGGCAGCGCGTCGCCGTAAAAATACTCTCCCTCCGTGACGGTTGCCGTAACCGTCAGTTCGGCTTTACCGATATTGAACTCCGCCGCATAGCCGTCAGCGTCAGCAAGAACATAGTTGCCCGTCTCGCCGCCCGTGCCGAGAGTTACCGTCACGCGGTATGCACCCGCGTTCACCGCGGAGCTTTCGCCGTGCGAGTACGAGTAAGCGTAGACTATTTTGTCGCCGGGAAGCGCACGGTCAGCAGTTACCGAAACGGCAACCGCCTCGCCGTCATACGTTTTGCTCTTCGCCGTTACGGTGAGCTTGAGCGCGCGCGGGGTAACTTCCATTTCCGTCGTTACCGTAAAGCCGCTGCCGTCGTTTATCGCGTAGTTGCCGAGCGTGCCGCTCACCGTCGCCGTCACGCCGTAAATCCCGACGGAGCCGTAATCCGCGCCGGGCGCGTAGTTCGCGCCGTCACGCGTCACGGTGAAGATCTCGCTCACGCCGAGGGCGGTCTTGCTCTCGCCGTCCGCCCAGCCGTCGTAGTCGAGCGCGAACGCGGGAAGCGTCCCGCCGTATTCGATCTCATACTCTCCCGCGAACTTGACGGTCAGCGTTCTCTTTGTTATCTTGAATTCGTCGGAATAGCCCGCCGCCGAGCCGAGAACGTAGTTGCCCGTCTTTCCGCCCTTGCCGAGAGTTACCGTTACGGTATATATGCCCGCGTTTACCGCGGACTCTCCGCCGTGCGAGTACGAGTAAACGTAGACTATCTCGTCATCGCCGAACCTGCCGTCCGCCGAAACGGTCACCGACGCGGCTTTGCCGTCGTAGGTCTTATCCTCGCCCGTCACGGTCAGCGCGATCGTGCGGGGCGACACCGTCAGCGTGCCCTCGGACGAATATACGAAATAGTAGTCGTCCGCGGTCAGCCCCGCCGCCTTGACGTTGTAGGTCCCGACGTCGCTGCCCGCTGCGTAGTCGATCGACGAGCCGCCGAACGTATACGAATAGGTCGCCGCGCCGCCGACAACGCTCTCGTCGTCCGTTTCCGACCCGCCGTCCGCGCTCACAAAGCCGTCGAACGAGAGATCATATGCGGGCGCGGCGCTGCCGTAGGTTATCTTTTCGCTGTTCACCGTGACGGTGAGTTTCGCCTTTTCTATGACGAAATCCGTCGTACAACTCACGCCGCCGAGCGTATAGTTAGCGTTGGTTATTGTCGCCGTAACGGTATAATTGCCTGCGTTAAGCGGTCGTCGAGCGGAAGAATAGCCGCCGCCCGAATACGTCAGCGTTATGCCCGCGTCGTCACCGCTCACGAGCCCGCCCGCCGTTGCAGTCGCATTTATCGGCGCGCCGTAGGTCGTCTTATACCCTTCCGGCTCTCCGAAAGTCAGGGTTATCTTTTTCTGCGTTACGGAGAACGAAGCCGTAAATTCGCCGCGCTCGTAGCTGCCGCCCTGCTCGACGACGAGCACGACGGTATAATCGCCCGCAAGCGTCGGTGCGGTCGCCGTCGCGGAGTCGCGGTCGGTCGCCGTCCAGTTATCCGCGCCGAACGCGCCGCTTATCGGCGTGCCGTAATACAGCACGGTCACCGCGCCGCCGCCGGGTATGTCTTCGTTATAAGAAATGTCGAGCGCGGAGCCGTATTCGACGGAGTTCGCCGTAAGATCGACGTCCTCTGCGGTCAGGCGCGTCCGCGTGATCTGGAACCACATCTCCACGACGCCGTCTCTTTCTCCGAATCGATCCGCCGCGTCGGGGTTGCTGTCGTTGTAGTTTTCCGAGATCTCCCAGGCGAAATTATTCGTGTCCGACAGCGTGACGACGATCCAGTACGTACCGTATTCCGTCGCGCTCTCCGAATCCTCGTCGACCGCCCACGTCAGCACGTTCTCACCGAGCGGCTGCGTAAGGGTAACGTCGGGCGTCAAAACTTCGCCCGTGTATTCGATGTATCTGTCGGCAAAACTTACCGCCTCCGCCGTTTTTATCGTATATTTCGCTATTTCAAACGTCACGGAAAGCCCGGTCGCGCCGTCAAGCGTGTAGTTGTGCGCGTCCGCGCCCGTCAGTCCCGTCACTTCCGCGGTATATTCTCCCGCGTTCGTCGGTTCGGCAGTCCCCGCCGCGCCTGTATATTCATAGACGAACGTCACGTCGCCGCTCACGTTGGAGCTTCCGACAACGGGCTTCTGCGCCTCACCGCTGTATACGAGGTTTTCCGCGCCGCTCCACTCCGTCACGGAGACCGCAAGCGGATCTATCGTAATATCGCAGACGAACACGGCTTCCGTGCCGCCGCCGCTCCACACGAAGTTGACCGCGTCAGTCAGAGTTACGCTCACCCTGTACGTTCCCGCGTCCGTAGCATTCAGCGTGCCGTCGGCGGACGCAGTGTAGTCATAATCCGCGGTCACCGAGAATGCATACGGCGCGATACCGTTTTCTCCCGCGTTCCAGCCGCCGAACACGAACTCGTGCGCGCCGCCGCTATACGTCGCGCGTATGACCGTCGGAGCGGTCGGAGCGGTCACGGCGAGAGGGAGCACGTTCCAGCTTAACGTGTGGACGTACACCGTTGCGCCGTCGCCGTCCGCCGTCGCCCAGCAATGGTTGTCGTCGAGCGTGAACGTCACGACGTATTCGCCGTCCGTCTTTACCTCCGTTGCGGTCACGTCTCCGCCGACGGTAAAGCCGACAGTGTCGCCGACGGGAGCCGCCGTCACCGCACTGCCGTAATTATAGGTATTGCCGTCGCCGCTCTCGCCGACGAACGTCAATTCCCCGGGGCGGTCGATTGCCAGCCGCGCTATGCTCCACTTCACCTCGCGCGCGTCGTCCGCGCCGTCAGACCATTTGTAATTGTCCGTCGGAGCAACCGTCACGATATATTCTCCCGCGTTCGTCGCGGAGATCTCCCCCGCCGCGGTGTATGCCGTGTCCCTTTCGCCCGAGAGCGCGACGAACTGCTCCGTGCCGTTATAAGTATACGTTCCCGTGACCGTCGGCACGTCTATACCAAGGCGTTCGACGATCCATTTAACGGCGAGCGTCTGCCCGTCCGCGCCCGGTACGTCCGCCCAGACGTAGTTATCCGACAGCGTCACGAGCACTGTGTAACCGTCCTCGTTCGCGTTTGTCGCGGAGAGGTTGCCGCCATCCGCGGTCGCCCCGCCCTCGGCTGTCGCCGTCATAACCGTGCCCACGGAATCAGTCGCCACAAAGCCCGTCAGTTCGCCGCTTACCCCGTCCGGCGAATAGACCGAACCGGCGGCAGTCGGAGCGACGTCCACTTGTTTGGGCGCGATCCGCCACGTCACTTCGCGCGACGCGTCACCGAGGCTGCCGTCGCCGTCCGACCACTTGTAGTTGGTCAGCCCTTTTTCGCCCGTTATCAGCGTCAGCGTCGCGGTATGCTCGCCCGCGTTTACCGCGCTGCCGTCCGAAACTGTGTATGCCTTGCCTACAAGCCCGTCCGAAAATTCGGCGGACTGCTCTTTCTCGTTATAGATGAGCGCATTCGACTGCGACGGCGCGTCTATGACCGCCTGCGCTATTTCCCACGTCACCGTCCGGGCGGCGTTCGTACCGTCCGTCCAGACGTAGTTATGCGTATCGGCGAGCGCGAACTCGATCGCGTATTCGCCCGCGTCCGTGCCCGACGTTTCCCCGGAAACGGTTATGCGCCCGTCCGGAGCGTAAACCGCGTTTACGACGGAGCCGTTATAAGTCCCGCCCGCGACCGTCGGCACGTCCAGCCGCGCGGGATTCACCGTCCAGGACAGCGTGAACGTATCCGTCAGCGGCTCGTCGTGCGTGCCGCCGACCCACATCAGGTTGGCGGTATCCGAAAGGCTCACGGTGACGGTATACGTCCCCGCATCCGTCGCCGTCAGCGTCGCGCCCGAAACGGAGAACGTATCCGACGAAAGCGTTATCGCTCCGGCAAAATCGCCGCCGTCCGCCGTTTTGTCGAAATCCGTCATCGTGCGCGACTGCCCGCCCGGAACGTAGCTGCTTTCCGAAGTAACCAGCCCGGGACGCTTTATCGCCAGCCGTCCGATACGGTATTCCAGCGTCAGCGTGTTGCCGACCGCGCCGGCGTCGTCCGCCCACGTCACGTTGTCGGGGTCGGACAAAGTGAACGTCACGGTATAGTCGCCCGCGTCCTTATGCTCTTCGCATTTTACGTTCAAATAATTCGCGTCGTCGGCGTTGACGTATTCGATCGTCGGCGTCTGCGCCGTGCCGTTATACGTCAGCAGCGTTTGTATCGTCGGCGCGGAGATCGTGCGCCTGCCTATGCGGAAACTTACCGAAGCGGTAGTTCCGCCGAGGAAATTATCGCTCTCGGGAACGGTCACCGTCAGCGTATAATCGCCCGCCAGCGTGGGGACGTCCGTCGGATCGGACGTCGTATACGGCTCGAACGTGCCGTCGTCGCTCTGCCCGCCGAAACTGTACGTCGGCTGCGCGCCGCCGTAGTTGCCGTCGAGCGTGACGACCGCCGTTTCACTGTAATCCCATTCGGTCGCGGACTCGCCGTTCACCTCGAATCCGGCGGCAAGGTAGCGCAGCGGAGCTTTGGTGACCTCGTACGTTATGGTTATCTGCGTTTCGTCGTCAGCCTGTCCCGTCCAGTAATAAGCGGGATTAGTCAGTTCCACGACAACCTCGTAAATGCCCGCGTCCGTAACCGTTATCGTGCCCGCTTCGGAATCGAACGCGCCGCCGTCCGAAACGCTCACTATTTTCATTATCTCGGGATCGTAGTTGCCTATATTGACGATCTGCGCCTCACCCGTCGCCGTGCCTCCATCAACCGAATAATCGTATTCGCCCGAAGCGGGGTTGAACGTCACGGGAGTCGCTGCGAGTTTGTTGACCTGGAACGGGTCGGAATAACTTTCCACCGTCTCTCCGTTTTCCGTGTAGCTGACGATGATAGTGCCCTGCCCGTTGTCGTAAACGTAGCCTTCCGCGCCTTCCACAGGCTCGCCCGAAGCGTCGCCGTACTCTATCGTGTAGTTGGTTATTTCAACGGGGTTTCTGCCGCCCGAGTACATTACCGTCACGGCAAAATCGGACGGGGTAAACTTATCGTAAGCGTTGTAACTCGTCCTGTTGGAAGTTATGTAAATGAACAGCGGGGTCGCTGCCTTTATGCCGTCAAACTCGTATTTGGTATCGACGTTATAACTTACCCCGCCCACCGAGTAAGTGTGGCGGACGGTCATCGCCTTGGAAAACGTCGCCGCGCTGCCGTCGTATGTATTGTCGGGAGTGAACGCGCCCACTATCGAATATTGATTGCTGTCCAGCCGCTCCGTAGAGCCGTCCGTCCGCGTCGCCCGCACGTCAAGGTATCCGTTCACCGTCGAAGCAGCGGTATACGAATATATGTCGCCCGTATAATCGAAACCGACGACCTCTATCTTCTCGATCACGTTGCGATGCACCGTTATCTCCGCCGTCGTCGACAGACTGCCGTAACGGACGGTGAACGTCTTGACTTCGGACATCGAAGAAGAACCGAGCGTCAGAGAACCGCTGAGCTCTATTTCGTCCGACGGTATCGTTCCCATAACGTCGCCGCCCGCCGAGTACGCCGTCACGACGAGCAGCTCCGCGACGTCCGCCGTCGTCATGCTGTCCGTTACGACCGCGCCCTCCGCAAGTTCCGCCTTTATGCTCGCCGCGGCTTCGTCGACCACTTCGACGGTCAGCGTTGCCGAAAGCCCGCCGCCCGGCAGAGCCGCCGTCAGCGTCACTTCGCCCGACGTCAGTTCGCTCCCGCAGTCGGCGGTCAGCTCGTAATCCGTCACCGGACGTTCTCCGTCCGGGTACGTCCCCGTCAGCTCGAGCTTGTCTTTGGCGTCGTCAAGCGTGGTCAGCGTATAAAACTTCGCCGCCCCGTCGTCCGTCTGCGCCGCCGCCAGCGTCAATGCCGTCGGCTCTTCCGCCGCGCGCGCCGTCAGCGCGCCCGAAAGCAGAACTCCCGCCGCGACCATCGCCGCCGCAAGAATAAGTACAGCAAGCAACCTGAAACGCACAAAAGCGCTTTCTCTCATTCTTTTGCCCCTCCCTTTAAGCGAGCCGCAGAGTATGCGCATTACAAGCATATTCGCATATGCGCGCGGTTTATTCGCACAAAGGACGGAGCATTCGTCTAAACGCTCACCCCCCCCCCTGTTACCTGCGGCGCAGAATGAATGTTCATTTTGCACCCGCCTGTTCGCCGCGAACCCGGGCGAAGAGCGGAGTATAGCATAATTTAACTTATGAATTAGCATTATTATACTATATTCCTCTCATCTTGTCAATACCGAAGTTGATAAAAATTTGATTAAAATTGCAAAACTGACATATTTGTCCGTTCTGTTTGCAATTCTTGCGCATTTGGATCGAAAGCGGGCGGCGCGGGCGCGGTTTTCCGGGTGCGGCGCGCGGGATCGCCGAAGCCGCGCGGCGGCAAAAGCGCGGAAAACGCGCGGCATACGCGGGTTTTCGCGGCGCCCGCCGACGTCGGACGCGAGCGGAAAACAAATGACTTGACAACGGGACGGGAATGCGGTATAATCGGATAGCCGACGAAAGGCGCGCCGCGCGGACGCGGCGATCGGAGAAAGATACCGTATGATACAACTCGAAAATATAGGATATAAGGTGACGGACGGCAAAGGAAGGACGAACGTCATACTCGAAGGCATAGACCTCGAATTTCCCGACAGCAGCATAACCGTTATCACGGGACAGAACGGCAGCGGCAAAAGCACGCTCGTCAAGCTGCTTTCGGGCATAGAAAGCCCCACTTCCGGCAAGATATACTATGACGGCAGGGATATTACGAAGCTCGGGATCACCGAGCGCGCGAAGCTCGGGTTCACGACGGCGTTCCAGCAGCCCGTGCGGTTCAAGGGCATAACGGTGCGCAAGCTGCTCGACATCGCGTCCGACCACCGCAATAATCTCGCGGGGCTGTGCGAGTACCTGTCCGTCGTCGGGCTGTGCGCGCGCGACTATATCGACCGCGAGCTCGACGACAGTCTGTCGGGCGGAGAACTTAAACGCATAGAACTCGCCATGGCGATAGCCAAAAACGGCAGCGTGTTCCTGCTCGACGAGCCGGAAGCGGGCATCGACCTGTGGAGCTTCGATAACCTGACGCGCCTGTTCACCCGCCTGACGGGCAAGACGGTGCTCATAGTTTCGCACCAGAGCAAGATCATAGACATAGCCGACCGCATAGTGCTGCTCGATAAGAGCGGCTCGCCCAAGGTCGGTACGAAAGAGGAAATGCTGCCGCTGATACACGGCGGCCGCGGCGTCTGCTCGGTCATAGACGGAGATAATAAAAACAATGGATAAACTCGATCTCGAACTGCTGGAAAAGATAGCCGACCTTCACGGCATTCCCGAAGGCTCGTTCAATATACGAAAGGACGGCAAGAGCATTGCGCGCGCGTCAGGCGCGGACGCGGAGATACTCCCCCGCCGCGACGGCAAGGAGGGCATAGACATTTTCGTGCGCCCGGGCGTGAAAAACCGCAGCGTGCATATCCCCGTCATACTCACCGCGGGCGGACTGCGCGACGTCGTTTATAATGATTTTTATATAGGCAAGGGCGCGGAGGTCACGATAATCGCGGGCTGCGGCATTCATAACGACACCTGCGGCGAAAGCCGCCACGACGGCGTGCATACCTTTCATCTCGACGAGGGCAGCAGCGTCAAGTATGTCGAACGGCATTACGGCGAGGGCAACCCCGACGGCAAACGGGAATTTACGCCCGTTACCCGCGTGTTTCTCAAAAAGGGCGCGACGCTCTTTCTCGAATCCACGCAGCTCGGCGGCGTGACGAACACCGACCGCCTCACCGTTGCGAGCGTCGGCAAAAACGCGCGCCTGCTCGTTAAAGAAAAGCTGCTGACGGACGGCGACGAACGCGCCGTTTCCCGCTTCAAAGTGAAACTGCTCGGCGAAAACAGCACCGCCGATATAGTCAGCCGTTCCGTTGCGCGCGGTCGGTCGTACCAGTCGTTCGTTTCCGACCTCATAGGCAAAAATCGCTGCTTCGGACACGTCGAGTGCGACGGCATCCTGCTCGATTCCGCCCGAATTCTCTCCACGCCGAAAATAGACGCGGTAAGCCCCGAAGCAAGCCTCGTCCACGAAGCCGCCGTCGGCAAGATCGCCGGCGACCAGCTCGTCAAGCTGATGACCCTCGGACTCACCGAAAAGGAAGCCGAGGACACTATAATCAAAGGCTTTCTGAACTGAATCATCCTTTTTGTAATTTTTTCGGAGAAGTGCTTGTAATTTTTTCGAGAAATGTTTGCGGGGGAAACCCTCTTTGCAAAGAGGGGTTTCCGCCCCGCACCCCACCTTCCCGAGAAACTTACAAGTGCATTTATAATTTTTCTCCGAGGGAGTGTTTTCGCGAGAAACTTAAAAATCCTTATCCTGATAATAAAAACACGCTTGCCGAGAGGGGCAAACGTGTTTTTCTGTTTTATGGGAAATGGCGGTGTTTGTGGAAAATGTTATATCCGAACGCCGCAGGGCGAACGGAGCAGATTTAGTCATTTCCGCCGTAGCCATCTCGTGATGCACTCGGGAACAAGAAAAACGCCCCGCGAGACCGCTTTATTAGACAATGCTATTCTTCGGTAATTTTAAGCATATCTAAATTTTGCGATTATTACTATGTCTATCAATCTTCGCCCTCTAACAATGTAGACAACTCGTTTATCCAGCCGACATCATTCCTCTCAAGATATGACAGTAGCTGTAAAAAGTTTGTTGAAGGCACCTCTTCATCGTTCAATGAAAGTTCCTTAATATTATCTTTCAGCAATACATAATTTTCTGCCGTTATTTTCTTTACGATTGCAGTTCTCTGCCGTTCAGTAGCCCTATAATTCTTTACGGAAGTCAATTTCTCAATAAGCGAACCATTGATACTTTTTTGATTGGATTTCAATCTTACTCTCTTAAAATGAGAAAGGATTATTTGCATCGTACAAGGATTACAGAAAAATACAACAGCAGTGGCAGCGGCACTCGTCCCAAATAAATTTATTAGTGTTTGTTTTAGCTTATTATACTGCGCATACGGAGCGAGTTCAGTATCACAGAAGATAAAAACTGCCTCATAGTTGTCATTCATATATGCATCTTGATAAATGGCCGCTATATTATCAATAGAACCTGCATTTTTAAGTTTAACTGAATACTGCTTGCTCCAAACCTGTAACTCTTTCAAGCGCGATAAATAATCATATTCTTCATCGCCCTCACAAACGATGTAAATTTTATGCCCGCTTTGTTTCATATGAAGCCGCCGTTCCATTATTTAATCTCCTGCAACATCACGGAAATCAAATCAGGTTCAGGAACAGCGCCCAAAACACCTTTTTGATATAATGCAGCTATATCATTTTCCACACGAACCCCATCCTGTGCAGTAAAATCGTCCAACGAATATAAATATGCCAATCCGTTTTCTTTAGCTGCAAACCAAATTTGATCTTTACGAAACAATTTTTTACAATCAAGCAGCGTAATATCGTGGACCGTAAAAATCAACTGCGCCCCTGTATTTAGTTCATTATTGAAAAGAGAAACAATTGCTCTTGTCAGCTTAAAATGAAGGCTGCTATCCAACTCGTCTACCACTAGTACCTTTTCTTCGCGCAACGCTTCAATAATATAACTTGCCAACGCAGCAATTTTTTTTGTACCCGTTGAATCATATACCAAACTCGGAACTTCTTTCCCTCGGTGATTAGACATCAAACAACTCATATCCGTTGCTAATGTTTGTGCCCGCAACACAACTTCCTGTGGCACACCCTGTATCGGTTGAACGGGAAGATTGACCACATCAGGTTTTACATAATGATAATCTTCCACATCAAGATCGGCGTGTTTAATCAGTTCAACAACTTTGGATTTATCGGCCTTCTCATCTTTGAGTAATTGAATTGTCTTTTCTAAGGGTATATTATTTAAGTCTATGATTTCTATTTTTTCTGCACAAGTACGTAAAATATTTTTAATCTCATTAACACTAGCATATTTTTCTGTATTGATCGTGTATATAAGAATATTATTGACCGCAACAGATTTCATTAACTCTTCTACCGCAAAATCTTTAGGAAAGCTATATTCCTGCTCAATTGCATCTTTAAGAAAAATTGTCGTGTAACTTTCGTTACCATATATATCTTCTTTCCTCTCGCAGAATTTTTCATACACAAATCCGGGGGAAATACCATTATTTCTTCCCGCATTAAATTTGAAGTCGTAACTAAAGATACGTTCACCTTCTGTAAAAGTAATCCCCAGACAACAAACGGGGCTACCTGTAAATAAATTGGCAGGAACTTCAGCAGCAAAACTTAACAAAACATTTTTTATAGACTGAATCGCGCGAATTAGGCATGTTTTACCGACATTATTGGCGCCGTAAACCCCAACAGATTTCAAAACACGGAGATTTCCTACCGATACAGTATTCGTAACCATTCGTTTAATTTTCATGTTTGCACGTAAAGAAAGTTCCACTTCGTTTGAATAAACGAGATAGTTATTAACTCTGATTGATAAAATCATACCTGCGACCTCCGCGCTCTCTTAATATAATATAACGCATTTTTATTTTTTATGCAAGTATTTTGCATAAAAAATATTTTCTTTATTGTAATTATCTTCTCTCATCTTCCAAGCGAAAGTTATATACCATAAATCATACTTGTCCGATAATTCCGATACTTTATTAACAAATGTTACCTGATTTTCATATTGTTTTTCCCAATCTCCACGCAAGCAGCCCCACAAATGAGAACAAACCGGTTTCTATTCCCGAACAAAGTCTATAAAGTTTATTACACGCCTGTTCGTGATCTGCAAGATACCGCGCTACATTATATGCGTCATCCGTGGGCGTAAACTCTCTTAAAAACTTAATGTGCTCTTCTGTCATATTGATTTATCTCACTTTATAAGCTATGTCCTAATCATACCTAATTTATAATATCTATTCACACCGTAAATTCCGCAACATAACGCGATTGCTGTCAATAGTGCGGCTTGCGCAGATCACTCGCTTGCTTTATCATAAGACCGGGCTTTACCTCCCGCGCCTTCCTTTTTCGCTATTCGCTCCGCCGGAACGGAAAGCACCGTTATTGTACCACGCTTTTACGAAGTTGTCAAGAATCACTTTTAGAACAACAAAACTCTCAAACATTCTTCAAAACACTCTCCCAACCTGACCCGATATGGTTTATTCCCGTCGATAAACTTCCTGTTGTCATCACGCGGGTGCTCCGACTCCTTAAACTCCGTCATATTATCTCCCTTTTTGGTATAAAAAAGCACTCCTTTATTAAGAGTGCCTGAAACAATTTTATATTCACTTATTACCGCTTACTGTTTTTCAGGTAACGAATCTCCCCATATGTTTTTGCCGGAAGCGACAAGACGTTTTGCTTCGTTAATTGACATTAAGTTGCAATCTTCTTTTTCATCCGGCGAATAAAAATCTTCCATTCCCGTATGTACCCAGCAACAATATGGACATTCGTCGTAATCCTCGCCTTCGAACTCCGTTCCGCATATATAACATTTAACTTTATTTCTCATGTAATCCCCTTTGCTTAACTTTTTCATCAAAATACGTCTGTTGCCCGTCGCCCACGGTTACGCCAACAGAGTCTTCAAAGGGATGTTCCCCGACCGCAAACAGTACGACCTGCGCCACACGTTCGCAACGGTTTGTCAGCAGTTCGTCCGTCGGGAGATCGTCGAAGTTTGGCTCGGCGACAGTTCGGAAAGACTTATCGGCAACACCTATACGCACATCCCCGACGAATTTATGTTGTCGGAAATGCAAAAAGTCCGCTTTATTCCTGACAAAACGTGACTTTTTGTTCCCCAAAACGTTCCCCAAACACTACCGAAATGAACCCGTATAAAACAATATATTGTGGTGAGTTTCGACACTACACCACAATATAATTGTGTTTTATGGTAGGGACGATAGGACTCGAACCTATGACCTCATGCATGTGAAGCATGCGCTCTAACCAACTGAGCTACGCCCCCGTATGCGCGGCGGGTATGTGCCGCTCTCCCCGCTCCTGCCCGCGAATGCCGCGAACGTCGGCGATTGGTGGAAGCTACAGGGTTCGAACCTGTGACCCCCTGCTTGTAAGGCAGGTGCTCTCCCAACTGAGCTAAGCTTCCATATGAATTCCGCGCGTCGAGCCGCGCGGAAAAAAATGATTGGTATCCCTATCGGGACTCGAACCCGAGATTCCACCGTGAAAGGGTGGTGTCTTAACCGCTTGACCATATGGACTTGTGGTAGCGGCGGGTGGATTCGAACCGCCGACCAATCGGGTATGAACCGAGTACTCTAGCCAACTGAGCTACGCCGCCACATCAAAAGCTATGTTATTATAGCAGACCCGCGCGGAAAACGCAAGCGTTTTGGCGATATTTTCTCAAAATGCTTCTTCCGGCTTCGGCGCGGGGGCTTTTCCGTATCGCGGCTAAGCCCCGCGGCAAGTTCCCCCGCCGCTCCGCAGCCCGCCCGACATTCGGGCGCACGCGCACGGCGAGCCGCTTCGCGCCGCCGCGCGTTATCCCTTCACCTTCCACGCCGTGCTTTCCAACGTGAGCGTCAGATCCCCGTAGGAGAACGTCACCGCGACCTTCGCGCCGCCGCGCGTTATCCCTTCGCTTTCCACGCCGTGCTTTCCAACGTGAGCGTCAGATCCCCATAGGAGAACGTCACCGCAACCTTCGCGCCGCCGTACTTCGCCGAGCCGAACAGATCGTTCGCCGAGGTCATCGATCCCTTGCCGAACGAGCCGCCGTCCGCCGAGACAGATTTACCGTTATTCAGCGTATCGAAATCCGTCGCTCCGTCCTTGGAGAGTTTGAGCCACGCCTGCGCGGTCACGAAAACGCCCGCCGACTCCGCTATCTCAATGCTCGTCGCTCCGACAAAGCCGCAGCTCCACGCGCCGTTTATCGTCCACGTTCCCCAGGACTTGGACGCTTCCGTTATCGTCACGGTGACGTCCGAGATCCACGCGGCGTATACCGTTTCACCGTCCATTCCCGCGACGGAAGTCACGCGGCTCCACGCGCCGCCTTCGTTATGCCACCAACCGAACTGCGTGCGCCCGTCGCCCGAGAGCGAAACGCCGAGCGCGAAATCCTCCGCGCGCGTGCCGGTAAGCGTCAGTCCGCGGACGAACGCTTCCCCGCCGTCGGTCATACCGTCCGCCGCGAAGTCGCTCGCCAGCGTCACGGTAACGGACAGCGACGCTTCCACGGTCATATTCCCCGTCACATACTCCGCGTCAGTCAGCCAGCCGAGGAACTCGTAGCCGGGCACGTCGCATTCGGGCAGGACGAGCGCGTCGCCGTAGCCGTACGTCATAACGGCATACGTTTCGCCGAGCGCGGTATACGTCACCGTATATTCGATTTCTTCCCATACCGCCGTCAGCGTAACGTCGCGCTGTATCCCGCTTATCTCCGTCACGACATCGCCGCCGTCCGTGAAATACGCGAGCGAATATGCTCCGCCGATCTCCGCGCCCACGGGCAGAGCGACCGTCGTGCCGTAGGTGTAATCAAATTCATAGACGTAATATCCGCCGTCGAGCCGCGAGCAGTCGAGCCCGTCTATCTCATACTCGCTGCGCAGCGTGACCGTATATACGTTGGGCGTGCGCACGGCTTCGAGCGTAACGTCCCCGCCGACCGCGCCGAGCGCGCCCCACGAATAGGTGTAGCCGCCGTTGTGCGCTCCGAGATCGGGCAGAGCGAGCGCGGTCATCACCGAGCCGTCCGCGGCGTATGCGATCTCCTGTCTGCCTATCTCGCCGCCGTCGACGGAATAGACCAGCGTCGCCGCCGTGCCCTCTTTATATCCGTCAAAGCCGTCGGGCAGACCGCCGAGCGCGGCGCTCACCCGCTCCGCGACGTTCACGGTCTTATCCGACTCGTGTCCGCTCTCCATATCCGCGCCGGGATTGGCGTAACCGAGCGACGCGCCGAGCGTCAGGACGGAGAGCTTCGTTTCGAGATCGAGGCTTTTCAGCACGCCGCCCTCCGCGGAGAGCGTCACCGAAGCGTCGGAGAGCGCGCCGCCCGTCAGAGCGGAAAGCCCCAGCCCCAGCGTCCATTCGGCGGAGCCTTCCGCCGCCGACGAATAGGCCAGCGACGTCAGTATGCCGCCGACGTCCGCCGTCGACGTCGACGAGCTGCCTCCCGTCGACCCGCCGAGCTCATCCCGCACAAGGCTGCCGAAATTGAATATGAACACCATCTGGTCCGTTATGTCGGCAAGGAACGCGTCCGTCGTCATCTCGCGGAACTTTATTATCGGCTTATCCAGCTGTTCCTCTACTATTCCCCCCAGCGCACCGCCGCGGCTCGTCTGCGTGCGCGTCATATAGACCATACCGTTCTCCACGGTCATATCGAGGACGGTATCGCCCTCGAACACGCCTATGAAATAGGACACTTCGACGCGTATGTTCACCGTCACCGAGAAGTCGTCGTGCACATAAACGGACGCGCCCAGCCCTATCGACGCCAGTTCGAGCGAGCCGAGCGAGCCGTAAGCCGTGCCCGACAGGACGTAATAACCGTTGATCTCCGTCACGCCGTCGGAGCCCGTCGTCGTGACCGAATCCATAAGCACCCCGACGAGCGCGGAGAGCGAGTCGTAGTCCGCATACTCGCCGACCGCAGGCGCGGCGACGGAGCAAGTTATGCCCGTGCCGAGCGTGACGTTGAGCCCGCCGCCCGTCAGCGTCAGCGTCTTTTCCTCCGCGTCGGGCACGACCGAGAGCGCAGGCGACTCGCCGTCACCGCTTTCGCCTATGATGCCCGCGATGAGTTCTATCCATTCCGCGGCGGACTTAACGCCGAATATATCCGAATTGATCGTTTCGTAAGCGCCGCCGAGCAGTTCGGTCACGAAGTCGAAGTAATACAGCCCTTCGCTGTCCAGCCCCGCGAGCGACATGATCAGCGGCATCGCCTCCGACGACATCTCGAAGAGCGACGACACCGACAGCTTCATCCGCAGCGGCTGCGCCGAAGCGTTCACGCATTCGGGGAAATACGCGCTCTCCTCGAAGCCGACGAGGGAGAAGTAAACGTAAGCGGTATCGCCGACGATACGCGCCTGCGCATAGTACGACGCTCCGCCCGAGGTTATGACGGCGTCGAGAGCGACGTTAAGCCCTATCGCGCCGTCCGTGCGTTCGAGCGCGATCTCGCCCGCCGCCCGGGCGGAAAGCGAGCCGTCGTCATAGGAAAGCCCGATCGAAACGTATTCCGACTCCGCGAGCCGCATATACGCTTCGAGCGCAAATTCGAGCGCGTTATCGCACATAGTCACGCCCGTAAAGTCGGGAGCGACGAAACCGCCCGCCGCGCCCGCTTCCGCCGCGACGTTTTCCAGAGTTATGCCCGCAACACGCAGCGAGCCGCGCAGAGCCACTCCGCCGTCAGAGCAGAAGAGTTCCGCGTCGATCCCGCCCGAACCGAGCAGCGACGACAGATCCGCCGTCAGCCGCAGCGTGCCGCCCTCCGCGCCGAGCAGGCGTATATCCGCCAGAAGAGAAGCTATGTCTATCCTGCCGAGCAGCGAAGCCGCGCTGCCGCTGCCGCCGAGCAGCCGCCCGACCGCGTCGCCCGCCGCGGCGAGGTCGCCCTCGGAAAGCGTCAGTCCGTATCCGCCGCATTCCGCGACGAGCTTTCCGCCCGCATAATATATGCGCAGCGCGTCGCTTCCCGCGCCTATCTCCGCGTAAAGCGCGATACTGCCGTCAAAGCGCGCTTCGCCGGATATGCGGACGTCGAACGAGATACCGTCGATCGCCGCCGTACCGGACACGCCGAACGTCGCTCCGCCCGAAGCCGCGATCTCCCGCGCCGCGTCCACAAACCCGAGCACGTCGTCGGGAGATACCGCGACATATCCGTCGCCGGGAACGGAGGGAGCGCGGTCCGAAGCGCGCACGGATATTTCCGCGCCGAGCGCGGAGACGGAGAACGCGCCCGTCTGCGCGTCGAACGCCGCCCGTATATCGCCGAGGCTCGCGCCCGCGTCCGGAACGAGCGCGGAGAGCAGTGCGTCGCCGTCCAGCGACAGCGCAAGCCCGCTTTCCGTCAGCGTAAGTCCTTTTATGATCGAACCGAGGTCGGAGCCGAGCAGAGAACCGACCAGCCCCGCAAGATCGATTTCGGACGGAAGCTCCGCCCCCGCGAGAGAGAGCAGCGCGTCCGCCCACTCGCCCGCCTGCGCGCGCACTTTCACGCCGCCGACGGACAGGAATATCTCGCCGTGCGCATAAGCGAAGTCCGCCGTCACGGGCGAAATACCCTCCGCGGATACCGTCACGCCGCCCGACAGCGTTCCGTCCGCTCCGATCGTCGCCGAGCCGCTCGCGGAGAAGCCGTCGTTATATGTAAAGGAAAGCTCCGCCCCGCCCGAGAGCGCGAGCGCGGCTTCCGCGGCAGGCATCAGGTCGACCGCTTCGGACGTGTTTATCTCGCCGAAAGGCGCGTCCGCGTCGCCGGGCACGGCGCGCAGTTTTACGGGCATACCGCCGAATTCGAGCGTCGCCGAGATCTCCGTCCAGGTCACTCCCCCGTCCGTTTCGGCGAAACGGAAATCTATCGCCGCGACAATATCGCCGAGCGGCAAGTCCATATGCACCAGCGCGCCGCCGTCCGTCCGTTCGAGGGTCGCCGCATTCATCGCGCTTTCAAACCCGCCGCCGAGCGAGCCTAAATCGAGCGAGCCGCCGAACAGCGACGAAAGATCGGACAGTGCGAGCGAGCCGAGGAAGTCCTTATACGACAAATACACCTTCCCGCCCGCAATATCCGCGAGAACGCCGAGCCCGCCCGTTTCCAGCCGTACGGAAGTCGGCGAACCGCCGTCCATACCGAGCAGCGCGCGCCCCGAGATCTTCGAGCCGGCTATCTCCGCCTCGAAATCGAACGCCGTGCGTTCGGAAACGAGCACGGAGCCGAAGCCCTCGGCGAGATAATCCGCCGCGGTGCGCTCGGTTTCGCCCGAGCCGGACGCCGCCGCGTTCTCGTACTTCGCGAAATATTCGTCATATGCCGAAACGTCCACGTCCGCCTTGTCATACGAATACGTTATCACCGTTTCGCCCGAAGTGTCCGCCTTGATCACGCCCTTGGACGACGTGTAACGCTCGGAAACGCGCATTTCGGTCACCGACCAGTCGGCGGTGAAGCGCAGCGTCACGTTGACGTAGGAGAACGTCGGACTGCCGCTGAGCCCGCCCATAGTCACCATCTGATTGGCGTAATAATAGGTGGACGTCGCGGGGTCGAGTTCGAGCTGCATCGTATATATGCCGTCGTCGCCGATCGCGGGATCGGTCATCGAAAGCACGGTGTCCGCCGTCATAACGTAATCGGAAAATTCCGTGCCCCAAAGCCCGTAACGCTCGGCGTACTTGTCCTTTTCTATGATCTCCGTCGGCTCGCCGTCCTGCCACTCGGTGTCGCTGCCGTTCCAGTCGGCTGGATCGTCGGAAACGGAGTTGCGGAGCACCGCGCGGCTCTCGCCGAAAAACCGCTGTATCGCGGTGGGCGCGGGCGCGCCCAGCCCCTCCCCGCGGCTGAACGTCGTGGAAATAAGCACGCCGTCGTCGTAATCCTTGCCGCCGCTGACGTACTGATTGACGGTCACGCCGAACGCCTGCGCGGTCACCGTCGACTGAGAATCGGTATGATAATATTCGCGCGCGTAAAGCCGCCCGATAACGTAACCGAGGTTATCGAGCGCGGTATGATCTTCAGGCAGAGAACCGTCGGACGGCGGCGTGAGAGAATAACTCACGCTCTGCGAAGGGCGTTCGGGCGTTACCCCGCCGCTCCCCGAATTGCACGCGAAAAACAGCACCGCAACTGCCGCCGCCACGAGAGCGAGCGCCGCCGCGATGATCACTACTTTCCTTCTGGATCTCTTTTTATGTGCTTTTTTATGTACCGCCATACGACCTTTTCCGTAAATGATCAGTGACGCGGGCATAGCCGCGCCCGTTACGCCCCGCGCAATGCCGTCCGCGAAGCCGCGTCCGCCCGGGGGCGTTGCGTTTGCCGCAAGATTTGACTGCCGCGGGGTTTGCGCTTACCGGGGGCGTTGCGTTTGCCGGGGGTATTCGGGCAAGCGCGGGTGAATGCCCTGCGATTTGCCTGCCCGCCGTCGCCTAAGCGAATGCGGGAACGACGAGCGAAGCTCCGGGGCTTGCGCCCTGCCCGGGCGGTCGTCCGCCGCCGTGAGTCTTGAACGAAAAGGTTTTGCGCGGTTTCACAATATATCACAACCGTATCACAAAACCGTCACAAAACCCGTATAAACACATTATATTGCCTTGAAAACGAAATGTCAATCGTTCTAACATTAAAATTTTTTAATAATCCCGCCTAAAACCTTAAAAAATTTTCACAAACCCCGCCGCTCCGCCCTCGCAAGCGCAAAAACGCCGTGCGAAATAACTTCGCACGGCGCAGCCCGAAAAACTTATGTATAAAATGCAGGCAAAAGCGCGAGGAAAACGGAACGCCCGCCCGCCGCGGCGCAACGGCGCAAAACCGCCGAAAAAAAGGCATATGATATTTTTGCAAAGCCGCTTGCGGCAAAGCATAAGAGCAAAGCGCGGCGGGGTCGCCGCGCTGCCGCGCTGACGCTGCCGTAAATTTCAGGAATTACGGAACATCTCGAAATACTTTGTCAGCCGCTCGATGACGCGCGCTTTTGCAGCTTCCCTTTTGCCGCCGAAATGGGACATCGGAGGAAGCAATTTGTCGAGATCGGTGCCCGTGGTTTTGAGATAATCGCTGCGGAGGGAATACTCGACGAATTTCCGCGTTTCCTCCGGTCGCAAATTTTCTTCCGCGATAATACGATCGAGTTCGATTTCCTTTTGCTCGGCGATAAAAGCCTTCCACTCGTTGATAACGTCCTCGACGTCATTTATCCCGGCGATAAAGTTTTCGATAAGCGCTTTTTTGCTTCTGAGTTCGAGGCTGGAATCCACCGCCGCTTTTATCGAGATCAGCAATTCCTCGTCCTGCCCGTGCGAATCGTGATACTTTTGCACGAGCACAAGGACGTAATCGATATTTATTTCTATCTGACGGATAAGTTCGACCTCGAACACTATATCGTCGTTGATATATTCTTTGTCGCCCTTTTTGCGTATGCGTTTCCATTCGTCGTACAGATCGTTATATCTGCTTTGGTAGTCCTGCATATCGCGCTCGGAAAGGATCTCGTTGCCCTTGAAATCGTCGAACGACGTAAGGATATTGCGCATACGCAATATCGCGCCGAACAGTCCGATGAAATCCTTTTGTTTCTTCTCTCCGAGCGGGATCGGTTCGGACAGCGGATATTTTTCCGTCAGCTCGGCGACGAGATCGGCATAGCCGTAATGGTATTCCCCGCGCGCGTCGGTATATCCGTCATAATAGTCCTTATACCCTTTTATAAGCACGATCCCGCCGGCTTCCTTGTCGCCGAACAGGGAGATCGCCGCGTCCGTGCGCTTTTGCAGGTTGCGGAAGCAGACGATATTCCCGAACGTCTTGACGGAATTGAGTATGCGGTTCGTGCGGGAAAACGCCTGTAACAGCCCGTGCTGTTTGAGATCCTTATCCACCCACAGAGTGTTGAGCGTCGTCGAGTCAAAGCCCGTCAGGAACATATTGACGACGATAAGCAGATCTATCTCGCGGTTTTTCATACGCAGCGAAACGTCTTTGTAATAATTCTGGAACTTCTCGCCCGACGTGTCGTAATTGGTGGCGAACATAGCGTTATAATCCGCGATCGCGCTTTCGAGGAAATCCCGCGAAGAGCCGTCCAGCCGCGACGTATCTTCGGGGTTTTCTTCGTCGATGATCCCGTCCGCCTCGTCCTCGTTCGCGCCGTAGCTGTAAATGAGCGCGATTTTCAGCCGCTTTGCGGGCGCGGCGGTCATTTGCCTGACAAATTCCGTGTAATATAACTTCGCCGCCTTTATCGAAGAAACGCAAAATATGGAGTTAAACCCGCTCAAATGTTGTTTTTGCCGCACTTCCGCGCTTTTCCCGGAAGCCACGTCCGCTATGTTGGTCAGCTTGCCGAACTCATACGACCGTTCGTTGCGATACGTCTTGCGGTCGAAATTGTCGAGGATATAGGAAACCACGTCGGAAATACGCTTCGGCGCGAGGTACGCGGCTTCGCGGTCTATGTCGAACACCTGTTTATCGTCGATGTCCGGTTCGTTATCCATCGTTTTGATATAATCGACACTGAACGGCAAGACGTTTTTGTCGTTTATCGCGTCCACGATCGTATAGGTGTGCAATTTATCCCCGAACGCCTGTTCCGTCGTCCGCAAAAGCGGTTTCGCTCCGCCCGCGGCGTTTGCGGCGAATATCGGCGTACCCGTAAAACCGAACAGATGATATTTTTTGAAATACCCCGCCCGTTTCGTCACGGGGTTGCCGACTATGCGCTCGTGCATATCTCCGAACTGGCTGCGGTGGCATTCGTCGAAAATGATAACGACATGCTTGTCGCGGATCGGGTGTTCTCTGTTTTGCGAAATAAATTTATCGAGTTTCTGAATAGTGGTGATGATGATATGCGCGTTCGGATCTTCGAGTTGTTTTTTGAGAATACGGGTAGACGTGTTCCCGTTCGCCGCTCCCTTTTCAAAGCGGTCGTATTCTTTCATCGTCTGGTAATCGAGGTCTTTCCTGTCGACGACGAACAGCACCTTATCTATGTACGGCAGCTTCGCCGCAAGCTGCGCCGTCTTGAACGAAGTCAGCGTTTTTCCGCTGCCCGTCGTGTGCCAGATATACCCGCCGCCCTCGACGGTACCGTATTTTTTGTAGTTGTTCGCGATCTCTATGCGGTTGAGTATCCGTTCCGTCGCCGCGATCTGATACGGGCGCATAACGAGAAGCATATTCTCCGACGTGAATATGCAATATTTGGTGAGGATATTGAGCAGCGTGTGCTTGGAAAAGAACGTCCGCGTAAAATCCGTCAGATCGGGGATCGTGCGGTTGTTGGCGTCCGCCCAGAACGACGTAAACTCGAAGCTGTTGCTCGTCTTGCCGCGTCTGCCGCTCCGCGCGCCCGCCGCCGCGCGCACATGATTGAAACGCGTGGTGTTGGAATAATATTTCGTGTTCGTGCCGTTGGAAATGACGAATATCTGCACATACTCGAACAGTCCGCCGGAAGCCCAGAAACTGTCCCGCTGATAACGCTCTATCTGATTGAACGCTTCGCGCAGCAATACCCCGCGGCGTTTAAGCTCGATATGCACGAGCGGCAGACCGTTGACAAGTATCGTCACGTCATAACGCGAATCGTGCGCGCCGCTCTTTTCGGAGAATTGATTTATGACTTGCAGCTTGTTGTTATGTATGTTGACTTTATCTATTATGCGGATATTTTTCGTAGTGCCGTCGTCGCGTTGCAGGCTGTATATGTGATCCGTCTGAACGCGACGCGTTTTCTCCTCTATACCGTCGTTCTCGCTCGCTATATACTCGGAATACATTCGCTTCCACTCGCTTTCCGAGAACTTGTAATTATTAAGTTCTTCCAATCTCTCGCGCAGATTGACGACGAGTTCCGCTTCCGAATGAATGGGTCTGTCCTCGTACCCCTGCTCCACAAGCATGCGGATAAACTCGCGTTCGAGTTCCGCTTCGCTCTGATATGAGTTCGGACGCTCCTTTCGCGGCGTATATTCCGCCACAACGGTGCTTTCGTCCGATTGAGTTACGATATTGTAATTCGTCATAGGTTTCTCCGAATGCAGGGTCGCATAACGACGGCTGCGTCAATTTTTCGCTTGATCTTCCTTGCGGTCATTCATATCAAATCGCAATAACTTGTCCCGATAATATTCGTATTGCTTCCGACGCGCTTCGATCTCCGCGGGCAGCCCGTCGGAAATATCCGTTACAAGGCTATGAAAATTATCTAAAATAGTTATTAAACGAAGTTGCTCTTCAAAAGATAAAATGGGAACTAATATTTTTGATAGTTTAGGCCCACTTGTTAATGCACGTGTTGTAAATGTGCTATTTTTTATTATTTGCTTTCTAATATGTGCTGCCGAAAAATAATATGAACAGAATTTCGGTAATAGTAATTTGGTTTTAGGGCGCGCACGTAATACAAAACCGCTAAAAACACAATTTTCAATATCTTCAAGTAAAACACTTGTCATGCCAATTTCTTCTTGTGTTTCAGATGTACGAGTAAAAAAGACATCGCCTTTTTTTGCACTATATCTTTCTATTTCAGCAGGACTTAGTGTTACACGGCCTTTTAGTATTTCCTTTGTAAGCCAGCGGTTTTTAAAAACATCCGTAAAGTTTACAATCGGTATTCCTTTTCCGAAAAACTCCTTTCCTTTATTAAGTCCATTCTTAAATTCAAATAATTC
>CALVYT010000028.1 GCA_944372345.1 uncultured Clostridia bacterium
CTTATACGGGCAGCCGTGCGGCTTGCCTTTTTGCCTTTATATATTATAACCCATTCTTCGCGCCGTGTCAATACTTAACGGTCGGTTGACGGAATATATTTCCCGCCCGTCGGGCGGCGCAGACAAAGTATATCCTTAAAAATTGCACTCACCGACCCCCGAACAGTTGCAAAAGCGCGGCGATTGGTGTATACTGAATGTAAATTTATCACAATTTCAACGGAGATGAGCTATGAGAGTTTACAATTTTTCCGCGGGTCCTTCGATGCTCCCGCTCCCCGTACTTGAAAAAGTACAGAAGAACCTTATCGATTACAACGGCTCGGGAATGAGCGTTATGGAAATGAGCCATCGCTCCAAGCCCTATGACGAAATAAACAACAAGGCGGAGAGTCTGCTCCGCGAGCTGCTTCGCGTTCCCGAGGATTACGACATCATATTCATTCAGGGCGGCGCGTCCACGCAGTTCGAAGCCGTGCCGCTCAATCTGAGCGTAAACGGCAAAGCCGACTACGTCGTTACGGGAAACTTTGCCAAAAAGGCGTTCAAGGAAGCGGGAAAATATACGGATGCGCGCTGCGTCGCTTCGAGCGAGGACAAGAATTTCACCTATATCCCCAAAGTGACGAAAGCCGACTTCCGCAGCGACGCGGATTACGTCCACATCTGCTTCAACAACACGATCTTCGGCTCTCATTATAATTATGTGCCCGATACGGGCGATATACCCCTGGTGGCGGATATGAGCTCCTGCATACTCAGCGAGGAGATCGACGTTTCCAAATTCGGCGTTATCTATGCGGGAGCGCAGAAGAACGTCGGTCCCGCAGGCGTGACGATCGTAATCGTCAGAAAGGATCTTCAGGACAGATATATGCCCGTCTGCCCCACGATGCTGAAATGGAAGACGCAGACGGAAAAGAAGAGCCTTTACAACACCCCGCCCTGCTGGTCGACCTACGTCGCGATGGAAGTGTTCGAATACATAAAGTCGCTGGGCGGCGTCAAAGCAATGCACGAGATCGACGTCAAAAAGGCGAAGATGCTCTACGACTTCATCGACGGATCTTCGTTCTACCGCAACGACGTGGCGAAAGAAGACCGCTCCATAATGAACGTGCCGTTCGTTTCGCCATCCCCCGAGCTGGACGCGAAGTTCGTCGCGGAAGCCGCGAAGGAAGGACTCGTTTCCATCAAGGGTCACCGTCTTGTCGGCGGAATGAGAGCGAGCATATACAACGCGATGCCCGTCGAAGGCGTCGAAGCGCTGATAGCGTTTATGAAAAAATTTGAAAAGGAAAACGCCTGAGGAGATACAGATGAAAACCATACTCGCACTCAACAACATCAGCAAACTCGCGGAAGAGAAACTTAAAGCGGACTATACGTTTACGATGCAGTCGGACGCTCCCGATGCGATAATCGTCCGCTCGTTCAATATGCACGATTACGCCCTGCCCGAGACCGTGCTTGCAGTCTCCCGTGCGGGCGCGGGCACGAACAACATCCCCGTTGCGGAATACGCCAAACGCGGCGTCGTGGTATTCAACACCCCCGGCGCCAACGCTAACGCCGTCAAGGAGCTCGTCATAGCCGCGCTTCTTATGAGCGGCAGAAAGATAGTGGACGGCATAGAGTGGGTCAAGACGCTCAAAGGCAGAGAAGATCTTTCCAAAGCCGTCGAGAGCGGCAAAAAAGCGTTCGTCGGCAGAGAGATCTCGGACAAAACGCTGGGTATCATAGGACTGGGAGCGATCGGCATACTCGTCGCCAACGCGGCGATCGACCTCGGAATGAACGTCGTAGGTTATGATCCTTATCTTTCCACAGCGAACGCGCTGCGCCTCAATCCCGCGGTCAAAATCGCGCCGAGCACGGACGACCTTCTCGCGGCGAGCGATTTCGTGACCATCCACGTTCCGTATAACGAGAGCACGAAATACACGATCAATTCCGGCAATATCGGCAAGATCAAAAAGGGCGGCGCGCTCATCAATCTCGCCCGCGGCGAACTCGTTGAGAACGCGGCGGTGCTCTCCGCTCTTGCGGACGGCTCGCTGTCGAGATACGTCACCGACTTCCCCGCCGACGAACTCATCGGAACGGATGGCGTGATAGTGATGCCCCACCTCGGAGCGTCCACTCCCGAAGCGGAGGACAACTGCGCGGTGATGGCTGCAGCCGAGCTCAAAGATTTCCTCGAAGACGGCAATATCCGCAATTCCGTGAACTTCCCCGCCTGCTCCGCGCCGAGAGCGGGAAGCTCGCGCATAACCGTCATCCACAAGAACGAAAAGAGCGTGATCTCCGCGATAAGCGACATCATAGGCAAAGCGAACCTCAACATAGAAAATTTCGTCAGCCGTTCGCGCGGCGACTTCGCCTACGCGATAGTGGATACCACGGAAGAAATGGATGCGAAAGTAACGGACGCCATCGAGAAACTCGACAGCGTCATTCGTGTAAGAGTGCTTTAATCCTTAATTTCCTCGATCATTATAAGACCGCCGCCGCGCACCGTCACGACGGCGGTCTTATTTTCAAGCGGTTCGTTGCTGACGCCGAGGCTGTCCGAATCGGTGAACGTAAACGATCCCGAATATTTTGCGCCGCTTATATCCGCCTCTGCCGCGTCCTTTTCGGGAAACAGCGAAAAATACACGTTGCCGCGCACTTCCGCTCTGCCGCGGCAGATATACGCCCTGCCGCCGCGGAAATACATAGTTCCCTCCGCCCCCTTGTCCGCAAGACAGCGCAGTACGGCGATATTGGCGAGGGTATGCGACAGCCTGCCGCCTCCCGCGCAATGCAGTTCAAACCTGCGGTAGCCGCGTTCCAGCCCCGTCGCGACGGCGGCGAACGTATCGGTCAGGTCTTTGACCGGGTCGAGCCGCACTGCTTCCTCACACGGTTCGCGCTCGATCGAGTCGAGATCGCCGAGCAGAATAT
Source organism: uncultured Clostridia bacterium (assembly GCA_944372345.1). GTDB lineage: Bacteria > Bacillota > Clostridia > Christensenellales > Pumilibacteraceae > Protoclostridium. Next base: position 2,950 of record CALVYT010000028.1, read on the forward strand.
CCGGAACGATCCCCGCCTCGAGAGCATGGTCGTAACCGCCGTCCGCGGCTATCGTCAGATCGCCGTCCGCCTTAACGAAACCGAGCGGAGTCCGCTCGCCCGCGCATATTATCCTGCATATTCCCTGCTGTTTCATATCCGCCTCCGCGTATCGTTTTAGTATATTATAGCCCTGCGGAGCGCGGTTGGCAAGCATACTGCGCAGCGCGCGGAAGTTTATTCGATTTTTTCTTCCGAACGCTTGACATAAGGCGGTATTTTGTTTTACACTTATCGTTGCTTGGGGGCGCTGCCAGCGCGCAGCTGAGAATTTACCGCACGGTAAAAGTCCCTTTGAACCTGTGGGTTAGTACCCGCGTAGGGAAAGCAGGGATCGTAAATCTTTTACAATGCGGTCGAACCTGTTTCCCGTTTCGGAAACGGGCTCTTTGTTTTTCCCGAAGGAGAACTTATGTTCCCTCACATTATGAATGCGCTCGGCATGGTAATACCGAGCAGTGAAGCAACGGACGAAGCGGAGCTTCCCGGTATCGAACTGGATCCCGGATTTTCGCACGCCGAGTTCGATTTTTCCGAAGTCGGCGTAGCGGGCTGGATACTCGCGCTCGTGCTTCTCGCCGTCGTGGTCATCGTCGCCGTTCCCATCGTCGTATATTCGATAGTGACTGCGAAAAAAGGCATCGGCGAAAAGTTCACGTTTACGACCAAAGACCTCGTCTACGGCGCGGTATGTCTTGCAATGTCGTATGTCCTGTCGCTGTTCGGACTCAGCCTCAATCTCGGCGGCACGATCACACTCGCGTCCATACTCCCCGTGGCCGTCTACTGCTACTACTTCGGTTTCCGCAAAGGGTTGATAGTCTGCACGGTGTTTATGCTCTTGCAGCTCACCCAAGGACCGTATATTGTCAGCCCCTGGAGCATGCTGCTCGACTATGTAATCCCCTATCTTGCGCTGTGCTTTACCGGCGCGTTCGGCTGGATGAGGAAGAAACACCGGGCAGCGACGGGCAGCAAACGCTTCGCGCTCGTATCCAACAGCGGATTCTACATAGGCATGGCGGCGTATATCGTCGTCAGGTATATCAGCCATATCCTCTCTGGCATACTGTTCTGGGATCTTTGGTATCCCGCCGCTCCGCTCGGATTTATTGTCGGTTACAGCTGCGGCTATAACTCATTCTGCATCATCGACTGTCTGATAGCGTTCGCGGTGTCGCTCGCGCTGCTGTCGAGCAAAAATTTCGACAAGCTGATGACCGGCGTGATGTTCGACGCGAAAAAGCGCGGACGGAAAAACGGCTCCGCGGCTTACACTGACTCCGCCGACAACGCGGAAAACGGCATGACGAAGGGCGCGGAAGGCTCAAAGCAGAGCGCGGACGGAAGCGTGACTGCGCAGTCTGACGGACTGGCAAATACCGATCCCTCCGCAAAATACGACGAGCGCACTTGATCCCGAGCTGATCAGCGGCAGAGGTATGCCCGTCGGCGGTATGCAGCCGCTTACGACCGCTATGTTGATGAGCACTTGTATGCCGACGAGAGCAGCCATTCCGCCCGCGATATAACAGCCGAAACGGTCGGCGGCGCGACGGGCTATCGAGATCAGACGGAACACGATAAAGCAATACCCCGCCATAACGGCTGCGCAGCCGATAAGTCCGAGCTCCTCGCCGATGACGGAGAAGATAAAATCGCTCTCCGCGAACGGCAGATACAGATATTTCTGCCGCGAATTGAACAGCCCCACGCCGAACAGCCCGCCGCTGCCGAGCGCGTAGTACGATTGCAGCAGCTGATAGCCCTCGCCGAGCGGCGACGACCACGGGTCGAGAAAGGCGAACAGCCGCGACAGTCTGTACGGCTCGACAAGCACGAGCACGACGGCTGCGGCGACGAGCGGCAGCAACACGAAAAGCATATGCAGCAGGCGCATGCCGCCCATAACGAGCATGGTCAGCATAACGAGCGCAAGGCATATCGTGACGGACATACTCGGTTCGAGCATTATCAGTACGCACATACCCAGCCCGACGGCGGTCAGAGGCAGCCAGCCTCTGACCGTCGTCATTTTTTTCTGCCTGTCCGACATATACGCCGCAGCGAAAACGACGAAGCACACCTTGGCGACTTCGCTCGATTGCAGCGTCGTGACGCCGAGATTCAGCCAGCGCCGCGCTCCGTAATTCTCCACGCCAACGCCGGGGATCAGCACGAGCGCGAGCAGCAGGACTCCTACGCCGAGTATGAACCAACGCGCTTTTTTCAGTTTACGGTAGTCGAGCAGCGCAAACAGCGTCATACTTGCCGCGCCGCCCACGCACCCGACTATCTGCTTCGTCATAAAGAAATATTCGTTGCCGTAGTTCACTTCCGCCGAATACGACGACGCGGAATAGACCATAACGACACCGAACGCGAGCATAAGCGCCGTCGCGACCGTAAGCGGAACGTCGATCGAGCGCAGCCGCTCGTTACGATCCGATGATTCTACCGACTTCGCGTTCAAAAGCCCTGCCCCTCTCTCTGTAATCGGCGTATCTGTCGAAACTCGCCGAAGCCGGCGAAAACAGCACGCTGTCGTAGCCGCCGCGCGCACAGCGTTCCACGCACTCGCGCAGAGTGCCGCACACCTCCGCGGCTTTTCCGCACAATGCCGCGGCTTCCGCCATTTTTTCCGCGTTTCCGCCCGTAAGAAATACCGCCGTTACGTTGTCCGGCAGACCGCGAAACAGCGGGACGTAATCGAAGCCCTTGTCACTCCCGCCCGCTATCAGCGCGCAGCGTCCGCGCATACACTTTGCCGCGGCGAGCGTCGCCGCGGGATTGGTACCTTTCGAGTCGTCGTAATAGCGGGTGCCGTTGCACCTGCCTATCTCGCATATGCGGTGCGCGCCCGTGCGGAATCGCGAAAGCGCGTATGCTATCGCGTCCTCGCGTATGCCGTCCGCATACGCCGCCGCGGCGGCGAACAGCGCGTCGACAACGTTGTGCTCCCCTTTGACTGCGAGCGCGGACACCGGCATTACCCGCCGCCCGAGCACGGTCAGGTATTCGTCAGCGTAAAAGTCATTGCCCTCGCGCAGCACTTCCGGTCTGCCGTTTATGCCGGATATGTCGAGCTCCGCGGGAACGAGCAGGTAGTCGCTGCGCGTCTGTCCCTCGGCTATACGCAGTTTTGCCCGCACATACGCCTCCATTCCGCCGTGGTAGTCGAGATGATCGGGCGTTATATTCAGCACGCAGGCGATATGCGCCTTTAACGGGCGGGCATGCAGCAGCTGAAAACTTGACAGTTCGAGCACGGCGCGCTCGTAACCGCCGCCATACGCGCACTCCGCGAACGAACGCCCGACGTTGCCGCAGACAACTACTTTCACGTCCGCCGCGCGGTATATTTCGCCGAGCATATTCACGACGGTCGTTTTGCCGTTCGTTCCCGTTACCGCAGTTACGGGCGCGGTATTCAGCTCCGCGCCCAGTCCTATGTCGCTCGATATGCGTATCCCCCGCGACGCGGCGAAAGCGAATATCGGATGCGTCGGCGGCAGTCCGGGACTGACGTATACCGTATCGTACTTCTCCGCGCCCCGCGGCACGTTTGCGCCCGAATATATCCTCGTGCGGGCGCCCAGCGCGGCGAGCACGCCTGCGACCCCCTTTCCGCTTATCCCTCTTCCGATGATAAGCGCGTTCGTATCGCGGTGATCCATAGTTATATACTATGACCGCGGCGGCGAAGATATGTTATGAGAAAAATATCGTCAGCGCGACGACCGCCGCGCCCGCGACGCATGTCACGGCGACGTATGCTGCTACTATGCGGTTCTCGTGCACGCCTTTCTTTTCGAAATGGTGATGCAGCGGCGCCATGAGCAGCACACGCTTTTTACGCAGTTTGAACGAGATTACCTGCACTATCACGGACAGCGCGCTTGCGACGTACATTATCCCTATTATCGCCGCGGACAGTCCGCGCCCCGTAAGCACTGAGAGCGAAGCGAGCAGTCCTCCGAGCGCGAGCGAGCCGGTGTCGCCCATAAACACCTTTGCGGGAAAACGGTTGTAGCATAAGAATCCGACGAGCGCGCCGACGAAACAGGAAACGAGCAGCAGTTCGTTGGACTGCGCTTCCGTCGGAGCAAGTCCCGAACACACGACGATGAGCAGCGCGAAAAACACCAGAAACGCCGCCGTTACCGACGAGGCGAGCCCGTCCAGCCCGTCCGTGAGATTGACGGAGTTGGTGAAAGACAGGAATATCACCGCATAATACGGCATAGCGAACCAGTGCAGGTCGACGGGCTTGTCCGTAAACGGGATATAGATCACGCTTCCCGTTTCCGACCCGAACACCGCGTATGCGGAAACGGCGCACGCCACGCAGAATTGCAGCAACAATTTCCAGCCGACGCTCAGCCCTTTGTTGTGCCCGCTGCGCACTTTGATCCCGTCGTCCGTCATACCTATCACGCCGTAGCCCGCCGCCACTATCAGGCAGACGAGAGCCGCCGCGCAGTCCCCGCGCAGCAAAAACGCGAACGGCAGAGCCGCCGCGATCAGAAATCCGACACCGCCCATCGTCGGCGTGCCGCTCTTGCTCTTATGGCTCTCGACGTAACCGAGAATGGGCTGTTTCGCCCGCAATTTGCCGAGCGCGGCGATCAGGAACGGCATAAGCGCGGCACACAGTCCGGCGGAAAGCGCGAAACCCGTCAGCGATCTTATCATTTCAGCAACTCCCTTACCGTTTCTTCGTCGGAAAACGCGCGTTTTTCGCCCGCTATCTCCTGCGTCTTTTCGTGACCTTTGCCCGCTATCAGCACCGTATCGCCCTCTCCGCACATATCCAGCGCGCACTCGATCCCCTCGCGCCTGTCGGTGCGCGTCGCGTAGTTGCCGCAGCGCACTCCTCCCGCGACCTCGCGTATGATCTCGTCGGGATCCTCGCCGCGCGGATTGTCGCTCGTTATCACGATGAAGTCGGACAGTTCCCCTGCTATCTCGCCCATTGCCGCGCGCTTGCTCCTGTCGCGCTCTCCGCCGCAGCCGAATACCGTTATCAATCTGCCTTCCGTTATCTCACGCGCCGCGGTAATGGCTTTCTTCAAACCGTCCGGCGTGTGCGCGTAGTCTACGACGATCCGTTTGCCGCGCCTGCGTATGACGTTGAAACGCCCTTCCACACCGCGCACGTCCGCGACTCCGCGCGCTATGGCGTCCGTTTCCGCGCCGAGCACTTTCGCGATCGCCGCCGCGCACAGTACGTTGCTCATATTGTATCTGCCGGGAGCGCAGTAGTGCATTTCCGTCACGTCGTCCATAAGATTGGCGACGAACGAACAGCCGTCCTCGTCCGACGAATAATCGATCGCGAACACGTCGCTCGGATTGTCGCAGCCGTAAGTTATGAGCGGTATCTCCGCATTGCGGAATATACGCATGCCCGTTTCGTCGTCTACGTTGACCACGCCTATATGCGCGTGCGCGGGCGTGAACAGCGACAGCTTGGCGCGGCGGTATTCCTCCATTCCCCCGAAAAAGTCAAGGTGGTCGCGCGTCAGGTTGGTGAACGCCGCGACGGCAAATTTTATGCCCTCCGTCTTTTCCAACGCGAGAGCGTGGGCGGAAACTTCCATCACCACGGTATCCGCACCGTCGTCCGCCATAGCTCGCAGAGCGGCGTGCAGTTCGGGCGGGTCCGGCGTCGTCAGCGAGCATTTATACGTCTTATCTCCCAGCCGCGCGCCGTTCGTGCCTATCAGTCCGACGCGGCAGCCCGACGCACGCAGTATGCTTTCCGCTATGTGCGTGACCGTCGTCTTACCGTTCGTGCCCGTCACGCCTATCATCGTCAGCCTGTCTGCCGGTCTGCCGTAAAACGCGGCTGACGCCTGCGCGAAGTCGCGTCTGACGTCGAACGACGGGAAGTGCGTCGTGGTCCGCTGCGCTTCCCCCGCGGGATAGACTATCCCCGCCGCGCCGCGGCTCTCCGCAAAGATCATATCCGCGACCAGCCGTTCGCCCTCGTGCAGGCAGAAATACAGGTCGCCTCTGCGGCAGTTATTGCCGAATCCTATTCCCGTGACCTCGACGTCCGAAGCCGCTCCTAAAAGTTCTCTTACAAGCATTTGCGGTCTTACCCCCTTGGGACTCACATTATAATACATACGGAGAGCCGCGGCGCGGCGAAAGCAAAAGTAGTCATATTTCGCACGTCCGCCGCGGATATCGACCGCAGTTTCATTCGTCTCTTCCGCGCACGAGCACCACGTCGCCCTCCGCGACCGTCTCGCCCGCGGCGGGAACGGTGGACGCCGCAACGCCCGAGCCGACCGTTTCCACGTTAAGCCCCGCGTCTTCAAGCGCTTTCACCGCCTCCGCCATATCGCTCCCGACGACGTCGGGCATTCGGATATACGTCTTTTCCTCTTCCTCCGCGCGCGTCCACCCCTCGCCGTCAGCTATGCGCGAAAATATCCGCCCCGCATACGGAGCCGCGGTCAGCGAGCCGTAATAGGTATAACCCGACGGTTCGTCCACGATGAACAGCACGGCGTATTCCGGATCGTCCGCGGGCGCAAAGCCGACGAACGACGACACGTATTTCCCCGACGCCACCGCGCCGTTCTCGTACTTCTGAGCCGTTCCCGTTTTACCGCCGATCTTTATCCCCTCCACCTGCGCTTTCGTCCCTCCGCCGTCCTCAACCACTCCGACGAGCAGTTCGCGCAGCTTCGCGCTCGTGCTCTCAGTTATCGGCTTTGCGACGGCTTTCGGCTCCCGCCTGTATATCACGTCGCCCGACGGCGAACGCGCCTCCGCTAAAAAATACGGCTCGTACAGCGTACCGCCGTTCACCGCGGCGCACACCGCCGTCACGAGCTGCAACGGAGTGACGGCTATCGCCTGCCCGAACCCTATGCGGGCGAGATCAACCGTTTTGACGACGCTCTCGTCCATTACTATGCCGCCGCTCTCACCGAAGAAATCCACGTTCGTCTTTTTTCCGAACCCGAACTGCTCTATCTTGTCGTAGAACCGCTCAACCCCGAGAGAGAGCGCAAGCGACATAAACACGCAGTTACAGCTGTTCTTGACCCCTTCGGCAAGGTCCTGCGAGCCGTGCCCCGCCGTGCGCCAGCACCGTATGCGCTGTCCGTCCACGCTCATACTGCCGCCGCAGTAGTATCGGCTGCCGTCGCCCGTTACTCCGCATTCGAGAGCCGCCGCGGTCGTGAATATCTTGAACGTCGAGCCCGGCTCGTACACGTCCGTTATCAGTGCGTTCTTGGACAGCAGATTCAGCAGCTCCGCGTCGTTTCTCGGCACGTCGTTGAGGTCGTAAGACGGATATGACGCGAGCGCGGCGATACCGCCGGTATCGACGTCCATAACTATCGCCGAGCACGACTTCGCCTGCCACTCCGAATGCGCCGCCATGACCGCGCTCTCGGCATACGACTGGATCTCCGCGTCCACAGTGAGCGTCAGATCGCAGCCCGCGATCGCGGGGACGTAGTGCGTTTCGCCGTCCGTTTCCCTGCCCGCAATGTCCGCGTCCGCATAGACGTACCCGTCCGTTCCCGACAGGTATTCGTCGTAATATCCCTCTATCCCGTTCTGTCCGTCGCCGTCTATGTTAGTGAAGCCTATCACTTTGGACAGCATACTGCCGTAAGGATAGACGCGCTTGTGCGACGCGACGCAGTATATACCCGCCAGCTCCGCGGCTTCGAGCTTTTCCGCGGTCTCGGGCGATACTCTCCGCGCGAGAGTCACCTCTCCGACGCGGCGGGACAGCATTTCCTCCGCGGACGATACGCTCATATCCAGCACATCCGCGATCGTTTCCGCGGCGCGCTCCTTTTCCGTAACGGCATTGGGACGGACGTATACGTCATACGCCTTTTCGTTGCCCGCGAGCATTTCTCCGCCGCGCGCATATATCCCGCCACGGGGCGCGGAGAGCGGAAGATCCCTGTACCATTGCTCGGCGGCGCGGCGCGTCAGATCCCCGCCGAGAGCAAGCTGCAGTACAATGAGCCGCACGAACAGAGCGCAAAACAAAAAGGCTATTGAAACGCTTACCGCCAATAACCTCTTTTGTGTCTTTATTATGCTGTTGGTCTGTCTCAAACGATGATCAGCCTCCGAATACCGAATTGACCCAGTCCCTTATGCTGTCGAAAACCTCTCCCGAAGTTTCGCCCGCATTCCCGGGCACAAGCTCGTCATATGTATTCGCGGGTCCCGCGGGGACCATGTTTTCTTCCGCCCAGACCACCGCGTCGTCATATGCGTCGGCGACCGCGGAATCAATGCCCGCAAGCGCGGCTACCTGCTCCTCCACTCCGGATTCGAGAGCGTCTATATCCGACTGAATGCCGCTCGCCACCACGCCGGTGATTATGATGGCAGTCACTATCGTGAGCACGAGAGCGAGATATACGATGAGCATTTTCTTCGTGCCCGCCGTGAGCTTCTGCTCCCTTACTATCGCGACCGCTTCCGTCTTACGCTGCACCTCGGGCATCACTTCGGAATAACGCGAAGGTCTTGTCGGGGCGATCGTTCTGTCGTAACCTCCCTCTCTGCGGGGAGATACCGGCCTTACGACGGAAACCGGACGGTCGGAAACCGACGCCTGCGCTTCCGCGCGGGATTCGCGCACGCGACGGACATTGTCGCTGACCGTGCGACCGTCGCGATCGGTAACGATCTCCTGCTCGTATCCGCCGTACCTGTCTTCTTCTTTGTCGATCTGACGTCTGGTTGTTACCATTGTATTTCCCTGCCTTTCGTAGTATTACAATTTTTCGACGATCCTCAGCGTCGCGCTGCGGCTCCTGTTGTTTGCCCGCAGTTCTTCCTCGCCCGCTTTTTTCTCCGCTCTGATCTGCCTGACCGTCGCTTTGTGCCCGCATACGCATACGGGAAGCGATTTGTCGCAGATACAGTCCGTCGAAAGAAGTCTGAACGTGTTTTTTATTATCCTGTCTTCCAGCGAATGGAAGGTCAGTACGCACAGCCTTCCGCCGCTTTTCAGTTTACCGACTATGTCCTCCGCCGCTTTGCCGAGCCCGTCGAGTTCTCCGTTGACCTCTATTCGAAGCGCCTGAAACGTCTTTTTCGCGGGGTGGCCGCTCTTTCTGTACGGAACGCTGTCCGCTATCAGCGAAGCAAGCTCTCCCGTCGTCCTTATCCTGTGCGTCTTGCGCGCCTTTTCTATCGCTCTCACAATCTTCGGAGCGAACGTCTCTTCGCCGTACTCCCGCAATACCCTTACGAGTTCGTCCGCGGGATAGTCGTTTACGACGTCCTCCGCCGTCGGACCCGAACGCGTATCCATACGCATATCGAGCTCCGCGTCGTACCTGTATGAAAAGCCTCTATCTCCGTCGTCGAACTGTCTGGACGATACGCCGAGATCGAGCAGCGCTCCGTCTATTTCATCTATGCCCGCCGAAGCGGTTATCTCCGCGAAATTCTTGAAATTGTCGCGGACTATCGTATACCGACCGTGCAGCCCTTCGCGTTCAAACCGCTTTCCCGCATATTCGATCGCGGCTTCGTCAAGATCGGTCGCGAGCACTCTGCCGCCCGCTTTCATTATCGCGAGCGAATGTCCGCCGCCGCCCAGCGTGCCGTCGAAATAAATTCCGTCGCGGCGTACGCGCAGCGCGTTCATTATCTCGCCGAGCATCACAGGGGTGTGATAGAAACTTTCGTCCATCAGACACCGCCGAACAGCGTTTCCGGATCGGACTCCGCGTCGTATTCAGCCCAGTGTTCTTCGTCCCAAAGCTCGACGCGGTTGTTCATTCCCACGCTCACGACGTTCTTCTTTATGCCGCTGTAAGAAACGAGCCAGGACGGGAGCGTGAATCTTCCCTGCTTGTCCTCTTCGAGGAACGTCCCGCGCGAGAATATTTTTCTCATCGCGTCCAGCTTGGGATCCTTGGAAAACCCGTCCACATCGCCGAATCTTTCGCCGAGTATGCGTTCCGCTTCCTCGCTGGAAAAGATATACAGGCAACGGTTCTGCCCCACCGTGATATACGGATGCGATCCGAGCGCGTCTTTGAACTTCGCGGGGATCCTGATCCTTCCCTTGTCGTCTACCTGATGATTGTATCTCCCGGATAAAAACACGACCGAACCTCCTTCCGTATTTTATTGACATAGATATAGTAACATATATCTTGACCACTGTCAACCCCTTTTGACCATTTTCTCCCAATTTTTTTTATTTCGTGACCACTACCCGCCATTTTAGGCAGGTGTCGTGACCACAGAGGAGTGTTTTTGCAACGTCTGTTCTAATGTACGTGACCACCCGGCATTTTTCCGTCCGCTTTTGAAACATACGTTTTAATGACATTTTGCCCGCATTTTGCCCGTCCTCCGCAGCAGGACAGCCGGCTCAGCTGCGTCGGCATAAAAAAGCGACCCCGCATAACGCGGGGTCGCCCGTGGTCATAAATATTTACTTATTTGCAGCACCCGATCGATCGGCGGAGCGACTGCTCTTTTTCTTATCGTCGGATCCCGCGAGAACGAAATCCACCTTGTCGTGCTCAACGCCCGAGCACATCACTTTCACGGCTCTGCCGATATTCCAGACTTCCCCGCCGCAGACGATGATCCTGCGCTTCTCGTCGAATACGGGGTCTGCACCGAGGGTCTCTTTGCGGACAAGCCCTTCGACGCAATTTGGCAGTTCCACGAACACGCCCCATTCCGTCACGGAGGACACCGTGCCGTCGAAAGTTTCGCCTATGCGGCTCTTCATATACTCGGCTTTCTTGACGTCCGTTATGCGGCGCTCCGCCGTAAGCGCGATCTGTTCGCGGACGGAACTTCTCTCCGCGGCGTTTTCCGCTATCGCCGCATATTTCTTCATTCCCCTGCCGCTACGCGAGATGAATTCGGTTATGATGCGATGCACCTGCAGGTCGGGATAGCGGCGTATCGGTGACGTGAAGTGGCAGTAGTGTTTGAGCGCCAGCCCGAAGTGGCCTATATCCTTGGTCATATATTTTGCCTTAGACATCGCGCGCAAAGCGGTGCGGGACACGGCGCGCTCGTCGGGCGTGCCCTTGACCTTTTCGAGAAGATCGGAATAGTCACGGGAGTCGCCGCCCTTAAACTCTATGCCGAGCGTGGAGAGATATTCGATAAACGACTGCTGCTTGTCCGCCGGAGGCGCCTCGTGCACGCGGTATACGAAGGGCACTTTCAGTCCGTCGAAAGTCTCCGCGACCGTTTCGTTGGCGGCGAGCATAAACTCCTCTATCATCATATGGCTGACCTTATGCTCGTAAAGCTCGACGTCGGTGCACACGCCGTTTTCGTCCAGCGTGATCTTCGGCTCGGGGATATCGAAATCGATACTGCCGCGGCGCAGGCGTATGTCGTGGAGTATTTCCGCAAGTTCTTTTGCCGCGTCCAGCATTTCGCACACGTCGGAATGCTCCGCGCGCGCCTTTTCGTCGCCCTCGACTATCGCGGCTACCGTATCGTAATCCATGCGTTTGAGCGTCTTTATGACGCCTTTGACGATGCGCGAAGCGGTGATGCGCCCGCGGCGGTCTATGTTCATCACACAGGAAAGCGTCAGCCTGTCCTCCTGCGGATTGAGCGAGCATATTCCGTTGGAAAGCTCGCGGGGCAGCATTGGAAACACGCAGCCGGGGAAATAAACGCTCGTGCCGCGTTTGAGAGCCTCTTTATCCACGGCGCTGCGCTCTTTGACGTAATAGGAAACGTCCGCTATGTGCACGAACAGCACGAACTCGTTGCCGCGGCGTTTGACGCAGATCGCGTCGTCAAGATCCTTCGCGTCGGCAGAGTCCACGGTCACGATCGGATCGCCGCGGAAATCCTCCCTGTTCACGATCTCCTTTTCCGAAACGGACGAAGGCGCGTTGCGCGCGACCGCCTGAACTTCGGGAGGGAATTCCTCGCTGAGTCCGTACGTTCTCGCAACGGCAAGCACGTCCACGTTCGTCGTTTTCGGATCGCCCAGCGTTTCGACGAGTTCGCCGTAGAGCAGATCGCCATCGCGTTCGAGCGGGAGCCCGACCACTTTGCAGCCCTCCGCGGGCGCGCGGCAGCCCTCAGCCGTGCTTTCGACGACGAACAGACGGCAGATCTTACCGTCGTCGGGAATGATCACTTTATCCCCGTTCTTGCCCACGGCGTAGGTGCCGACAACATATACCGTGGTCTGCTGCAACACTTCGAGAACGTGCGCTACGGTGCGTCCGCCCTCCGCGAACACTTCCGCCCTGACTCTGTCGCCGTTGAGCGCGCCGCCGAGCGCGAAAGCGGGTATGTAATAGTCCTCGCCGCCCGCGTCCGGAGTCAGGAACGCATAGCCCTTGCCCGTACCGCGGTATGTGCCGGTCACTATTACGCCCTTGCGTCTGCGCGGGAACTTTTTGCGCGCGGAACGTTTGTCGCGCACGTCGAGAGGCGCGTACTTCTTCTTTTTACCCATAATTGTATTCTCCGATGGTGGTGATGATGGCTGAATGATAACGTCAGGAAAGTTAAAACGGCGGGAAAAGCCCCGCCGTCAGTTATTCAGATAAAACGTTCCCCGACATAAATACCGAGTTTACTCCGCGCTCAATGCACGAACGTGAGCGTGATGAAGAACGCGACCGCTATGACTGCCATAAGTATGGAGATAACGATCGTGGCGCGTTTCATTATGCCCTCGGTGGTCTTTTTCTTGTTTTTGGTATAATACGTTTCGGAGTTGTCTATCGCGCTTACCCCGGTCGTATTGGCAGGTTGGAAAAATACGGTAACGACAAGGGCGACGGCAAGGACCGCCTCCGCAATCAGCAAAACGACTCTCGTGATCTGCAATGCATTGATAAGTGCTTCATCCATAAATTAACGACCTTCTTCGTTGCGCCTCCCCTTCGACGGCGCTTAAACTTCGTTAAGTATAGCATAAGCTCGGGTCATTTGCAAGCGTTTTGCCGCCGTTTCGGAAAATTTCCGTACCGGCGCGTCAGAATTTTTGAAGAGCGCAGCCGATCGCCGCCGCCGCGGCGCGTATCGCGGCGGGACATCCGGGCGATCCGCAGGCGCAGAGCGCACCGAACACGTCCGCGTCGCCCGCTATCGGACAGACGAACAACCCCTCGCTTTCGGATACGAATTCCCGTCTGTCCGCTATCCGCGCGGCTATCGAAGCGGGCAGAGCCTTCCCGACGAACTCGCCTTTTCTCTCGCCGCACCCCGCTATCCATTCCCCGCCGCCCGCGGCAAGCACCGTACAGCCCGTCGCTTCGCCGAGGTGAGGCAGCGCGGGACGGACGATCTCGGATAGGGTCAGCGTCGTATCGAGCTTACTGAGCACTATTTCCCCGCTGTCCATACACGAGATCTCCATAGGATCTCCGACGGAGATCTTATGCAGTTTGCGGTATTCCCGCGGAATGACTATCCTGCCGAGGCTGTCGACTTTTCTGACGATCCCGTTCGTTTTCATAAAACTATTATGGCGTAAATTGTCGCATTTATGCGAACGAACGTCCGAGCCCGCCCGCGGCGCGCTTGACTTATCCCGCCGTGCGCTGTATAATGTACGTTATGGAGCGACCCGCAACGATAATCCTCAGAGAAAGAGCGACCGACGATCCCGTGCTCGTCACGCAGGGCTGCGTGGAACGGATGGGAAACAGCTGGAACGTCAGATACAACGACGGCGAAGCCGCGTATATCGTCGGTATCTCGGACGGAATGGTGACCGTCACCCGCGAAGGCGAAGAGGATTATACCGTTGTGCTGTGCGAAGGAAAGGAGTATTCCTTCGACGTCGAGACCCCCTACGGCTCGCTGACGATGACCGTCATACCTAAGATAGTAAAGAGCCGCGCCGACGAATGCGGACTGTCCGTCAGGCTCGCATACGAGCTTGCCGCGGGCGGTGCGAGCCGCAAGTTCCGCCTGTTACTTGACTGCAAATTCATCTGACCGAACGCCGAACTAAAACATAAACGGAAGCGTTGCCGCGACGATGCGCGCCCGCTTCCGCTTTGTTTTTTTTTATTTTCGGCTTATCTTGACGACTGCCGCCCCGCTCCCGCCTTACCGCGCCCGCAGAACGGGCGTTTGGGCTTGGGATAGACGAACTTTCTGACGTATTCGCCGGGGTCGAATTCGTACATTTCCGACAGCCGCAGAAATATCCCCGCGCACGCACGCGTATCGAAAAGCGCGTTGTGGTGGCATTCGAGTTCCACTCCGAGCGTTTTCGCGAAATTGGACAGTACGAGGTCGCCCTTGACGTTCGTGCCGTTGTAATGCACCTTTCTGCCGAGATTGACCGTACAGATATACCGCATATCGGGAAGCGGCATATGCCTGTTTTCCAGCGCTTTTGCGATCACCGTGAGATCGAACTCCGCGTTATGCGCGAGTATCGTCCGCTCGCTCATATAGCCGGATATTCTTTCCCACACGTCCTCGAATTTAGGCGCGCCCGCGACGTCGCGCGGTTTTATCCTGTGTATGGAGATATTGAAATCCTCGAATATATCCTGCGGATCGACGAGCGTATACCACTCGTCCGTCACTTTATCGTCCGTCAGCAGCAAAGTCCCTATCGAACATATGCCGTCGTTTTTACTGTTCGGCGTTTCCACGTCGAGTGCTATGTAATCCATTTGCCGTCCGTTTCCGCGCAGGGCGCATTGCCGTGCGCGGCAGTCTGTTATTTTATCAGCGAGAACGCTCCGAATACAGGCAGCGGTTTTTTATTGTCCGTCGCCGCGTAAACTATGCCTATTATCGCGAACACGAGCATCGCCACATCGAAAAGCGTCGTGAGCAGGAAGAATACGAGCCCGACCGGCGTTCCCGCGAATACGCCCGTCAGAACGCCGAACAGGATATTTCCCGCCGCGCCTATGATGAACATATTCAGCTGCTGATTCGCGTGCCGTTTGCCTTCACTGTCGCCCGCGTACACAACGAGCGGCAGAAAGAACAGTATCCAGAATATATAGCCGAGCACATATATCAGCTTCTGCGCCGTCGCGTCATTACCTGCGGGCGGAGCGCCGTCCGCAGCCGTATTCCCTGCCGGTTTTTCTTCCCGCCGCGCGCCCTCGCTTCCGTCGGTTTCGGTTTTATTTTCCGCGCCCGCGGTTTCCGTCTTGTTTTTCTTTTCCTCGCCCGAATTCTCGGGATTTTCCGCCGCGGGACCGTTCTCCGCGGCTTCGTCGTTCAGTTTCTTTTCGGTATCTTCGGACATATCCGCACCGCCTCAAAATATTTTCATCGATCAGAGCATAACGCCGCTTGCTCCGCGCGCTATGCCGCAAGGCGTCACCTGTTATATAATTTATCGGCTTCCGCCTTATCCGTTATTTTATATCCGCATACGGCGAGAAGTTCCGCCGCGTAGTCCATTATCTGGTAATCGTATTTTATGACGTCGCAGTCGGCGACAGACCCGGCTTTGCATACTTCGGACATAAATTTGCGGTATTCGAGCAATCCGTCATACGTCGTTATGTTGGCGTGGACGCGCAGGTCGAAGCGGTCGTCCCGCGAAAGTTCCGCGGTCTCTCTTTTGGACGCGGGCACATAGCCGTTGCAGATCATATATGCGTTCCAGCGCTGGTGCTCCTGCATGGGGAAACCGGACCGCACCGTGCCCGTCTCAAATTCGCAGTCGCCGTAATCCACAAGCCCGTTTGCATTACGGACGGGCTCGTCGCCGGCAAAGTATTTCGCGGCGTATTCGGCGGACCTGTCGGGAAGATCGGAATCCGCAGGAACGTAATCGAAACCGAGCATATTCAGCTTCATACGAAGCGCAAGACAGGCATACGCATTTGATTCGCGCTGAACCTGCTTCCACCTCGTATACCACATATCCTGCGCCTGCGCGACGATCTCTTCCTCGGTCATGGCGTTCGGATCGGCAAGTTCGGTGTAGCGGACGTGTCTGCGCATAGCCATCGCTTCCGTGCGCTCGCGGGTTATCCTGCCGACGTCGTATATCACCTCGTCCTCCACGCCGAACACAAACAGCGACGAACTTATATCGGGATCGGAAACGATCACACCGCGGGCGAGCGAACCGCTCCGTATCTTCACGAAAACACGAGTATAGCCGTTCATTTTCCACTCGCGGAGCTTGGCGGCGATCTTTTCGGCAAGGTCCAGGTTCTCCATATCCGTGCCTATCGCGACGACGACATAGTTATATGCGCGCCGTCCGTCTTGAGCTTTCAGCCGCGCGCGGAGATCGAGATAGAACTGCCGCGAGTTTATGTCCTCTTTTATGAAGTGCTCGCCCGTCGGTTCGGTATTCGCGGGGAACGGCGGCAGTTCGAAATAGTCGCCGCCGTCGAAGCTGCCCGCGCGCACTTCGTTTGCGTAGCGGTGGTAATTGTGGTTGAGGTTTTTCTCCCCCTCCGAATCCTTCTTGTCGAATATCCAGTACGATACGGGTTTAGGCGCGTAACCGCCGTCCTCCGCGACGGTCATCAGCTGGTCGTTTTCCACGGAAGTCAGGAACAGCCGCAGATTGGTCCTGCCGAATCCGATATACGTCACGTTGACGTCCACATCCGGCTTTATCCCGCCGCGCTCGGCGTCTATTTCATCCGTCATAAAGCGCGTTACGGGGTATCTGTCGATGAAATCCATAGCGATCAAGCGGTATTTCCCGACATAGCGTATAACGCCTTTGAGCTTTTCTTCGAAGCGGAGATATTCGGAAACGCTCACGGGATCGCCGAACGTATGCACGCGGAAACGCAGCGCGCGCGTTTTCAATCCTTTTTTCGCGCACATATCGAAATACGAGCAAATACGTTCGAGAAAGATGAGATTCTTCTCGTCCGAGCCGGTATTGACTATCACGTCTGTGAGTTTGCCCTCGCGGCGCATTTTCGCGAATATCAGCGCGGGATCGTCGTCCGCCGTCATACGCATATGGCATTTGCCCGCAAGCATAACTTCGTCTTTTTCGTCGGACGTAAGGTCGGCGAGCACTATGGCGTTACCGCGGCTGCCGACGGAAGAGAGTATCGCGGCGTTCGCTGCGTTGTACCCCACTATCACATACAAATGTCTGCCCGAACGCACGGAACGGCGAAGCCGTATGCGGTTAGTGAAATACTTGCCCACGATCGCGAATGTGAAAAGCGCGGCGTTTATCACCGTCACGACGTACATCAGCACAGTGACGACGCAGAAATAAACGTTGCTCTCCATCAGCGGCGCGAACGCGTCGTAATCGAATTTGAGAACGACCAGCTCCACGCAGAACGCGATACCGCGCAACAGCGAGCCGCCGAAGTTCTCCCCCGAATACAGAAACGCGACGACCGCCATCGGCACGGCGATGAAATAGATCATGGCAAACTGCCCGTTGCGGAAACCGCGCAGAAAGCGCAGTCTGCCTTTGCCGGTCGTAAAGATCAGCCGCGAAGCAACGTATACCGCGAGCGCGACAATAAGCGCAAGGCATATCGAAGATACGACGTATACCGCCGTGTCAGAAATATTGGGAGCCGCCGTTTCGGGCATTTTCCGCACCTCCGTAACGATCTAAAAATATTGTACCACGACGGCGCAAATTTGTCAATATAATTGCGGCTGTACGCGGCGGCAACAAAATCCGCGTCAGGCGCAAGAATTTGCGTTTATACGCTTGATTTTTTGCTTATGATATGGTATTATAATCGAGTTGCAAGCGCGAACATATGTTTGCAGCCATATGACGCTCATACGGAGAGGTGGTTGAGTGGTCGAAGGCACACGCTTGGAAAGCGTGCGATGCGGAAACGTATCCGGGGGTTCGAATCCCCCCCTCTCCGCCAAACAGAGTCGCGTTTGAACCCGCGGCTCTGTTATTTTTGTATCAAAGGTGTTGGATGTCTCATCTTCCAAACCGAAATTTATCTTCCTAAGCTATCGGATTTTTATATCACCCAAAAAAGAAATAAATTCGGTAAATATACAAAATAGACGGCTTTGTGCTGTCTATTTTGGTTTCTAAACAATAAAATTACTTGCCTAATGATTTTATTTGCTATAATATAAAACATTTTTAGGACGCATTATCTTTTAAGTGCAAAATTAAAGAAGGCAAATATAACAATAGATTATCCAATATCTCCTCTTTATTGCATAAATAGTCGGCAATCAATCGCAAATTGAGCCATAACAACGTAAGTTTAACAGCGGAAAACTCGTCCACTTCAATCAATTCCTTATCGTAATCTCCATGCACTATAGAATTTCGATGAATAACCCCTTCAACCGGATTCGTTGAAACGACCTTTGCGTAATAATTATTTACTTTATCCCAAGCCGTTTCCATCCATAAATCATCAAGGCTGTTAATCAACTTATCAATTTTGTTTGCTCTTTGCAATCCCTTTTTATATGATTGTTTTTTCTCTATAATTCCTTCGTAAGCGTTTGCCGCTTTTTTATGCTCGCTATCTAAAAGCGCAAAGAGGTTTCTGACAGCACTTCTACAAAAACCATTGTTTATCAATTCAATCGTAACAAAAATATCTTCTTGCTTTCTTTTCATTGATTCACCGAGATTTTCCATTTGAAACAAGTACGATAATAGTATTCGTAATCCCATGCAGTCATCATAACACAATGATTCAAGAATGTCACAACCATTGATCTCCCTATCAAGCAATGGAAGATCCGGAGTTTCTAAATAGTATAGTAAAATTCCTTCATCCGCATAAGCAGCCATTTTATCTTTATATTCGCTTGAAAACAATTTTTCCCTATCTTCTTTTAATTTTATTTCAAAATCTGAAAATGCCACCATGTATTCGTAAAATGATTGAGCTAATAAAGGCGTCAAGTCCTCATTTTTGCGTAATTCCTCAATTTCTTTCATCTTGCTATTTATATCTTGCAATTTGATTGGGTTATTTAAAGCAAGATTAAGTGCATTTCCGACTATGTCGAGTTTAGTTTCACCCTTAGATAGAGACTCTATATAGTTAGGGAATTTCTCAAAAAACTTTTCAGTTCCTATACGTAAAAATTCAACAGATTGATCTGTATATTTATAGAATACCGCCTTTTTATCTCTCATTATTTGAGACAATTTTTCTTGCTCTTGTATCGCAGCTACAACTTCTGGCGTTCTACACTGTTCGTATTGTTTTATAATTAACTTTAATGCCTTCTCATTCATACTTAAAACAACCTCATACTCAAAAAATTTATGGTTCTCTTCGCCGCTAAATACTTTCCGACACTTCAATATTTTCCTGAAAAATAGAATCATTAAATTTGTCGGAAATTTCAACAGTCACAGGCGGAAAATCATATTTTTTAAATTCTTCGCTATATCTTGTCCTCATTTTTTCTAAACATTTTTCCTCTAATACAAACAACCCAGCAAGCGCTCCTAAAACATTTTTTTGCTTAGCTTGTCTAATATTCCTTTCTGATATCTTAAATTCATTGGCACTAATTGCTTTGACCGCATTGCCGCGATTTCTGAACGAGCAGCATATACGATCATATTACGATAAAGCGATCCTGCCGACGGGGCAGGACCGCTTTTGCCATTAAATCATTCTTGCAGCCGAATCATTCCGCTTTTTCTCTGCACCGCAGACCGTCAGATCCAGTCGTCGCCGACGACGAATATGCTGCGAAGGAATTCGTAACGCGATTCGAGGAAATCTTTGAGGTGTTCCTTCGCGTCTTTCTGCGACCTTATCGCGTTATATTCGGAATTGCCCTCCGCAACATTAAGGCATGCGCCCCAGCGCTTGAAGTTTTTGTCGATCTCGGCTTTATAGACCGTCGAAAGTTCGTCGAGACGCTCGATCGATTCGTCGAACACTCCGCGCTCGTCCAGTTCTCCCCAGCGAACCGCCACTTCGTCGCGGAACCACTGCTTGGACGAAAGCAGATTGAGCCAGGGGTTGTCGTGTCCCTTGGGCGTACCTGAAACGCTGTTGCCTTTATAAGGCATACAAGTATAGATACCGTCCGTTTCATCCACGTCGAAGCCGAGCGAGGAATCCCAGTCCCACGGCGCTTCGAAGCGAAGCTTCTTCTCGCCCTCCTCGCTCATATCTATGCTCATCAGGAAGCTCGACCAGCCGACGTCCATATCCATACATATCTCGTTGAGTATGAACGTATCGACGAGCGAATCGAGCGCGAGCGACGCTTCCACCGCTTCCCTATCCGTTTTCAGCGACGTATCTTTAATTATATTCCCGTCGCCGTCAAGGCGGAGATAAGGATCTGCGGCAAGATCGGTGTGATCGTTATAAACCGCGTCGGCAAGAACGGCGTAGGTATTTTCGATGACCTTTTTGATAAAGTCGTTCTGAGCCTGCGAATACACCTTACTCTTTATCGCGTATTTACTCATCAGCGTCCGCGTCGTATTATTGCCGTCGGCATACTTGCAGCCGTTTCTATACGTTATGTAAAACCGTTCGAGCTCTACTTCCGAATCGGCGTAGGCGTCCATTTCCACAAAATAGCCGGTATGTATTTCGTTCATTGCGGCTTCCCATTCCGCGCTGCCCTCGCCGTAATCCTCGGGATCTTCGGGCTCGGGGACGTTGACGCGCTCTTCGCGTACTTCCTGCTGTTCGGTGAGCAGATACAGCCCTCTGTACGTTCCGTTCACTTCCACTTCGACGTAACGCGAATCCGCGCTGTAATACCCGTCCTCGCCGAGCAGTTCGCTTGCGAGATACTGCGCCGTCGGATTGCGGAGCAGGCTCTTGTCCTTGTAATCGGCAAGGAGCACCCACTCCTTTGCTTTCAGATCTTCGTTGACGCCGAGCATTACCTGTTTGTCTTTAAATTTGATCTTATACGGCTTTTTTGCGTAATTCGCGCTGTAATTGCCGCGGACTTTGACGCGCCCTACGGCATCCGTCAACTTATATTCCTCATCGCACCCGGAAACCGAAACCGTACAGTCGAAATACTCGGCGTTATACATATCGCCCGTTATCTCGACTCTGCCCTCGGTGTTTATCGAGATCACGGGGATATCTTCATACTCGACGACGTAGCCGCAGTCGCAGACGGACTTGTAGATATGCCCGACGTTGCGCCCCTCTATCGCCTTGCCCGCATGCGGTTCGGTCACCGTCAGATCGCACGCCGTACACGTTTTCGTGTGCTCGTCGTTGTCGTAAGTATACTCGAAATCATGCGCTTTTTTGCCAATGACGACGTCCGCTTCGGAAAGCGGAGTTTTGCCTTCGGCATCGGAGAACAGCTCGCCGCATTCGCTGCACTTATAGTGCGCGATATTGCCTTCCTGCGTGCAGGTCGCCTCCGTTGCAGCCACTTCGACAAGCGAGTGGACATGCGAACAAGCCGCGAAAGCTATTGCGGAAAACGCAAACAGCGCGGCTAAAACCACCATCAAAACCCTTTTAACCATAAGCCACCTTTCTTTTTCGGCATATTGCCGTTATTTACGACAATAATAACACGGTTCCGGAGTTTTGTCAATACCGTTTCTGTATTTTCACAAAAAAATTCAACAGGAAAAAGCGGACGCGTTCCCGCGTCCGCACGCAGCGGCACAAACCGCATTCACTTCTCCTTGTAATAAAGCATACAGTGGCAATATCCCTCGAATTCCGGATCCGCTATCTGATCGCGGAATTCCTTGCATATGCATTTGGTGTCCGGCGTTTTTTCCAGACGGCAAGGGCAGTATCCGCCTTTGGCTTTCAAGCCCTCCTGCACCTGACGGACTATCTCTTTATCCTCGTTGAACCTGACTTTCATACTCCTCTCTCCTTTCGGATATGATAGCACACGGAAAGAAAAAAGTCAACGCAAAAGCCGCCCCGGTTCTGCCGGAGCGGTTTTGCGAGAAACCTTACTCGATGTCGATCCTGTGCGAGGAAGGCAGCTCCTTCTTCTCCTTGGGAACGGAGAGCGTCAGAATGCCGTTCTCGTACTTCGCCTTGACGTCCTCTTTCTTGACGTCGCCGACATAGTAACTCCTGCTGCACGAGAAACTGCGCTCGCGGCGGATGTAGTTCTCCTTCTTGTCCTTTTCCCTGTCCGTCTTGGATGCGGAAACGGTAATATAGCCGCCGTCGAAGTCAATGTTGATGACCTTCTTTTCAAGACCGGGCATCTCCACTTCCATAACATACGCGTCGTCCGTTTCCTTTACGTCCGTGCGCATATACCCTCGCGAGGTGCGATGTCCGCGGAAACCCGGGAACAGATCGCGCATTGCCTCGTCGAAGAAGTCGTAGTCGGGCAGAAAACCGCCGCTAAAGTTCGTAAGTTCGTTTTTCATAATGATTACCTCCTGATCCACGGAGATTGTTAGCACTTAACTCTGTTGAGTGTTAGCACTCTCTTGTCTTATTTGCTAATATTATAGCACTCCCGAAAAAATTGTCAAGTATTTTTACGAAAATTTTTCAAAAAATTTTTTCGGTTTTTCAAGGTAATATTATGTGCGGGGCGGGCGCGCGATATTCCGCCGCGCTCGCGCGCAAAATGGCGAAAAAACGACGAAAAAGCGGACCGGAGCAAAATGCTCCGGTCCGCGGCGGATCGAATACCGATCGTCAGATACCGCCTCTCTTCGAGGGGTTGTCCGTGTTCTGCTTATAGTCCAGCTTGGCGTCCGTGGTGATCTTGACGTAGTCGATCGCGGGACCGCCCGTCTGACCGCCGCGCAGTTCGTTGGCGTGGACGGAAAGATTGAGCGTGTTCTCGCCCTCTTTGATCTGCGCCGAGGACGTGATCGTCTTGTCGGAGAACGTCATCTTCGACATATCGTTGGCTGCGCCGCACTCGACGAATATGCTGCCGTATTGCAGGCTCGTGCCGTTCAGCGTGATCTCGAACTCGTCGGGAGTGAGCGTGATGTCGCCTATCTCCGAGCCGAGGCGCAGGACTATCGTGGCGGTGCCCGCCTTATCCGCGGTGAACTTGAAGTCCATCGAGAAGTTGGGCGAATAGGTGTAACCGACGTAGTAGCCCTCGCTCCAGCCGAGTTCCTTCTGCGCGTCCGTGCCGTCGCCGTAGATCAGGTCGTAGCCCGACTGGTTGCTGGACATGCCCGCGCCCTGTACGTTCTCTATGCCGGCGACGTACTCGGCTTCCATAACGTACTCTTTGAAGCCCTCGGGAAGGTCGTCGCCGCAGGCGGCGAAGCCGACCGTCATTACCGCGGCAGCCGCAAGAGCGAGCGTAGCCGCAATGATACCTTTAACTTTCATCTGAAATATCCTCCTGGTTTTCGTTTTCGGCAGATCGTTTGTTTTTGACGGTGAACACCGCGTACAGAGCCGCAAGCGCTCCGCATCCCGCCAGTATGACGCAGTTGGCAACTATCAGCCACACGACCCACCAAGGGATCGTATAACCGAATATGACGTTGGGGCCGCTGCCGTTCATCGCGTTGCTCTGCGCTATCGTGTAAAGTATGTTCTTCGTCGCCTGACGGAGCACGGTGATATCCGTTGCCGTCGACGTCGAGGACGGACCTTTACGCGGGCTGAGGTTGAGGTCGCCGCCCGCGCGGAGCATCTGGTCGACGTTCATATAGGATTTGAGGTTGAAGTCGGTGATGACCATTCCTTCAAAGCCCCACTCGTCGCGGAGCAGGCGCGTAAGCAGCTCGTAAGAGCCGCCCGCCCACGTCACGCCGATGCGGTTGAACGAAGACATCATAGCTGTCGTGCCGCCCTCTACGACGCAGTACTCGAACGGCAGGAAATACAGTTCGCGCATAGCCTGCTCGTTAGCCCAGGTGACCAGACCGCTGTCGTCGCGGCGTGTCTCCTGCTCGTTGAGAGCGAAGTGCTTGACGAACGTGTAAACGCCCTTTTCGTTCGCGCCCTTGACGACTTCCGCGCCCATCATTCCGGAGAGCAGACCGTCTTCGCTGTAATACTCGAAGTTTCTGCCGCCGAACTGGCTGCGGTGGATATTGACAGCGGGCGCGTACCAGCCGGAATACGTCCGACCATCGCCGGGTTTATGCCCGATAAGTCCCTCGTCGCCTATCATATTGCCGAACTCGCGGGCTAGCTCCTTGTTCCACGTCGCGCCCAGCACCGCTTCACTCGCGTAGTAGCAGGTGTCGTGCACCTCTCCGCCGCCCATATAAGCCGCGAAGCCCATAGGACCGTCGGAGTCTATCGTCTGCGGTTTGCCGATGCCGTCTATGCGCACCGTGCGGTAGTTGCCCGTCGAAACGAGGTCTACCATTTCGGTAACCGTGAGCTGATCGAGCAGCTTATCCCACAGCGCGTCTCCGTAAGGTTTGCCGATGAGGTCGTACAGCTTCACCTCGGTGTCCTTATACGACATAGAGCGGCGGCTCTGCGTCGGAGCGTGCTCCGAGTACCAGGGGTCGTCCGCTTTGTCGGAAAGGACGTACGTCAGAGACGACACCATTTCGTCGGAAAGCGTCCTGTTCTCAATCGAGTCCGCCCCGTCGAGAACGGATGCGTTCGCGAACGCGTCCTCGCGGGAGAGGTATTCCTCTATGTGCCCGCTGACGTCGTCGAACAGGTTCTCTACTTTCACCTCTTCCTCGACCGCGTCGGAGTTCTCGTAGTAAACGTCCTCGGCGAGAGTATAGTCGTAGCTGCCGACGTAGGTGTGCGCGTCCGTCGCGACGCGGAGAGTGTACGTTCCCTTTTCGAGTTCGTAGCCCTTTATGCCGTTGCCGTTCGCGTCGCTGTAATCGTAAGACGCCATATCTCGCGCGGAAACGGAAAGCGTATACGTCTTTTCCTCGCCGACTTCAAGCTCGTCCGTCTTGAAAAAGTCTGCGAGCACGACGTGCGGTTTCTCTATCCCGCCCGCCGTATACGGCGAAGTGTAATAGAGCTGCACGACGGTCTTACCCGCGAGCGGACCGTTGTTCTTTACTTTGACCGACAGTTCGACGGTCGAATCCGCCGTCAGCGTCATATCGGTCGGCTCTTCGACAGATATGTCGAACGTCGAATACGAAAGTCCGTAACCGAACGGATAGACGACGTTCTCGTTATACCACGCGTCACCCGAGCCCGCGGAGTCCGCGTTCATCTCGGCACACATCGTTTCGTAGTAACGGTAGCCGACGTAAATGCCTTCGCGGTATTCGACGAACCACGCGTTGCGCGCGCCGTTCGCCGAGTAGTAGCGGTTGCCCTCTTCTGAAAGATAGTTACCGAAGTTATGCCAGCTCGGATCTTTCGTGAAGTCGGCGGCGTGGGTGTCCACCGTTCTGCCCGACGGGTTGATCTCGCCCGAGAGTATGTCTCCGAGAGCGTTCAGCCCCGTCGCGCCGGTGTGACCCAGCCAGAGCGCGGCTTTGATCTTGCCGTCGTAAGCGGGATCGTCGAGGAAGTCGAGCTCCATCGAGGACGCGCTGTTGACGACGACTATGACCTTGTCGAAATTCTCGCACGCTTCGGCGAGCATATCCTGCTCGTTCTTGTCGAGCTGCAGATAGTGGTCGTCCATACTTGCCGCGCCGCTGACGAGTTCGCGGCTGCCCGCGTCCGCCGTCCAGTTGTCGTAGCTGCCGCCCACGCGGAACATAGTGCGGGGCAGGTCGTACCCCTCGCCGCCTATGCGCGACAGCACTACGACCGCCGCGTCGTTATACGAAGCGTAACTGTCCGTTACGTTCTGCGGATACGGCAGGGGCGCTTCGCAGACGGGATAGCCCGTCAGACGCGTGCCCATACTGACCTCGGGACGTTCCATACCCGAAACGGACGCATAGTAGTCCCTTATGGTCGTATTGCATTTGAAGCCCGCGCCGTTCAGCGCCTCGGTCACGTCGTCGACGGCGTTGCTCGTATCTCCCTTATTGGAGCCCGAACCACCGAGGGCGATCCCGACCGAATTTCTGCCGAATACCGTTATCTTCTGCCCGGCGGACAGGGGCAGGGCGCTTTCCTCGTTTTTAAGGAGTACGACGCCCTCCCCCACTATGCGCTCGTTGAGCGCGTTCGCCGCGGCAAGAACCTGTTCTTTGTTTTCGTATTCCGTTTCGTAGTACATATACTCGGACGGATCCCCGCTCTTTACATACCGCTCCTCGCCGCCGAGAACGGAATTTACGGTGTTGTAAAGGAACTTATTCTGCGTGAGGATCATCGTTATCACGAATACTATCGCGAGAAGTACCGCCACTACGATCATCCATACGAAAAGCGCTTTGGTCCTGTGCTTTGCCATTATGTCCTTTTACGCCCTCCTTATTTTGTCCTTACGGGAGCGTATGCCTTTGACCGCAAGGACGATCGCCGCGCCGAGGCAGATCGCGAGCACGGGAACGATGAGAGTAGCAGTGCCGATCGCGCTGCCGCAACCGCCGTCGGCGTTCGCGATGTAGAGCGTGAGCTCGATCGAATCTCCCGCGACGCCCTCGCCGGACGCCGTCACGGTGAACGTATATACGCCGGCTTTCGTCGGAGTGCCGCTGAGCGTGCCGTTCTCGGCAAGCGTCAGACCCTCGGGAAGCGTGCCGTCCGTCACCTCATAGGTGAGGCTGCCCTTGCCCTGCGCCTGCGCCACGCTGCCGTTGTACGCCACGCCGTTCCTGCCGCTCGCAAGCGTGAAGTCGTTGAACGCCACTCCTATCGTGATCGTCAGCTCGATCTCCTCAGGCTCCGCGAACGGAGCGGAAACTATGACCTTGAACGCGTGGTCGGTCACGACCTGCGTCGGACGTCCCGTTATATATCCGCCCTCCGTCAGCGTCAGTCCCGTGGGAAGTTCGCTGCCGGGCGCGAGAGAGAACGTAACGTCGTGGGCGGTCTCCGCCGTACCCACTTTCGCGGTGTATGCCTGATTGTACTTACCGTCGGGAAGTTCCCCGCCCTCGAACGTTATCGCATTGAACACGTCGATCGTAAACGTCAGTTCCGCGTCCGTATAGCCGAGCGCGCTCGCAAGGACGGTGAACGAATAATTCTCGCACTCTTTGGTCGGCGTGCCGGTTATCTCTCCCGCGCTCGACAGAGTCAGACCGTCGGGAAGCAGGCTGCCGTCTTTGAGCGAATACGTTATGGCGGGCAAATTGGCAAGCTGATCGTCAGTCGCATCGGGAATCACCACTTCCGCATATGCAACGCTCACAGACCACGCCGTTCCGATCGTAGCGGCTCCGAGATCGGTGTTCTCCGCCGAGTACACTATCGAACCGCCGGAATCGATGATGCTGATGACGAACGATGCGGTAAGCGAATAATCCATATAAGTCGCCTTAACGGTAAAGCCGAAGCTGTTGCTCGTTTCCTGCGGCGTTCCGGATACCGTGCCGTCAGACGAAACGTTCAGTCCTTCGGGAAGTTCGCTTATCGCCTCATAAACTATCTCGCTTTCCGAAGCGTCGGGATAAAGTTCGTCGTTGATGATCGCTTTTGCCACCGTATCGGCGTAAGCCTGCCCGACGACAGCCGTGCGCAGCGTGCCGCCCATATAAGACGACAGCGGTTTGGGAGTCGTAGGCGAGCTGCCATCGTTCATTGCAAGGCTGTTGGCGTGAGCGTAAAGCAGACCGTGCGCCATCTCACGCAGGCAGGAAAGCGTCGTAGCAGTTCCCGCATTGCCGTCGTAGGAAAGCGACGCGCCGCCGAGCGCAAGGTTACCGCCGCCGCGGATCATCCAGTCGGCGGGACCCCACGCACCGGAGTAAGAGTCGGTGACGACGTTGCCGTTGAATCCCCACTCGTTGCGGAGGATCTCCGTCAGCAGATTATAGCAGCCGCCCGCCCACTCGTAACCTATGCGGTTGAGCGAGCTCATCATCGCGCGCGTTTCGCCTACCTTGACGCAGAGCTCGAAACCCTTGATGTAGATCTCGCGCATAGACTGTTCGTTCAGCCACGTCAGCAGACCGCAGCGGTTGGATTCCTGATCGTTGACGCCGAAGTGCTTGACGTAGCAGTACAGTCCCTTGCTCTGCGCGCCGCGGATGACATACGCGCTCATCATACCTGTGAGGTATCCGTCTTCGCTGTAATACTCGAAGTTACGTCCGGAGAACGGCGAGCGGTGGATATTGACCGCAGGCGCATACCAGCCTACTATCTTCGCCCACAGCGCTTCGTTGCCGGTTATCACGCCCTTTTCGTAAGCAAGATCGGTATTCCACGTCGATGCGAGCACGACGTCGTTGCACCAGAACACATACGTTCCCGAAGGCGCGCCGACCGACCAGCCCGCAGGACCGTCGGCATTCGTCAGCCGCTTGATACCGAGATCCGCATAGTTCTGACCGGAAGCATAACCGCCCTGGAGCACGAGATTTTTAAGCTGGTCTACCGTAAGCTGATCGAGGAACAGATCCCACTTCTCGTCATCGTAATCGACGCCCATAAGGTCGACGAGCGTAAGTCCGTTCTCCTCGCCCGTGGTCGGCCTTACATCCGTATACCACGGCTTGTCCGCCGAATCGAGCACCGAACCGTTATTGGAGTACTGATCGTTAAGTCCGTCTATGACCCACTGCTCCGCCTCTCTGCGCAGTTCGGTGGTCGGGAACGTGCCCTCCCAGTCCGCGCGCGTCATATAGTCGTCGATATAGTCGCTCACCTGATCGAAACGGTTCTCGATCGTATAGTCCGTCGTTTCGGACGTTTCGTAAGTGAATCCGTCGCCCGCGATCTCATAGGAAACGGCGTCGTACTCCTCGTGCGCATTCTTCATCAGACGGACGGTGTAGTCGCCCGCGTCGAGTTCATAGCCCTCGAAGCCGTTGCCGTTCTTGTCGTTCCAGTCATACGACGCCATATCGCGGACATCGAACGTGACGGTCACGTCCTGATATTCGCCCGGCTGAATTACGTCCGTCTTGTCAAACGCCGCAAGCACGACGTGCGCTTTCTCTATCCCGCCGTCGGTGTACGGAGCGGTATAATAGACCTGAACCACGTCCTTGCCCGCGACTTCGCCGGTGTTCGTGACGCGGACGGTCAGCGAAATCTCGCCGTCCTCGGTCAGCGCCGCGCCGTCCGTCGGGGACGCGGAGGTTATCTCCTGCCTAAACTCCGTATACGACAAGCCGTGACCTATCGGATAGACGACGTGCGCGTCGTACCAGTTGTCCCAGCTCTCCGTGCTCGTCTGACCGAGCAGCGTTTCGTGCGCCGTGTACGCAGCAGCGCCTTCATCGTAGCCGCGGGTCTCGTAGTAGCGGTATCCCATATATATGCCCTCTTTGTAAAGGACATAGTTATTGCGGTATCCGCCGCCGCCGTTACCGCCCGAGCCCGGCAGGTTCGAATACTGGTTGCCTTTATGCGAGGAATCGATCTCCACCATATTGTTCGCGAAGTTCATCCAGACGGGATCCGCCTTGAAGTCGCGCGCCCAGGTGTCTACGGTCTTGCCGGAGGGGTTTATCTCGCCTTTGAGAACTTTTGCGAGCGCGTTCAGACCGTTACCGCCGGGGTAACCGATCCAAAACGCCGCCTTGGTGTTCTCGTGGTAACCGTAATGCCCGGGGTCGTCGAGGAATCCCGTTTCAAACTGCGAACCGGTATTGAGCAGCACGACGACTTTGTCGAAATGCTCGCCGCAGTATTTGATGAGGTCGGATTCGTTCTGATCGAGTTGCAGGTAGTGGTCGTCGCCGCTGCGCGCGCCGGGAACGGTCTGCGTTGCGTCCGCGCCCCACTGGGCGTAGGTGCTGCCGTTCCAGCGCATCGTGCGGGGAAGATCGAAGCCCTCGCCGCCGATGCGGGTTATGACGACAAGCGCCGCATCGTTATAATCAGCATAGGACGCTTCCACGTCGTCGGTATAGCTGCTTATCGGAGTTTCGCCCGTATTGTAGCCGGGAGTAACGGTACCGTTGGACGGCGCGACTCCCCTGCCGGAACCGGACAGACTGTTATTACCGTAGAATCCCACGAGTGTAGGGTTTATGGAAAATCCTGCGTTCCGGAGCGCTGTCTGCAATGTGACGACCGATCCGCCGCCGCCCGCGCCTGAGCCTGAACCGCCTGTAAGCACGCTGTTCGAGTTTTTACCGAACACGCTGATCTGCGCTCCTTCGCCGAGCGGCAGAGCATTATCCTCGTTTTTGAGCATTACTATGCCCTCGCCGTATATCTCCTCGTTGAGCGCCCGTCCCGCTTCGAGCACACCGTCCACATCATCGTAGTCGGACGAATAGTAGTTGCCCCAGACGGGTTCCGTCGGAGTGTCGAGCGCGGCGCGCGCCGGGATAACGGTCGTGCCGACCGCAACCGCCGCCGCGAGCGCGAACGTCACGAGGGCGATAAGAAATACGCTTTTTTTCTTTTTAGTCGTTTTCATATTACGCCTCCTCCGTGTAACCCATGACGTTGTTGTACGTCAACTGCACGCTGAAATTATGACCTTTCAGATTGTCGCCGTTGTCCATCTTCATCTTGATTATGCCGAAATAATACTCGCCGTTATCGTCCGCCGAACGCGGTATCTCCAACTTGAATACTTCGGTCTGTCCGCGTTCCGTCACCTCTATGTGATGGCTGTCGAGCGCCGATATCTCATTATCGAGATCAATGAAGAATTTATCATCGGAAACGGCGAAATCGTACGTTCCGAAAGGATCTTCGTTGTTCGTATTGTAAATGAATCTGACATAAACGGTCGTCGTAGGATTCTCGGGGTCGTATGCCGGCATGTTCGTGATCTTAGCCGCGAAATATCCGGGAATGCTGCCGCCGTTACCACCGAAGTTGCCGTCGTAGATCGCGAACGACATCAGACCGACGTCGTTGTTGACCACCTTGTCTCTCGGCCAGCCCTGCCCGTAATCCGCAGGATTGACAGTCGGATTGCCACTTCCGTCTAAGGCTCTCTCGAAATTAACGTACTGCGCACTGCCCGAAACGGCAAGCAGTCTGTCTCCGCTCGGATACATCGGCGCGGTGCCGAGCACGAGGTCGAGCGTCACGCTGCCCGAATTTCCTCCGACGTCTTCGCGCAGCACTATGCCCCACCAAGGGTTATATACGCCTATACCGACGGTAAAGTAGTGCGTCACCGTTTCACCGGGACCGACGGTTATGTTGCCGCTGGTCTGAAGGTTATCGTAATAGGTCAAATACAGTTCGACGGTAACTGAAAGCGTCGGGTGCGAGTTGCGAAGTATCGCTTTCGCCATAACGGTGCCGTTCTGCGTCGTATTTATCGCAGAACCGGTCAGGTTTTCCTGCGAATAATCGCCCGCCTGAGTCGCACTGCTGTTCGCGGGTATACTGAAACGGAAACCGGAAAGTCCTTCGAGTTCCGGTTCACCCGCGCCGTCGTATATAGCCTGTCCGTTCCAAGGCGCGCCTCCGTTAAACACTCTTGTGGTCAGAGGCGAGAACACAGCCCAGACGGTGGTCGTCGAATCGGGCATATCAAACGGACCGTACTCCATACTCTCGGGACCGCCGAGGCGGTTATTGACGGTACCGTAATCCCAGCCTACGAACATCTTGTCGGAAGGCTCCGCTATCGCTTCGAGCGATACGGGCGTATCGTAAGCGAACTTATACGTCGTAATGTTGTATTCCGCAAGGCTGCCGCCCTCGGTATTGCCCGTGATCTCGCCCTCGGGATCGGCGGTCTCGCCTGCCTGCGTCACTTTCGCGCCCACTACGTTGAGCGTATAGAGCATATCGTCGTAATCCGCGGTGACGGTTATGTCTGACTCGGGCATACGGAACACGTTGCCGTTCGTCCAGATGTTCTGCTGGTCGAACTGCCACGCGATGAAGTCCATATGTTCGGGGATAGTCGCGGAAAGAGTGACGTATTCCCCCGCCGCCGCAGCCGACACGTCGGACGTTCCGCCGACGACCGTTATTGTGTATTCGTCGGGCGCGCCGCCCATATCGTCGCCGACGACAAGAACTATGCTGTCGCTCTTTTCGCCGGCTTCCGCCGTTATGACCGTTTCGCCCGCGGAAAGCAGAGTGACAAGTCCGCTGCCGTTTATCGTCGCTACGGATGCCTCGCTGCTCGCGTACGTCACCGTACCGTCAGCCTGCTCGTCTTTAATTACGGACGCGGAAAGCTGTACGGTATTTTGAGTCACATCCACGCTCAGCGTTCCGCCCGTGATGTTTTCGTCGTTGTATTGCAGCCTTACCGACGTTACTTTGTAGACGGGAGCGGGCGGTTCTACCGGTTCTTCCCCGCACGCCGTCACAAAGCACATCGCGATCACTGCCGCGATGACGCCGATGATAAGCGCAAAAATCTTTGTTTTGGATCTCATTGTTCCTCCTGATATTTTTTCAAAATTATCATCATCCGACGCCTGCACGGCTCCGTTGCATACGCGCCATTGTCCGCGCGCGTTCAGCGCGCTCCCCTTCCGGTTTTTATCCTCCTTTTTCGTATTCGGACGCCCTCCCGTGAGCCTGCGGAAAAGCGGGCATAACTCGCCCCCTCCGTGTTTATGTATTTTATAGCACAGCGAAAAACGGATTTCCATAGAAGCGGTGTAAATTTATACTCACGCGGCACAAATTGAAAAGGGCGGTCCTTTCCGGAGCGCCCGATGGGGTGATTTTAATCTTTTCAGCGGGAAACGAGGCATACCCGCAAGCGAAAAAAGCCGATTCGCCGGCGCGCGAGCGAAACCCGTCCGCGCGAGGGAATATTCGATTTATTTATAAATCATTTGCCGGGAGCAAACCCCGCCGCGCCCGCTCCTCTCACTCGCCCGCCGCTATGTCGTCGAGGCAGAACACGAGGCTGATGGTGAACACGCTGCCCTCCGCGGAGATGTTCAGTTCGCCGTCGTACCTGTCGCAGATATACTTTATGCTCCGTATGCCGTAGCCGTGATAGCGTTTGTCCTCTTTCGTCGTCAGCGGTATGCCGTCCTCGAAGAGTATGTCGTCGGCATAGTAATTGCTCTCGCGCACGAGAAGCATACCGTCCACGGTTTTGACGTGCAGGCTGATCGTGCGCTTGTCCTGCGGGACTTTGAGCACCGCTTCTATCGCGTTGTCGACTATGTTGCCGAACAGCGAATAGATATCCTCCTCCTTCATAAACGACAGCTTATCACCGTCCACTATACAACTGAGTTTGACGCCGTTCTTGTTGCACAGCAGACTCTTTTCCGTCAGTATGACGTCGAGAGCGTCGTTACCCGTTTTGACGACGCTGTCGTAAATGGAAATGCAGCGTTCCAGTTCCGCGAGCGTTGCGGGGCTGACGCGTTCGCTGCCGCCGAGCGAGTGGATCTGGTGCTTTAAGTCGTGGCATTTCATATTGATCAGCGCGATGTTCTCCTTGCTGATCGCATACTGCTCCCGCACCTCGTGCCACATTCGCTGGACGGTGTCGAGAGTGTCCTCTATTTTGGATTTCAAAGCGACCTGGAATTGCAGATACAGCGACGTTATGCAGCACAGCACGTTATATAAGCCTACTATCAGCGAATACAACAGACCCGTATTTTCGAGGTAATACACTACGACGGCGTTGAGCACTATATCTATTATAAGGATAAACACGGCGAACGCGAATATGAACGTCGTTTTCAGCCGCACGTCCTCTTTGGGTTTCAACTTCGTCCCGAACGCAAAGTACGACAGCATATAGCACGCGACGTATATGCAGAGATACACCGCTATCAGGAACGGATTGCTGAAAAGCAATATCTCGCCCGTGCCGTACTGCCCCATTCCCGCGCCGAGCGAGCCGGGCGTTATGCTGTCCATAACGCCGAGCGTCATATTATAAAGTTCATAAGAAAAGTGCTGCGTCGTATACCCCGCCACGCAGCAGAACACCCCCGTCAGCCAGCTCTGCCCGAACGTAAATTTCACGCACAGCACGGTGAACGCGAATATCGTGAAGAACATAAACGACAGATAGAACGCGCTTTCGCTGACAACGGGAAAAAGCCACCCGAGCAAAAAGCAGGCGGCTATCGACGCGCCCAGCCGCAGCGGGAACAGCTTGCGCCTGCGGAAACGGCATACGAACAGCAGTTCGGCAAGCAGCAGTTCGGCTACGAACTGAAACGATTTATAAAATTCCAGCTGCGTCATCAGGCGTTCTCTCCGAGATAACGCCCGAGCGCTTTGACGAAATCCTTTTTTCTCGGGTGGCTTATCGGCAGTTCGTCGCATTCGCGCTCGCCCCGCCCGCGCGACAGCGTCACATTGTATCCCTTGACGGAAGAAACGTACCTGAAATTGACAAGGCAGTAGTTATTGCACTTGGCGAAAGTCCCCTCGGGCAGCTGCGCTTCCGCTTTTTTCAGCGTGCCGCGCGCTTCGTATACGCCCTCGACGGTGTGGTAAGCTACCTTGTGCTTGATGACCTCGACATACCGTATGTCGCGCACCGCTATGTATTTGAGCACGCCGTCGTTGTTCACGACTATGCGGTCCTCGTCCTTGCCGTTCAGCTTTTTCAGGACGCGGTCGAGCTTCATCGAAAAGTCGTAGTACCCCACGGGCTTGACGACGAAATCGTCCGCCTCCACTTCGTACCCCTTGATGGCGTACTGCGCCATATTGGTCACGAAGATCAGAGCGACTTTGCCGTCCGACTCCCGCAGCTTCCTCGCGACTTCCATTCCGTTCATATCGGGAAGTTCGATGTCAAGTAACACGAGGTCGAACTCGGCGACGTATCGCTCCAAAAAATCGATGGGATTCTCCCACCATTTTATACGGCACTCCATTCCCTTGCCCGCACACCAGCGATCAAGACACCCTTTCAGCACCTCCATTGCGGACTGTTCGTCCTCGACGATCGCCACGTTCAACAGCACGATGCACTGCCCCCCCCCCGGCAGGAAAGGTTATGACTCCGCCTCTCCGAAAACGCCGGTAAGTTAAATTACACGCGTAATTATACCACACAAAACGGCATATTGCAACACCTTTTCGGAAATTTTACGCGATTTTTCTCCTGTTTGCGCGCAAATG